>DASRAV010000063.1:0-9121 GCA_035637995.1 Conexibacter sp. | reverse complement strand
GGCAGCAGCGCCTCGACGCGCTCGCGCAGCTGCACGAGCGTGTAGCGCGAGTCGGACTGCTGGACGATGCCGGTGATCAGCTCGCCGACGCGGTCGCGGTACTCCTCGAACATCATGTCCCGCTCCGCTTCGCGGATGCGCTGGAGGATCACCTGCTTCGCCGTCTGCGCGGCGATGCGGCCGAAGTCCTCGGGCGTCACGTCGACGCGTTCGATCTGGTCCTCGTACTCCTTGAGCTTCTCGAGGTCGAGCTCCGGCTCGGGCGCCTCGCGCACCTCGCCGGTCTCGGGATCGACGTGCGCGATCGCCCCCTCGGCCCCGGCTTCCGCCTCGGCCTCGAGCGCCTCCTCCTGCTCCTTGATCAGCTGCTCCTCGAGCTCCGGCGGGATCTTCAGCTCCCACACCGTGAAGTCGCCGAGCTCGCGATCCATCTCGACCTGGGCGTAGGGCGCCGCACCCGGCGTCTTCTTGTACGCCGACAGGAGCGCGTCCTCGAGGGCGACCATCAGCTTCTCGCTCGAGATGTTCTTCTCGGCCGCGAGGCCTCTGACGGCATCCAGGATCTCCTTCGACATGCCTTTACTCTCCTGGGACGAGGTTGGACCGGGCGATGGCGTCATACGGGATCGAGACGACGCCGGTCTCCGCAGCGATCGTCACCTCCGCGTCGGTGGCGCCGACGAGCTCGCCGGTGTACGACGTGTGGCCGTCGCGCGCATCCCGCGTGCGAACGCGGGCGCGATGGCCGATGAAGCGGTGGAAGTGGGCCGGCTTGGTGAGCGGGCGCTCGCTGCCGGGCGAGGAGACCTCGAGCCCGTAGCGCTCGCGGATCGGCGTCAGGAGCTTGGTCACGCGCTCGCAGAGGTCGAGCGTGACGCCGTCCGGATGGTCGATGTAGAGCCGTACCGTGGCGCCGCCGACGACCTCCGCGAGCAGCACCTCGACCGCAGGCTCGACGGGTGCGAGCAGCGCTTCGATGTCGGCTTGGATCGTGCTCATCGGGGAATCTCGCGGTGCCGGTGTGTGGTCAATAAAAAAAGTGGGCGAGCGCCCACTTTCGGTACGACTGCCGGGCGGACCCGGCGCGAAAGCTGTGCGCTGAGCTTAGCACCGCTGCTGTGTTTCGTCGGAGGACCGCCTGCAGATCGCCTGCACACGGGCGCGTATCGTGTGGCGCCGATGGACGCCGATCCACGCACCGTCGTCGACGACTACATCGCCTCGCTGGAGGGCGACGCGCGTCGTGTGGCGTTCGCCGAGTGGGGCCTCACGGTCGAGGCCGGCGGCTGGCCGCTGCACGTCGGCGTCGCGATCCGCGACGGCCTGCTGCGCGCCCAGGCGCAGGTGCTCGAGGCCGACCGCATCGACCCGCACGACCTGCTGCGCTGGAACCGCCAGATCCCGTTCGCGCGCTTCGCGCACACGCGCGAGGGCGAGGTCTGGATCCAGGCCGACCTGCCGCTGATCGCCGTCTCCCCCACCGAGCTCGACCGCTTCCTCGGCCTGCTCGTGCTGAGCGCGACGCAGGCGCGGCAGGCGGCGCCGGCGACGTGAGCGCAGTCGTGCGAGCGGCCGGCGAAGGCGACGTCCCCGCCGTGTTGGAGCTGTGGTCGGACGCCCGCAGCGGGCATGCGTCGACGCCCGACTCCGCCGTGGCCGTGCAGCGGCTGCTGGCCGACCGCCCTGACGCGCTGCTCGTCGCGTCGCTCGACGACGCGATCGTCGGCGCGTTGATCGCCGCCTCGGACGGTTGGCGGGGCAACATGTATCGCCTCGCCGTGCATCCGGAGCACCGCCGCCGCGGCGTCGCGCTGGCGCTCGTGCGGGAGGGCGAGCGCCGCCTGGGTACAGCCGGCATCGTTCGCATCACCGCGCTCGTCGCCCACGACGACGCCGTCGCCCGCCGACTGTGGGCGACGGTCGGCTACGAGCTCGACGCCGAGATCGGGCGCTTCGTGCGCAACCTCTAGACCGGCGCTTCGAGCCCAGACGCCCGCCGTGCCAGCGCCCGGCGGCGACGATCGCGCGTCGTTGCGAGTCGTGCCTGCGTGGTGTGGATCCTGGCGTCTTCAGGCAGAAGCGCCGCGAAGCCGTTGTCCCGTGTGATCAGATCGCTCGCGCCACTGACGAGCAGCGTCGCGACGTGCACAGCGTCATAAGACTGGAAGCCATAGTTGCGCATGAGATCGGGGACCATCCCGGCAACTTCGTCGAGCTCTATGCACATCGACGGAACGGATTCGAGGATCTCCTCCCACCCTCGCAACGCACCATCAAGGAGCTCGATCGCCTGATTTCGTGCCTCGGCGTAATAACGCACGTGCCGGAGGCGTTTGCGCGTGTGCTGCATCCGCAGTCCGATGTTGAAGACGGTCTCCCACAGTTCCATCTCTAACATCCTGCTGAACACGAGCGTCGTCCGCTCCGCGTCGAGACGTTGCACCAAGCGCGCGCATTCGAAATGCTCAGGTTCGTCTTCGAGCAGCGCCTCCACGATGACGTTGGTGTCGACGACCGCCAACGCTGGCGTCGTCCAGTCGTGCGCATCGAACGCGACTACGCTGCGATTCAATGATCGAGTGGTTCCGGCCATCCGCGACTCAGCGTGTCGGCGATCTCTTCGATGCGTACGGTCGTGCGCAACCCGGTGGTCGCTCGCTTCAGGGCGGCCTTTCTCTCCTCCGGATCCGTGATCTTTGCGGGGACGGTTCGAGCGCGGCGCTCTTCGGCCGTCCAAGGCCGCGGCGCCCAGTCGGGCGGGTCGCTGAGTGTGAAGGCTGGTTCGAGCATGCCCCCACGGTAAGCGGCGGCCGATCGGGGGTCTACAGCCTGTTCAGGTGCATGCGCGCTCAGCGTGCCGCCGCGGCCCGCGCCCGGTCGCGGTAGACGCGGTAGTCGCCGCGCTCGGGGCGCAGGCCGGCGGCTTGGGCGAGCGGACGGCGCGCCTCGGCGTGGCGGCCGAGCTGCTGCAGGCAGCGGCCGAGGCAGAAGAGCGCGTAGTCGTTCGTCGGCGCGTGCTCGACGATCGCCGCGAACTCGCGCGCCGCGTCCTCGTAGCGCTGGACGTGGAAGAGCGCGCGGCCGAGCGCCTCGCGGATCGAGCTCTTGTCGGGCTCGAGGTCGCGCGCGCGGGAGAGCGGGATCACCGCCTGGTGATGATCACCGGCGTCGAGCAGCGCGATGCCCTGCTGGTAGAGGCGATACACGTCGGCCATCGAGTCAGTGTAGGCGGCCCGGCCAGTCTGCTCGGCCGGTGGTCAGCGCGCGGCGGCTGCGGCCCGCAGTCGCACGACCTCGTCGAGGATCGCGGCCGCGATCTCGCCCTTCGGTGCGCGTTCGACCGGCCGCTCGCCGTCGACCGTGACGATGGTGACCTCGTTCTCAGCGGCGTCGAAGCCGATGTCGGCGCGGGAGATGTCGTTGACGACGATCGCGTCCAGCCGCTTGCGCGCGAGCTTCTCGCGCGCGTACGCGAGCGCGCCGTCGCCGTGCTCGGCGGCGAAGCCGACCAGCGTCTGGCCCTCGCGGCGCTCGCCCGCGAGCCCGGCGAGCACGTCGGGCGTGCGTTCGAGCGCGATCGCGTCGGGCGTCTCGGGGGCGTCCTTCTTGAGCTTGCTCGCCGCGGGCTCGGCGGGACGGAAATCGGCGACGGCCGCCGCCATCAGCAGCACGTCGCAGCGCGGGAACTCCTGCGCGCAGGCCTCCGCCAGCTCCGCCGCCGTCTCGACCGTGCGCACGCTCGCGCCGGCCGGCGCCTCCAGCGCGACGTTCGCGGCGACGACCGTCACGACGGCGCCGCGGCGAGCGGCCTCGGCCGCGAGCGCGAAGCCCATCCGCCCCGAGGAGCGGTTGCCGACGTAGCGGACGCTGTCGATCGGCTCGCGCGTGCCGCCGGCGGTCACGAGCACGTGCAGGCCGGCAAGCGCACCCTCGGCAGATCCCGATCCGCCGCCGAGCGCGGACGCCAGCAGCACCGCCTCGCACGCGGCCAGCAGCTCGGAGGGCTCGGCGAGGCGCCCCACCCCGTGCTCGCCCTTCGACGCGAGCGGGCCGACACCGGGATCGATCACGGTCACGCCGCGCGCGCGCAGCGCTGCGAGGTTCGCCTGCGTCGCGGCGTGCTCGTACATCGCGTCGTTCATCGCCGGGGCGACGAGCAGCGGGCAGCGGGCCGCGAGCGCCGCGCTGGTGAGCAGGTTGTCGGCGAGGCCCTGTGCGAGCTTCGCGAGCGTGTTCGCCGACGCGGGGGCGATCAGCAGGAGGTCGGCGTTCGCGACGAGCTGCAGATGGCTGATCGGCTCGTGCGCGGGGAGCGGGTCGCCGGGGAACGCGCCGCGCAGCGGGTCGCGCGCGAACTCGCTCGTGAGCACCGGCGCGCCGGTGATGCCCTCGAAGGAGGCGACGCCGACGAAGCGCTCGCTCGTCGGCGTCTGGATGACGCGCACGCTGTGGCCCGCCTTGGTGGCGAGGCGGACGAGCTCGAGCGCCTTGTAGGCCGCGATCCCGCCGCTGACGCCGAGCAGAAGCCTCGCCATGGCGTGCCTTTCGCTCCGGCGGAGCGAACCCCTACCGCTTAGCGGTAGTGGTACTTGATCTTGCCCGAGGCGACTTCCTCGAGCGCGATCGTGAGGTAGTTCTTCGAGCGCGTCTCGACCATCGGGGGCGGGAACTCGTCGAACGTGCCCTCGCCGAGGTTGTGGTAGTACGAGTTGATCTGCCGCGCGCGCTTGGCGGCGACGATCACGCTCGCGTAGTCGGAGTCGACGTGGGTGAGCAGACGATCGATGCGGGGAGAGATCAAGGCCGGCCTTTCACTGGTGAGCAGGGAAGTCTAGCCGGTCGCCGCGGCCAGCTCGGCGCGCACGAGCCGCTCGAGCTCGTCGACCGCGTCCTCCTGGCGGTCGTTGAGGACCTTGTGGTCGAACTCGTCCTGCGCGGCGAGCTCCTGCTCGGCGACGTGCAGGCGCCGCGCGATGTCCTGCGGCGCGTCGGTTCCCCGCCCCACGAGCCGCTCGCGCAATGCCGCGTCGGACGGCGGGACGATGAAGACCTGCACCGCGCCCGGCAGCGTGCGCCGCACCTGGCGCGCGCCCTGCACCTCGATCTCCAGCACGACCGGGACGCCCGCGTCGGTGCGCCGCTCCAGCTCGGAGCGCAGCGTGCCGTAGCGCCGTCCGGAGTAGGCGGCGTGCTCGACGAACGCGCCCGCGGCGACCTTGCGATCGAAGTCGGCGTCGCTGAGGAAGTGGTAGTCGACGCCGTCCCGCTCCCCCGGCCGCGGCGCCCGCGTCGTCGCCGAGACCGACAGCTCGAGCTCCGGCACGCGCGCGAGCAGCCCGCGGATCAGCGTGCCCTTGCCGACGCCCGAGGGGCCGGTGATGACGAAGACGCGACCCACGCGCGGGCAGGCGGCGGCGCTAGCGCCGCAGGAGGGCGACGAGCTCCGCGCGCTGACGCTGCGAGAGGCCGCCGATCGTCTTGCTCGGGGAGATGCGGCATTGCGTGAGGACCTTGTTCGCCTTCACGCGGCCGTATTTCGGCACGGCGAGCAGCAGGTCGAAGACCTTCGCCGTCTCGACATAGGTCGGCGGCTCCATCAGCAGCTCGTGGATCGCGGAGCGGCCGGCCTTGAGGTCGCGCTTGAGCTGCGCGCGGGCGCTGCGAATCTCGTTTGCCCGGTGCAGCGCGTCCATTCGCTGCATGAGAGAGCGCTCCGGCGCAGTCGCATGCTTGGTTGGCGTCTCACTGACCGGCGGCATCGCGGCGAGTCTACAACTTGCGCGTGGCGCATCAACCCAGAACCCGCGAATTCGCCTCAAGCTCAAGTCGAGCTTGAGCAATATCGAGGCTGCCGCCGCCGATGTGATCGCTTTGCAGGCGTTTTCAGGTCTGCTTCAGGGTCGGGCCGTCGCCGGCGCGCGATCGCGCTCGGGTTGCTGGCGCAGACGCGCCAGCTCGGCCGCGATCCGGGCGCCCGCGAGCGGCTCGCGGAAGCTCTCGGTGCCGACGGCGACGAGCGTCGCGCCCGCGTCCAGCAGGTCCCTGGCGTCACGGCCGCGCTGCACGCCGCCCATCCCGACGATCGGGATCGTGACGCGCTCCGCGACCGCGTGCACCTGCGCGAGCGCGATCGCGCGCACCGCCGCGCCGGAGACGCCGCCCGTGCGCCCGCCGAGCCACGGCTCGCGCGTGCGCGGGTCCAGCGCCATGCCCTTGAGCGTGTTGATCAGCGAGACGGCGTCCGCGCCGGCCTCCTGCGCCGCCGCCGCCACGGCGGGCGGGTCGCTCGCGTTGGGGGTCAGCTTCACGATCAGCGGCTTGCGCGTGAGCGGGCGCACGTGCTCGAGGAGTCCCGCGGTCTCAGCGGGGTCCGCGCCCATCACGAGCCCGGTCTCGACGTTCGGGCAGGAGACGTTGAGCTCCAGCGCGGCGACCTCCTCGCGCGCGTCGAACGCCTCGACGAGCCGCGCGACCTCCTCGCGCGTGAAGCCCATGACGTTGACGACCAGCGGCACCGGCAGCTCCGCGAGCTGCGGCAGATCGTGCGCGAGGTAGCCGCCGAGGCCCTTGTTCGGCAGGCCGATCGAGTTGATCAGGCCGCCCGGCAGCTCCCACAGCCGCGGCGGCGGGTTGCCCTCGCGCGGCGCAAGCGTGACGGTCTTCGAGACGAAGGCCGCGAACGGGAAGCGCTCCAGCAGCGCGTCGCCGAACGCGCGGCGGGCGGCGATTGCGTCGAACGTGCCAGAGCCGTTGACGATCGGGTGCGCGAGCGTGAGGCCACAGAAGTCGACGGTGCTCAATGCCCTGCCCCCGGGACCAGGCAGCTCTCCAGCTCGGCCGCGTCGAGCACCGGCCCGTCGAGGCACAGCCGCACGTAGCCCGAGCGCGTCGGCACCACGCAGCCGAAGCAGGCGCCGAAGCCGCACGCCATGCCGGACTCGAGCGCGAGCTGCGCCGGCACGCCGCGCTCGGCGCAGAGCGCACGCACCGCCTCCAGCATCGCCGGCGGCCCGCAGGCGTAGACCTCTGCGGCGGGATCGCGGTCGAGCTCGTCGACGAGCAGGTCGGTGACAAGGCCGTGGTGGCCGACGGAGCCGTCGTCGGTCGCGACACGCGTCGCGCGCAGCAGCGCGGCGCCCTCGGCGTGCGCCGCGTCGCGGAAGCCCAGCAGTGCCGGCGCGTCCGCGTCGAGCTCGTCCTGCAGGATCGCCAGCGGGGCGATCCCGACGCCGCCGCCGACGAGCAGCGGGCGGCGGGCGGGCGGGCCGGGGTCCGGCGGTGCGAAGCCGATCCCCAGCGGCCCGAGCAGCCACAGCTCGTCGTCCTCGCGCAGCTCGCACAGCCGGTGCGTTCCCGGCCCGACGTCTTCGAGCAGGAACTGCAGCACCTGGGTGGGCGGGGCGGAATCCACGCGCATCACGCTGAACGCGCGTGGCAGGAACGGCCGCTCGCCGTCTCCCCCGCCCCAGCGCTCGGCGGCCATCAGCATCGCGAACTGCCCGGGCTGCGGCCGCGGCCCGTCGAGGTCGGCGCAGCTCAGGACGACGTAGGCGCCGTACTCCTGCCGCTCGAGCACGGCGAGGCGCCGGCGTTCGGGCGGGGCGAGCGTGCGGGCGGCAGCGCTCACGCCACCGGCGTCGTCGGCCGCGGCGCGACCGGCGCGCGGTGCAGCTCCTGCAGCGAGATCACGCTCGGTGCACGGCGCCCCGCCGCGGAGATCGCCTGCGCGGCGGCCATCGCGCCCGTCATCGTCGTGATGCAGGGGATCCCGCCCGCGACGGCGGCGGAGCGGATCTCCCAGCCGTCCACGCGCGCGCCGGTGCCGGCGGGCGTGTTGACGACGAGCTGCACCTCGCGGCGCTCGATCAGCTCGAGCACGTTCGGCGAGCCCTCGCCGATCTTGCGCAGCGGCTCGACGGGGATGCCCATGCGCTTGATCGCCTGCGCCGTGCCGCTCGTCGCGACGATCTTGAAGCCGAGCCCGTGCAGCGCCATCGCGACGCCGGCGGCGGCCGGCTTGTCGCCGTCGGTGACGGTGATGAAGACGGTCCCGCGCTCGGGCAGCAGCACGCCGGCGGCCGCCTCGGCCTTCGCGAAGGCGGTCGGGAAGTCGTGGCCGATCCCCATCACCTCGCCGGTCGAGCGCATCTCGGGCCCGAGCAGCGAGTCCGCGCCCGCGAAGCGGTCGAACGGCAGCACCGCCTCCTTGACGCAGACGACGTCGCCGACCGGGTCCTCCGGCAGCCCCATGTCGGCGATCCGCTCGCCGAGCATGATGCGGCAGGCGAGCTTCGCGATCGGGATCCCGATCGCCTTCGAGACGAACGGGACGGTGCGCGATGCGCGCGGGTTCGCCTCGATCACGAACAGCTGCCCGGCCTTGTCGATCGCGTACTGGACGTTGATCAGGCCGACGACGCCGAGCTCCTTCGCGATCCCCTCCGTGTGCGAGCGGATCTGCGCGAGCGCCTCGGCGCCGAGCGAGTGCGGCGGCAGCACGCAGGCGGAGTCGCCCGAGTGGATGCCGGCCTCCTCGACGTGCTGCATGATCCCGGCGATCCAGACGTCGTGCCCGTCGCAGAGCGCGTCGACGTCGACCTCGATCGAGTCCTCGAGGAACCGGTCGAGGAAGATCTGCTTGCCGCTGCCGTGCTCCCAGCCGACGCGCCGCAGGTAGTCCTCGAGCCCGGCGAGCGAGTAGACGATCTCCATCGCGCGGCCGCCGAGCACGTAGGAGGGTCGTACGAGCAGCGGGAAGCCGACCTCGGGCGCCTGCGCGAGCGCCTCCTCGGGGGAGTGGGCGGTCGCATACGGCGGCGCCTCGTAGCCGAGCCGCGCGAGCAGCTCGCCGAAGCGGCCGCGATCCTCCGCGTCGTCGATCGCCTCGATCGAGGTGCCGAGGATCGGGATCCCCGCCTCCGCAAGCCCGGCGGCGAGCTTCAGCGGCGTCTGGCCGCCGAACTGCACGATCACACCCTCCGGTTGCTCGAGCTCGCAGACGGCGAGCACGTCCTCGAGCGTGAGCGGCTCGAAGTAGAGGCGGTCGGAGGTGTCGTAGTCGGTCGAGACGGTCTCGGGGTTGCAGTTGACCATCACGGCGTCGCGGCCCAGCTCGCGCACG
>DASRAV010000062.1:0-5450 GCA_035637995.1 Conexibacter sp. | reverse complement strand
GGCATATCGCACTCCACCAAGCAGGGCGCGCTGAAGGCTCAGCGCGCTCGCGCAGGCATCCGGCGCATGCTGGAGCTTGCGCATGTCGTGACGACCACGAGCCCAGCGTTGGCCGAGCAGTACTGCGCTTGGGGGGCTGCTCGCGTACGGGTCGTCGACAACTTCCTGCCGGCACGGTATGCGGTCTCGACTTCGCCCCCACGCGAGGATCACACCGTGACGATCGGCTGGACGGTGGGCGCAGAGCACCGGCACGACCTGCTCGCCCTTGGGATGCGCGAGACCCTGAAGGATCTGCTCGCTGCATACGCGCATGTGCGCGTCGTGAGCATCGGGCTCGATCTCGGGCTCTCGTGTGCCGGCTATCGACGCCAGGGACTCGTGCAGTACGGGGAGCTGGCAGATCACGTCGCGGGCTTCGACATCGGGATCGCTCCGCTCGACGACATACCGTTCAACCGCGCTCGCTCCAGCGTCAAGCTGAAGGAGTACGCTGCCGCCGGCGTCTCCTGGCTGGCCTCTCCGATAGGCCCGTACGCGGCGCTTGGTGAGCGGCAGGGTGGGCGGCTGGTGCCTGACGGCGCTTGGTATCGCGAGCTGGAGCGCTTGGTGCTCGACGCGCGGGCCCGCGGAAAGCTCGCCAAGCGCGGGCGCAAGTGGGCAGCGGGCCAGACCGTGGCTGCGAACCTCGCGGTGTGGGAGGACGTGCTCGCCGAGGCGGTTGAGGTTGCGCGTGGCTCTTGACGCCGCTGGCGTTGGAAAACGGACCGTCAGGAGCGCTCAGCGCCGCTCGCACGCTTCGCCGTCCGCATCTCCGCGAGGATCCGCTCCAACCGGGGCTCCGCGGTGCGGTCCACATGGGTCATCGTCGCGGCGACCGCGGGGTGCACGGAGGCGATGCGCTCGTGCATCGCGTGGGCGACGGCGCGGTAGCTGGGGTGGCCTTCCTGGCCTGAGCGCAGCTCGATCAGCTGCATCGCGGCGCGGGCGTTGAGGTCGAGCACGTACCTGATTCGGTAGCCGAGGCAGACGGCGTAGGGCGCCGCCTCGCGCAGGCCGCGCTCGGCCAGGCGCTCGTACTCCGCTCGCGAGACCTCCAGGGCGCGCCGGTAGTCGTCGCCGACGCCGGCCCGGTCGACCTCCTCAGGCACCCCCGCTCCCAGCGCCGGCGACAGCGCCTGCCACTGGCACGTCAGCATCCGGTGGCGCTGCAGGTCGCGGAACGCGCCGTAGTCGGAGACGATCTCGAAGCGGTAGCGCAGCGCCTCGAAGCCGCGACCGGGGCGGTGGCGGCGGTTCTCGCGCATGCCGACGAGGTCGCTCAGCAGCGACGCCCGTGCGCCCGCGTCGAGCCGGCTGACGACCGCGCCCACGCGCTCCTCCGGCACTCCCGAGGCCTCGAACAGCAGCGCGGCCAGCAGGTCCTCCTCGCTGCCCTCGACGCGCAGCAGCCGCACCGACGGGCCGGCGGCGACCGCCTCCTCGGCGGCGTCCAACCCCAGCCGCGACGCCCACGCCCGCCCCGCCGCCTCCCGCGTGCGCAGGTACTCCACCCACGCGCCGCCGCGGTCGGGCCGCTCCACGCGCGTGACGAAGCTCGGGATCGTCGCCTTGACCGCGGCGAGGATCATCCGCCCGCAGCGCTGCGCCTCCGGCAGCGGGTGCGCGAGCAGGTGCAGGATCAGCTGCTCGTACGTCTGGCCGGTCGCGAAGATCCCCATGTGCGAGAGCGAGGCCGCCGGCAGCAGCCCGCGCAGCAGGTCGAGCGCCTTCGCCTTCACCGCGCGCGCGTGCGCCGCCTCCGGCTCGCCCTCGCCGCGCGGGAACGCGTCGGCCGCCCATGCCGTCACGCGCGGCAGCGCGGCCGAGTAGATCCCGAACAGCGTGTCCATCGCGCTCTCGTACTCCGGCCCCAGCTCGGGGTCGCGGTAGTAGCGGTACCGTGCGGGCGGGGCCGAATCCATCGGCGCGTCATAGGCGATGTAGCGCGTCGACTGCTCCAGGTAGGCGCCGAGCCGCGGCCGCTGCAGCACCTTCGTCAGCACGTTCGAGACCCACTCGCACGCGACATGCGCGCCGCCGAGCTGCGCGACCGAGTCGTCGCCGTAGCCGAGGAAGATCGTCTCGTAGAGCTTCGCCGCGCGCTCGCCCTCGCCCGGCTCCCATGCGCCGCCCTGCTGCGGCAGCGAGTCGGCGAACTCGTCGAGGAACAGCCGCCGCAGCCTGCCCGGGTAGCGCGAGTAGCGCGCGAACAGCGCGCCCTTGACCGTCTCGGGCAGGTTCACGAGGCCGAACACCGGCCCGTCGAGGTCGGTGAAATGCGGCGCCAGACGGGCGCGCTCGGCCTCGGTGAACGTCTCGCTCGGGTACTCCATCGGGCGCGCGATGCTAGCGCCCGGGTCGGCCGCCTCCGCGCCGTGTCCGCAGCACGAGCCATCCGCCCCAGCCGAGCGTCGCGAGCAGCCCGAGCAGGCTCAGGACGAACCCCAGCCGCAGCCCCGGCACGCGATAGCTCCAGACGATCCGGTGCTCGCCTGCGGGCACGACGACGCCACGCAGCACGACGTCGGCCTGCAGCGCGCGTGCAGCGCGACCGTCGACGCGGACGCTCCAGCCGCGCGCCCACGCGTCGTCGAGCACGACGAGGCTCCGGCGTGGCACCGTGGCATGCAGCGTGACCTCGCTGTTGCGCTCGCCGACGACGCGGACGCGTCCACCGCCGTTCCCGGACGGTGCGGTGGAGCCGAGCTCGTCTGCGCGCACGACCGCTTCGTGCCGCGGGTCGAAGTCGTCCGCCATCACCGCGCCGATCTCCTCGTCGTCTTCGCCGGCGACGCGCACCCGCCGCGCCACCATCGCCCGTGCCATCGCAAACCTGTTCGCGAAGACCGCCGCTTCCTTGCCGTGATAGACGCGTGGGAAGCTCGCCGAGTGAGAGCGCCCGCCCGGGCCCGTGATGACGTAGCGCGTTCCGAGCACGCTGAGGACCCGCAGGCTCGGCCCCGAGATCGCTTCGAAGCGGAACGGCCCGCCGGCGGTCTGCGCCGATTCCATCGTCTGCCACAGGCGGAAGAAGCGCAGGCTCGGCTGCGGCTGGTCGTAGCCGGCGGCGTCGCGCAGCCCGTAGAGCGTCGGCCAGTCGGCGGGCAGCGCGCTTCCAAGGCCCGCTATGCGGCCGTCGCCGGTGTGGCGCTCGAGGTAGGCGATCGCCGGCGTGCGCGGCGGGATCGCCTTCGACACCGGTCCCATCGGCTGGTAGCCGTGGGAGAAGTGGATCATGTCGAGCGCGGCGACGAGCACGACGAGTGCGCCGATCAGCGTCCGTGCGCTTGGGCGGCGCCATGCGAGCAGCAGGACCGCTCCCAGCAGCACCACGAAGACGAGCCACCAGACGACGCTGGCGAACGCGATCGCGTGGAGCTTTTCCGCGCCGGAGCGCTGCAGCGCGTAGCGGAGCCCTTCGCTCACGGTCTTGCCGTCCAGCCCGATCCCCGCGAGCGCGATGGGCGCCGCCAGCAGCGCCGCGCCGAGCACGCCCCACACGCGGGGCCGGCGGGGGTTCTCGAGCACGGCCTGCAGGCCGAAGCCCGCGAGCACCGCGACCGCCAGCAGCGAGAACAGCAGCATGCGCTGGTTCTGCACGCTCTTGAACAGCGGCAGGTGTCGCACGAGCGGGTGCACGACGGGCGTGCGCACCGCGACGGCCGCTCCGAGCACGCCGAGCACGACGAACGGCGCCATCCGCCGCCACGCGCCGTTGGCGTACAGGAGCGCCACGACCGCGAGCAGGAGCGCGGCGGTGCCGGCGTAGAAGGTGCGCTCGTTGAAGTACGCGGGCCCGGCGAGCACGAGCTCGCTCAGCCGTCCCCACCACTCGGGGAACAGCGCCGTGCGCAGCACGCCGACCGGCATGTTGGAGCCGAGGAATTCGGATGCGCCTTGGCTGCGCGCGAACGCTCCGGCGGTGTCGAGCGAAGCCTGCTGAGCGGGCAGCAGGACGACGGCGGTCAGCAGCGTCCCGAGCCCGAGCGCAGCGCCGACGAGCCCCAGGCGGCGCAGACGCGCACGCGTCTCGACGTCGGTGCTGAGCGCAGCGCGCATCAGCGCGTAGAGGACCGTCGCGGTGAGCACGTGCAGCTGCGTGCCGGGATGCCCACCGGTCAGGACGACCGCGACGACGCCGGTCAGTCCGAGCGCCTCGGCGGATCTGCCGCGGCGGATCAGGCGCTCGACGAGCCACAGGCTCCACGGCAGCATCACCGCGACCGACACCTGCACGCCATGGCTGAGCCACGCTATGTCGAAGGCGCAGAAGGCGAAGCTGACGCCGGCGAGCATCGCCGGCCAGAAGCCGAGCTTGAGCTCGCGCGTGAGCAGGTAGGTCCCGAAGCCCGCGACCCACAGCTTCAGCGCGGCGGCGACGCCGAGGCCGTAGTGCAACGGCAGGATCCACAGCGGCAGGCTGAAGGGGCTCAGCCAGGCGACCTCCGGGTTGCCGAAGAACGGCGTCCCGCCGAGCGCGTAGGGGTTCCAGGCGGGGAACGTGCCGGTGTGGATCAGCCGGCGCGCGAGCACGTCCCACGGGTAGTAGGAGAGCGGGACGTCTTCCAGGCCCGTGTTGAGGTAGTGGCCGAGGTCGGCCGGCGCGCGTCCGATCCAGGGCACGGTTTCGTTTGCCAACAGGCCGGAGAGCGGCGCGAGCAGGTGGCCCTCGAGCAGGGCCGGATACAGGTAGACGAGCACGAGCAGCGCGAACAGTCCCGCGGCCGTGCGGTGCTCGTGGGCGCTGAGCACGCCGTAGATCTTCGAGCTGCGCGCAGCGCGACGCGCCTCCGGCTGCGACCCGGTCGGTGCGGCCGCCGGACGCCTCCCCCGGGGGGTGCGGCTGGCCATTGGCATTAACTACCAAGTCCGTAGCTCGCGCGTGACATCAGCCGCGCCTCGTACGCTCCAGCGGATGAGCCGCGCCGTCGACCCGCCGATCGCCTACGCGATCCGCCGCTCCGACCGCGCGCGGCGCGTGCGGGTGCATGTCGACCCAACAGGAGGCGTCGAGGTCGTGCTGCCGCGGCGCGCCTCCGAGCGGGCGGCGCACGCCGCCGTGCGGGAGCTGACGCCGTGGATCGAGCGGCGCGTCGCGGAGGTCGCGCGCACGCGCGAGCTCGTCGTCGCGCGCGGCGCGACCGTCCCCTACCTGGACGAGACGCTCACGCTCGTCGCCGAGCCGGGCCGCACGCGCGTGCACCGACGCGGGGAGACGCTGCTGGTGCCGACGGGCGACCATCGTCCGGCGCTCGAGCGCTGGTACCGGCGCCGTGCGCGCGCGGAGGTCGCGCCGCGGCTGGAGCGCGCGACCGCGCTCGCCGGCACGCGCTACGCGGGCCTGACGATCCGCGGCCAGCGCACGCGCTGGGCGAGCTGCTCGGCCAACGGTGCGATGAGCTTCAACT
>DASRAV010000061.1:0-72353 GCA_035637995.1 Conexibacter sp. | reverse complement strand
CCACGAGCGACGCGAGACGCCACCCCAGTTAGCTGTGACCTTCGTGAGCGCTAGGAGATCAGCCCCGCCGCCGCCAGCGCGATCACAGCCACCCCAAGCACCAGCCGGTAGTAGACGAAGATCTCGAACGTGTGGTGGGCGATGTAGCGCAGCAGGAACGCGATCGAGGCGTAGCCGACGACGAACGCGAGCAACGTCGCGAGCGCGGTCGGGACGGCCGCGGCGCCGCCGTGCTCGCCGACGTGGCGCAGCTCGAACAGGCCCGACAGCACGACAGCGGGCACCGACAGCAGGAACGAGTAGCGCGCGGCGGCCTGGCGGTCGAGGCCGCGCAGCAGGCCGGCGGTGATCGTCGCGCCCGAGCGCGAGACGCCCGGCACCAGCGCGAGGGCCTGGGCGACGCCGATGAACGCGCCGTCGCGCTGGTCGAGCGACGTGAGGTCGCGCTCATGGCGTGCGATCACGTCCGCCCAGCGCAGCACGAGCCCGAACACGATCAACGCGCCCCCGACGAGGTACAGGTTCCGGAACGCGGTCTCGATCGGGTGCTTGAACAGCAGCCCGAGGATCGCGATCGGGATCGTGCCGAGGATGATGTACCAGCCGAGGCGCGCGTCGAGCGTGCGCCGCGCCGACGGATCGCGCAGCCCGGCGACCCATGCGCGTGCGATCTGCCACAGGTCCCTGCGGAAGTACAGCAGCACCGCCGCCATCGTCCCCAACTGCACGATCGCGGTGAACGCGGCGCCCGGGTCCTTCCAGCCGGCGAATGCGGGGACGATCCGCAAGTGTGCGGTGGACGAGATCGGCAGAAACTCCGTGAGGCCCTGGACGACCCCCAGGACGATGGCTTGCAGCGAGTCCACGCGGGCGCGAAGGCTAGTGACCGCGGCGGCCGCCGGGGTAAAGGCGCGGTTAAACCTCGGCGCCCGCTTGCGCGAGGCGCACTGCCAAGCGTCCGTGCCGTCGCCCGACGTCGGCTGTCCGTGCGGCGCGGGCGACCATCGCCGCGGTGCCGACGATCACCGTCGCGACGGTCGAGCGCGTGATCGCGGTGTAGAGCATCTCGCGCCGCAGGAAGCGGCCGCCCGCGCCCGGGTGCGCGACGACGATCGCGATCGGCAGCTCGATCCCCTGGCCGCGGTGGACGGAGCAGGCGTAGGCGAGCTGCAGCTGGCCGACCTCCGCGGCCGGGATCTCGACGACGGCGCCCGCATCCGTGGAGACGAGCAGCCCGCCGGGGTCGTCCTCCTCGCCGCCCCCGCCGTCGAGCTCCTCCAACAGCCGCAGCAGCGTCCCGTTCATCACGCCGAGGTCGTGCAGGTTGCGTCCGACGAGCATCAGCTTGTCGCCGATCCGCAGCCGGCCGTTGCCGACCGGGGCGCCCGTCGGGTTCAACGCGTCGCGCAGTGCGCCGTTGAGCGCGTCGATCCCGAGCTCGCCGCGGTAGACGGGCGCAAACACCTGGATCCCTGTCAGCCGATCGACGCCGTAATGCTCCGGCAGCCGCCGGCTCACCAGCCCGACGATCTCCTCGCGCGCGGCGACGGGATCGGAGCGCTCGATCAGAAACAGGTCCTGCCGCATCCCCGCTCCGGGGACGAACGAGGGCGGGCCGCCGCCGCGGATCGCGTGCGCGCCCTGCACGATCATCGACCCGGCCGCCTGGCGGAAGATGTGCGCCAGGCGCGCCGTCGGCACGAGCTCGGATGCGACCAGCTCGGCGAACGGCTTGCCGGCTCCGACCGGCGCGAGCTGATCGGCGTCGCCGACGAGCACCACGTGCGTCGCCGGTCCGACCGCGCGCAGCAGCGTCACGAGCAGCTCGAGGTTCGCCATCGAGGTCTCGTCGACGATCAGCACGTCGCAGCGCAGCGGGTCGCCGGCGTCATGCGTCGGCCCCTCGCCCGGGATCCAGCCGAGCGCCGAGTGGACGGTCGAGGCGGACAGGCCCGTCGCGTCGGTCATGCGCAGCGCCGCGCGACCGGTCGGCGCCACGAGCAGCAGGGAAGCGCGCTGCTGCGCCGCGATCGCGCCGATCATGCGGATGCTCGCGGTCTTGCCCGTCCCCGGGCCGCCGGTCACGAGCGAGAGGCGATGCGCGAACGCGCCCCGCACGCCGGCCCACTGCTCCGGGGCCAGCTCGCCGCCGTCGGGCAGGACGCCCTCCGGCGGCTCCTGCGGCGGGTGCAGCTTCGCCGACGGCTCGCCGTCGAGCAGCGCGCGCACGCGGTCGGCGAGCTCGCGCTCGAGCGCGGCCGTCTCGCTGCGGTAGACCCACGTCGTCTGATCCTCGGGCTCGAGCTCGACGTCCCCTCGCCGCTCCAGCTCGTGCAGGAATGCGATCGGCGGGCTCGCGAGGCCGAGCAGCTCGCCGGCAGCGGCGCGCAGCGCGTCGAGCGGCATGCACGTGCTGCCGTCGCGCTCGGCCTCCGCAAGCACGTGCAGCAGCGCGGCGCGGGCGCGCTCGGGGCTGTCGGCCGCGACTCCGACGCCGCGCGCGATCGCGTCGGCGGTCTGGAAGCCGACGCCGAAGACGCTCGTCAGCTCATACGGCCGGTCGGCGACGATCCGATACGCGCGGTCGCCGTAGTGGCGGTGGATGCGCCCCGCGAGGTGCGCGAGGCCGTGCGGCGCCAGCAGCAGATGCAGGCCGCGCGTCGCGCGCAGCGCATCCCACGAGCGCGCCGCCTCGCCCGCGCGGCTCGGCGACAGTCCGGCGCGCGCGAAGCAGCCCGCGGGGTCGCGGTCGATCGCCGCGAGCACGTCGCTGCCGTAGCTCGCATGCAGCGCGGCGGCGCGGCGCGGACCGACATGGCGCACGCGGCGCAGGTAGGCGAGCAGCGCGTCCTCGTCGGAGGGGGCGACCGGGTGCGCCTCGCGCACCTTCACCTGCGGGCCGTAGCGGCGATCGGTGACCCAGTCGCCGCTCACGGCCGCGCGATCGCGCGGCTCGAGGTGCACGAGCGGGCCGACGAGCACGACGTGCTCCCCCGCGGCCTCGCAGTCGAGCACCGCAAAGCCGCTCTCCTCGCTCGCGAAGCGCCGCCCGCGCACGACGACCTCGGCCGCGAAGGGCGTGCCGTCGACCGGCGGGGAGCTGCGCATGGCCTCAGCGTAATCGCTGGGCGACGCGCTCAAGCCGCGGCCGCGACCTCGTCGAGTGCCTCGCGCAGCGTCTCGCCGAGCACGGCGATCTGCTCCGGTGTGATCGTCAGCGGCGGCGAGAGCGCGATCCCGGCGCCAAGCCCCCGTACCAGCACGCCGCGCCGGCGTGCCGCGGCGACGATTGCGGCGACCGTCGCGCCGCCGCGCAGCTGCTCGGGCACGAGCTCGACTGCGGCGAGCAGGCCGACGCCGCCGCGCGCCGCGCCGACGAGCGGATGCGCGACGAGCGGCGCGACGGCGGCGTACAGCGCACCCTCCAGCTCTTTCCCACGCGTGAGGAGCCGCTCGCGCTCGAGCACGTCGAGGTTCGCGAGGGCGGCGGCGCAGCACGTCGCGTGCGCGGAGTACGTCGCGCCGTGGCGCAGCGTCGTGCCGGGCTCGTCCCAGAACGGCGCTGCGACCCGCCCGGATGCGATCACGCCGCCCAACGGCAGGTAGCCGCTCGTGACGCCCTTCGCGAAGACGATCATGTCGGGGGCGAGCTGCCAGCGCTCGCTCGAGAACCAGTGGCCGAGGCGCCCGAACGCGCAGACGACCTCGTCGACGACGAGCAGCACGCCGTGCTCGTCGCACAGCGCGCCGACCGCCTCCAGATATCCCTCGACGGGCAGGTGGACCCCGCCGGCCGCCATCACGGGCTCGACGAAGACCGCCGCCACGCGCTGCGGGCCGACGCGCAGCAGCTCCTGCTCGAGCGCCGGCAGCGAGTCGTGCGCGACGGTCGAGGTGCCCGGCAGCAGCGGTCCCCAGCCGGCGCGGTTGGCCTCGATGCCGCCGATGCTCGTGCCATAGCCGTTCGTGCCGTGGTAGCCGGCGGAGCGACCGATCAGATGCACGCGGTCGGGCTGCGCGAGCGCCGACCAGTAGCGTCGTGCGAGCTTCGCGGCGGTGTCGATCGCCTCGCCGCCGCCGGTCGTGAGGAACACGCGCCCGTCCGGCACCGGTGCAAGCGCCGTCAACCGCGCGGCCAGCGCGAGCGCGGGCTCGTTCGCGAAGTCGCCGAAGGCCGAGTACGACTCGAGCGCGAGCATCTGCGCGTGAACCGCATCGGCGATCTCGCGGCGGCCGTGGCCGACGTTCGCGTACCACAGGCTCGCGGTCCCATCGAGGTAGCGGCGCCCGGCCGCGTCGAAGACCCAGACGCCCTCGCCACGCGTGAGCACGAGCTCGTCATGGCGCACGCGCGCCATGTCCGCGAAGGGGTGCCACAGGCGCGTCTCGCCTGCTGCCGCAGTGGATTCCATGCACTGGGAACTCTCCCATCGGTCGGGCCCGTGCGGCAACGCTGCGGCGGCCAACCCGCGCGCGCGGGATTGTGCGATTCGGCAGGAGCGCTTACGTCGCGACGGACGCCACGTCAGCGGCCGGACGATGGCCGAGCTCGTGCGAGACCGCGCGCACGTGCGTCAGCACGAGCTCACCGAGCTCCGCGAGGTCGGCGCGCATCAAGCGCGCCGCGGGTCCCGAGACGCTGACCGCCGCCAGCGCTTCGCCCGTGGGACCGAAGATCGGCGCCGCGACGCAGGCGACGCCGTCCTCGAACTCCTCGCGGTCGATCGCGAACCCGGCCGCGCGTGCGCGCCGCAGCTCGGCGTCGAGCTCGGCCGCGGTCGTCAGCGTGTGCGGGGTCAGCGGCTCGAACGGCTCGCGCGCCGCCAGCACCTCGATCACGTCGCTCGCCTGGTGGGCGAGCATCACCTTGCCGGCGCCGCACGCGTGCGCCGGAACGCGCCGGCCGATCTCCGTCAGCATCCGCACCGCGTGGCCGCTCTCGGCCTGGTCGACGTAGACGACGGTGTGGCGGTCGAGCACGCAGAGGTTCGTCGTCTCGTCGGTCGCGTCGCGAATCGCGAGCAGGTGGGGTCGCACGCTCGTGCGCAGGCGCTCGATGCGATGCTCGGGCCCGCCCGCCAGCTCGACGACCTTGTGGCTGAGCCGGTAGCGGCTCGTCTGCGGGTTCTGGACGACGTAGCCGCACTCGATCAGCGTCGCCAGCAGACGATGCGTCGTACTCGGCTGCAGGCCGGTGCGATGCGCGAGCTCGACGAGGCCGATCTCGTCCGCGGAGGCGACCGCCTCGAGGAGATCGAAGCTGCGCACGACCGACTGGACGAGTGCCGGATGGCTGGCGGGCCTGGGGATGAGCTTTCTCCTCCGCTCGAGAGCGTCGTTTCCATGATACGGAATCGGTGCAAGTCGGGCCCGGGCCCGTCGCGTCATACATGCGTCCAGGGCTGCGAACGCGCCAGGACGTTCTTCAGGAAGTCGAACAATGAACGTTCCAGCATCCTCGTGAACTAAGCTCCGCATGTCGCCCGCCACAGCGAGGCCAATCGCAAATTAACGCTTGACGGGGCTCGCCCGGGACTGTTAGCGTGCGCCACGCGATCGGCTGAAGAGGCAGGTCGCAGCCGGGGGAAAACGCGTGCCCAGCGATTTCGCTGGAGGACGCGCATCGGCATGATAATTGTTGTTCGTTTTTCCGAACGTTAACATTTGATCGGGGGGATCGTTGCTGCGCGCATACGATGATTCGCAAGGGTGCGCAGCCCGACAATCCGGTCTTCAGAACCTGTCGAAAGGGAGCCGACACGTGCACTGGCTCGCGACCTCTGTCCTTCTGCACGGGGCGGGCGCTCGCGACGGAGGCACTCAGGCCAGCGCATGGAGGCGCACCGTGCTCCCCTCGACAGCCCAAGGCGGATCGTGCCTGCGCGCACAGCCTGGAGGTGGGATGTGGACCCGGAGGCGTCGAGTTCGAGGGATGCTCGACGTCTTCTACCCCGGGGCCTCGCCCAGGCTGCTGTCGCCGGCAGGCGCTCCCGCCGATCGCCAGTAGGGCCGCTGCTACACCCGGCCCTGCGGCCTCGGAGGCCACCGCGTGGGGGACGCGGTGGCCTCCGACTCTCTTCTGCGGGAAGCTTTGGGGATGGCTACCGTGATCGCGTCGAGCGCGACGGCGGCGCGCCCGGTGGAGCGGGCGCGGCTGGTGCGTCGCGCGCGGCTGCTCGCGTGGGTCGGGCTCGGCTGGCATGGGATCGAGGCAGCGGTCTCGATCGGCGCCGGCATCGTCGCGGGTTCGGTCGCGCTGGTCGGGTTCGGTGCGGACTCGCTGATCGAGCTGCTGGCCGGGTTCGTGGTGCTGTGGCGCTTCGCGGCCCGCACCCCCATCGCCGAGCGCCGTGCTCAGCAGTTGATCTCGGTGTCCTTCTACGCGATCGGCGCCTACGTCGCGGTCGAGGCGATCCGCTCGCTGATCGGCGCCGACGAGCCGGCGGTCAGCTGGGTCGGGATCGGCCTCTCGATCTTCACGCTGGCGACGATGCCGCCGCTCGCAATCGCGAAGGCGCGAGTCGCCGACGCGCTCGGCTCCTCGGCGACCAAGAGCGAGAGCCGGCAGACGATGCTGTGCGCCTACCTCTCGGCCGGGCTGCTCGTCGGGCTCGGCTTGAACGCGCTCGTCGGCTGGTGGTGGGCGGACCCGGTGACGGCGCTCGCGATCGCTGCGGTCGCGGTCGAGGAGGGACGCTGCGCATGGCGCGGCGACTCGTGCTGCACCGCTCCGATCGCACTCGAAGACGGCTGCGCCGACGACTGCTGCGCCTAGCGGGCCCACGCGATGATCTGCGCGGAGCCGTCGATCACGGTGCCGTCGTCGAGCACGAGCGTCGGGACCTCGTGGTTGCCGGTGAGGCGCTTGACCTCCCGGCGTCCCTTGAACGCGGCGTTGGCGACGCAGCCGTAGGTCCTGACGACCTCCGGGCGGTGACCGGCGGCGAGCAGTGCCTCGTGGGCGTTGCGGCAAGGATGGCCGCCCTCCCGGCGCAGGTCGAACGTGCCGTAGCAGACGTAGAGTCTCATTCCAGCCCTTCCGGTCGGGGACTGAGATAACCTACATTATCCGAATAATGGCTGGTATTTGAAGATGGCGAAGGTTCTGAGTCGAGGCGAGCGTCAGGAGCAGACGCGCAAGCTGCTGCTCACCGCGGCGTCGGTCGTGTTCGCCCGGCGCGGCTACCACGAGGCGAGCGTCGAGGAGATCGCGGCCGAGGCCGGCTTCTCCACCGGCGCGGTCTACTCGAACTTCGCCGGCAAGCAGGAGCTGTTCTTGGCGCTGGCCGATCGCGAGGCCGCCGCACGGATCGCCGAGCTGCACGCGCTGACCGAGAGCGTCGAGGCCGGCGGGGACGCCGCCGCCCAGGCCGGCCAACGCTTCCGCGAGCTGTTGGAGCGCGACCGCGACTGGCCGCTGCTGTTCTACGAGTTCTGGTCCTTCGGCGCCCGCAACGCGCACATCCAAGAGGAGTTCGCCAAGCGCCGCAAGGCCGTGGAGGACGCGCTCGCGCAGACGCTCGAGCGCATGGCGGCACAGCTCGGGTTCACGTTGCGGTTCCCGGCACCGGTGCTCGCGAAGGCGGTCGGCGCGGCGCTGAACGGGCTCGCGTTCGAGCGTGCCGCCGATCCCGGCGCGATCCCCGACGAGGTGTTCGCCGAGTTCGTCGTCGCGGTCCTCGGCTGCTCGATCGCGGTTGGCGAGCAAGCCTGAGCATCTAGTGCTCGTGGTGGTATCCGCTTTCGCGGACGGTCTGCCACGAGTGCCAGGTGATCCGCAGAATGACGAAGGTGATCGCGAGACCGATCAGCGGGTCGGCGACAGGCATGCCGATCGCGACGACGACGGCGCTCGCGATCACCGCGAGCGAGACGTAGGCGTCTGCGCGCGCGTGCGCACCGTCGGCGACCAGCGCCGCGCTGTCGAGGCGGCGGCCGGCGCGGGTGCGGATCAGGGCGGCGAGCCAGTTGCCGGCGAAGCCGATCGCTCCGGCGGCGGCGAGCGCCGCGAGGTGGTGAACGTCCTGCGGGTTCACGAGCCGGTCGATCGCCTCGAAGCCGGCGACGCATGCGGAGGCGAAGATCGCCGCGACGACCGCGAGCCCCGCCCACCGCTCCGCGCGGCGGCTGCGCAGCATGAACGCGATCCCGAGCGGGATCGCCGTCGCCGCATCCCCGGCGTTGTGGATCAGGTCGGCGAGCAGCGCGACCGACCCCGACGCGACGTAGACGACGGCCTGGGCGACCGCGGCGACGCCGAGCACGACGAGCGCGAGCAGCACTGCGCGCACGCCTGCGCGCGAGCGCTGGATCGACGGGTCGATCAGGCCGTGGCTGTGCCCGTGCGGGGCGTGGGTGTGCGGGCCATGGTGCGGATGGGCGTGCTCGACGCGGCCGTGGCGATGACGCTCGCCATCGAGCAGCTCGTACGTCGCCGCGTGTGTCATGGCGCGAGCCTAGCGCTGCCACAGGGCTGAGCCGACTCGGCGTCGGCTCAGCCGGCGCTCGTGAACAGCTTCAGGAACGACGACGCGAGGGCTTGGTCGCCTGTTCCCTTCAGCTTCGCCGCGCCGTCGCCCGAGCTGAGGGCCTGGACCCAGGCGTCCTGGGTGCCGGTGAGGGTGGCGTCGGCGTCGGCGTCGGGGGCGGTGCGGTACTCGATCTTGGCGCGGCCGTGGTCGCGGACGAAGGCGTAGTGCTCGGGCTCGTCGCCGTCTGCGGCGAGGATCGTGAGCGCGAGCTCACCGTCGATCGCACCGTCGGCCCGCTTGGGCGACTGCAGGAAGGGCGCGAGGCGGAAGCAGGCGCCGACGTCGACCCACTCGTCCTCTTTGGGTCGCGACCAATGCCCTCGCAGCTCCCAGCGCGCGAGCTCGGCGATCACGCTCGCCAGCGCGTGCCCGCGCTCGGTCAGCTCGAGGTCGACGCGCGGCGGCAGCGACCGGCGCCGGCGGCGATCGAGCAGGCCCTCCTCCGCCATGCGCGCCAGCCGCGCCTCGAGCGCGCCCGCCGAGACGCCCGGCAGCCAGCGTCGCAGCGCCTCCAGTCGCAGCGGGCCGGCCGCGAGGTCGCGCACGATCACCATCAGCCAGCGATCGCCGACGATACTGAGCGCACGCGCGTCGGGCGCCCATTGGCGGCGTGGCTTGCGGCCGAACTCTCCCTGCGGCATCTCACTCCCCCATCGTCGAGAACGACGGCGTTTCCCAGGCGCGCGCGCACCATACCAAAATCCCACAAGACGACAATCGCCTTCGCACGGGTCATCTCCGCGCGTCGTGTCGCGGGGCGTCAGTCGGTCGGCGTCACGTCGATGCGGCCGGCGGCGATCGTGACCGCACGCTGACCGGCGAGCAGCTCGGCGAGGTCCGCGCCGACCAGCTCGCGGCGCCAGCCGCGCAGCGCGCGCACGTCGGGCTCCGGCTCGTCGCGGCGGGCGGCGATCACGATCTGCTCGAGCTCGGCACGCGAGGCGATCAGCTCGTAGGCCAGGCCCGCCTCGAGCGCCCGCGCGCGGATGACGGCTTCGACGAGCGCGATCAGCGGCGCGTCGCCGGGCTCGGACCCGGGGCCGCGCCGCTCGCGCGCGATCGGCTCAGCCGCCTCGCCGCGCTCGACCGCGGCGACGATCTCCAAGCCGCGCCGCTTCAGATGACCGCCGTGCAGGCCGCGGATCTGCTCCAAGTCGCTCGTGCGCTCCGGCCGGCGCTTCGCGATCTCGACGAGCGCCGCGTCGGGCAGGATCGTGCCGACGGGCTTGTCCTCCGCGGAGGCGGTGCGCTCGCGCCAGGCGGCAAGCTCGCGCGCGACCGCACGCGAGCGCGGATCGAGCGAGCTCGCGCGCGGGAGCCGCTCGTACGCCGTCTCGGGGTCGCGCTCGTCGGTCGCGTCCTCCAGCCGGCGGCACTCCTCGAGCGCCCACGCGAGCCGGCCGCTCGCCGCGAGGCGCTCGTGCAGCACGTCGCTCAGCGCCAGCAGGTGCAGGACGTCCTCGCGCGCGTAGGCGAGCTGCTCCTCGGTCAGCGGACGGGCATCCCAGCGCGTGTAGCTCGCGGTCTTGCCGACGCGCTGTCCGAGCGCACCGCCGAGCAGGTTGCCATAGCCGGTCTGCGCGCCGAAGCCCGCGAAGCCGGCCGCCACTTGCGTGTCGAAGACGTTGCGCACGTCGGTGCCCCACACGCGGCGCAGCAGCGCGACGTCCTGGCGCGCGGCGTGCAGGACGATCTCGATCTGCGGGTCGGCGAGGACCGCGGCGAGCGGTGCGGGCTCGATCGCGGCGAGCGGGTCGAACAGCGCGGTGCGCAGGCCGTCGGGCGCCTGTGCGTCGGGCACCGCCACCTGCACGAGGCACAGCAGGGCGCGGTAGCGGCCCTCCGACATGAACTCCGTGTCGATCCCCAGCCGGCCGGCTGCGCGCGCGAGCGCGGCGACGTGCGCGATCTCGTCGGAGCCGGCGAGCGTGGGGGCCGTCGAGGCGTTCACGGCCCTGGATCATGACCGAGCGTGCGCCGCTTCGTCGGGCCCGAGGGTGGGTTAACCAACCCCGCTGGTAGGATTTAGCCGTGATCTTCTCCTCCAAGGCGGAGTACGGCGTGCGCCTGATGGTCGAGCTGGGGCGCCAGTCGCCCGACCAGCCGACGAGCCTGAAGGCGATCGCCGAGGCCGAGCGGCTGCCGCTCGCCTACCTCGAGCAGGTCGTCGCGCGACTGAAGAAGGCGGAGCTCGTGATGAGCGCCCGCGGCGCGCACGGCGGCTACTGGCTCGCGCGGCCCGCCGAGGAGATCACGATGGACGAGGTCGTGCTCGCGCTCGAGGGCGTGATCGCGCCGATGGACTGCTTCGTGACCGAGCACACCGAGCGCGTGCTCTGCTCGCACGAGCCCGACGCCGGTCATCACTGCGCCACGAAGCTCCTGTGGATGCGCGTGCAGGGCGGCATCGCTCGCTCGCTGCAGGCCACGACGCTTGCCGAGCTGGTGGAGTTCTCCCACCGCGAGGGCGCGTCGATCGCTTCCGCTTCCCCCGCCGCTTCAGCGGCGGTCTGATCCCTTCCCCCGACTCCGACGGAGACCATGGCCGACCTCGAAATCCGCAACCTGCACGTCCGCGCCGGCGAGAAGCAGATCCTCAAGGGTCTCGACCTCGCGATCGGCAAGGGCGAGATCCACGCCCTCATGGGACCCAACGGCTCCGGCAAGTCGACGCTCGCGAACGCCGTCATGGGCCACCCGAACCTCGAGGTGACGGAGGGCCAGATCCTCTTCAAGGGGGAGGACATCACCGCGGCCGACACCGACGAGCGCGCCCGCATGGGGCTCTTCATGGCCTTCCAGTACCCGGTCGCGGTGCCCGGCGTGACGGTCACGAAGTACCTGCGCACGGTGCTCAACGCCCACCGCGACGCGCGCGGCGAGGAGCCGGTCTCGCTGAAGGACTTCCGCCAGACGGTCGAGGCGGCGATGCGGTTGACCGAGGTCCCGAAGGAGTTCTCGACGCGCTACCTGAACGAGGGCTTCTCGGGCGGCGAGAAGAAGCGCATGGAGATCCTCCAGCTCGCGCTGCAGAAGCCCGAGCTGGCGATCCTCGACGAGACCGACTCCGGGCTCGACATCGACGCGCTGCGGGTCGTCTCCGCGGGCGTGAACGCGGTCGCCGGCGACGACATGGGCGTGCTGATCATCACCCACTACCAGCGCATCCTGCACCTCGTGCAGCCCAGCCACGTGCACGTCATGTACCAGGGCCGGATCGTCAAGCAGGGCGGCCCCGAGCTGGTCACGGTGCTCGAGGAGAAGGGCTACGGCTGGATCAAGGACGAGGTGGAGGCCGCGGCCGCGTAGCGATGAGCGTGAGCGTGGCCACCTCGACCTTCGACCCCGCCGCGGTCGCGGCGCAGTTCCCGATCCTCCAGCGCGAGATCGGCGGGCAGCGGATCGTTTACCTCGACTCGGGCGCGACCGCGCAGAAGCCGGAGGTCGTGCTCGCGGAGCTCGACGCGTCCTATCGCCTGCACAACGCGAACATCCATCGCGGCGTGTACACGCTCGCGCAGGAGGCGACCGAGCGCTTCGAGGGCGCGCGCGGCCGGATCGCCCGTTTCATCGGCTCCACGCCGGCGGAGACGATCTTCACGAAGAACGTGACGGAGGCGCTCAACCTTGTCGCGTACGCCTGGGGTCGTCGCAACGTCGGCGCCGGCGACACGATCGTGCTCACGCCGATGGAGCACCACTCGAACATCGTGCCGTGGCAGCTGCTCGCCGAGGAGGTCGGCGCCGAGCTGGCGTACGTCGAGCTGACCGAGGACGGCCGTCTCGACCTCGACTCGCTCGACGCGCTGCTCGCGCGCGAGCCGAAGCTCGTCGCGGTCGCACACGTCTCCAACGTGCTCGGCACGCGCAACCCGATCGAGACGATCGCCGCGCGCGCACACGCTGCCGGGGCGGTGGTCGTGGTGGACGGCGCGCAGGCGGTGCCGCACCTGCCGGTCGACGTGAAGGCGCTCGGCGCCGACTTCTACGGCTTCACCGGCCACAAGCTCTACGGACCGACGGGCGTCGGGGTGCTCTACGGCCGGCGCGAGCTGCTCGAGGCGATGGGGCCGTTCCTGGGCGGCGGCGACATGATCGCGACGGTCGAGCGCGAGCGTTCGACGTGGAAGGACCTGCCGTGGAAGTTCGAGGCCGGCACGTCGCCCTACGTCGAGGCGACCGGGCTCGGCGCGGCGGTCGACTGGCTCGACGCGCTCGGCGTCGAGGCCGTCCATGCGCACGAGGCCGAGATCACGGCCTACGCGCTCGAGCGCCTGAGCGAGGTGCCGGGCCTGACATGGCACGGACCGTCGGTCGAGCACCGCGGCGCGCTCGTCTCCTTCGCGCTCGACGGCGTCCATCCGCACGACGTCGCGGAGATCCTCGGGCGCTCCAACGTCTGCGTCCGCGCCGGCCACCACTGCGCCCAACCGTTGATGCGCTGCCTCGGCGTCCCCGCCACCACCCGCGCCAGCTTCGCCGCCCACACGACAAGAGCGGACGTCGACGCCCTGATCGAGGGACTCCACGATGTCCGCCGCGTCCTGCAGCTCTAACCCGCACCCCTTAAATGCGGCGAGGGCCGTGGTCGCGACGGCCCTCGCCGGTTCGCCGCTGCTTCTGCTCGCGTCCCCGCGAGCGCATCAAGGCGGCAGGCATGGCAGAGCGCGAGCCCTGCCAGCCATGGATAGCGTATTGGTGCGTTTCCCAGAAGTAAAGTGTGTCGAAGCACAGCCAGCGGGTCCCCGACATGTCGGGTGTGCCCTGATTGGTCAGCGTGCGATCACGATCGGCGCTCGCGGGCACATGAATAGGGTGTAGTCGGATGGACGACCTCTATCGCGAGCAGATTCTCGAGCATTACAAGCGGCCGCGGAACTGGTCTCCGCCGCAGCCCGAGCTCGAGCGCCCCGACCTCGAGTTCGAGGACACGAACCCGCTCTGCGGCGACACGCTGCGCGTGCAGCTCGCGCTCGACGGCGAGGGCCGCGTCGCGGACGTGCGCTTCTCGGGGCACGGGTGCGCGATCTCGCAGGCGGCGGCCTCGCTGAGCTCGGACGAGGTCAAGGGGATGCCCATCCCGGAGCTGCTGCAGCTCGACAAGTCCTTCGTGCTCGACCTGCTCGGCATCGACATCTCCGCGACGCGCATCAAGTGCGCGCTGCTGTCGCTGAAGGTGCTGAAGAGCGCCGCGCTCGGCGGCGCGGCGGCATGGCCGGACGCCGACGAGGCCGCATAGGGCCTGACCGGGCTCCTCGGCCCGTGCTCGCTACACTTCCAGTGCAAATCCGATCACTGCACTAGGACTTCTCCGTTGCCCGAGACGATCACCGTCTGCTCACTCTCCGAACTGCCGCCCGGCGCGATGCGCCTGGTCGAGTGGGACGACCTCGAGATCGGCGTCTTCAACTGCGACGGCAGGCTGTACGCGATCGAGGATCGCTGCTCGCACGACGACGGTCCGCTCGCCGAGGGCCCGTTCGACCTGGCGACCTGCACGATCGAGTGCCCGCGCCACGGGTCGCGCTTCGACCTGAAGACCGGCAAGCCGCTGACGTTGCCGGCCTACGCCCCGGTGGACACGTTCTCCGTGGTCATCGACGACGACCTGATCAAGCTGGAGGTTGACTGACATGGCCACGCCCGAGGTACTTGCAGAGCAGGAGGGCCTGAAGGGGATCAACGCCGACTACGAGGAGCGCTTCGGCTTCCACGACGCCGAGAACTACCTCTACAAGGCGCCCAAGGGCCTCACGCGCGAGCTGGTCGAGAAGATCTCCGAGTTCAAGAGCGAGCCGCAGTGGATGCGCGACTTCCGCCTCAAGGCGCTCGACCACTTCCTCGCCCGCCCGATGCCGACGTGGGGCTCGCCGATGCTGGCGGAGGTCGACTTCGACAACATCCACTACTTCGTGCGCGCCTCCGAGCGCGCCGAGCGCTCGTGGGACGACGTCCCCGACGACGTCAAGAAGACGTTCGACCGGCTCGGGATCCCCGAGGCCGAGCGCAAGTTCCTCTCCGGCGTCGGCGCGCAGTACGAGTCCGAGGTCGTCTACCACCAGATCCACGAGGACCTCGAGAAGCAGGGCGTGGTCTTCCTCGACATGGACTCCGCGCTGCGCGAGCACGAGGAGCTCGTGCGCGAGTACTTCGCGACGATCATCCCCGCCAACGACAACAAGCTCGCCGCGCTCAACAGCGCCGTGTGGTCGGGCGGCTCGTTCGTCTACGTGCCGCCGGGCGTGCACGTCGAGATGCCGCTGCAGGCCTATTTCCGCATCAACACGGAGAACATGGGCCAGTTCGAGCGCACGCTGATCATCGCCGACGAGGGCTCCTACGTGCACTACGTCGAGGGCTGCACCGCCCCGACGTACAGCTCGGACTCGCTGCATTCCGCCGTCGTCGAGCTGATCGCCAAGCCGGGCGCGCGGATCCGCTACACGACCGTGCAGAACTGGTCGCAGAACGTCTTCAACCTCGTCACCAAGCGCGCGGTCGCCGAGACCGACGCGACCGTCGAGTGGGTCGACTGCAACCTCGGCTCGAAGCTGACGATGAAGTACCCGTCCGTCTACCTGATGGGCGAGCGCGCGCACGGCGAGATCCTCTCGATCGCCTTCGCCGGCAAGGGCCAGCACCAGGACGCCGGCGGCAAGATCGTCCACGCCGCGCCGAACACGACCTCGAACATCTTCGCCAAGTCGATCTCCAAGGACGGCGGGCGCGGCTCCTACCGCGGCCTGCTCGAGGTCGCCAAGGGCGCGCACGGCTCCAAGTCGAAGGTCGTCTGCGACGCGCTCCTGCTCGACGAGCACTCGCGCTCGGACACCTACCCGACGATCCGCATCGGCGAGGACGACGTCGACGTCGGCCACGAGGCGACCGTCTCGAAGATCGGCGAGGAGCAGGTCTTCTACCTGCAGTCGCACGGGATCAACGAGGAGGAGGCCTCCAAGCTGATCGTGAACGGCTTCATCGAGCCGATCACGAAGGAGCTGCCGATGGAGTACGCCGTCGAGATGAACCGCTTGATCGAGCTCCAAATGGAGGGCTCGATCGGGTGACCTGGGGGCGGCTGCGGGCGCCTGGCGGCGTCCTCGGTCGCTCGCGTGCGAAGCACGCCACGCTCCCTGCGTCCTTGCCAGGCATCCCGCATCCATCCCCCAGCTCACCCGATCGTCCCTGGAGTCCCATGACTACTACGCTCGAAACGCCGTCTCCCTCTTGGCTCGCTGACCGTCGCGCTCGTGCGGCGTCGCTCGCCGCCTCGCTCGACCTCCCCTCGTTCAAGGGCCATACAGGCTGGGAGTTCACGGACATCTCGTCGCTGGACCTGGCGGCATACGCGCCCGCCGGCGACGGGGATGCCGGCGCGGTCGAGCGTGCGGTGCCGCTGTTCCAGGGGCTCGAGGCGCCGTACGTGCTGACGCAGGTGGACGCCACGACGGTTGTCGTGCCCGAGGGGCTGCCTGACGGGGTGACGGTCACGTCGCTGGAGCGCGCGGCCGCTGAGCATCCGGAGCTTGTCGAGCAGCATCTCGGCACGATCGTCGCCGGCGACGACGCGTTCGTGGCGCGCAACGAGGCGGGCTTTGCGGGCGGACTGTTCGTGCATGTCGCTCCCGGCGTCGTGCTCGACCGGCCGGTGCTGGTGACGGTCGTGCAGGATGCCGAACGGACGGTGCTCAACTGGCGCTCGTTGATCGTCGTCGACGGCGGCGCGCAGGCCGAGGTGTGGGAGCAGTACGTCTCCAGCGACCCGCAGCGCGACAGCCTCGTCAACACGGTCGTCGAGCTGATCGTGGGCGAGAACGCGAACCTGCGCTTCGTCTGCGGGCAGGACCTCTCCGAGCGCAGCTGGATCTTCGGCACCCAGCGCGCCGAGGTCGCTCGCGACGGCGCGCTCGACTGGGTCGCGCTCGGCTTCGGCTCGGCGCGCGGCAAGGTGCGGATGGAGACGAAGCTCGCCGGTCCTGGCGCCGACGGCAAGGTCACCGGCGCGTATGCGAGTCACGGCCGCCAGCACGTCGACTTCGACACGACGCAGGAGCACGCTGCCCCGCACACGACCTCCGACCTCGCCTTCCGCGGCGTCCTGCAGGGACGCTCGGAGGCGGTCTGGCGCGGCAACATCATCGTCGACCCCGGCGCCCAGCAGACCGACGCCTTCCAGGAGTCGCGCAACCTGCTGCTCTCCAAGAAGGCGCACGCCGACGCGATCCCCGGCCTCGAGATCCAAGCCAACGACGTGCGCTGCACGCACGCCGCGGCGATCGCCCAGATCGATCCCGAGCAGCTCTTCTACCTGCGCTCGCGCGGCCTGCGCGAGGACGCCGCCAAGCGGCTCGTGATCGAGGGCTTTCTCGCCGCGCTCGTCGAGCGCTTCGAGGACGGCCCGGTGCGTCAGGTGCTCGGCGACGCGCTCGAGCGCCGCCTCGGCGCGGTCCTCGGCTGAGACGCGCAGCGGACGTGCTCCAGGCCGTTCTGTTCGACCTCGACGGGACGCTGATGGACCACGACGCGGCGCGCGGCGCCGGCTTCATGGCGCACGCGGCTGCGGTGCTGCCAGAGTTGACGGGGGCCGAGCACGACGCGCTGGCGCAGGAGTGGCAGCGGCTCGAGGCGCGTCACTACGAGGAGTACGCCAGCGGGCGGATCTCGTTCATCGAGCAGCGGCGTCGTCGCGTGCGCGGGCTGCATGCGGCGCTCGGGCGCGCGCAGCCATCGGATGCGGCGACCGACGCCTGGTTCGGCGCCTACCTCGAGCGCTATCGCGCCGGCTGGACGGCGTTCGACGACGTGGGCCCGGCGCTTGCCGCGCTCGCGGCGCTGCACCCCGACGTCGGGCTCGCGGTCGTCACGAACGGCGAGGGCGAGCCGCAGCGCGCGAAGCTCGCCGCGATCGGTCTGGCCGACCGCTTCCGCGTGTTCGTAGCCTCCGCCGAAGTGGGCTTGGCGAAGCCGGACCCGGCGATCTTCCTGCTCGCCTGCGAGCGGCTCGGGGTCGAGCCGGCCGCGGCGGCGCACGTCGGCGATCGCCTCGACCTCGACGCGGAAGGCGCGGCCGCGGCCGGCTTGCGGGGGATCTGGCTCGACCGCGGCAGCGACGGGGCGTCCGCGGCCGGCGGCCCGTCGCCCGGCATCGCGAGGATCGCCACGCTGCGCGAGCTGACGGCCGCGCTTGCTCCGTCCTAGACGGGAGCTGCCGCACACACCGCGCGGCAGGGCTACGCTGCGCCGATGCGGCTCACGGCGCGCCAGCGGCGCTCGCTCGAGGCGATCTGCGACACGTTCTGCCCCTCGACCCCCGGCTTGCCGACCGCGACAGAGCTGGGCGTCCCTGACGCTGTGCTGGCGCTCGTGGACCGCGATCCGCGCAGCGGCCCGCAGCGCGAGCTCAAGCAGCTGCTGGGGCTGTGGGACACCGCGCTGCTGAGCGCCGTCGGCGGCGGTGGCTGGCGGCGCTTCAGCGCACTGCCGCGCGAGCGTCGCGAACAGGTCCTGCTCAGCTGGTGCGACAGCCGCCTGCCGCAGCGTCGCGCCGCGTTCCACGCGCTGCGCAAGGCTGCGCTGCTGACCTACTACGGGCTGCCGGCGCCGGATGGCGGGCCGAGCCCGGTGTGGGAGGCGATCGGCTATCCGGGCCCGCTGGGCGCGCCGGCGGACGCGCCGCCGAAGGCGCTGACGCCGCTTGCGATCACGCAGGACACGACGCTCGACTGCGACGTCTGCATCGTCGGATCGGGTGCGGGCGGCGGCGTCGCGGCGGCGGTGCTGAACGCCGCCGGACTCGACGTGATCGTGCTCGAGCGCGGCGGCTACTACGACGACGCGGACTTCGACGGCGCCGAGCTGAAGGCGCTCACGACGATGTACGCAGGCGCTCCGGCGGCGACGCACGATCAGAGCGTCGGCCTGATCGCCGGCTCCGCGCTCGGCGGCGGCACGCTCGTGAACTACTCGACCTCGTTCCGCACGCCGGACGACGTGCGCGCCGAGTGGGCCTCGCACGGCGTGCCGGCGTTCGCGAGCGAGGAGTACGTCGCGAGCCTCGACGCGGTCTGCGAGCGGCTCGGCGTCAACCAGGAGCACAACGAACCCTCCACGCGCGAGCAGAAGCTGCGCGACGCCTGCCTCGCGCTCGGCTGGCACCTCGACGCGATGCCGCGCAACGTCAGCAGCGCCTGCGACCAGGGCAGGGACTGCGGCTACTGCGGTTTCGGCTGCCGCCGCGGCGCGAAGCAGTCCACCGTGAAGACATGGCTGCGCGACGCGCACGCGGGCGGCGCGCGGATCGTCGTTGGCGCGAACGTCGAGCGCATCACGATCGCGGACGGCGCCGCGCGCGGGGTGACCGGCACGGCTGGGGCGGGCCATCGCCTGACGGTCCGCGCGCGCGCCGTCGTCGCGGCGTGCGGGGCGCTCCACACGCCCGCGCTGCTGAAGCGCTCGGGCCTCGCGAACCCCAATATCGGCAAGCACCTGCGGCTGCATCCCGCGACCGCCGTCTGGGGCATCTACGACGACGAGATCCGCCCGTGGGAGGGGACGATGCAGGCGCTCTACTCCGACGAGCACCGCAACCTCGACGACGGCTACGGCGTCAAGTACGAGACCGCCGCCGGCCATCCGCATCTGTCCGTGCCGTTCCTGCCCTGGCGCAACGCCCGCGACCACCACGAGCTGATGCAGGCGATCGCGCACACGACCGCGTTCGGCGTGCTGCTGCGCGACCGCGACGGCGGCGAGGTGCGCGTCGACCGCGCCGGCGAGCCGGTCATCCGCTACCGCCTCTCGGACTACGACGTTCGCCACCTGCGCGTCGGGATCGAGGGCGCCGCGCGCATGCACGAGGCCGCCGGCGCGCAGCGGGTCTTCTCCTCGCACAGCGACTGGGTCGCCTACGACCCGGGCGCGGCGGGCGCGGCGGGCAGCCGCGAGCGCTTCATGCGCGACGCCGACGCGTGCGGCTACGCGGCCGGACGCTGCCAGCTCGGCTCCTTCCACATCATGGGCTCCGCGCGCATGGGCGGCTCCCCGGCCGCGTCCGCCTGCGACCCCGACGCCCGGACGTGGGAGGTGCGCGACCTCCACGTGCTCGACGGCTCGGCCTTCCCGACCGCCTCGGGCGTCAACCCGCAGATCTCGATCCAGGCGATTGCGCACATGGGTGCACGGACGCTTGCCGCACGACTCGCCTGAGCGTGCGGACGCCAACACGATGCGCGAGCCTTCAGGGGCTGCGCGTGCTTTGGTAGGAAGCGGAGTGTGAAGGCAGGAGAGGTGCTCGTCGCGGAGGACGAGGATGACGTGCGGCAGCTGCTGCGCGTGTTGCTCGAGCGCGCCGGGCACAGCGTCACCGAGGCGGTGAACGGCCTGCAGGCCCTCGACCTGCTGCAGAGCACGCGGCCCGACCTCGTCGTGCTCGACGTGACGATGCCCGAGCTCGACGGCTGGCAGACGCTCGAGCGGATCCGCGACCTGAGCGACGTTCCGGTGCTGATGTTGACCGCCCGCGCCGGCGAGCTCGACAAGGTCCGCGGACTCAAGAGCGGCGCCGACGACTACGTCACGAAGCCGTTCGGTCGCCAGGAGCTGCTCGCCCGCGTCGAGGCGTTGCTGCGTCGCACCAGCGGCCCGCCGGAGGTGCGCGCACCCTACGAGGACGGCGCCGTGCGGGTCGACTACCGCGCGAGCGAGGTGACGGTCGAGGGCCGCGTCGTGCAGCTCACCCGCCTGGAGTTCAAGCTGCTGTCGGCGTTCGTGCGCCATCCGGGCGAGACGCTCAGCCGCGATCGCCTGCTGGAGCTCGTCTGGGGCGATCGCGAGACGCTCGGCAGCGACCAGGTCAAGCTCTACGTCGGCTACCTGCGACGCAAGCTCGGCTGGGACGCGGCGATGTCGCCGATCGAGACGGTGCGCGGCTTCGGCTACAGATATCGCCCGCCGGCGGGATGAGGCGCGCCGCCGAGCGTCGGCGGCGGCTGATGCGCGGCGGCCCGCAGCGGCAGCACGACCGTGAACGTCGTGCCGCGGCCGACATCGCTGGCGACCGTGATCGTGCCGCCGTGACTCTCGGCGATCGCCCGCGCGATCATCAGGCCCAGGCCGAGGCCGGGCACGGCGCCGGCGGTCGCGTTGGTCGCGCGGTAGAAGCGATCGAACAGGTACGGCAGCTCGTCGGCGAGGATGCCGACACCGGTGTCCGCGACCGTCAGCTCGGCATTGCCGGCGCACGTCGCGAGCCGCACGTCGACGCGTCCGCCCGGGGACGTGAACTTCAACGCGTTCGAGAGCAGGTTGTCGAGCACCTGCGCGAGGCGGTCGCGGTCGCCGAGGCACGGCGCCAGCGAGACGACCTCCTCGGCCAGCTCGATGCCGGCCTCCGCCGCACGCGGCTGCGCGAGCGCGACGGCGTCGCGCACGAGCTGGGAGAGGTCGACGCTGCCCGGCTCGAGCGCCAGCGAGCCGCGCTCCACCTGAGCGCCGAACAGCAGGTCGCCGACAAGTCGCAGCAGGCGCTGCGCGTTGCGCTCGACGACTGCGAGGTGGCGCGCGTGCTCGGGGTCGAGGCGTTCCTCGGTCAGCACGAGCTCGACGTAGCCGAGGATCGCCGTCAACGGGGTGCGCAGCTCGTGCGAGACGAGTGCGAAGAAGTCCTCTTTCGCGTGCTCGGCCTCGCGCTCGCCGGTGATCTCGCGCAGCGCCAGCAGGCGGCCGATCTGCCGCCCGCGCCCGTCGTGGACCGGCGCCGCGTAGCGCGCGAACGCCCGTCGCGTGCCCGTGAGCACGATCTCATCGCGGCGCTCCGCTTGGCGATCGCCGGCATCGAGCGGCACGAGCGTCCCGGTCTCGTCGAGCGCGGTCGCGCGCGTGCCGAAGGACCGGCGCAGCGCGCGCATCGGCGGGTTGTCGACGAGCACCGCTCCCGCGGCGTCGAGCAGCGCGATCGCGTCCGGCGTCGTGTCGAGCACCGCGCGCAGGACGCTCGCGCCCTCGCGCGCAGAGCGCACGGCGTCGACGAGCTCGACGCTCTGCGACGCGAGCTCGGCGTTCTGGCGCTCCAGTGCGGCGCGGCTGTCCTGCAGCGAGGCGGCCATCTGGTCGAACGTGCGCGCGAGCTCGGCGACCTCGCCGCCGCCGTGGTCGTGGACCCGTGCGCGCAGATCGCCCGCGGCGAGCGCACGCGCCGCCGAGGCGACGTTGCGCAGCGGCACGAGGATGGCGCGGCGCGTGTAGGCGAGGAACCCGATCGCGCACAGCAGCGTCGCGCAGACCCCGGTGAAGCCGGCGATCCAGGCGAGCCGCGCATGCGCGACGGCGCGGTCGCGCTGCTGCTGGCGGGTGACGCGGCTTTGCACGGCGAGCGTGTGCAGGCGCCTGTCGACGATGCGCACCCTGCGCGGATCGGCGCCCGTCGTGACCTGCCAGCGCGCGAGCGCGAGGCGCGCGTCGTCGGCCGCGAACGCTGCGTGGACGGCGGCGTTGGCGCGCCGGCCGGCGTCGCGCAGCCCGCCGAGCGTCATGAGCAGCGTGACGAAGACGGCAAGGTGCAGGCAGGCGAGCAGGCCGATCGCGACGATCAGTCGCAGGCTCAAGCCACGCATTCGGCGCATGCCCGCACACCGTAGCGGCTGGAGATGGCCGCTCCCAGCGGGGACGCGTACGATCCTGCGATGGCCGACGGCGCAGCCGAGGTGCGCATTCGCGGGATGCACGCGGCGATCGAGCGCGACGGCGAGCAGGACCTCGTCGCGGTCGAGGAGCCGCTGGAGATCCGCGTCGACGGCGAGCCGCTCGCGATCACGATGCGCACACCCGGCGACGACGAGCACCTCGCCGCCGGCTTCCTGCTCGGCGAGGGACTGATCGACCGCTGGCCGCACGTCGGACCGCCGCGGGATCTCGCCGCCAACACGGTCGACGTGCGCGGCCCGCTGCTGCGCGACCCGGGCGTGCGCCGCTTCTACACGACCTCGTCGTGCGGGGTGTGCGGCAAGGGTGCGCTGGAGCAGGTTGCCGTCGACGCGCCGCCGTTGGCGCTCGATCCGCCGGACCTCATCGTGTCGCGGGCGCTGCTCGCACAGCTGCCGGACCGGCTCGTGCAGCCGGAGTTCCAGCGCACCGGCGGCCTGCACGCGACCGGTCTGTTTGACGCCGACGGCACGCTGCGCTGCGTGCGCGAGGACGTCGGACGCCACAACGCGATGGACAAGGCGATCGGGTGGGCGCTGGAGGCGGGCCTGGTGCCGCTGGAGCGTGCGCTGCTGTGCGTCAGCGGCCGGCTCTCGTTCGAGCTCGTGCAGAAGGCGGTGCTCGCCCGTGCGCCCGTGCTCGTGGGCGTCGGCGCTCCCACGTCGCTCGCCGTCGAGCTCGCCCGCGACCGCGGCCTCACGCTCTGCGGCTTCGCGCGCCGCGGCCGCGTGAACGTCTACAGCGGGGCGGCGCGCGTGGGCTGAGGCGTGGCGCGTCCCCGCGCGGGGAAGACTCACGGCATCAGCTTCCGAGCCAGGAGGTGCGCCATGCCAGAGCCGGCCCGCGTATTGCTCGTCGCCAACCGCATGGCGGCGACGCGGGGCCTTGCGGATGCGGTGCGCGCGCGTGCCGTGCGCGGTCCTGTGAGCTTCCATCTCGTCGTGCCCGCGCATCCGCACGGGCTGCACAAGGTCGTCGACCCCCAGGACGGAGATGCGGGCGAGGCCGCACGCGGGCTGTGGGAGGCGCTGCCGTTCCTGAGCGAGGCGGCCGGCACGCCGGTGACCGGCGAGGTCGGCGACGCCGAGCCGTTGATGGCGATCGCGGATGCCGTCAACCGCGACCGCTACGACGAGATCGTGATCTCAACGCTGCCGCGCCGCGTCTCGCGCTGGCTGCATCTCGATCTCGTCAGCAAGGCACGCGGGTTCGGGTTGCCCGTCACGCACGTCGAGGCCGTGGAGGAGGATCGCGCCGCGACCGGCTGACTGCGGTCAGTGCTTCTCGATCACGCGGTCGATCAGGCCGTACTCGACGCACTGCTTGGCGGTGAAGAAGCGGTCGCGCTCCATGTCGGTGTGGACCTGCTCCTCGCTCTGCCCGGTGTGGTGGGCGTAGATCTCGTCGATCCGCTTGCGCGTCTTGAGGATCTCCAGCGCATGGATCTCGATGTCCGTCGACTGGCCCTCGAAGCCGGCGGACGGCTGGTGGATCAGGATGCGGCTGTTGGGCAGCGCCATGCGCTTGCCCTTCGCGCCGCCGGTCAGCAGCAGCGAGCCCATCGACATCGCGATCCCCACGCACATCGTCGAGACGTCGGGCTTGATGAACTGCATCGTGTCATAGATCGCAAGCCCGGCGTAGATCGAGCCGCCGGGCGAGTTGATGTAGATCGAGATGTCCTTCTCGGGATCCTCGGACTCCAGGTGCAGCAGCTGCGCGACCACCAGGTTCGCGACCTGGTCGTCCACCGCAGAGCCGAGGAAGATGATCCGCTCGTTCAGCAGCCGGCTGTAGATGTCGAACTCGCGCTCGCCGCGGGCGGTGCGCTCGATGACCATGGGGATCAGGGGCATGGCGACGGATCCTACTCGGGCGTCAGCACCGCCGCTCCCTCGAAGCGCCCGGCGCGCAGGTCGGCGAGCGCCTGCTCGGCCTCCGCCAGCGCGTAACGCGTCACGTGCGTGCGGATCGGGATCCGCGGCGCGAGCTGCAGGAAGGCCTCTCCGTCGGCGCGGGTCAAGTTGGCGACCGAGCGCAGCACGCGCTCCCCCCACAGCAGCTCATACGGGAACGAGGGGATGTCGCTCATGTGGATCCCGGCGCACACGACGCTGCCGCCGGGGGCGACCGCTCGCAGCGCCACCGGCACGAGTCCGCCCGCCGGCGCGAAGATGATCGCGGCGTCGAGCTCCTCAGGCGGCCGCTCGTCGCTGGAGCCGGCCCACTCGGCGCCCAGCCCCCGCGCGAAGGCGGCGCCCGCCTCGTCTCCGGCGCGTGTGAAGGCGAACACGCGCCGGCCCTCGTGGACCGCGACCTGGCAGACGATGTGCGCGGCGGCGCCGAAGCCGTAGAGCCCGATCCGCTCGGCGTCGCCGGCCAGCAGCAGCGCACGATGCCCGATCAGGCCGGCGCACAGCAGCGGCGCGATCTGCAGATCGGGATGGTCGGCCGGCGCGGGGAGCGGGAAGCAGAAGCGCGCGTCGGCGACGGCGAGCGCGGCGAAGCCGCCATCGAGGTCGCGGCCGGTGAAACGTGCCTGCCGGCAGAGGTTCTCCCGTCCGCTGGTGCAGAAGCGGCACATGCCGCACGTCCAGCCGAGCCACGGCACGCCAAGGCGGGCGCCGATCTCGGCCTCGCCGGCGATCGCCTCGCCGACAATCTGGTGGCCGAGCACGAGTGGCAGGTGCCCTGGCGCCAGCTCCCCGTCGCGCAGATGCAGGTCGGTGCGGCAGACGCCGCAGGCGCGCACGCGCAGCAGCACCTGTCCGGGTCCGGGGGCCGGATCCGGCAGCTCGGCGGCACGCAGCGGCCGTCCCGGAGCGTCGAGCACCATCGCCCGCACCGGCCAATCATCCCGTGCGGGCGAAATCCCCGCTGTGGCAGGCTATTCGGAGAGTCGTTCCAGCGCGCGCTGGTTCTCGACCATCAGCCGCCGCAGCCGCGCCTGGAACCTGCGATCCCCGCGGCGCGCCTTGATGCGCTCCTCGATCGCGACGCGCACGGCCTCCGAGACCGGCACGCCGTCCACGCGGGCCATCGCCTCCAGATCGGTCGCCTGCTCGTCGCTCAGGCGCAGCGTCATCGTCTTCGGCATCCCACCAAGCAGTATACCCACCTTGGAACATTCATATCGGGGTAGTTTAGTAGTGAGGTGGCTTGATACCGTGAAACCGCGATGGAACAGCTGGAGCTGGAGGACCTGCTGCTCATCGGGGAGGCGGTGCTGGGCATGGCGGCGGAGGCGCTTGTGGGCGCCACCCGCCTGTCGCTCGCGCGGTCGGCGCTCGATGCGCCGTTCGCCGCTGACGGCCGCGGGCGCGACCGCTACCCCGGCCTGGCGGCGAAGGCGGCCGTGCTGTGCTCGCGGCTCGTGCGCAACCACCCGCTGCCCGACGGCAACAAGCGCGTCGCGCTGCTGGCGATGCTCGAGCTGATCGCCCGCAACGGCGGGCGCTGGACGCCGCCGCCGGGCGGGCAGGACGAGATCGCGACGACGCTCGAGCGACTTGCGGCGCGCGAGCTGTCCGAAACGGCCTTCGGCGCCTGGGTGCGGGAGCGCGTCGGGTAGCGTAGGGCGTCGATGTTCCCGGTCAACGTCCCGAACGTCCTCACCGTGCTGCGCATCCTGTTGGTGCCGGTGCTCGTCGTCGCGCTGCTTGACGAGACGCCGAACGGGGACCTGTTCGCCGCGATCGTGTTCGTCGTCGCCTCGCTCACCGACCTGCTCGACGGCTATCTCGCGCGCACGCGCAATGCGGTCACGACGTTCGGCAAGCTGATGGACCCGATCGCCGACAAGCTGCTGATCGTCGCAGCGCTCGTCGCGCTCGTCTCGCTGCACCGCCTCGCGGCGTGGGTGGCGATGCTCATCATCGCGCGCGAGTTCGCGGTCACCGCGCTGCGGATGGCGGCGACGCAGCAGGGCGTCGTGATCCCCGCGAGCCTCTTCGGCAAGGCGAAGACGTGCTTCCAGATCGCCGCCGTGCTCGCGCTGATCGCCGCCGGCTCGCCGACGCCGGCGTGGGTCGACGCCCTTGTGTATCTGACCGTCGCCGTCACCGTCGTCTCGGGCGCCGACTACTTCCTCGGCGTGCGGCGCCGGCTCGGCGAGCGCGACCGCGCGCGCGCCGGCAGCCAAGCCTAGGAGGGCTTAGAACAGGTGCTTGCGCCAGCTCGTCTGGCGCCACACCGGGCGCATCCCGGCCGCGGCGTAGAGCGGCGGCTCGCGCGCCTCGTCGGCGCCGGCGTGCAGCACGGCGGCGTTCAGCCCGCGCTCGCGCAGACGCTCGAAGGCGGCGAGCAGCAGCGCGCGGCCGATCCCCCGGCTGCGCTCGCGTGGATCGACGGCGAGCTGCTCGATCGTGCCGTCGACCTCGTCCCAGGTCTCGCAGATCGCCGCGCCGACGAGCAGGTCGCGGCGGTAGGCGAGCACGCACAGCTCCGGATCGAGGCGGTCCACGGCGAGGTGCTCGTCGTGGAAGCGGTCGAGCGCGAGCGGCCGACCATCCGGCCCGCGCGCCGCCGAGCGTTCGAGCAGCGCGAGCACCGCGGCACCGTCGCCGTCACCGTCGAACGCCCGCTCCGTGATCCCGCGCGGCCAGTGCGGCGACGCCGGCGCAACGTCGAGCGGGCGCTCCATCCGCCAGGCGTGGTGGATCGGCACATAGCCGGTGCGCTCGAGCTGCCGGTCGGCCGGCCGGCTGCCGCCGCGCACGACCTGCACCAGCTCGCGCACGCCCCGCTCGGCAGCGCGCTCCTCGACGAGCTTGCGCAGTCGCGTGCCGAGGCCGACGCCGCGCGCGCGCGGGTGCACCTGAACGTCCGCGCGGCCGCCGTGCACGAACGCGTAGCCGACTGCGTCGCCACCGGCGTCGCGGGCGATCCATGCGTCGCGCTCGAGCTCGACGCCATCCTGGTGCCACTGCTCGAGCACGTCGGCCAGCTCGCAGTCCGAGCGGCCCGTGTCCGCCGTCTCGCAGGCGGTGAGGAGCACGAGCACGAGCACCGCCTCCGCGTCGGTGCCGTGCAGGCGCTCGACGTGGATGCTCGCGGGCAGCTCCATCGGGCTCAGCTGCCGGCTACCGCGGCGTCGAGCCAGGCGCGGCGCGAGACGTGGAACTGCGAGGGCTCGCCGGTGTCGAGCTCGTGGCGCACCTCGCCGAGCAGCCCGAAGCGCTCGGCGACGACGTTGTGCTGGTGGATCGTCTCGAGGTTCTCCTGCCGTGCGGAGACGAACGCGGCGTCGGCGAGCGCCGGGAAGCGCTCGATCACGCCGCCGATCATCTCGCGCACGCAGTCCTCGACGAAGCGCGGCCGGCGGTGCGCCTTCTCGACGACGGCGCCCTCGTCGCTGCGCTTCATCAGCTCGTAGATCTCCGAGGACATCGAGCCCTCGACGATGTCGAGCAGCGTGCGCGCCTCGATCTCGTCCTCGCACTCCTCGGTGCACCCGATGTGGAGCGTCCCGAGGCCGCGCTGGTTGTGCGTCGCGACCGGGACGTGATCGAGGATCCGCTCGATCTCCCCGTCGGAGAAGCCGTCCTCGGCAAGCCGCTCGCGCGCGGAGCCGGCGACGAGCTGCTGGGCGCACGGGCAGGCGGTCATGCCGGCGGCGGCAACGCCGACGAGCCGGCGCGTGCCGAGCTCGGAGGCGACCGCGGAGCCGTAGAGCGTGTAGATCTCCTGCGTCGGGATCCCGGAGACGGGCGCCGGCTTGTGCTCGGGATAGCGCGCGGCGATCGTGACCTCGGCGCGGCGCGCGCCCTGGCGGTCGCGCACGCGCTCGGCGACGTGCTGCGCGAGCGTCTCGGCCTTGAACGTCGCCTCGCCGAGGATCACCTCGCCGATCGCCTCGTTGACGACCTCCTCGAAGCGCGACATGTGCGCGCCCTTCTGTCGCGGGCCGAGGTCGACGAAGCATTCCAGCTGAGCCGCGAAGAGCTGCTCGGTGCCATCTTGCTTGATGCGGATGACCTTCTCGACGCCGGTCACGCCGACGCGCGAGAGGCTCACAGGGAGCGTCGGGAGCTGTGCCTGGACGTCTGGCGGGGCGATGCTGACGTTGCGGGAATCCGACATGAGCAGGGAACCTCCGCGCCACAGGGTAGCGACCGCAATCGAGCGGGCCGCGGCCGGCCGCCTTTGTGGTATCACTCCGCGCAGGTTGCAAGCCGCCTCCGCGTCCTCGGGCGGGAGAGCATGAAGGCTTGAGCCAATCGCGGCAGACGTCGCGGAAGCAGAGTGCAGTTTGCGGGGTGCAGTGAGGAGAGGGGGGCTCGCCTCGCGCGGGTCCGAATCGCGTCTCGAAGGAACGGCACACGTGAGGGAGAAGGCTGGAGTCCTGTTGGCGGACGATGCTCCCATCGTTGAGATGGAGGAGCTGCGGACGCTCATTGCCGAGGGTCAGGAGAGGGGATACCTGACCTACGAGGAGATCGGCACCTGCCTCGAGGAGATCGAGGTCACGAAGGAGCAGGTGCAGGAGCTGCATGCGCACCTGGAGGAGCATGGGATCGACGTCGTCGAAGCGGACGGCAAGCCGGCGGTGCCGGAGAGCGGGGCCGCCGAGGGCGGCGATCGCGCCGAGCAGCGCAACGGCAACGCGGCGAAGCGCCCGGAAATCGACCTCACGGTCGAGCCGAGCCTCGACTCGCTGCGGCTCTACCTGCGGTCGATCGGCCGCGTGAACCTGCTCACGGCCGACCAGGAGGTCTCGCTGGCGCAGCGCATCGAGCGCGGCGACATGCGCGCCAAGCAGCAGATGATCGAGGCGAACCTGCGCCTCGTCGTATCGATCGCGAAGGGGTACCTCGGCCGCGGGCTGACGTTCCTCGACCTGATCCAGGAGGGTTCGCTCGGATTGATCCGGGCGGTGGAGAAGTTCGACTACCGGCGCGGCTACAAGTTCTCGACGTACGCGACCTGGTGGATTCGCCAGGCCGTGACGCGCGCGATCGCCGACAAGGGCCGGACCATACGCATCCCGGTCCACATGGTCGAGAAGCTCAACAAGGTGGTCCACGTCGAGCGCCAGCTCGTCCAGACGCTCGGCCGCGAGCCGACGCCGGACGAGATCGCGATCGAGCTCGAATGCTCGGTCAGAGAGGTGCGCGACATCCTGCGCATGGCGCAGCAGCCGGTCTCGCTCGAGAAGCCGATCGGCGAGGAAGAGGAGTCTGAGCTCGGCGACTTCGTCGAGGACCAGACGGCCGAGTCGCCGTTCGAGCTCGCGTCGGAGAACCTCCGGCGCGACAACGTCCGGCGCGCGCTCGCGGCGCTGCCGCAGCGCGAGCGCGAGGTGATCGAGATGCGCTTCGGCCTCTCCGGCGGCCGTCCGCGCACGCTGGAGGAGGTCGGTCGCGCGTTCAACGTGACGCGCGAGCGGATCCGCCAGATCGAGAACCACACGCTCAAGAAGCTCGAGGCGTTGCCCGAGGCACAGCGCCTCCGCGACGCCTCCTGAAAGCCTGTTCGGCCGCGCCCGCTCACGCGGGCGCGGCCGCTACACTTCCGCTCCCAACTCGGGGGGATGTCCGAGTGGTTAAAGGAGACGGGCTGTAAACCCGTTGGCTCTGCCTACGCAGGTTCGAATCCTGCTCCCCCCATCGCCAGCGCGAGACGGACCTCGCCGGACAGCGACGGACACGCTGCTGCCGCGCCGCGGCCGCCGATGGCCATGAGCGGACAGGCGCGGTCGGCTGCCCCGCGCACCTGCGCTTCATGGCCGTGTTGGCACGGGGGCGGCGCGGGGGTCGGCAAGCGCCGCGACGGGGGATCGCATGATTCTTCCGGGATCGATGGTGCGTCAGGTGCTGGCAGGCCGCAAGACCCAGGCACGCCGCCGAGCAACCGGCGAGGGCCCCTGCCGCTACCTGCCGGGCCATGACTACCCGCTTGAGCGGCTGAAGTCCGCGGAGGAGCTCGACGCCTGGGAGCGCACGCGCACCGCGTCCGGGCGCGCACGCCCACCGCGGCTCACCGTCGCCCGCATCCTCGTCACCGAGGTGCGCCGTGAGCAGGTCGGCGCGATCACGTTGCAGGACGCGATGCGCGAGGGCTTCAAGACGACCGACGCGTTTCGGGGGCACTGGGTCTCGCTGCACGATCGCCGCTGGATCGCCTCGCAGGACCGCGAGCTCGAACTCGCCGACCTCGTCGCGCGCTTCCACGCGCATCACGCGCCCCACGACGTGTGGGTGATCGGCTTCGAGCTCGACCGCACCGCCGCTCCGCAGCTGCTGGCGGCGCGCTCGGAACGCGGCTACGTCGATCGCCGCTTCGACCGCAACGGCCGACCGATCGCGCTGGCGGATGAGCCGGAAGCGGTCGACGCGGCCGTCCAGGCCCAGCTCACGGCGCAGGCACACGAGCGCCGCCGCACCTTCCTGGCCGATCGCGCGGCGGAGCGGAGCCTGCTGTCGCTCGAGCTGCGGCTGCGCCACGCGCGCGAGCGCGCCGCCCGCCAGCGGATCGACGTCGGGAAGGATCTGCGCGTCATCGCTGCGCGCATCGCGGCAATCGAACGCACGCTCGACCGCCCGCCCAAGCCATGATTCCCCCACGCCAACCGGCGGACGTGATACGTTCGGCGCCGCGCATCCCTCGGCCCGCAGATACACCGGGCGCGGACCCCGCGGTAGTCGACGTATGCGCGCAGCCAGGCGGTGGGCTCGGATGAGAGTGCTGCTGCTCGGAGCGGGGGGCAACGCGGCGAACAACGTCGCACGGTGCCTGTGGGCTGCCGGTCACTTCACGCTCGGCGCCGACGTCGACGCGCACATGCTGCGCTTGTCCGACTGCGACCGCACCGTCGCGCTGCGCACCGGCCCCGCGGACGGGGACGCTCACCAAGACGAGCTGCAGCGGCTGATCGATGCGCACGGCATCAACTTCCTGCACGCGCAGCCCGACCCGGAGGTCCGGTTCGTCGCGGAGCGTCGGCGCGGCCACCATGGGCTGGGCATCGCGGTCGCGGTGCCGCCCGCGGCGATCGTCGGCCGCTGCCAGGACAAGGCGACGTGTGCGCAAGCCCTTGGCGACCTCGCGCCGGCGACGCATCGGCTCGCGGGCGGGCCTCCGGCGCTCGAGGCGGCGCTGCGCCGCCACGGGACGATCTGGTTGCGCCTGCGCCACGGCGCCGGGTCGGCCGGTGCGCTGCCGACGGCCAGCGCGTCGATGGCGGCGCACTGGATCGAGCACTGGGCCGCGCGCGGATACGCCTGGGCCGACTGGACGGCGGCGGAGGTCCTGCCCGGCCGCGATCTCTCCTGGACCGGCATCTACAGCTACGGGCGCCTCGTCATCAGCGCGGCCAAGGAGCGCGAGCGGCTGCTCGGCGCGGCACGCTCGCCGGCCGGTGTCAGCTCGACCGCGACCGTCCAGCGGATCGTGCGGCGTCGCGACCTCGACGAGGTCTGCGAAGAGGCGGTACGGCGCGTCAGCGGCGGCGAGGAGCCTCACGGCGTGATGATGGTCGACGCGCGCGAGGACGCCGACGGGCGCCCGCGCGTGACGGAGATCAACGCAGGGCGCTTCGGCACCACCGTCGACTTCTGGCAGCAGTCCGGCCCGTGCCTCGCAGAGATCCTGGTGGAAGTCGGAAGCGGCCGCTACGACGGCCCGTTCGGGCGGCGCGACGAGCATGCCGAGGGAGTCCTCCAGGTGCGCAACACGGACTGCCTGCCGCGCGTGGTCGAGCCGGCGGAGGCCGCGGCGCGATGCGGCTGATCGGGCTCTTGTCGTGGTACGCAGAGCGCCCGTCGTGGTTGGCGGGATGCATCGCCAGCTACCGCGACGCAGGCATTGAGCACCTCGTCGCCATCGACGGCGCTTACGCGCTGTTCCCGGATGGCTCGGCGCGCAGCTCGGGCGTCGAGGTCGACAGCATCGTCGAGGTCTGCAATGCGCACGGCATCGGCTTGACGCTCGTGCGGCCGGCCACGACATGGGCAGGCAACGAGATCGAGAAGCGCACGAGCCTGTTCCGCCACGCCGAAGCGATCGCGTCCCCGCACGAGGATTGGTACCTGATCATCGACGCCGACGAGCTCGTCACGCGCGCGCTGGACGGCTGGCGCGAGCAGCTCGCGCGCACCTCGCTGGACTGCGCCGACGTGCTGCTGTGGGAGCGCGACGATCGCGACAGCGAGCCGCGCGCGCAGGTCGATCGATCGTTCCGGCTCGATCCGGTCTCGCGCGCACCGATCCGCAAGCTGTTCCGGGCGATCCCCGGGCTGCGGTGCCGTGACAACCACTACACGTGGGTCACGCCGGACGGGCGCGAGCTGTGGAGCAGTCGCCCCCGGGTGCCTGCGCTCGACCTCACGGATCACATCCACATCGAGCATCGCACGCAGTACCGCAGCCTGCTGCGCCGCGACGCGAGCCACCAGTACTACCGGCTACGCGACGCGGCCGGGATCGAGCGCTGACCGACCACCACCGAGAGGGACCCGCATGACCGTCCTGCACGACGCCCGCCTCGCGCTTGCGAGCCTGCTCACGACCGCGCTCAGCCCTGTCACGGTCAGCGCCTACCCGATCGCCGGGACGCTGCCCGATGACGCCGTGTACCTGGAGCGCGCCCGCTCGCGCTTTCGCTGGCGCTCGCTCGGCGACCACACGACCGACCGCGCCGAGTACATCCTCATCGACGTGATCGTCCGCTGCTATCGCGCGGGCGTGAACGACGTGGACGCGCCGGGTGACGCGGTCGATGCGTGCGAGGCGCTGCTGGCCGACATCGAGGACGCGGTCGTCGCGGACGGCGGGCAGGTCGACGGGACGGTCAGCTTCGGGCGCATCTCGCGCTGGCGCGTGAGCCCGTCGGTCACCGACACCGGCTGGGTCGCGATCGCGCGCGCACGCCTCAAGGCGCGCAACTACCCGTGATGCAGCTCATCTATGTGGGCGCTCATCCGAGCGTCAGCTCACACGCGTTCGCCGGTGCGGCACAGCGGCACGGCGATCCGATCGACGTCGATCCAGACGTTGCGGAGGCCCTGATCGCCCGCGGGGACTTCCTCCGTTTCCAGCCCGAGCCGGTCCGCGGACCGGTTCAAACCACCAAGGAGAAGTAGACCATGGGCATTCCGTCCGGACTCGGCGCGCAGCTCGGCATCGCGACCGAGTCCACCTACGGGACGTACGTCGCCCCGACGACGTTCCTCAAGCCGACCTCGGAGAGCCTCCAGCGCACGAACAACTACGTGCGCACGTTCGGGCTCGGCGGCGGCAGCCTCGTGCAGGACGCGAGCCTGCATGCGCAGACGACGCGCACCGCCTCCGGCGGCATCGTGCTCGACGTCCTCGACAAGGGCTTCGGCAAGCTCCTCAACATGCTGCACGGCAACGTCGTGACACCGGCGGCGCTGACCGGCGGCCTCTTCCGTCAGACGCACAACATCGGCCTCAGCGCGCCGACAGGCAAGAGCCTGACCGTCCAGGTCGGGCGCCCGGACGTTGGCGGGACGGTGCAGCCGTTCTCGTACCTGGGCTGCAAGGTCACGCAACTCGCGTTCACGCTCGACCTCAACGGCGTCGTGAGCGTGAACGTCGCGCTCGACGCACGCGACGAGACGACGGCGCAGACGCTCGCGACGGCTACCTACGCGACCAACGCGGTGCCGTTCAACTTCACGAACGCCTCGATCGAGTTCGACGACGTCGTGCTGACGGACTGCGTCACGAGCGCGACGATCACGATCCCCCTGCCGCAGAAGGCCGATCGCTTCGGCATCGGCGGCGGCGCGGTGAAGAAGGAGCCGGTGGTGAACGCGCCGCTGGCCGCGACGATCGCACTCAACCTCGAGTTCGCGAACCTCAACCAGCAGACGGCGTTCGCAAGCAACGCGAACCGCAAGCTGGAGCTGAACTGCACGGGCTCGACGACCTCGGGCACGTACGCCTCAGCGCTCAACTTCACCGCCGCCGCGACGAAGACGACCGACGCCGGCCCCGTCGTGGCCGGTCCGGACGTCCTGATGCAGCAGGTCCTGCTCGAGGTCGTCAACACCGGCTCCGGGACCCCGCTGGTGATCGACTACGTCGGCGGCGACTCGGCGGTGTAGCTCGGCCTCAACGTGGGCGGGCGGGTCGTTCGGGCGACGAGGCCCGCCCCGCCCACGGATCGTTGCCCGCTCGCCGCCCGCCTCAGGAGAGACGCATGTCGAAGAACCGCATCGCCTTGCCCGACGCCATCACCGACATCGAGGTCACGCTCGACGACGGCGGCGTCAAGCGCATCTACCGCCCGGTCGCGGTCGTGCGCTCGGTGCAACGCAAGATCCGCCGGATCCAGCACGAGCTGGATCGGCTCACCGAGCAGGCCGAGGATCTCGCGCCCGACGAGCTCGAGCGGGTGGAGGACGAGGTGATGCGCAAGACCTGCGATCTCATCAACCTCACGCTCAAGACCAACGCCGACGACGCGCCGGCGCCCGGCGACATGCTCTACGAGGGCTACGAGCGCGACCGCGTCACGCCCAATCAGATCGTCGCACTGCTGCTCAGCCTCAACGAAGCGGGGGCGGTCGACCGCCCTACCTGACCGACGCGCAGAAGCGCGAGCTGTATCTGCTGCGCCGGTACTTCGGCATCACCGCTCATCAGGCAGAGCACGAGATCCCCGTGTGGGAGCTCGACGTGCTCCTTACCCAGCTCTTGAACGACCTCCGCGAAAGAGAGTGAATTCATGTCAGCCGACAGTTTCACCATCACGTTTCAATCCAACATGGCTGGTGTGGATCGCTCGTTCGAGGAGGCGCGGCGCCAGGCCGCCTCGCTCGCCCAGCAGATCGGCCGGGCGACCGAGCGCACCGAGCAGCTCGCGAAGGCGCTGGCCAGCACCGTCAAGCCTGCCCGCGAGCTGGCTCGGATCAACGCCGGCGGTGGCGCGCACGACCAGAGCGGCGGGGGCGGATCGTTCTTGTCCGCGTTCAGCTCGCTGACCGGCGGCCTCAGCGGACTCGCAGAGCACGCACCGTCCGGGAGCCGGTTCGCCAAGCTGGCTCCAGCGTTGGGCCGGCTGAGCGCCGGGCTCCAGGTTGGCACGGGTGTCGCGCAGATCATCTCGAGCACGGTCCACGGACCCATCGGCGGCTCGCTCTCGGCGGCCGCGATGGGCGCCGGCATCGGCATGGCCGCCGGGCCGTGGGGCGCGCTTGGCGGTGCCGTCGTCGGCGGGGGGCTCGGCGCGCTCGGCCACGGGGACCCGGCCGCCGGCATCAAGAAGGTCGCGTCCGTGGTCGCCGAGGGAGCCAGTCGAGCGAAGGCCGCCGTGCGGGACTGGGCCCGCGCCAACGGCGTCGACCTGCACAAGGTCGAGCAGGCCTTCCACAACGTCGCAAGCGTCGTCAGGACGACCTTCACCGCGGCATTCAAGGCGGCTCAGGCGATCGTCAAGAGCGTCATGCCCGGGATCCGAATGATCGTCCAGGGCAGCCTCCAGCGCATCGCGGGGGTCGTGCAGATCTTCTCCGGCCTGCTCACCGGCGACTTCACCCAGGTGTGGAATGGCATCAAGAACATCGTCGGCGGAACGCTCAAGCAGATCATCGGGCTCGCCAAGGCGATGACCGGGCCCTTCCGCACCGTGTTCCTCGGCGTCTTCCGGAAGGCGGTCGACGGGTTCGTGGGCATCGCCGGCGACCTGCTCGCGAAGTTCACGAGCTTTGGCCGGAGCATCGTCAGCTCGATCGTCGACGGCATCAAGAGCGGAGCAGGCGCCATCAAGAGCGCGATCGACTCGGTCATCCCGGACGTCACCCCGTGGCACGGGCTCCTGCCTTGGAGGGCGGGCGGGCGCGTAGCGCGCTATGCGCACGGCGGGCGGGTGCCGGCGCTCGTCTCTCCCGGCGAGCAGATCCTCCACGGGGGCATGTCCTGGATCGTGCCCGGCAAGCGCGAGCCGCGCGACAGCGTGCTGACGATGCTCCCGCTGGGCGCGGCCGTCCTCACCGACCACGGGCAGGCGCTCGTGGCCGCGGGGGCGTCCGTCACGCAGGCGCTTGCCCTGCAGGCTCCGCACTTCGCCCGCGGCGGGCGAGCTGGGCATCCCAAGCCCAAGCCCAAGCGGCCGAGAGGGAGCGCGCAGGACGCGGCGTCGAAGCTCTACGCGAAGCTGGACGCCGAGCTCGCGCTCGACGATCTCGCGCTCGACCAGGGGGATCCCGCGCAGGGCGAGGCGGCGCTCGCGGCGAAGCGCAGTGACCTCGAGACGTACCGCTCGCAACTCAGCAGGGACCTCGAGCGCGCGAAGTCCAAGCACGACTACGAGGCGATCCAGGATCTTGCCGGCCGCCTCCAGTCGGTGGGCCAGTCGCTCGACGACCTCAACCAGAGCACCCAGGCGCAGCAGCAGCTCATGCAGCAGCGGATGGACCTCGACCGCGAGCTGGCGGACAACCAGAAGCGGATGCTCGCGGTCGCCGAGTCGCAGCCGAACGTGCTGCTCGGCGGGCTGATCGCGGCGGTCAACGGCGGCATCGGCGGCAAGGTCGGGCTCGGCGTCCAGACGCCCGCGTTCGCCGGTCAGGGGGTGAGGTACTGATGGCCGAGCAGTGGATCGTCGATCCGGTCGACGAGGACGCCGGGAACACGCCGCTGGACCTGCTGGCGGCTCCGTTCGCGGCGGCGCAGTTCAACACGCCCACGCCCGGAATCGATCCGCGCTGGACACAGCCGGCCGACGCGGACGGCGACCTGCTCGCCGGACTGCGCTACGTCAATCGCGAGATCAAGGGCTCGGTCGAGATCGTGCCGGCGGGCGGCGACGCCGCGGCCGCGCAGGCCGCGCTCGCGCAGCTCGCCGACAAGGTCGCGAAGATCAACCGCGAGGGCGGCACGCTGCGCCGCGTCATGCCGTCCGGGGACGCGATCACGTTCGACCTGCTGACCGCCGATGCGATCGACCCGACCTGGGACGCGACGTGGGAGTCGGCACGCGCCGTGAGCATCGACCTCGGGTTCACCGCCAAGCCGTTCTGGCGCGGGGTCGAGACGGCGTACGGCGCGCATACGGAGACCAGCCTGCCGGCGCTCGTGTTCACGGAGACGGCTCCGGCGGGCGACGTGCCCGCGCTCGGGCGGCTGGTGCTGACCGACGCGCAGAGTGTCAGTCAGGGCTGGGCGACCTGGGGGCTGCAGTCGGCTCACTACGACGCGGCGGCGACCGCAGCGCTGTTCTACGAGGCCGAGGCCTGCACGCCGATGGGATCGGCAGCGGTGGCCACGGTGAGCGGGGCCTCCGGGGGCGGGAGCAACAACGTCGTCACCCAGGCGAGCCTGTCGCCGACGTGGACGGCGCTCCTCTCGACCCAGGGATCCGGCGGCGGCTCGCACCTGACGCATGTCGGCGACTATCGCGTCCTCGCACGCGTGCTGCGGCCCTCGAGCAACACCGGGGTCGTCGGCATCGCGCTCGAGTGGGGGGTTGGGGACTTCCTCTCGTTCACGCGCAACGAGGCGACGACGTACGACGTCGACGTGCTCGAGGACGCGTTCACGCTCGTCGAGCTCGGGATCGTCTCGCTTCCGGAGATCGCGAACGGCAGCGGGCGATGGGAGGGTCGCATCGTCGCGACGAGCAGCGTCGCGGGCGACCAGCTCAGCGTCGACTGCCTCTTCCTCGTGCCGGTCGAGGCGAGCGGAGCGGTGTCGTGCGTCCTCAGGTCGGCGGCGCCGACGAGCCTCAGCGCGCGCGACGAGTTCAACCAGACGGCGGGGGCGCTCAGCGGGAAGACGCTCCCGGTCGGGGGCACATGGGCGGGTGCCGGCGACACGGACGACTTCGTCGTCGACACGGCCAGCGCGACCGCCCAGCGGGCGGTGGCGGGCGACTTGGGCAACACCGGGCGCTGGGCGCTCGCAGGCTCGTCGACCTTCGCGACGGTCGCGGTCAGCGTCGACGCCACGCTGATGAACGCCAACACGCTCACCTCCCAGGCGGTCATCGCCCGCTACGTCGACACGACCCATCACGTCCAAGGCGGCTTCTTCGTCGGCAACGGCTGGGCGTTCGTCTACAAGCGCCTCGGTGGCGGCGTGATCCCGATCGGCCAGCGGCTCGACCTTCCGGTCCGGCTCGGGATCCCTTGGACGATCCAGCTCGCCGTCGACGCGAGCGGGCGGTTCGCGATGTGGGTCGCGCCGGCCGGCAGCCCGCTGGGCGATCCGGTCATCACCGGGATCGACGCCGACCTCGCGACCGGCGGAGCACTCGCGTCGGGCAAGGTCGGGCTCTACGACGAGAACGGCTTCGGAGCCTCGACGCGGAGCTACGACAACTTCGCGGTGTGGGTGCCGGTGCTCGACTCGGCGATCTTCGCCAACCAGAGTCTCGCGATCGAGTCGGCGCGCGTGGTCAGGGAGGACAGCACCGGCACGTTCTGGATGCCCGTCAGCAAGTACGAGGGGGATCTGTTGACGGTTCCTCCGGCGGGTCCGGAGGGACGCCACGTGCGCGTCATCGCCAAGGCATCCCGTTCGGTTCCGGATGGCGGCGCCGACAGCGGCGTCGACGACCTCACCGGACAGCTGTACGTGACGCCGCGCGGGCTGATCGTCCCCTGACGCGCCATCGCTCAAGCCTTGCCCGCCGGCCTCGCGTCGTCGCGCATCCTCGCCGCTCAGACCGCGGCCCGAACACGTGATAGGAGCACCACATGGCAGGACGTATCTACACCGTCGAGTTCGAGGCCGTCGCGGTCACCGCGCAGGTCGACTTCTTCGAGCTGACGCCGGCCGACGACAAGCCGGTCGAGGTTCTCGGGCTGTTCCTCTCGCAGTCCTCCGACGTCGGCGACGCGCAGGACGAACTGCTGCGCTACCGCGTCATCCGCGGGCACGCGACGTCGGGCTCGGGTGGAGCGGCGCCGACGCCGCGCCCGCTGAACCCCTCCGCCCCGGCGGCGGGCTTCGCGGCCGAGACGTGCAACACGACGATCGCCTCCACGGGCACGCCGCTGAACCTCCATTCCGACACGTTCAACGTCCGCGCCGGTCTGCCGCTGTGGCTGCCGGACAGCTGCGAGTGGGCCGCGTCGCAGGCGAGCACCACGCTCGTCGTGCGGCTGATGGCGGCGCCGGCGGACTCGCTCACGATGAGCGGCACGTTGTACGTGCGCGAGCTCGGCTGAGGTCGGACCGGTGCCCGCCCTGCTCGGACGACCGCGCTCGCTTCCGCGCGTGCGGCGTCCCCCGATCGCCGTGCTCAGCGTGGTCGCGGGCTCGCCTCCGCCGCCTCCGCCGCCCGCTTCCGTCATCCAGGTGCGCGAGGTCGACGGGCGCCTCGCGCTGGCGGTGACGCACGCCGACGGCAGCGTCACGCGCTGGGCCGGCGACGAGGCCGACGCGCGGCTCGTCGCGGGCAGCCTCGAGTTCGGCTCCGTGGTCCCCGGCGGCTTCAAGGATCTCTCCTGCGAGCTGCTGCGGGACCTCACCCCGCGCGCGGACGAGGGGCTCTACGACGACGTCCGCTGCTACGGCGCGGGCAACCGCACGGCGTGGGAGGGGCGGATGGCGCAGCTCCCGCGCACGAACGTCAGCCTCCGTCCGGGCGCCGTCGGCTGGTCGGCCCATCTGGAGGACGATCAGAGCTTCGTCGAGATCTACGTGGATCGCAGCCTGGCCAACTGGGGCGGTCCGTCGATCGCGCGCCGCCGGGCGCTCGCCGGCATCCCCAGGACGCAGGGCAAGATCGGCTTCTCGGCGGACGGCGGGCTCACCTGGGACATGCCGAACGAGGCGCTGCCGGTCGGCGAGACGCTGGAGGTCGTGTACGCCGCGCCCGCCGGCGTCGAGCTGGCCGCGGTCAGCTACCGCGGCGTCCGCAATGCCGGCGACTGGACCAAAGCGGAGGCGGCGACGCTGTTCGGCAACGACGGCGAGACGTTTCCAGGCAGCTCGACGACGAACACGCTGACGCTCGACAACGCGTTCCACAGCGCGACCCTCTCCGCGCCCCGCCGCTACCTGCTGTTGCGCGTCCTCGTCGCGACCGCGTTCACGCCGGCCGCCGGCATGCAGCAGAGCTACGACCAGCTCGCCGTCTACGGCGATCACGGGCTGGCGCAGCACAGCATCGCCGGCGACGCGCCCGGGCTGCTCGTCACCGACATCATCGCCGACGTGGTCCGCCGCGCCGCGCCGCTGCTCCAGCTCCCGGCTGGCTCGATCACGCCCAACGGCTTCGCGCTGAACCACTTCGTGCTCAGCGATCCCACGAGCCCCGCCGACGCGATCGCGCGGCTCAACGCGTACCTGCTGTGGGAGTGGGCGGTCTGGGAGGACCGCACCTTCACCGTCCGTCCGCCGAGCGACGACACCGTCTGGGTCGCGCGGCTCTCCGACGGCGCGCAGCTCGACCTCGAGGGCGACCAGGCGCAGGACGTCTACAACGGCGTCGTCGTCACCTTCACCGATCCGCTCGGCCGCCGGCGGATCGTCGGCCCGCCCGGCGCGCCCGCCGACGTCACGGATGCGAGCCTCGCCGACACGGATCCGCTGAACCCGGTCAACGCACACGGGATCCCCCGCCGGTGGGCGAAGCTCGACCTCTCGCTCGTGACGACCGACACCGGCGCGATCCAGATCGGCGGGATCTTCCTCGCCGAGGCGAAGCTCGCCAAGCGCCGCGGCACGCTCGCCGTCACCGGCGGGATCGAGCGTCAAGGGCAACCGGGGCGCTACCCCGCGTGGATGATCCGCGCCGGCGACTTCATCACGGTCGGAGATCGCGCCGGCGAGCCGCTGCGGCGCGTCATCGAGGCGCGCTACAGCCATCCGACGCGCACCGCGTCGCTGACGCTCGACTCCTCGGCGCAGAAGCTCGACGCGATCCTCGAGCGGCTCAACGCGGCGCTCGTCGGGGTGGTCGCGTGACGGTGCTGGAGCAGCTGACGATCGACCCGACGTCCGAGGACGCCGGCAACGCTCCGCTGGACCTGATCGGCGGCGCGTATGCGGTGACCGAGTTCCGCACCCCCACGCCCGCGGCCGACCCCCGCTGGGCCCAGCCGGCGGACGCCGACGGCGACCGCCTCGTGGCGTCGCGCTACCAGAACCGGCAGATCAGCGTCAGCGTGGAGATCGTCCCCGCGGGCCCGACGGCGGCCGCGGACGCGCAGGCCGCGCTGGCGGCGCTGGCCGACAAGATCGCCAAGGTCAACCGCGAGGGCGGGACGCTGCGGCGCGTGCTGCCGTCGGGCGACGCGATCGTGTTCGACCTGCTCGCCGCCGATCCGCTGGATCCGACGTGGGATGCGGCCTGGGACGTCGCGAACGCGATCGGCGTCGAGCTGACGTTCACGGCCATGCCGTTCGGGCGCGGCGACGAAGCGGCGCGCAGCGTGCACGCGGAGACGACGTCGCCGGTGCTGACGTTTGTCGAGAATGGCATCCCCGGCGACGTTCCGGCGCTCGGGCGGCTGATCGTGAGCGAGGCGCAGGGCTTCGACCAGGCCTGGTTGACCTGGGGGCTGCAATCCGCGAGCTACGATCCCGCCGCCACGGCCGGGCTGCTCTACGAGGCCGAGTCGCGCACGCCCGCCAGCGGCGCGTCCACCGTCACGCAGAGCGGCTTCTCGGGCGGCAACGGGGTCGAGGGGACGCTCGGGACCGCATGGCGGGCGATCCTCTCGACACAGGCGTCGGGCGGCGGTGCCCAGCTCACGCACCAGGGCTCGTATCGCGTCATCGGGCGCGTGCTCGCTCCGACCGGGAACCTCGGGGACCTGTCGGTGGCGCTGGAGTGGGCGCAGGGCGACTTCCTGCGCTTCACGCGCAATCCCGTCGTCACGCTGCTGCGGCTGGCGTACAGCCTCTCGTTCGACGTCAGCGGATCCACTCCCGACGTGGTCGGGCACCAGGGCGAGACCGATCAGGGCTCGACCAGCAACCCCAGCACGCTGCTGGGGACGCCGCGGATCCTCGACCTCGGCCTCGTGGACCTGACCGGCGGCCAGTGGGAGGGCCGCGTCGTCGCGGCCTCCACGGTCGGTGGCGACAAGCTGCGGATCGACTGGCTCGCGCTGGTGCCGGCCGAGCGCTCGGGAGAGGCGTCGGGGGTCCAGCAGCTCGCGTCCACGAATGGCTTCCTGGCCCAGGATGGCTTCGATCAGGCGAGCGGCAACCTCGACACCAAGGTGCTTCCCACCACGGGCACATGGGCGACGTCGGGAGCGACGACGGACTTCACCGTCGACACGACGACGCATGCCGCCAAGCGCGTCGCGAGCGGCATCCGCTACGCGCTCGCCGGCGCGAGCACGCCGACGGCCACGCTCGTCAGCGCGCGCGTGTCCGGGACGCTCACCGGCGGCTCCACGCTCGACGACTTCTCGTTCGGTGGCGTGCTCGGCCGCTGGACGGACGCGAGCAACCATCTGGCGCTGCTCGCGACGAGCGGTGCGCTGGCCGACGCGTGGATCTGGGCGCTGCTGAAGGTCGTCGGCGGCAGCAGCGCCTTCATGGGATGGGGCACCGTTCCGTTCACGGCCTACCCTGCTGCGACGCCGCTGCGCATCTCCCTGTTCGCCCTGCCCGACGGCACCGCGGCTGTGCACATCGGCCAGGCCGGCCGCCCGGAGGTCGAGGTGTATCGAGTGCCGGACGCCGACATCGGCGTCGGCGGCACGCTCGCCTCCGGTCAGGCGGGGATCGTCCACCGCAGTCCGAGCGGCTCCTCGACGGTGTTCGTCGACGACTTCGAGCTCTCGGTCCCGGCGCTGGACGCCGCCGCGTTCGCGAGCCGCGAGATCGAGATCGCAGCCGACGGCGTGTGGCGCCAGGATCGCGCCGGCACGCTCTGGACGCCGGTCAGCCGTCACGATGGCGACGGCCTGCTGGTTCCCCCGGCGGGAGCCGAGGGTCGGTCGACGCGCTTCTTCGTCAAGCTCTCGCGCGGCATGCCGCAGATCGGCATCGATGGCGGCATCGACGACGTCTCCGCCCAGCTCTTCCTCACGCCCCGGTACCTGGTCGTCCCATGACCGGCGACGAGCCCGCTTCGGTCCGGCTCGTCGACGCGCTGATCGGCCGCTCGCAGGCCAAGCTCGCCGGGCGCATCGACACGCTCGCGGAGGCGCAGCGGCTCGCGGTCGAGATCTCAAGCCGCGAGCACCAGCGCGTGCGCGAGAGCATCGAGCAGGTCGATCGCAAGCTCGCCGCGCTCGACGAGAAGGTCGACCAGCTCGCCGGACGCGGTGCGGCGGACGCGGCGGTCGCGATGTGGCGCCGCCGCTTCGTTGCAGCGCTCGTGAGCGGGGTGACGCTCGTCACGCCGCTCGCGATCGCCGTGCTCCAGCGCCTGCTCGCCTCCTGACACTGACCACCACGACGACGGACGGTGCCCCGTGGCGTTTCCCACGACGTCGCTGCTCGACGACTTCAACCGAGCCGACACGACCCTCAACACCGGCAACTGGGGCCAGCTCGACTTCGTCGGCCCCGGGCTGTCGCTCATCAGCAACCAGTGCGGCTCGGCCTCGAACTTCCGCGCCTCCTACTGGACGACGAGCTTCGCGGCCGATCAGGAGGCCTTCTGCACGATCCAGACGGTCGGATCGAGCGGCCTGATCCTGTTCCTGCGGCTGGTGAGCCCGCTCGCGCAGGCGAGCACCTCGGCCTACGCCGTGTACGCCGACTTCGGCGGCAGCCTGCTCCAGCTCTACCGGCTCGACCCGGTCAACAGCTACCACCTGCTCGCGAGCACGTCGGTCACCTGGGGCGCCGGCGACAAGGTCGGCGGCCAGATCGTCGGGAGCGCGCTGAGCGCGTGGCGCGCCCCCGCGGCGGGATCCTGGACGCAGGTGGTCTCGGCCACGGACGCCACGTACTCCAGCGGCGGTGTCATAGGGATCGAGCACGAGAACGCCGCGACCCGCAGCGACGACTTCAGCGGCGGCTCATATGTCGCTGCGGCGACGCTCGCGCCGGTGCCGGCCCGCCGCCCCGATCGCGGACTGATCCTGCGCTGAGCAGGCCAGCGATGCCGCGCTTCGTCGAGATCGCCGGCTGCGCCTGTCCGGCCCAGCTGGCCCCCGCAGTGCTCCACGTCATGCATGCGACCGGCTCTTCGCCGCTGTCGCTCTACCGTGGCGAGGATCCGCAGGCCGTCGCGATCCTCCATCGCAACGGGAAGGGCACGCAGGCCGACCTCGTCGCGGATCCGCGGCGCTACGGCGTCATCGGCACACCAAATCCGGTTGGGCAGTCGACCCACGAGCTGTGCTCCGACGGTCGCGCATTCCGCGGGCCGATCGGCCGGCGCCTCGCTCCGATCGAGTGCGGCCAGGACTGGCCCGACGCCGACGTCGACCGCGTGATGGCGGCCTACCGCAAGCTCGGGTGCGCGCCGATCCGGCCCTATCCGGGGGGGACCGAGCATCACCACATCTGCTGCACCCGGCTGCCCGCGAAGCGCATCGACCCGTTGCTCGTGTTGGGCGTGCTGCCGCTGAAGCCGGGCGAGCGCTCGGCGCGCGTGCGCATGCTCCAGGTCTATCTGGTGCGGGGGAAGCTGCTGCCGCGCAGGTTCGCGGCCGCGCACCGTCGCGGCACCTACGGGCCTGTCAGCGTCGCCGCCGTCCAGCGCTTCCAGCGCCGGCTCGGGCTGGAGCCCGACGGCGTCGTCGGGCCGCGGACGTTCGCCGCGCTGCGTCGCCGCTATGGCTGGCGCATCTGGTCCCGAGGCGCGCGCCGATGAGGACCTCCGCTGCCGGCGTGGACCTCGTCGCCTTCTTCGAGGGGTTTCGCGCGACGCCCTACGACGACGCGGCCGGTCACGCGACGGTCGGCTACGGTCATCTGATCGCGCGACGCCCGGTCGCGGCGCGCGATCGCGCCGACCGCTGGCTGCCCGATCAGGCAACGCCGGGCCGCCTCAGCGAGCCGGAGGCGCGGCGGCTGCTCGCGCACGACCTGGCGCGCGACTACGAGCCACAGGTGCGGGCGCTCGGGCTGGCGCTCAACCAGCATCGCTTCGACGCGCTGGTGTCGTTCATCTACAACGTCGGCGCGGGCGCGATCGCGCCCGAGACGGCGATTGGCCGGGCGCTGCGTCACGGCGCATGGCGGGCCGCCGCGGACGACATGCTGCGCTGGAATCGAGCGGGCGGGCGCGTGCTGCCGGGACTCACCCGCCGCCGCCGCGCCGAGCGCTCGCTGTTCCTCGGGCGGCCGTCAGCGACCGGGTGATCGGTTGCCGTTCTTAATCGTGCAACGAACCTTGCGCTGTCACCGTTGTGAGCTGGCGCGCCGGCGGTAGCATCAGCCACCTGGTCGTAGTCAACGAACGTTCCCGTCTCGGCGCGCGAGGGGGAGCTCATGACTCTGGATGGAACACATGGAGCAGCCCGTCGGCGGTGGAGCCGGTGCTGTGGGCGCATGGGAAGCCCGCGCGGAATTGGAGATCGGCGTCATGATGGCTCGGTACCTCTCCGAGCATCCATGCCCGGGCTGGAGTCAGGTCGAGAGCGACCTTGCGCGCTGGTCAGCAGCGCTTCGAGGCGACGGGCAAGCTCGCCTGGCGGCGCTGGGGCACCCGCACTTGCGAGCAGTAAGCCGTTGAACACACGCTCGAGCACGGCCACGCGCTCCTCGAGGTCGTCGTCACCGACGGCGATGCCCTCAAAGCCCCGCTCGAGGAACCAGCGCGGAACCCCGCACGCGGCCGCGATACGTTCGCTCCACTGGCTCTGCGAGCCCTTGACGCCGTCTGCGCCCCGTTTCTCGAGGCGCTTGACGGTCGGCAAGCTCACCTCCCATGTCGGGTGGCGGGCCTTGATGGCCTCGGCCAGCTCAGCCTGGCTCAAGCCGGCATAGCCGCGAGCCGCTCGGATGCGTCGTCCGAAATCGCTCATGGAGGATCCAATCTAGACCCATTTTAGAGCCGGGGCGGATCACTCTTGACCTAGGCCAGTCTCATTGGTAGGTTTTGTCTCAGTTATGAGACAGATTAGTTCAAAAGAGCTGGAGCTTCTGCGCAGCGAGCGGCTGAACCGCGGTCTGACCCTCAAGCAGGCCGCCGCGCGCATCGGCGTGAGCTGGAAGACGCTCCAGCGAACGGAAGCCGGCCAAAGCGTCCCGTTCCCGGCGACCGCGTTGAAGATCGCCGACTTCTACGGGCTGCGCGTCACCGACATCTGGCCCGTGAGGCGGCCCGCGCCGTCGCACGATGCCTGGCGAACCACCGACCACGACGCGCGCACCCTTCCGCGCACGTCGCCTCCCCCGCCGGTCGGTGGTTCGCCAGGCACCGCGCCGATGGGCGCCGCGCCGGCGGTCTCATGAGCCGCAATGAGGACTTCGACAACGGCATCTGGTCCAATCCGGACTTCGAGGAGCTCTCGCGCGACGCTGCGTGGCTGTACATCTGGAGCTGGACCAACCCGCGTTGCGACATGTCCGGCGTCTACCGCGTGGGTCGTCGCGCAATGACCGAGAGCAGGGTGGAGCTCGCAGGCCTCGACGCGGCGCTGGACGAGCTCGCGCGGGCCCACTTCGCCTACTACGAGGAGGGCGTGCTGTGGGTGCGCTCGCGTGTGCGGCGGCTGCGCTCGAAGTCGCCCAAGATGGCGATCTCCGTCGCGCGCGACTTCGCGAAGCTCTCGCCTGAGCATCCGCTTCACCACCGCTGGCTGGAGCTCTACGGCAGCGATGCCTGGCTGCGCGAAGCGCTGCGAGCAGCTCTGCAAACGCTCTCCAAGGGTTCGCCTGAGGTTCCCTTCGCTGCCCGTGAGACCGGCGATCTCGGGAACCTCCCCCCAACCTCTCCCGACCCTCTCGCGATGTTCCATAGGACGGGGACGGGGACGGGCTCACCCAAAGACTTCGCGGACCTGCCGAGCGAGCTTGTCGACCGCCTCCATCCGGTGCTTGCCGTGCTGACCCGCGTTCAGGCCGAGCGCGGCGGCGAGGTGCCGACGCTGCGCGGCGTGGCGCTCGGGCTCGCGGCTGAGCCGGGGCGTGATCACCTTGCGGTGGCCCACGCGCTCGAGCACTGGGCGCTCGCCGGCGGCGGACGCACGCGTACGGTGCGGGACTGGGTGCGTACGTATCGCACCTTCCTTGCGGGCGCGGCGGATCTCCCCGTCGCCCGTGCGGGCGCCGGCGTCCCGGCGCGTGGCACGCCTGCGGTGGCCCACACCGGCGACCTGTCCCGCTTCGACCGCATCGAGCGACGGGGGGACAGGTGAGCGCGATCACTCCGATCGACGCCTGCGCGCGCTGCGGCGCGGCCGTCCGACGGGAGATTCCAGCGGATCTGACCGGAGTGTGGCGCGAACGGGCCGCGACGATGCCGCTCGTCTGCGCGCGGTGCGCGCAGCGGCGCAGCGCCGACGACGCCGAGCAGGAGCGCCGACGGGCTGAGGAGGCAGGTCGGCGCGACGCCGCCCGTCGGCTGCGCAGCTGCGGCTTGCCCGAGCGCCTGCGTGCCGCGCGGCTCGCGAGCGTCGACGGGCCCGAGCATCAGCGTGCGGCGCGGCGCTGGGTTGCCGGCGAGCTGCTGGGACTCGTGCTTTCCGGGCCGGTGGGCACGGGCAAGACATGGACTGCGGCCGCGGCGGCGCGGGCGATGGTCGCTCACCGTCGCGTCGCGTGGACGTCGGCGCCACTGCTGCTCGCTTGGCTCGGCGCCGGCATCGGCAGCGCGCGCCACGCCGCCGCCCTCGAGCTCATCACCGGGCGTACGGCGCTCGTGCTCGACGACGCCGACAAGGCGCGGCCGAGCGACTACGGGGCCGAGCAACTGTTTCTCGCGGTCGACGCGCGCGTCGAGCATCGCAGGCCACTGCTGGTCACCACGAATCTCACGCTCGGCGAGCTGGCCGCGCGGTATCCCCAGCCCTACGGCGAGGCGATCGCATCGCGGCTGGCCGGCTACTGCGAGCACGTCGAGCTGACCGGTCCCGACCGCCGGATGGATGGGATCGGGGGCGAGCGATGAGCGGCGGGGAGCTGCTCATGCTCGCCACGGCGCGGCGGGCGAACGTGCGCTACGAACCGTGGGTCGACGAGCGGGCGGTCGCGTGCCACTACTCCGTCTCGCCGCGGACTGTGCGCCGCTGGCGGCTCGCCGGCATGCCGTCGCGCATGCTGGGCGGCCAGCGCCGGTTTCGCATCGGCGAGACCGAGCGCTGGCACGCTGAGCGGAGCGGTGCATGAGCGTCCGCCAGCGGAACGGCAGGTGGATCGTCGAGGTGTACGACCCCGCGACCAAGTGCAAGCGGCACGTGCGCCCTCGTGACCACGACCTCGATCTTCCGCGTACCCGCCGCGAGGCGCTGGCGCTCGAGCGCGTCGCGCTCGCGGCGCGGGACGAGCGCGGCACCGCGCGCGGTGAGGAGACGGTCGGCAGCTTCGCGGCTCGCTGGGCGCGCGACTACGCGCAGGGGCGCTGCGAGAGCACCCTCGTCCACAACGCCGAGCGTGTTCGCGACTTCGGGCGAGCGCATGCCGAGCGGCCGCTGCTCTCGATCACACGCCTCGACGCTCGCCGTCAGGCGAGCGAACGGCCTGGCACCGTGGCGGCCCTGCGCGCGATGTTCAACGACGCGCTGGCCGACGGCCTTGTCGCCGAGAACCCGTTCGCGAAGCTCGGTCTCGCGCGCTCGGAAGGCCGCGAGGGGATCACCGTCCTGACCGTCGGGGAGGTTCACCGGCTCGCCGAGCTCGCCGTCGAGGTGCATGGCGCCATCTGGGGCTCGCAGGTCGCGGCGATGATCCTGTGGGGGGCGTACACCTGCTGCCGCCCGGGGGAGACGTTTGCCGTGCGCCGCAGCTTGCTCGCCGGCGACGTCTATCACTTGGAGCGCCAGTTCAACTCGACGCTCGGCCGCGAGACCGCGCCCAAGCACGGCGGGACGGGAGCGATCTACGTCCCGCCACCGGCCCGCGCCGCGCTCGCCGCGCTGCCGGTGCGCCTCGGCGACGACCTGCTGTTCCGCACCCGGCGGGGTCGTCAGTTCCGACAGGAGTCGTGGAGTCGCGCATGGGCTCCCCTGCGAGCCGTGTTCATGCGCGAGCTGCCGATTGGTCATCATCTTCGCCAGCGGCTCGTGGTCGATCCGGACGATCGGCTCGACTTCTACGAGCTGCGCCACTTCGGAGCCGCCTACATGCTCAACGTCCTTCGCCTTCAGCCGTGGGTCATCGCCAAGCAGCTGCGCCATAGCGACGACGGCGCGCTCGTGCTCAAGCTCTACGGCCATCCGTCGCGCGACACCGCGATCGACCTGATCCGCAACGGCTTCGCCGCCGCCGGCGTCGGATTGCGGGGGACCGCCGACGGCGCGATGCACGGAGTTGGGCGGACGACCGGGGGTGCGGCGTCATGAGAAGGTTCTGCGACCGCATGCGTCCGCGTTCTCGAACCTGCTCCCCCCAAGTCGTCGCCTGACGTGAACGGCCTCCGCGAAGCGCTTCCGCTCCAGCTGCTGCTCGTGGAGGACGACGCGGGCGACGCGCTGCTCGTGGCCGAGCTGCTCGCCGACGCGGCGCCGCACGTCGAGATCGTCCGCGTCGGCACCCTGCGCGAAGCGCAGGAGACGCTGCCCGGCGGGCTCGACTGCGTGCTGCTCGACCTCGGCCTGCCCGACGCGGCCGGGCTCGACGCGCTGGAGCGCCTGCGCAGCTCGGCGCCGGAGATCGCGATCGTCGTGCTCACCGGCGACGACGACGAGCGACGCGGGGTCGCTGCGCTCTCGCGCGGCGCGCAGGACTACCTCGCCAAGGGCGCCGTCGACGGGCCGCTGCTCGCGCGCGCGATCCGCTACGCGATCGAGCGCCGCCGAGCAGAGCGATCGCAGCAGGAGCTGCTCGAGGCGCGCCTGCACGAGCGTGAGAACGCCCGCCTGGAGCGCGGGCTGCTGCCGCGCGCGCTCGTGCGCGACCCGCGCGTCGCGCTGACGACCGGCTACCGGCCGGGTCGCCGGCGCGCGCTGCTCGGCGGCGACTTCTACGACGCGATCGAGCTCGACGACGGCGCGCTGCACGTGATGATCGGCGACGTCAGCGGCCATGGGCCCGACGAGGCTGCGCTCGGCGCCTGCCTGCGCGTCGCCTGGCGCACGCTCATCCTCGCTCGCCGCCCGCCCGCCGAGACGCTCGGGCTGCTGCAGGAGATGCTCGTGCACGAGCGCCATGCGCCCGACATCTTCGCGACGCTCTGCATGCTCACGGTCGAGCCCGATCGTGCCAGCGGCTGGGTCTTCCTCGCCGGTCATCCGCCGCCGATGCTCGTCGACGGCGAGGGTGTGCGGCTGCTCGAGGCCGATCACGCCTGTCAGCCGCTGGGCCTGCTGGACCCGGCCGAGTGGCGCGGCAACCCGATCGCGCTGCCCGACGAGTGGGCGCTGCTGCTCTACACCGACGGGCTCGTCGAGGGTCGCATCGGCGAGGGCTCGGAGCGGCTGGGCCCCGACCGTCTCGTCGCGCTGCTCGAGCGCCTCGGCGCCGACGACGTCGAGCGGCTCATCGACGCCTCGCCGTTGCTCGACCAGCTCGTCGCCGAAGTCGAGGAGCTGCACGGCGGCGACCTCGTCGACGACCTCGCGATGGTGCTCGTCGCGATGCGGCGCGGGGCGCGATGAGCCAGCCGCGCGACCGCCCGCCGCTCGTGAGTCGGCTCACCGTCAGCCGCTGGTTCACGTTCGCGGCCTCCGCGCTCGCGTTCGTGACGGTGATCGCCGTCGTGCTCGGCGTCGTCGCGATCACGCGGCTCAGCGCCGCGCGCACGCTGGTGATCGATCGCAACGGTCCCGCGGTCCTGGCCGCACTGCGGCTGTCGAACGCGCTGCTCGACCAGGAGACCGGCGTGCGCGGCTACGCGCTCACGGGCAACGAGAGCTTCCTCGCGCCGTACCGCGACGGGCTCGCGGTCGAGCGCGTCGAGCTTGCGCAGTTCGACAAGGTGGCGACGATCCCCGAGCTCGCCCAGGCACGCCGCGACGTCGCCGCGGTGAAGCGCAGCGTGGCGGCCTGGCGACGCACCTACGTCGCGCCGACGATCGCGAGCGTGCGGGCAGGATCTGCCGTGCACGACACCGGGATGGGGAAGCGAGGGTTCGATCGGGTGCGCGCAGCGGTCGCCCAGCTGCAGGCGAACCTCGACACGGTTCGCCTCGCCGGACGGCGCCGCTTCAAGAACGCGGCCGAGTTCCTCTCGATCACGTTCGGTGCGATCGCCCTGCTGATGGCGCTGGGCATCACCGGCGTGGTGATCGCCCTGCGGATCACGGTCAGCCGGCCGCTGCGACGCGTCGGGCGCCAGGTGCGCCGCACCGCGCGCGGCGAGTTCGACGAGCCGATCGTCGGCGACGGCCCACGCGACATCGTCGGGCTGACACAAGACGTCGACTCGATGCGTCGGCGCATCGTCCAGGAGCTCTCCGACCTGCGCGCCGCCCATGCCCGGCTCGACGAGCAGGCGCGCGAGCTGCAGCGCTCCAACGCCGAGCTGGAGCAGTTCGCCTACGTCGCCTCGCACGACCTGCAGGAGCCGCTGCGCAAGATCACGAGCTTCTGCCAGCTGCTCGAGCAGCGCTACGACGCGCAGCTCGACGCGCGCGGCAGGCAGTACATCGGCTTCGCCGTCGACGGCGCCAAGCGGATGCAGCAGCTGATCAACGACCTGCTCGCGTTCTCGCGGGTGGGCCACGGCGCCGCGTCGCAGCCGGTCGTCGCGTGCGACGAGCTGCTCCAGCTGGCGCTCACGAGCCTGGCGGCCGCGATCGAGGAGTCCGGCGCCGAGATCGTCACCACGCCGCTGCCGTCGGTGCGAGGCGAGCCGGCGCTGCTCGCGGCCGTCTTCCAGAACCTCGTCGGCAACGCGCTGAAGTTCCATGGCGAGCTGCCGCCGCGGATCGAGCTCGGCGCCGAGCGCGAGGGCGACCACTGGCTGTTCACGTGCACCGACGCGGGCATCGGGATCGACCCGGAGTACGCGGAGCGCGTCTTCACGATCTTCCAGCGGCTGCATCCGAAGGACGCGTATGCCGGTACCGGCATCGGACTGGCGCTCTGCCGCAAGATCGTCGAGCGTCTCGGCGGGCGGATCTGGCTCGACACGAGCGTGACCGACCGCACGATGTTCCGCTTCACGCTGCCCGCCATCGAGGAGACCCAATGAGCGTACCCCAGCTGCTCGAGCCGATCGACGTCCTGCTCGTCGAGGACGACCCCGGCGACACGCTGATGATCCGCGAGGCGTTCGCGGACAACAAGGTCCACAACGCGCTCGTGTGCGTGCCGGACGGCGTCGAGGCGATGCGCTTCCTGCGTCGCGAGGGCGAGCACGCCGACGCGCGCCGGCCCGATCTGATCCTGCTCGACCTCAACCTTCCGCGCAAGGACGGGCGCGAGGTGCTTGCCGAGATCAAGGGCGACGCGCAGCTGCGCACGATCCCGGTCGTGGTGCTGACGACCTCGCAGGCGGAGGAGGACGTGTTGCGCAGCTACCAGCTGCATGCGAACGCCTACGTGACGAAGCCCGTCGACTTCGAGCGCTTCATCGAGGTCGTGCGCCAGATCGACGACTTCTTCGTGACGGTCGTGAAGCTGCCGCCGAACGACAGATCGAGCTAAGCGGAACATAGTCCGTTTGTGTGCTACGCTGTAAGCGGAATTCGATCCGCTTACAACCTAGAGGTGACCGCATGACCACCGCCACGCAACCGCTCGCAGGGACCTACACCGCCGATCCGATCCACTCCAGCTTCGCCTTCGCCGTCCGCTACATGGGCGTCTCCACGTTCCGCGGAACGCTCGACGACGTCGCCGCGACGGTCGACGCCGACGGCGACGGCATCGCGCTCGAGGGCGTCGCGCAGGTCGCGTCGATCTCGATCCGCACGCCACAGCAGTTCCGCGACCACGTCCTCTCGGCGGACTTCTTCGACGCCGCCAATCACCCCGCGATCGGCTTCCGCGCGGCGGACCTCGAGCTCGCCGAGGACGGCAGCGCCAGCGTCGAGGGCGAGCTGACGATCCGCGGAGTGACGCATCCCGTCCACGCCGAGGGCACTTGGGCCCCGGAGGCCGAGACGCTCAGCGGCCGGCGCGCGCACCTCGCGCTGACCGCGACGATCGACCGCACCGCCTACGGGCTCGACTGGAACGCCGACCTGCCGGCCGGCGGCAAGGCGCTCGCCGACGACGTCACGCTCACCGTCGAGCTCGCGCTCGTCGCCCGGGAGCAGGAGTAGCGATGCGGGTCCTGGGCCTCTCCGGCAGCCTGCGCCGCGCCTCCCACAACCGCGCGCTGCTGCGCGCCGCGGCGGCCGTGCTGCCGCCCGGCGCGGAGCTCGAGGTCTGGGACCGGCTCGCCGAGCTGCCCGCCTACGACGAGGACCTCGACGGTGCGTTCGCGCCGGAGCCGGTCGCAGCCCTGCGCGACGCGATCGCGCAGGCGGACGCCGTCCTGATCGCGACGCCCGAGTACAACGCCTCGCTGCCGGGCGCGCTGAAGAACGCGCTCGACTGGGCCTCGCGCCCGTACGCCACCAACCCGCTGCGCGGCAAGCCGGCCGCCGTGATCGGCGCGAGCACCGGTCTCTTCGGCGCCGTCTGGGCGCAGGCGGAGGCGCGCAAGGTGCTCACGACGATCGGGGCGGACGTGCTCGACGCCGAGCTGCCGGTCGGCCAGGCCGACGCCGCCTTCGACGCCCACGGCGCGCTGCGCGACCCCGAGCTGGCGGCCGCGCTCGCCGCGCTCGTCGGGGCGCTGATCGCTTCGTCGCACGCGGCGCTCGCGGAGGCGGCATGATGCGGTCCCCATGCAGGACCTCCCGATCGCAGAGCGCCCGGCGGAGCTGACCGAGCGCGCCGACGCGGCCGACAACCGCCGCCGGATCCTGGCAGCCGCCTCTGAGCTGTTCGCACGCTGCGGCGCCGAGCACGTCTCGATGCAGGAGGTCGCGCGCGCGGCCGGCGTCGGGATGGGGACGATGTACCGCCGCTTCGGCGACCGCGCCGGGCTCACGTTCGCGCTGCTCGGCGCGCGCCACCAGGCGTTCCAGGAGCAGTTGCTGCGCGGCCAGCCGCCGCTCGGTCCGGGCGCCTCGCCACGTGAGCGGCTGCACGCCTTCGGCCGTGGCTGTCTGGAGCTGCTCGACGACGACGCGCCGCTGCTGGCCGTCGCCTCCTCGCAACCGTCCTCGCTGGAGGGGCCGAACGTCGCCTACCGCATGCACCTGTCGGTGCTGCTGCGCGAGGCAGGCGTGCGGGGCGACGTCGAGTACGCCGTCGAGACGCTGCTGATGGGCTTCGATCCGCGCCTGCATCTGCACCTGCGGCACGAGCGCGGATGGTCGCTGGCGCGCGTCCAGGACGGCTGGTGCGCGCTGCTCGACGGCTGGCTCGCCGCGCCGCCCGCTCGCTAGGCTCCCTGCGTGTCGCCGACCTGGATCTGGATGCAGTCCGCGATCGTCGTGTTCGTCCTGATCGGCGCGGTCATCGCGATCGTCAAGCTCGTCTGACCGCGTTCGCGCGCGACCGGCACGATGCGCCGGCCCGCGTGACTATCATCGCCTGCTCGTTCAGCGGCCAAAGGGAGCAGGCGCGTGTTCGGATCGATCGTCGTGGGAACCGATGGCTCGGAGACGGCCCAGCAGGCCGTCCGGCAGGCAGTCGAGCTGGCGCGCCTCGCCGGCGGGGCGCTGGAGATCGTGAGCGCCTATGAACCCGTCTCCGCGCAGCGCCTGCGCGAGGAGTCGACCGAGGCCCCGAAGGACCTGCAGTGGTCGATCAACCCGCGCGAGGACGTCGACGCGACGCTCGAGCGGGCGGCCGAGGAGGCGCGCGTCGCGGGCGTGCCGACGGTGCGCACGTTCGCCCGTCAGGGCGACCCGGCCGACGCGATCCTCGACGTCGCCGAGGAGCAGGGCAGCGACCTGATCATCGTCGGCAACAAGGGCATGACGGGCGCCAAGCGCTTTCTGCTCGGCTCGGTGCCGAACAAGGTCTCCCACCACGCTCCCTGCTCGGTGCTGATCATCCGCACGACCTGAGCGTGGGCTGCGGCGGTGCTCCGCTCGCGGGCGGCTACGCCGAGCGGGCGCGCTCGACCGTCTCCTGCAGCAGCGCGTCCCAGCGTCCGACGTTCTTCGTGAGCGTCTCCCCGGCCACCCACTTCGCACCGCGCTTCACGAGCTTGCGCCGCTCGCGCGGCTTCTCGATCAAGCGCGAGAGCGCCTCGTACCAGCCGTCGTCGGCGACCAGGCGGCCACCCTGCTGCTCGCCCATCCCGGCGTACGGGCCTATCGGCGAGGCGAGCCATGGAACGCCGGCGGCGGCGTACTCCTTGAGCTTGATGTTCGAGCGGGCGCGGTTGAAGTCGAGCTCCGCGATCGGTGCGATCCCGATGTCGAACTCGGCCAGACGCTCGCACAGCTCCATCAGCGGCACGACGTCAGCCGCTCTGTAGCGGTCGTTGCGCAGGCCGAGCCCGAGCCCGATTGTGCGGACGTGGACGTCGGGGCGCTCGTCGAGCAGGCGCTGCAGCACCGCTCTGATCGGCAGCCGCTCGGCGTCCATCGCGTGCTCGAGCCCGGCGACCCAGCCGATCGTGATGCCGGTGCGCGAGCGGGCGTCCTGCTGGATCCACTGGTCGGGCACGTAGTTCTCGACGACCTCGACGCGGGTTGCGCCGAAGCCCCCCAGCCGCTCGGCCAGAGCCCGGCTCGGCGCCGTGACCAGATCGGCCGCGCGGAAGATCTTGCGCATGCCCGCGAGGCGGCGCTCCCAGTGGATGCCGCCGAACGTCCGGTAGGCCACCGTCCCCTTTGGCACGGAGCCGATGTCGTCGTCGTTGTCCCACACGACCGCGGCGCCGCCGGACTTCGCCTCCCGCACGAGCCGCTGCGCCCGCTCGTCGGCGAAGCGGTGGACGAACAGCACGTCGACGTTGCGCACCTCGGCGAGCGGCGGGCGGTCGTCGTCGCGCGAGAGCGCTCTGACCTGATGGCCGCGCAGCTGCTTGAGCGCGGTCATCGGGCCTATGCCGCGATAGAAGCCGTTGCCGGAGTCGTGCTCGGCGAGGTAGGCGATGCGCATCGGCCTAGCATGCCCGAAGCACGCGGCCGCGGGCAATGAGGAACCGTTTGGCGGTCAGTCAGCGCCGGGCGCGCGCAGCGGTGTTGAGGCACTGGGGCGTCGCGATCGTCGGCGACGTCGCCGCGCCCGCGTCGACGAGCCCGTATCCGTAGATGCGGTTGGGCGCCGGCAGCCCGAGCGGCTTCGCGGTCGCCTTCAGGCGGCACTCGATCTGATCGGGCGTCGGGGCGCTGCCGAGCACGCCGCTTGCGATCACGAGCGCGGCCGTTGCGGCGACGTGCGGCGCCGCCATCGAGGTTCCGTCCCACAGCGGCGGGAGCCCGAAGCTCTGCACCGAGCTCGTGAACGTCATCTGGTAGATGTCGCGGCCGTGATGGCCCGGCTGGCAGTCGGGGTCGCGTGTGAGGTTCGCGTCGTCGCCGCCGCCGGGGGCGACGAGGTCGAGCCCGAAGCCGTCGTTGGAGAAGCCCGCGAGGCAGCCGTCGTCCGTCGTCGCTCCGACCGAGATCACGAGGTCGTTGCGCGCCGGATAGGCGACGCGCGCCTCGCCCTCGTTGCCGGTGCTGCCGACGACCACGACGTTGCGGCGATGCGCGTAGCGCAGCGCACCGATGATGTCGGGGATCTGCGCGGCGCGCACGTTGCTGGCGAACTCGAGGCTCATGTTGATCACGCGCGCGCCGTGACGGACCGCGTAGCGGATGCCCTTCGCGATCGTCGCCGCGTCGCCGTAGCCGTTGCGGTCGAGCACGCGCACGGGCATGATCGACGCCCCCCAGGCGAGCCCGGCGACGGCGCGGCCGTTGTTCGTCGCCTCGGCGATCGTGCCGGCCACATGCGTGCCGTGGCGGTTGCGATCGACCGGGTAGGGCGTGTGATCGACGAAGTCCCACGGCGCGACGAAGGTCGTGCCGGCGAAGTCGGGCGAGCGGCGGAAGCGGCCGAGGTTGCGGTAGGCGACGCCGGTGTCGAGCACCGCGATGCGCACGCCGCGGCCGCCGGGCGCCCGCGCGGCGACGTTGGCCCAGGCGGTCGGCGCGTCGACGCCGAAGGGGCCGAAGAAGTTCCACTGCAGCGCGGCGAGGCCGCCCGCGAAGCCGGGGATCCCGGGATCGTTCGGAAGCGGCGGCGGGGCCGCGCTGGCATGGGCGATCGGATTCGGGGCCGCGAACGCGACGCCGGGCTGGGCACGCAGCCGCGCGATCGTCGCGCGCACGCGTCCCGGCGCGACGTGCAGCAAGCGGGTGCGGGGTGCGGGCGCGCCGCCGACGCGTGCGCCGACCGCCTGCACGGCGGCGTCCTGCGTCTGCGGGGTGGCGCCGGCGTCGTAGCCGACGACGACCTCGCCGGGGGCGTACGTCGGCGCGCTGCCCGCGCGTGCGCGCGGCGGAACGGCGAGCGCGACGCATGCGGTCGCGAGCGCGGCGGTGAGGAGGGGGAGGTGATGGCGGAGCATGGAGGCGGCGATGTGCGTGGGATGGAAGCGCCGCAGCGATCCTGCCACGTCCGTCTTAAGACATCATCGGCAGCGGGAAGTTTCTCCGCAAGTCCCGACAGCGTTCCATGACCGAGCATTTCTTTCCCCGCGACGAGTACTTCATGCGCCTCGCGCTGCGCGAGGCCGAGCGTGCGCTGGAGCACGACGACGTGCCGATCGGCGCGGTGGTGGTGCACGAGGGCGAGGTGATCGGCAGCGGCTGCAACGAACGCGAGCTGCGCGAGGACCCGACCGCGCATGCGGAGCTGCTCGCCCTGCGCGAGGCCGCGCGGGCGCTGGGGAGCTGGCGCGTCCTGGACTCGGTGCTGTACGTGACTCTCGAGCCGTGCGCGATGTGCGCCGGGGCGATCGTGCTCGCGCGCGTGCCGCGCGTCGTGTTCGGCACGTGGGACCCGAAGGCGGGGGCGGCGGGCAGCGTCCTCGACGTGCTCGCCGAGCCGCGGCTGAACCACCGGCCCGAGGTGGCGGGCGGCCTGCTCGCGGAGGAGTGCGCCACGCTGCTGACGAGCTTCTTCGCCGGACGGCGCTAGCGGCGGGCGCTGCGCCATCGCGCTCACCCGCTACCCTGTGCCCGCTCCCCGGAGGGGTGGCAGAGCGGTTGAATGCGGCGGTCTCGAAAACCGTTATGGGCGGGTTCCGTCCATCGAGGGTTCGAATCCCTCCCCCTCCGTCTCGCCTGCCGGTCGATTGATGAGAGTCGGTGCCGTCATCCGGCCGGTCCGCATCTGAGAGCATCGGCTCGATGCGGATCGCCTTCCTCGCCAACCCGGAGAGTCCGAACGGCTGGTACCGCGCGATCGGGCCGATGCTCGCGCTCGCGCGCCGCGGTCATGAGATCCGGCAGGCCGAGCTGCTCAGAGAGCAGCTGCGGCCCGAATTGATCCGCGGCTGCGACGTCGTCCACATCCATCGGCGCCACGACGAGGACGTGCTGAAGATCGTGCGCTATGCGAAGGAAGCCGGCATCGCGGTCGTGTGGGACAACGACGACGACGAGACGGCCGTGCCGAAGGGGCACCCTGCCTACAGAGACTACGGCGGGGCTGCAGGCCAGCGCGTGAAGGCGGCCGTGCGCAAGCTCGTGCAGCTCGCCGACCTCGTGACGACGCCGAGCCCGCTGCTCGCCGAGCGGTTCGCCGAGCTCGGGGGCGCGCACGTGCAGCTGATCGAGAACTACGTGCGCGACGAGCTGACCGATGCACGTGCGCGCTCGAACGGCGACCAGGTGGTGATCGGCTGGCTCGCCGGCACCGAGCACTTCATGGACATCGAGCGCGTTCCGATCAGAGCTGCGCTTGCGCGCCTGCTCGACGCGCATGCGAACGTCCGCGTCGTCTCGATCGGTGCCGGGCTCGGGCTCGGCGTGGAGCGCTACGAGCACGTCACGGGCATCCCGTTCTTCGAGCTGCCGCAGCGGATGACCGAGTTCGACGTCGGCCTCGCGGTGATCGCCGACATCCCGTTCAACCGCGCGCGCTCCAACGTCAAGCTCAAGGAATACGCCGCGCTCGGGATCCCGTGGCTGGCCTCTCCGATAGGGCCGTATGCGGGAATGGGCGAGCAGCAGGGCGGACGGCTCGTGCCCGACGACGGCTGGTACGAGGCGCTCGAGCGGCTCGTGCTCAAGGCGCGCGAGCGGCGCAAGCTCGCCAAGCGCGCGGCGAAGTGGGGGCGCATGCAGACGATCGGCGCGAACGCGGGCGTGTGGGAGCAGGCCTTACATGGCGCGGTCGCGCGCTCGCTCGGCGGCTGAGCCGATCGCGTCGCGCAACGCGGCCTCCCATCTGCCGGCGTGCTGCTCGATCCCCTCGCCGCTGACCCAGCGGGCGGCGCGCTTGGCGAGCTTGCGGCGCTCGCGGCCGCTCGTGATCAGCCGCTCCAGCGCCTCGTGCCAGCCGTCGTCGGGCACGAGCCGCCCGCCCTGCTGCTCGCCCATCCCGCGGTAGGGACCCACCGGCGAGGCCAGCCACGGAATGCCGGCCGAGGCGTACTCCTTGAGCTTGACGTTCGAGCGCGCGCGGTTCCACGGTATGTCGACGAGCGGTGCGATCCCCATGTCGAAGCGCGAGAGCGTTTTCGCGAGCTCGAGGAAGGGAACCTCGGGAACGTGCTCATAGCGCTCGTGCCCGAGCCCGAGCCCGAGCCCGAAGCTGGTGACGCGCAGGTCCGAGTGGGCGTCGAGCAGGCGCAGCAGCACGTCGCGCAGTCCGAGCTCCTGGTAGTCGACCTGATGCTCAAGCGCGGCGAGGCACGCGATCGCGATCCCCCTGTGCTTCGCCGGGCGCACCTTCGCGAACTCGGTCGGCATGTAGTTCTCGAGCACGCGCACCTCCTCGGCGCCGAGCTCGCGGTACTGGTCGGCCAGCACCGCGCTCGGCGTCGTGACGACATCGGCGAGGCGGACCATCGCTCTCACGCCGGCGCGCATGTCGCGGCTGCGATAGCCCCCGAAGCGCGCGTAGAGCGGATTCGAGCGCGGCACCGCGGTCACGTCGTCGTCGTTGTCCCACACGATCCCCACTCCGGCTGCGCGCACGCGGCCGATCAGCTGCTGGATCTCCGGCACGGCTATGCGGTGCATGTGCACGACGTCGACTTCGAGCAGCGTCTGCGGGCGTATCGGCCGGTCTCTCTCGTTCAGCAGCAGCTCGTGTCCCTGGCGACGCAGCGCCATCATCGGCTGGTAGGCGCGATAGTTCGAGTTCACGAGATCCGGATTGGTGAGTGCGGCGATGCGCACGCGTCCCCCTTGCGTCCCCCGGTCGCGCGACGGCGACCGCTCGTCAGCGGCGAGTATCTCAGAGGCCCGTGCGCACGTGTGCGATATACGGGTCCGATGATCGTCAATCCGATAATCAATTTCTCAATTATGCCGCGGATGACAGGATCGCCGCGCGGTAGCGCTCTGCGAGCGGCGGTCGCGCGTCGAGCCAGGCGGCGGTCGCGGTGAGGCCGTCCGCGATCGAGGTGCGCGCGCGCCAGCCGAGCTCGGCCTCGATCCGGCGCGGGTCGGCGACCCAGACGTCCGTGTCCCAGCCGCGCGCGGGAAACGAGCCCCAGCTCGGCTGCTCGGCGATCGCGAGCGCTCTGCGCGCCGCCTCGACGAGCTCGCGCAGCGTCGTCTGCGTGCCGCTGCCGACGTTGTACACGGCACCGTCGCCCGGCCGTGCGCGCTCGGCGGCGAGCACGAACGCCTCGGCGATGTCCTCCACGTAGACGAAGTCGCGCGCGGTCGCGGGGTCCACGAGCGGCGGCAGACGGTGCTCCAGCCCGTGCACCACGAGCGCCGGCACCAGCCGGCGCGGCTCCTCCCACGGGCCGTAGGCGGAGTACAGCCGCAACGTCGTCACGGCGACCTCGCGCGAGCGCGCGATCCAGCCGCCGAGCAATGTCGCGGCCGCCTTCGTGACGGCGTAGGCGCTGTTGGGCTCCGGCAGCTCGGACTCGGGCGGGGCGTGGCTCTTGAGCCCATACTCCGAGGAGGTGCCGGCGTTGACGATCGCGTGCGCGCCGGCGGCGAGCGCCGCCTCGACGACGTTCGCGGTGCCGGCGACGTTCGTCTCGATCATGCGCGGCAGCGACCGCTGCCACGAGTACGCGCCGTGCGCGGCGAGATGGAAGACGAGCTCCGGTCGCGCGCGCCCGACGGCGCGCTCGACGGCATCCGCGTCACGCAGGTCCACCGCCACGATCTCTGCCTCGGCGTGCAGCTCGTCGAGCCGCCAGCCGTCCCCGCCGGGGGCGGCGAGCAGCGTCAGCGGATGACCGTCCGCGAGCAGCCGGCGGGCGAGCACGGCGCCGACGAAGCCGGCCGCGCCGGTGACGAGTGCACGCGCTGGGGCCATCGCCTCAGGTGCCGGCTGCCGCGTCGAGCTCGCCGACCGCCTGCCGGTGGAGCTCCTCGGTGAGCGGTCGATAGTGCCACTCGATGCGCGACTCCATGAACGAGACGCCCTTGCCGAACGTGGTCGCGGCGAGCAGCACGTGCGGTGGTCCGTCGTCGAGCTCGAGCGCTTCGATCAGCGCCGCCATGCCGTCGGGGTCGTGGCCGTCGACGTCGTGCACGTCCCAGCCGAAGGCCTCCCAACGCGCCCGCGCGGGCGGGCCGGGATCGAGCACGTCGCGGGTGTAGCCGAGCGCCTGCTGGCCGTTGACGTCGACGATCGCGACGAGGTTCGCGAGCCGGTGGTGCGCGGCGAACATCGCCGCCTCCCATATCGAGCCCTCGTTCTGCTCGGCGTCGCTCATCAACGCGAAGACGCGCCGCGGCGAGCGCTGTCGCCGCGCCGCGAGCGCCGCTCCGACCGCGATCGAGAGCCCCTGCCCGAGCGAGCCGGTCGAGAAGTCGATGCCCTCGAGCGCGTGCTCCGGATGCGCGCCGAGCGCGCTCCCGTCGCCGCAGTAGCTGCCGAGCAGCTCGCGCTCGATCCGGCCGCTCGCGGCGAGTGCCGCATAGAGCGCGAGCACCGCGTGGCCCTTCGCGAGCACGAGGCGATCGCGCTCCGGTTCGGCCGCTTCGCCGATCCGCAGCACAGGCCCGTAGAGCGCGGCGAGGATGTCGGCGATCGACAGCGCCGAGCCGATGTGGCCGACGCCCGCGCGCGCCGACTCGTCGACGATCGTTCGCCTGATCTGATGCGACAACGTTGCTGCGCTCATTCGTTCCCCCGCGGCCGACTCTACCAGCGCCCCGCGGGCGGGCCTGCAGCTCCACCCGCCGCATCGACCATGAACGTTCAGGCATAATTACCCCATGGACGTTGTCGAGGTTCAGGCGATGCTCGATCACGAGGACCGTCACTGGTGGTACCGGGGGCGGCGACGGATCGTGCAGGACGAGTTGGCGCAGCTGCCGGTGCCGCCGGACGCGCGCGTGCTCGACGCGGGCTGTGGCTCGGGCCGCCTGCTCGACGAGCTGACGGTGTACGGGAGCGTCTCCGGGCTCGACATGAACCCCGACTCGGTCGAGGTCGCGCGTGGTCGCGGCCATGCGGACGTGCAGCAGGGTGCGGTCGAGTCGTTGCCGTGGGAGGACGAGACGTTCGACCTCATCACCTCCCTCGACGTCATCGAGCACACCGCGGACGATCGCGTCTCGATGCGTGAGCTGCGGCGGGTGCTCGCCCCGGGCGGGCGGCTGCTGATAACCGTTCCGGCCTACAAGGCGCTGTGGTCCAGCCACGACGTCTTCAACCGTCACTACCGCCGCTACGACCGGCGCATGATGCGCTCGCTCGCCGCCGACGTGGACCTGCGGATCGAGCGCATGACCTACTTCAACTCGCTGCTGTTGCCGCCGGCGGCGGTCGTGCGGTGGCTTCAGCGCCCGCGGCTGCGCAGCGCCGAGGCGGCCGTCGCGAACGGCAACGACGCCCACAGATCGGACGTCGAGCTGACCCCGCAATGGCTCTCGCCGACGCTCGAGCTGGCGCTGCGCCTGGAGGGCGCCTGGCTGCGCGGCGGCGAGCGCGTCATCCCCGCAGGGCTCTCCCTGCTGGCTGTCCTGCGGCGCTAGCGCGGTCGGCTCAGCTCGCCGCGCGCCCGACGTCGCCGACGACCGGCGCGTGCAGCTCATCGGGCGCCGATGGCGCAGGGAAGGCCCCGCCGGGCGGTGCGCTGTGGAACGAGCCGCGCATGCGGTAGGCGCCGAGCAGCATGCGCGAGGCGGTACGGAGGTTGGTCGAGGAGCGTCCGCCGAGGCGTTCGGTCGGGTAGATCGGGATCTCGACGAGCGGGTAGCCGGCGTAGCGGCAGGCACGCATCCACTCGAGGTCGTAGAGCTCGGCGTCGCTGTCGAGCCCCATCAGATGGTGGAACTTGCGCGGGAAGAACTTCGGCGTGCCGTCGATGTCCCAGGTCGCAAGGTCGAACAGGCGGCGGCACTCGAAGTTGTAGATGACCGATCCAAGCCGGCGCAGCGCGCTCTCGCGGATCCGCCGCGTCGCCTTGAGGGCGGTGTTCGGGTACGCGATCGCGTAGGCGAGCATCAACGTCGCCGTCTCCGGCCGGGTGCGCGCGGAGTTCGTGTAGCCGACGACCTCGCCGCGCGCCAGCGCTAGGCCCGCGTTGATCGCGGCGCCCCAGCCGCCTCGCTCGAGCACCGTCATCTGAATCGCTTCGGGCGCGCGCGCCGCCCACTCGGCGCAGATCTCCACCGAGGCGTCGCGGCAGCCGTTGGGCACGAGCACGAGCTCGCAGTCGCGCTCGAGCTTCGCGAAGTCGGCGAGGAAGCCGCCGATCACGCCGCCGATGTGGTCGGCCTGGTTGTGGATCGGCAGGATCAGCGAGGCGAACGGCGCGGTGCTCATGGCGTCGGGACTCCCATCGTGATGGCGGTTGCGACGGCGGCGGCCAGCCGGGCGGGAGAGAGTCCGTGGCGCTCGTCGAGGTAGGGGCGGCTGCCGGTCACGCCGGCTGGGGTGGCGCGCAGGCCCGCGCGCACGAGGCGGCAGTCCAGCCGCTGCTCGGCGATCACCTCGGCGACGAGCGAGCCGACCGCGCCGTTGACGTAGTGGGCCTCCGCGGTGAGTGCGAGCGGCACGTCGCCGAGCAGCTCGGCGAGGTCGTCGACCGGTGCGGGGTTGAGGCTCGAGACGACCGCGACGGTGGCCTCGATCCCGTCGGCGGCGAGCACCTCGGCTGCGGCGACCGCCTGCGCGGCGATCCCGCCCAGCGCGACGATCGCGACGTCGCGTCCCTCGCCGATCCGCTCCGCGCGCCCGAGCGCGAAGCGCCCGTCGAGTCCGGCCACCGGAGCGGACTCCTTGCCCAGGCGCAGGTATGCGGGGCCGGGGAGCGCCTGCACCGCGGGCAACGCGATGCGCGTCTGCTGCGGGTCGGCCGGCGCGACGACGGCGATGCCCGGCTGCACGCGCATGATCCCCGCGTCCTCCAGGGCGTAGTGGGTCATCCCGTTGTGGCCGTAGTCCATGCCGCCGCCGACGCCGACGACCCGCACCGGCAGCTGGTGCAGGATCGGCCCGTTGCGGATGAACTCGTAGCCGCGCATCGAGGCGAACGTGGCGATCGAATAGACGTAGGGCGTGTAGCCGGCCTCGGCGAGCCCGGTCGCGATCCCGACCATGTTCTGCTCCGCGACACCGACGTTCACGAAGCGGTCCGGGAAGCGCTCGGCGAACGGTTCGAGCACCGCGAAGCCGAGGTCGCCGGTGAGCAGGATGATGCGCTCGTCCACGGCGGCGAGCTCCAGCAGGCCGGATGCAAAAGCAGAACGCATAGCTTGGCGACGCGCGTCGCGATGACGCCGCGAGGCTCCCCCTGAGCTCGCAGGCAACGCAGCCAATAATACGGCAAGGCGTCAACCAGGCAGAGCAATGCGTACCGAGCCGATCTGCTTATGAGAAGATCGCGCCATGGCGAGCCGGGGGAAATCGTCAGGGGCGACGCGTGGCGCAAATCGGCGAGCGGGTGCGCGCACGAGAGCGCCTCCGCCCGAGCCCGCGCGCTCACGCCGGCGGATGCAGGGGCTGGCGGACACACGCGTGCGGGTGCTCGTCGCGCGTCCCCATCTCTCGGCTGCCCTGCTGATCGCGCTGTTCGTCCTGATCTACCTGTGGCCTGTGCTGATCGGCGGGGACATCCTCTCGCCGAACGCCTTCCTGTGGAACCTCGTCCCGTGGCGGAGCGCTCACCCACCGGGGGTCGCGCAGTACACGAACGGCCTCCTCACCGACATCCCGCTCGCGGACTACCCATGGCGCTTCTTCGCGCGCGAGATGCTCCAGCAGGGCACGTTCCCGGCGTGGAATCCGCACGTGTTCGCGGGGGCGCCCTTCTACTCGAACCCGCAGACGGGGCTCTTCTCGATCTTCAGCCTGCCGCTGTGGATCCTCCCGCTCAACTACGCGATCGGCCTCGCCGCGGGGCTGAAGCTGTGGACGGGCGGATTCGGCACCTACCTGCTCGTGCGTCAGCTGCGCCTCGGGTTCCTTCCCGGCTTGCTCGCGGGGATCGCCTTCGCGTTCTCGGCGATCAACATCACCTGGCTCACGCACGAGACGCTGCCGGCGGTCGCGGTGCTGCTGCCGTGGATCGTCCTGCTGGTCGAGCGGATCTTCGAGCGCGGAGGGCTCGGCAGCGCGGTCGGCCTCGCGCTCGTGACCGCGATCGGCCTCGGCGGCGGGCATCCCGGCATGCAGGTCCATCTGATCGCCGCGGCCGGCCTCTACGCGCTGCTGCGCTTCGCGCTCCTGCGCGAGGGACCGCTCGCGCAGCGAGCGCGCACGCTCGGACTCGTGCTCGGCGGGTTGGGCACCGGCGTGCTGCTGATGGGGGCGATGCTCGTGCCGGAGGTGCTCTCGAGCCACGGCACGCTCGGGACGGCCGCGCGTCAGGGTGGCGGTGGCGGCTCGCTCCCCGGTGCGCACATGCCGTTCACCGCGATCAGATCGGTGCTGTTCCCGGGCTGGTGGGGTCGGCCGGGCGGCGCCGAGCTGTCGGAACGCCTGCTCGAAGCGACGGGTCTTGAAGACGCCAACTACAACGAGCGCACGTTCTACGCGGGGGCTGTGGCGTTGATCCTCGCCGGTGGCGGCCTCGTCACACGCGGCGCATGGCGACGCAAGGCGCCGTTCGCGGTGCTCGGCGTGCTCGGTCTCGCGATCCCGCTGCACACGCCCGGCCTCTACGACCTCGTGATCCACCTGCCGGCGTTCGACCTCGTGCAGAACCAGCGCATGCACTTCGTCTTCGCGTTCGCCGTCGCCGTGCTCGCGGCGTTCGGATTGCAGGCCGTGCTGGAGCGGGCGCGGGACGAGCCCCGGCGGATGGCGGTGGCGATCGGGGCGGTCGTCGTCGGATTGGGCGCGATCGCCACCGTGCACACGCGCGCAGGGGACATGGGCCGCTTCGTGCAGCACGTCTTCACGGGCAGCGACTCCTCAAGCCCGGGGGTGCTGTCGCTCACGGCCATCGCCTGGTTCCTGCTGTTCGCCGGCGGTGTTCTCTGCGCGCTGATCGCCGCGCGGCGCCGGCCCGAGTGGACGACGGCGCTGGCGGTCGGCCTCGTGGCGCTCGCCGCGCTCGACGCCTATCACTTCGCGGTCGGCTACCAGCCGATGGGACCGGCGTCGAAGGTCATCCCACCGCGGACGCCGGCGATCGCCTACCTGCAGCGGCACGCGGACGCGGGGCGATTCGTGGGGTTCGAATACGAGCTGCCAACTGAGTGGTCGCTCATCTACGGGCTCGACGACGTCCGCGGCTACGACCCGCCGCAGCCGACGCTGCGCTACTACCGGCTGTGGCTGACCGCAGAACCCGAGCAGACGAACTGGCAGCCGTTCAAGATCGACGGGCTCAGCCCGCAGGCCGCGAAGGTCGTCAGCGTCCTTGGCGCGCGCTACGTCCTCGCCGGTCCGGGCGTGGCCACCCTGCCGCTCGGCGACCGCGCGCTGCAACCGCTCCAGCGGGTCTATGCGGGCTCCGACGCCACGATCTTCGTCAACCCCAACGCGGTTCCGCGCGCGCTCGTCGCCCCGCGGGTGCGCCTGACGGCAGACGAGGACGCAACGCGCGCGGCGCTTGTCGGTGACGGGTTCGACCCGCGCCGCACGGTCGTCGTCGAACGCGACCAGCCCGGGGTCGCCGCGCTCGCCGGGACGGGCGCCGGCGGTCGCGTCGCGGTCGCGAGCGAGGCGAACTCCTCCGTGACGCTGAACGCGACGCTCACGCGACGGGGGCTCGTCGTGCTCAACGACGACTTCACCGATGGCTGGACGGTGCGCGTCGACGGTGATACGGCGCCGGCGCTGCATGTCAACGACGTCATGCGGGGCGTGGTCGTCGGTCCGGGCCAGCATCGGATCGTGTGGATCTATCGGGTCCCCGGGCTGCGCGCGGGCCTCCTGCTGAGCCTGCTCGGGCTCGCGCTGCTGGGCGGCGGCGCGGCCGTCCTGGCGGTGCGCGCACGGCGGCAGAGGAGCTGAGATGGCCGTCGGGATGCGGATCGCGGTGATGTGCCGGCCGAGAACGTCGAACGGCCGCTACCGCGCGATCCTGCCGCTGCGCGAGCTCGAGCGGCGCGGCCACACGATCCTCTGGCCCGGCCATCCCTCCTACGGTGCGCTCGACAACGGCGCGGCGCCGAAGTGGGACGTCCTGCACCTGCAGCAGTTCTTCGACGAGGAGGCGGTGAAGCTCGTCGAACGAGCGCGCGCACGCGGGATCGCAGTCGTCTGGGACAGCGACGACAACATTCTCGCCGCGCCGCGCGGCAGCGAATCGCTGCGCCAGCTCGGCGGCAGACGCGGCGCGCGGCGGCACTTCAAGCGCGCGGTCGAGATCGGGCGCAGAGCGCAGCTGCTCACCACCACGAACGAGCACTTGGCGGGGGTCTACCGCGAAGCGGGCGTCGAGCAGGTGCGCGTGATCGAGAACCACCTCGCCCCGCAGGACGTTCAGCACAGACGCCGCCGTCACCAGGGCCTCGTGATCGGGATCACGGCGGCCGAGGAGCACGAACCGGACCTGCGCAAGATGAAGATCGGCGAGACGCTGAAGGCGCTGATGGCCGCGCACGACGGCGTGCGCGTGGTGGCGATCGGCGCCGACCTCAAGATCGGCGGCCATCGCTACCTGCACCATCCGATCGTGCCGTTCGAGCAGCTGATCGCGACGGAGTCGGAGTGGGACGTCGGGCTCGCCCCGCTGCGCGACGTCCCGTTCAACCACGCGCGCTCGAACGTGAAGCTCAAGGAGTACGGCGCCGCCGGCGCGATGTGGCTTGCCTCGCCGGTGGGGCCGTACGTCGGGATGGGCGAGTCGCAGGGCGGCCTGCTCGTCCGCGAGGGCGAGTGGTTGGAGGCGCTGAGAGCGGTCGTGGAGGACCGCGATCGCGCGCGCGCCTTGGCCGCGCGTGCGCGGGAGTGGGCGGAGGGCCAGACGATCAGGGCGGCGGGCAGCGCCTGGCAGGCGGCGTTCCGGGAAGCGATCGAGCGAGGGCGGGGGTGAGCGGACCGTGCGCGTCGGGCTGCTGACAGACCTGGAGATGGTCAACTCCGTCTATCGCGGGCTGCCGGTGCTCCAGCTCGTCCGTCGCGGCCACGAGGTCGTGCTGGCATGGGACCACGCGCGTCGCGGGCCGCGGCTGGACGCGTTGCACGGCTGCGACGTCGTGCACATCTACCGCTACTGCGACGCACCCGTGCGCAGAGCCGCCGAGCAGCTGCGCGCCGCCGGGGTCGGGATCGTGTGGGACAACGACGACGACCTGACGACCGGTCCGGAGGGGATAGGCGAGCCCGCGACGAAGAGAGGCGCGCTGCGCTCCCAGCAGATCCGCTCGGACATGATCCGCATGATGCGACTGGCGCACGTGGTGACGACGCCGAGCGCGGTGCTGGCCGAGCAGTACCACGAGTGGGGGGCCGAGCGGGTGCGTGTGGTCGAGAACTACCTGCCGGCCGAGTACGACCCGGGCCCCGTCGAGGCGCGACGCGGCGGCAACGGCGTCACGGTCGGCTGGACGGCCTGCGGCGAGCATCGCTACGACCTCGTGCACCTGGGCCTGCGCGACGTGCTCGCGCGCCTGCTCGAGCTGCACCCGTCGCTGCGGATCGTGAGCATCGGCCTGGACCTCGGCCTGCCGCGCGAGCGCTACGCGTGCCATCCGAAAGTCCAATATCAGGAGCTGGCGCCGCTGGTGGTCCAGTTCGACGTCGGGATCGCGCCGATCGCCGACATCCCGTTCAACCGCGCGCGCTCGAACGTGAAGCTGAAGGAGTACGGGGCGGCCGGCGTGCCGTGGCTCGCCTCGCCGATCGGTCCGTACACGGGGATGGGTGAGAAGCAGGGTGGGAGGCTGGTCGCCGACGAGCAGTGGTTCGAGGAGCTCGACCGGCTGGTGCGCGACGAGCGGGCACGGCGCAAGCTCGTCAAGCGCGCGGCGAAGTGGGCCGCGGGCGAGCGGGTCGCGGAGAACGTGCGCAGGTGGGAGGAGGCGCTGGCCGAGGCTGCGGCGCTCACGTAGCCCAGCTGCCGTTGCGCAGCACGGGCTCGCGCGTGCCGTCGGCGCGGATGCCGGTCACGTCGACGTCGTCGCCGCCGATCATGAAGTCGACGTGGATCTCACTGCGGTTGGAGCGGGCCGCGTCGTCGGGGTCCTCGAGCGCGAACTCGAACCCGCAGCCGAACGCGAGGTGACTGGCGGCGTTCTCGTCGAGGAGCGTGTCGTAGAAGACGGTCCCGAGCGGTCCGATGCGGCCCTCGCGATCCACGAGCGCGACCTCGCCCAGCCGTGCCCCGCCCTCGTCGCGCGCGAGATGCGCCTGCAGCGTCTCGGCGCCCTGGTCGGCGTCGATCGCCGTCGCGCGGCCGCCCTCGAAGCGGACGCTGAGGCCGCGGACGGTCGCCTCGCCGAGCTGCAGCGGCTTGGTCGAGCGCACGACGCCTTCGGTGCGCGCCGGGTCCGGGGTGGTGAAGACCTCCTCGGAGGGGATGTTCGGCACGTGCGGGAGGTCCTCGACGGTCGAGAACGCGGCGCTCATCCAGCGGGAGCTGGGCAGCAGGCCGACGGTCAGGTCCGTTCCGGGCCCTTCGAAGTGGAGCGCGTCGAAGCGGGCGGCGGTGAGCCGCTCGGCGGCGGACGTGAGCGTCGCCATGCGTTCGCGCCACGCGGCGACCGGGTCGGCCTCGTCGAGGCGGCAGACGTGGACGATCTCCTCCCAGAGCGTCGCGAGCGCCGCGTCCGGGTCGAGGTCGGGGTGCACGAGCTGCGCCCAGGCGGGCGTGGGGCACGGTCCGATCGTCCAGTTGGTCGTGCGCTCGTTGATGACCTGACCGGCCTCGCGCAGCGCCTGCGAGCGGTCGCTGCCGACGCGTGCGGGGTCGAGGTCGTCGAGCAGACCCGGCGCGACCGGGCCGGTCAGCGCGACGCGAGCGCAGCGCTGCTCGCCGAGCGCGAGGATGCGTTGGCCGATCCACGAGGGGACGGTCTCGAGCGCCTCGTCGCTGCCGTGCTCGATGCGCGCGCGACGGACGTGCGGGTCGGCGTAGGAGACGTCGACGTAGAGGGCGCCGTGGCGGTAGGCGCTCGCGGCGATCGCGCGGGTGAGCGGCTCCTTGCCGAGCTCGGAGCTGACGGCGACGAGCTGTCCGGGCTGGACGTTGGCGCCGAAGCCGACGAGCAGGTCCGCGAGGCGCTCGAGCGTGGTCTGGTTCATGGGCCGCCGGTCGCGGTCGTTCACGGCCGCACGTCGCAGCCGGCGGCGTGCGCCTGCGCACGGTCGGTGGCGGTGACCTTCGGTGCCTTGCGCTTGCCGTCCCGCTTCGCCTCCCGGTACTTGCTCGTGTTCGTGAGGAAGTCAGTCGGGTAGAGCCCGGGGCACAGCTGCGCGAGCTCGCGATCGGAGAAGTCGGCGTGCGCGTCGAGGAACGCGATGCGTGCCTGCTGCTGTTGGGGCGTGATCGTCGCCGGGCTCCCGTAGTCGCAGCCGGCGACGGTTGCTGCGAGGACGGCCGCGGCCGCACAGGCGGCGAGCGGGAAGGCGCGAGGTGCCGGCATGCGGCTGAACGCTATCGCAGGGTCCCGCCGACAGCGCCTGCTGACGGCTGTGTCCGGAGCGCGAGGCCGCGGCTCGGTCCGCCTACGCTCTCGGCTGGCTATGTCGTCATGTTGGGAGCCTTGCGGTGCGGCTGATGGTGTGGCCGTTGAGGGTGATCGTGAAGCGGATGGTTGTGCCGGCGTGCAGCGTGGTGCGTGCGTGTCGTGTGAGGTGGATCTGGATGCGGATCGTGCCGGTCTTGCGGAGGGTGCGGGTGAGGGTCGCAAGGGTTGTGCGGTGGCGATGTGCGGTCGAGGTGAGGCGGATGCGGAGCTTGCCGCGCTTGTTGGCGTGGATCTTGAGTGTGGTGTGGCCGGTGTGCAGGAGTTGGCGGCGGGCGGCGGGTGTGAGCGCCAGGATCGCGAGGTGTCTCGAGTGGCTGGTGTGTCCGGTTTGGTTGCCGGGTCCGGTGTAGGTTTCGCTGCCGCCGGGGGTGTAGACGGGATCGTTGCTCAGCGGTGGTTGGCAGCTGTCGTCGGCGCAGGGCGGTGGGGGCGGGTTGAGTGGGAAGCCGCCGCCGAGGCGGGCGTCGTAGAGCTTGCTCGTGTCCTCGTCGTCTTGGGGTGCGAGCCGCGCGTTGGTCGTGAAGAACACGTTGTGGCCGGCCGCGTCGGTGCTCATCAGGATCGAGTCGAGTTGGTTGTGGCCGTCGGAGACGAGGGAGAGGTCGCCGTCGTGCCACATGTAGACGTCGAAGGCGGTGTTGACGTCTTGTGGGAGCAGGCGGGCCTGGGTCTCGAAGACCACAGTGTGGCCGTCGTCGCTTTGGAAGCGCTGATCGGAGTTGCCGGTCGGGTTGGCGACGGGGAACGCGACGCCGAAGGCCGGGACCGAGCCGTCCGGCGGGCAGGAGATGCACGTGACGGTGTTGTTGGGCTGGTCGTATTGAAAGAGCTGGGTGGTGCCGCCCAGCGGCTGGCTGGTGAACTCCGCGCTTGAGAGGAACAACAGGTGCGTGCCGTCGGGCGTGAGCGGAGAAGCGGACGTGCCAAGGCTGCCGATCGAGCCGCC
>DASRAV010000060.1:0-6829 GCA_035637995.1 Conexibacter sp. | reverse complement strand
CGGCGAGGAAGCCGACGATGCCCGCGCCCTTGTCCATGCGCACCGGTGGGCGCACCTCCAGCACCTTGCGGCCCCAGTGCGTGCGCAGCCCGACCTGCTCGGCGCGCGCGGCGATCGCGTCGATCGCGGCACGCGCCGACTCCTCGTCCGGTGCGCCGCGCCAGTGGAAGGCCATGATCGAGCCCTTGTCCTCGGTTCGCACGCGCAGGCGCCGCAGCTCGGCGGTGTCGGCTTCGCGGCCGAATTCCTGGATCCGCAGGCCCCAGTCGCGCACGGCGGCATCCAGCGCCGGCTCGGTCCAGCCGGCGCGCAGCAACTCGGTGCCGTGGCTGCCGAGGTAGGAGATCGTCCCGATCGCGACGAGCCGCCGCGCGTCGGAGGCGCGGCGGCCGCTCACGCACGCGACGATCGCGTAGCGGCGGGCGATCTCGATCAGCAGCGAGCGCGTCGCCTCGGGCACGTGCGCGTCCTCGCTGTAGCGCACGATCGGCGCGAGCGTGCCGTCGACGTCGAGCAGCACGGCGGCGCGGGCGGGATCGGTTCGCAGCGGGCTCAGCGCGTCGGTGAGACGAGCCTCCGAGGCGCCCGCCGTGGGTCGGGCGGGAGTCACGTGTTTCAGTATGGCGCGCCGAGAGCGAAATCGCGGGCCCGCACGTGCCGGAGCGTGCGGATGCTTACGTGGTGGGCGCTCCTACAGCGCCAGCGCGCCGAGAACCTCCTCCCACCACGCGCGCTCGGCGTCGTTCTTGGCGCTGCGCGCGCGGCGGCGCACCCACTCGCTCAGCAGCTGGGCCCGCCCGAGCGCGAGCGCCGGGCCGGTGACCGCGAGGTAGCCGTCGTCGAGCAGCACGAGCGCGCCGGGGACGTCGCGGCGCGTGCGCAGGCGGTCGACGACCGCGCGGCCTGCGACCTGCTCGGCGCGCGCCGGGTCGCCGTCCTCCGCCTTCCACGGCCGCACGTGGAAGACGGGCGCGTGGCCCTCCGGGATCCGCGGGGGGCGCGGCGGGGGGCCGATCGGGCCCTCGCGCCAGCGCTGCACGAGCTCGCGCAGCATCCCCATCTCGTCGCGGCGGATCAGCACGTGCAGGCGGTCGCCCACGTCGATGCGCGTCGAGCCGCGCGGCGGGATCGCCTGATGGTCCCGCACGAGCACGTTGACGATCGCGGCGCGCGGCAGCCCGAGCTCGCGGATGCGCCGGCCGACGATCGCGTCGTCCGGCGCGACCTCGACCTCGACCGCGTCGGCCCCGAGCTGGCGGATCGTCCCCGTCTCCGTCAGGCCGCTCGGCCGCAGCGGGGCGCTCGTCGTCGCCCCGAGGCGGCGTGCAAGCGGCTCGAACGTGGCGCCCTGGACGACGGTCGAGACGAGCACGGCGAAGAAGACGATGTCGAAGAACTCGACGCTGTGGGGCACGCCCGCGATCACCGGGAAGGTCGCGAGCACGACCGGCACCGCCCCGCGCAGCCCGGCCCAGCCGAGCACGACGCGGTCGGCGACGCCGAAGCCGCCGAAGCTCACGAGGAACGTCGCGAGCGGCCGTGCGAGCAGCGCCAGCACGAGCGCGAGCACGGTCCCCTCGACGGCGACGTCGTCGAGGCGGCTCGGGAACACGAGCAGCCCGAGCACGAGGAACATCGCGAGCTGGGCGATCCACGCCATCCCCTGGTGAAACGCCGTGATCGTGTGCTTCGCCGGGATGCTCGCGCCGCCGAGCGCGAGACCGGCCAGGTAGACCGCGAGGAAGCCCGAGCCGTGCAGTGCGTCCGCAGCCCCGAACGCGAGCGCGGCCGCCGCGATCGAGGCGACCGGATAGAGGCCGGGCGTCGCGAGCGGGATGCGGCGGAACGCCTGCACCGCCAGCCACCCGACGGCGAGCCCGACCGCGGCGCCGATCCCGAGCTGGCGCACGAACAGCCACAGCATGTCGGCGATGCCATAGCCGCGCTGCTGGATCCAGGCGATGAAGCCGACCACGAGCAGCACCGCGACCGGGTCGTTCATCCCCGCCTCGCCCTCCAGCGTGCTCGCGAGCCCGCGCTTCAGCGCCGAGCCGCGCAGCAGCGCGAAGATCGCCGCCCCATCGGTCGCCGCGACGATCGAGCCGAGCAGCAGGCCCTCCAGCAGCGAGAAGTCGAACAGCCAGGTCGCGGCCAGGCCGCACACGAGCGCCGTCAGCAGCGTGCCCAGCAGCGCAAGGCTCAGCGCCGGCACGAGCACGGGCCGGATCTCGTCGAAGCCGGCCATCAGCCCGCCCTCGAACAGGATCAGCGCGAGCGCGACGATGCCGATGTCGCGTGCGCGGACGTAGTTGGAGAAGTCGATCCAGCCAAGCCCGTCGGACCCGAGCGCCATCCCGACGCCGAGGAACAGCACGAGGCTCGGAAGGCGCAGGCGGCCGGCGAGCAGCGAGGCGGCGAGCGCGGCTGTCAGCAGGGCGCCCGCGATCAGGACGAGATGGCCGCTCGCCATCCCGGAACCATGCCAGGCGCGTAGGCTGGCGTGCGTGCCGCCGCGCCCGAGCCCGCCGCGCCTGCCGCGCCGCTGCGCGACGAGTAGGATTGAAGCGGCGCCTACGCCGGCAGGCCGTGCTCCAGCGCGCCCTTCACGGCCGCGTCGAGCGCGTTGATGCGCGCGAGCGCGAGCGCTTCCGCCGAGCCGAACCGCCGTCCCGGCGCCGCCTCCGGACCGTGGTGGCAGAGCACGCAGTGCAGCAGCGCCAGCCGCCGCTCGTCTCCCAGCCCGACCCGGGCCGCCCGTTCCTCGAGCAGCCGCTGGCCGATCTGCACGTGGCCGAGCAGCCGCCCCTCGTCGCTGACGCCGAACTCCGCACCGTAGGTGAACTCGCGAGTCTTGCCGAGGTCGTGGACGATCGCGGCGGCGATCAGCAGGTCGGAGTCGAGCCGCACGTGCAGCAGGCAGGCCTCCTGCGCGAGCGTCGCGACCGCGACCGTGTGCTCCAGCAGCCCGCCGAGGTAGGCGTGGTGGCCGTTGCGGGTGCAGGGCGCGCGGCGCCAGGCGGCGCGCAGCTCCGCGTCGCCGAGCAGGTCGGCGAGCAGCGCCTTGCAGCCGGGGTCGTAGACCTCTCCGGCGAGGTGCTCGAGGAAGCCGTCGAGCTCGTCGAGGTCGCGGTAGGCGCTCGGCAGGAACGCCGCCGGATCGATCTGCTCGCCGTCGGCACGGGCGATCGCGCGCACGTCGAGCTGCAGCTCGTCGCGGAAGCGCTCGACGCGGCCGGCGACGCGCACGAGATCCCCGCGCTCGAAGCGGCCGGCGAGCACGTCCGCGTCGCGGAAGGCGCGCGCCTGCACCGCGCCGGTGCGATCGCGCAGCTCGAGCGCCAGATACGGCGTGCCCCCGCGGCTCATCAGCCGGTCCTTGCGCGTGCAGGCGAAGACGCCTTCGACGTCCTGGGCTGGACGCAGCGCGCTGACCGTCGGAAGGGGGGTCACACGCCCATGATGTACGGTGAGGCGGATGCAGCCACTGGAGTGGGAACGCCGTCCGGACGGCCTCAGGGCCCCGGCCGTGGTCTGCGCGTTCAAAGGGTGGAACGACGCGGGCGACGCCGCCTCGACGGCGCTGCAGTTCGTCGGCACAGCGCTCGGCGCCACGCGCTTTGCGCAGATCGACCCGGAGGAGTTCTACGACTTCCAGTCGACGCGCCCGCAGGTGCGGGTCGCCGACGGCGGCGTGCGCGAGATCACCTGGCCGGTCGTCGAGATATTCGAGGCGCGCGTGCCGCGTGCGCCGCGCGATCTCGTGATCGTCACCGGCCATGAGCCGTCGATGCGCTGGCGCGCCTTCTCGCAGCTGATCATCGACCTCGCCGAGGCGCTCGGCGCGCAGCTGCTCGTCTCGCTCGGCGCGCTGCTCGCCGACGTCGCACACACGCGTCCGACGGCGATCACCGGGATCTCCTCCGACGCCGCGCTCGTCGAGCGGCTCGATCTGCTGTCGTCGTCCTACGAGGGCCCGACGGGGATCGTCGGCGTGCTCCAGGGGGCGTGCACGAAGGCAGGGCTGCCGGCCGCCAGCCTGTGGGCGGCGGTGCCGCACTACATCGCCTCCGCGCCGAACCCGAAGGCCGCGCTCGCGCTCGTGCGCCGGCTCGAGAGCCTCGTCGGCGTCTCCGTCGACGCCTCCGAGCTCGAGGCCGCCGCCGCCGACTACGAGCGTCAGGTCAACCTCGCCGTCCAGAGCGACCCCGACGTGCAGGCCTTCGTCGAGCGCCTCGAGCGCGCCGCCGACGACGACGAGGACCCGCTCGACCCCACCGAGCTCCCCTCCGGCGACCGCATCGCCAGCGAGTTCCAGCGCTTCCTCCGGCAACGCGGCCCAGCCGACGACCGCTGAGCCGCTCAGCGGTCGTCAGCGACGTGGCTTAGCGCTCAGCAGCCGGGCACACCAGTCGGTAGTCGCAGATCGCGCACGCCTCGTACGACGGCGTCGGCTCGAAGCCCTGGGAGAGGATGCCCTCGGCGACCTCGGTCGCGATCTCCTCGATCCAGCCGCGGTCGGCGGAGTCGCGCTCGACGGGAACCTTGGCGTCGTCGAGCACGTAGTAGTAGGCGCCGCGGGCGGTGTCGAGCTGCCAGGCCTCGCGCGCGGCGACGGCGTAAAGCGAGAGCTGGACGTCGCGCTCGAGCTGGCTCGCGGTCTTCGGCGGGCCGGTCTTGTAGTCGATCAGCTCCCAGCCGCCCTCCGGCAGCTTGTCGACGCGGTCCACGCGCCCGCGCAGCAGGTGCTTGCCGAGCTGGAAGGAGAACGAGCGCTCGAAGAAGGTCGGCTCGGCGGGCTCCTCCTGGAAGCGCTCGTGATAGCGCGTGAGCGCCGCCGTCGCCTTGCCGCGCAGCTGGATCTCCTGCTCGGAGCCGCCGAAGCCGCCGCGCCGCCACCCGGCCTCGAGCAGCCCGAGCATCTCGTCGAGCGTGCGGGCACCCGTCCCGCCTGCCCCCGCCTCCGAGTGGAAGCGCTCCAGCACCTGGTGGACCAGGATCCCGAAGCGCTGATTCAGCGTCGGCTCCTGCGGGATCCTGAACACGCGTGCGAACTTGTACTTCAGCGGGCACGTGCGGTACGTGTCGATGTCCGACGCCGACAGCACGAGCCCTTCGCCGCGCCGCGGCAGGAACGGCTCCAGCGTCGGCTCCTCGCGCGCCGCGATCGCCTGCGCGCGGCGGGTGTCGTCGCGGTCGGCGTCGAGCAGGTACTCGTCGAGCGTCGAGGACAGGAAGATCTCGCGCTGCTCGGCGGTGATCGCCTGTCCGATGCGTGCATTGACGTCCGCGAGCGCGTCGGCGACGGTCTGGTCGTCCGGCCGCTCGATCAGTGCTGCGAGCTTCACGACCTCCAGGTAGCGCACGACCGCGTGCGAGACGTCGAGGTCGGTGTCGAAGCGCAGCTCGCCGATGCGCGACCCGGTCCGCTTGACCGTCTCCAGCAGCTCGTCGCGCAGGATCCGGTAGGTCGAGTGCAGCGACTCGGCGGGCCCGAACAGCTCCTCGGCGCGCTCCTCCCAGTCGCCGCCGAGCGCGGCGCGCGCCTCCTCGGCGAACGGCGAGGGCGGCTGCGCGGCGCCACGGTCGCTCGCCTGCGGGTGCACGAGCACGAGCCGCCGGCGGCTGCGCGTCATCGCGACGTGCAGCAGACGGCGCATCTCCGCGACGTGCGCGGCGTGGTCGTCCTGCGGCAGCGTCTCCTTCATCAACGCGGGCGCGATCGGCGCGAGCGTGCGCGTGTGTGCGCCCGGCATCCGCGCGGCGTGCAGGCCGAGCACGTAGACGTGGTCGAACTCGAGCCCGGCGGCCGCGCGCATCGCGAGCACCTGTACGCCGCGTGCGCCGCCGGGCGGCGGCTCCTCCTCCTCGCGCAGGCCGGCCTCCGCGGCGGCGGCGATCGAGCGTGCGAACTCGCGCGGCGTCGCCTGCGGCTGACGCTGCACGAACGCGGTTGCGAGCTCGCCGAAGCGCGCGAGCCCGCGCAGCCGCTCGACGACCTCGGCCTGCGCGGTGAAGAGCTGCTGACGGCGCAGCCCGAGCCGTTCGATCAGGCGGTGGACGAACAGGTCGGGCCGCATCGTGTCCAGCGCCGAGACGGCGGAGCGGTGGACGGTCAGGAACATGCGGATGCGGTCACGCGCCTCGGGCGGGATCTGCGGCGACTCGAGTGCGGCGGCGAGCGCGGCGACCATGTCGAGCTTGCGGCGGCGTGCGATCTGCGTGCAGCGGGCGAGATCGACGGAGCGCAGCTCGATCGGCGGCCGCGCGAGCGCGCGCACCGTCGCCGGCGCATCGGCCGGATCGATCAGCAGCCGCAGCCACGCGAGCAGGTCGCGCACCTCGGCGCGCTGGAAGAAGGCCGCCTCGCCGACGAGCCGGTGCGGCACCGCGCGCTCCTCCAGCGCGACCGCGACCGCCTGGCCCTCGCGCGCGATCGAGCGCACGAGCACGGCGATCCGCTCCGGCTCCACGCCCTCGCGCGCGATCAGCCGCTCGACGTCGGCGGCGACGCTCTGCGCCTGTGCACGCTCGTTCGCGGCGCGCCAGAAGGCGACCTCGCCCGGCGGGCGGCCGTCCACCGCAACGAGCTGCTTCTCGAGCCGATCCTCGAGCGGCACGACGACCGCGTGGGCGGCGTCGAGCACGCGCTGCGGGCAGCGGAAGCTGTGCTCCAGCCGCACCACGGTCGCGTCGGGCAGCTCCGCCTGGAAGTCGCGCAGGTTCTTCGCCGCGGCCGCGCGGAAGCGCTCGATCGCCTGGTCGTCGTCGCCGGCGGCGGCCAGGTTGCCGTGCTCGGCGGCGAGCAGTCGCAGCAGCAGGCCGTGGGCGA
>DASRAV010000059.1:0-32899 GCA_035637995.1 Conexibacter sp. | reverse complement strand
CAGGGACAGGGCATGGATCCGGCCGCCGAGCTCGCCGTCGAACACGTCGTAGACGAGCCGGTGCTGGGCGATCCGGGAGAGGCCCTCGAACTGCGGCGCGACGACGACGGCCTCGAAGTGATGCCCGTCACCCGCGACCTGCGCGCTCGCGCCGGGAATGCCGGCCTCGATCCGCTCCTTCAGCTCTTCGTTCGTTGCCATCTGAGCCAAAGATAGCGGGCTTGAACGGTCGCTATACTTCGTGAAGCATGATCACCCTCACCGACAAGGGCGCCGAGAAGGTTCGCGAGTTCCTCGGCTCGCAGGGCTCCGAGGTCGAGACCGCCGGACTGCGCGTCGGCGTGCGCGGCGGGGGCTGCTCCGGCTTCCAGTACGCGCTCGCGTTCGACCAGCAGCGCGACGGCGACGAGGTCTTCGAGGACAAGGGCATCCGCCTGCTCGTCGACGCTCCGAGCCTCCCGTACGTCAGCGGCTCGACGATCGACTACGTCGACGACCTCCAGGGCGCCGGCTTCAAGGTCGAGAACCCCAACGTGATCGCGGCCTGCGGCTGTGGCTCGTCCTTCAGGGTCGCTGACGAGCAAGAGGTCTCGGCCGTCTAGGCCGGGGCGTTGTCCAAGGACAACCACAAGTACCGGCACGCCAGCGTCCGGTACGGGCGCCAGGGCTCGGCGATGCGCGTGAGCGTGTCCGGGTCGGGCAGGGCGTCGAGGCCGTACGCGCGCTCGACCGCGCGGCGGATTCCGAGGTCGCCGACGGGCAGGACGTCGGGGCGGCCGAGGTGGAACTGCAGGAACATGTCGGCCGTCCAACGGCCGAGGCCCTTGACGGCGACGAGCTCGGCGATCACGTCGGCGTCGGGCATGTCGTCGAGGCGCTCGAGCTCGAGTGCGCCGGTGGTGACGTGCTCGGCGAGCGAGCGCAGGTAGCTCGCCTTCGCGCGCGAGAGGCCGGCGGCGGCGCGCATCTCCTCCGGGTCGTCGGCCAGGATCTCGGCAGGCGTCGGCGTGCGGCCGCCGTAGCGGTCGGTGAGGCGCCCGAAGATCGTCCGCGCGGCCTTCGTGGAGAGCTGCTGGCCGACGATCGCGCGCACGAGCGCGCCGTAGTGGTCGTCGGGTCGTCCGTCGCGGTCGGCCGGGTCGATCGGTCCGTGGGCGGTCAGGAGCGCACCGAGCACCGGGTCGGCAGCCTGCAAGTGCGCTTCCGGCGTCATCGCGGCGATGATACGCAAGTGCGCAGGACGCGCCATGGATTCCCCGAGCATTCCGCAGGTCGCGCTAGGATCCACACGGTATGCGCGTAGCCCTGGTCTCGCCGTACTCATGGACGTATCCGGGCGGCGTCACCCGGCACATCGAGGCCCTGGCCGAGCGATTTCTCGCCGAGGGCCACGACGTGCGCGTGCTCGCCCCGTACGATCCCGACGATCGTCTCGCCGCGGTGCTGCACCGCGGCGCCGCTCCGCAACGCCGTCTCGCGCCCGACTATCTGATCCCGCTCGGGCGGACGATCGGCTTCCCCGCCAACGGCGCCGTCTCCAACCTCTCCGCGCGTGCGGCCGGTCTCGGCCGGCTGCGCCGGGAGCTGCGCTCGGGCCGCTACGACGTCGTGCACCTGCACGAGCCGGTCGTGCCCGTGCTGTGCTGGGACGCCTGCGTCTCGACGCGCGCCCCGCTCGTCGGCACCTTCCACTGCTATTCGACCAACCGGCTCACCAACAACGTCGCGAACCTGCTCGGCGCGCGGCGCATGTTCAACCACCTGCACGTGCGCATCGCGGTCTCGGAGGCGGCGGCGTGGACGGCGCAGCGCTTCTTCGGCGGGCGCTACCGGATCGTCCCCAACGGCGTCGTCGTCCCCGAGCTGCGCGCCCCGCGCGTGCCCGGCGATCGCCTGCGGATCGCGTTCGTCGGCCAGGCGGTCGAGCGCAAGGGACTGCCGGTGCTGCTGCGTGCCTTCGAGGCGCTGCGCGAGCACTTCCCGGTCGAGCTGACGGTCGTCGGGGCGAACGCCGAGGAAGTGCGCCCGCTGCTGCTCGACGATCGTGACGTGACGGTACTCGGCCGCGTCGACGACGACGAGAAGCGGCGCGTGCTGGAAGCGTCCGACGTGCTGTGCGCGCCGTCGCTCGGCGGCGAGAGCTTCGGGATGGTGCTGACGGAGGCGTTCGCCGCCGGCACGCCGGTCGTCGCCTCCGACATCGCCGGCTACCGCGACGTCCTGCGCGACGGCGTCGACGGGCTGCTCGTGCCGCGCGGCGACGCGACCGCGCTCGCCGAGGCGCTGCGCGATCTCTGGCTCGACCCGACCAGGCGGGTCGCGATGGGCGCGTCGGCCGCCGCGCACGCCGAGCGCTTCGCCTGGCCGCACGTGGCCGCGGAGGTGCTCGACGCCTACGCGGACGCGGTCGCGACGCCGGCGCCGCAGGGTGCGCTCCAGCGCGCGGCGGTGCGGGTCGGCGTGCGCCCGGCGGACCTCAAGCCGGTCGTCGCGCCGCGGCGGCTCGCGAGCCTCGAGCCGCCGCCCCCCGCGGGCACGCGCCGGCCGGTTGTCGCGTTGGCGCGCCGCGTCGCGCTGCTCGCCTTCGCGCTCGCCGCGCTGGTCGGCACGCTGCTCGCCTTCCGCCGTATCGGCGTGCACGAAATCGTCGTGGCGTTGCTCGACTCGAGCCCGGCTTGGGTGCTCACGGGCCTGGGGATCATGTGCGCCTCGATGGCGGTGCGCGCCGTCTCCTGGCACGCGATCCTGGACGCCGCGCTGCCGCGTGGGCGCGTGCGCCTGCGCGACGCGATGCAGGGGACGTTCATCGGCGTGCTGATGAGCGCGACGCTGCCGGCGCGGCTCGGCGAGCCCTCGCGTGCGCTGATCGTCGCCCGCCGCACCGGGCGCCCGCGCGAGCATCTGCCCGTCGTGCTCGGCACGATCGTCTCGCAGGCGCTGCTCAACGTCTTCGCGCTGCTCGTGCTCGGCGTCGTCACCTTCTCCTCGCTGCGGCTCTTCCACGGCCATCGCGACGTGCTGCTCGTCGCCGCGATAACGCCGCTCGTGCTGGTCGCGGTCGTGCTGCTCGCGCCGCCCGTGCTGAGCGCCGGACGCCACTCGCGCTTCGCGAAGCTGCGTGAGCTGACGGGCCAGGCGCGCGGCGCGCTCGCGCGCGTGCGCTCCGGGCTCGCCGTCTTCCGTCAGCCGCGGCTCGGCGCCACCGCGCTCGTCGCGCAGCTGGCGGCGTGGGCGCTGCAGTGGCTCTCCTGCTACGTGCTGCTGATGGCGCTCGGGCTCGACCACCGCGCCGGCGCGGGCGCCGCGGCGGCCGTGCTGTTCGCCGTCAACGTGACGGCCGTGCTGCCGGTGACGCCGTCGAACCTCGGCGTCTTCCAGTGGGCGTGCGTCGTCGTGCTGAGCGCGGGGTACGGCGTCTCGCAGGCGGACGCGCTCGGCTACGGGATCATCCTGCAGGCGGTCGAGATCGCCACGGCCGTGCTGATGGGGACCCCGGCGCTGTTGAAGGAGGGCCTCTCCTGGCGCGACGTGCGCCTGCGTGCGCTGCAGGCGGCGCCGGTCAAGCTGCGCGCGCAGCCTGCGCGCGTGCAGCAGGGCAGCGCGGCTGAGGCGTAGCGCTAGCCGAGACCGCTCGCAGCCTGTTGGAAGACGCCGAGCTGCTGCGCAAGCGCCTCGCCGCCATAGGCGCTGACGACGCCGAGCTCGTCGACGACCATGCCCGCGCGTGCCATCACGTTCGCGAACTCCGCGCTCGAGCGCAGCTCGTCGAGCTGGGCGCGCTGGCCGGTGAGGAGCATGAAGCCGGCGAGTCCGCCGCCGTGCGGTTGCAGCAGATAGGGCTCGAAGCCGTCGATGCGGCCGTCCTGCTGGGCCTTCGCCCAGAACTCGACGGTCTCCTGGAACACCTTCAGAGACGTCTGCTCGCGCCCCCGCGCAACGGCTCCCCAACCGATGAACAGCGCGTCGTTCGCCATGACCCTGCCTCCCTCGATCGCCGGTGTCTTCGGCCTCGTTACCCAGGAAGCTGGATCGTGAACCGCCGCGCTACGCGGCCTCCTCCTCGATCGCGCCGTCGGGCGGATCCTCGTCGCTCCTGGAGGGGTCGCGATCGGAGCCGGCGATGATGTCGTCGGGTGCCTTGCCCTTCGGCAGGAAGCCGCTCTTCATGCCGAAGTAGACCGCCTGGGGATGGTGGGCGACGATCGCGACGGTCGACTGCTCGGGCTCGACCGCGTAGCCGCCGGAGAGCCGCATGCCGATCGACGCCGCGTCGAGCAGCGCGAAGACCTTCTCGTGCTCGGACTGGTCCGGGCAGGCGGGATAGCCCCAGGAGTAGCGGCGTCCCTGGTCGCGTGGGATGCCGAGGTCGGCGCGGACCGTCGCGTGCAGCCACTCGGCCATCCCCTCGGCCGTCTGCACGCCGAGGCCGTGGACGAAGAGCTGCTCGGCGAACTCGCCCTCCTGCTCGAGGCGCGCCATCAGCTCGGTGACCTCGGCGCCGGCGGTGACGATCTGCAGGGCGACGACGTCCCGACCACCGGCTTCGCCGGCGGTGCCCCCGCTGTCGAGCGGGCGGTAGAAGTCGGCGAGGCAGATGCGGTCGTGGCGCGGCTGGCGCGGGAAGACGAGCCGGTCGATCTCCTTCTCGTGATCCTCGGGGTCGAAGATCACGACCTCGTTGCCGTCGGAGGCGGCGGGGAAGTAGCCGAGCTTCGCGCGCGGGTGCAGGTAGGTCTGCTCGCGCCACATGCGCTCCAGCCGCGGTTGGAAGTCGTTCTGAACCAGCTCGCGCCAGGCTTCGCCCTTGACGCCGCGTCCGCCCCAGTGGAGCTTGAACAGCACGTGCGTGTCGAGGTGCGGGAAGACCTCGTCGAGCGGCACCGGGAGCTCGCGCACGCCCCACCACGGCGGCGTCGGGACGGGGGTGTCCGTGCGCGCCGCCGAGCGCACCGAGGCGTCGGTCGTCGGCGGTCCGTCGTCGACGACGACCGGCTTCTCGCGCAGCGTCCTCGCCGCCTCGCGCGTCTTGGCGACGAGCGCCGCGCGCGCCTCCTCGTCGACGAGCTGGTCCATCTTCGCCAGGCCCTCGAACGCGTCCTTGCAGTAGAAGACGCCCGGCTCGTAGACCGCGTCGTCGTCCTTCCCGTGCGGGTAGAGGATCCGCAGCCCGAAGTCGCGGTTGATCGCGGCGCCGCCGATCAGCACCGGGTAGGGCAGCGCGCGCTCGTGCAGCTCCTGCACGCACAGCGGCATCTGCTTCGAGGTCGAGACGAGCAGCGCGGAGAGGCCGATCGCCGTCGCCTTGTGCTCCTCGGCCGCGTCGAGGATCGTCGAGATCGGCACCTGCTTGCCGAGGTCCACGACCGTGTAGCCGTTGTTCGTGAGGATCGTGTTGACGAGCGACTTGCCGATGTCGTGCACGTCGCCGAAGACGGTCGCGATCACGACGGTGCCCTTCGTGTAGCCCTCGATCCGGTCGAGGTACTTCTCGAGCTGCGCGACGGCCTTCTTCATCACCTCGGCGCTCTGGAGCACGAACGGCAGGATCAGCTCGCCGGCGCCGAACTTGTCGCCGACCTCCTTCATCGCCGGCAGCAGCACGTCGTTGAGCGTCGGCACCGCGCCGATCTTCTCCACGGAGCGGTCGATCCAGTCCTCGACGCCGTCCTTCTTGCGCCGCAGGATGTGGAAGTGCAGCGCCTCCTCGGGCTCCATCCCGGCGGTCGGGTCGGCGGCCTCCTCCTCGGCCGACTCGCCCTTCTCCTCGAAGTGCTCGATGAAGCGCTGGGTCGCGTCCTCGCGGCGGTTGAAGACGAGGTTGTCGGCGAGGTCGCGCTCGAGCTGCGGGATCTCGGAGTAGGGCGTGATGTCGGCGGGGTGGACCATCGCGAGGTCGAGGCCCGCTTCGACGCAGTGGTGCAGGAAGACCGAGTTCAGCACCTCGCGCGCCTGCTTGCCGAAGCCGAACGAGACGTTCGAGACGCCGAGCGAGGTCAGCACGCCGGGCAGCTCGGCCTTGATCGCGCGGATGCCCTCGATCGTCTCGACGGCGGAGTCCTTGAACTCGTCCGAGCCGGTCGCGAGCGTGAACGTGAGCGCGTCGAAGATCAGCGTCCGCGGGTCCATCCCGTGCTCGGCGCAGACGTAGCCGTGGATGCGCTTGGCGACGTCGACCTTGCGCTGCACGGTCTTCGCCATCGACTCCTCGTCGATCGTCAGCGCGATCAGCGCGGCGCCGTGCTCGATGCACAGGGGCACGACGTGGTCGAGCTTGTCACGCCCCGCCTCGAGGTTGACCGAGTTGACGATCGCGCGGCCGGGGATCTGCTCCAGCGCCGCCTTCATCACGTCGGGCTCGGTTGAGTCGATCTGGATCGGCGCCGGCAGCGAGAGCGAGACCTTCTTGACGAGCGTCGCCATCTGCTCGGCCTCGTCCTGGCGCTCGGTCAGCGCGACGCAGAGGTCGAGGATGTGCGCGCCGCCCTCGACCTGGCCCTCGGCGATCTGCAGCAGGCCGTCGTAGTCGTCGGCGAGCAGCAGCTCCTTCGCGCGGCGCGAGCCCTGCGAGTTCACACGCTCGCCGACGATCGTCGGGCGCGGCTCCTGCGCGAGCTGCGTGGCGGCGATCATCGAGGAGACGTGGGGGGGACGCGGCGCCGGACGCGCGCCGACCGGGCGGCCCTTCACGCGCTCGGCGATCGCCGCGATGTGCTCGGCGGTCGTGCCGCAGCAGCCGCCGACGACGCCGACGCCGTAGCGCTCGACGAACTCCTGCAGCGATGCGGCGAGCGGCTCCGGCTGCTCGGGGAAGATCGTCTCGCCGTCGGGGCCCTGCAGGGGGAGGCCGGCGTTCGGGATGCAGTGGACGGGCACGGGGGAGTGCTCGCCGAGGAAGCGGATCGCGTCGCGCATGTCCTCGGGGCCGGTGGAGCAGTTGAGCCCGATCACCTGCACGTCGAGTGCGGTCAGCGTCGTCAGCACTGCGGAGATGTCGGTGCCGAGCAGCATCTTGCCGCCGTTGGGCAGCAGCGAGACCGAGCACTGGATCGGCAGCGTGGTGCCCGTCAGCTTGAACGCTTCGCGCGCACCGAAGATCGCCGCCTTGACCTCGAGGATGTCCTGCGCGGTCTCGATGATCAGCAGGTCCGCGCCGCCCTCGACGAGGCCCTGCGCCTGCTGGGCGAAGACGTCGACGAGCTCGCGGAAGGAGATGTTGCCCAGCGTCGGATCGTCGGAGGCGGGCAGGAAGCCGGTCGGGCCGATCGACCCGGCGACGAAGCGCTGCTCGCCCGCCGCCTTGCGCGCGATCTGCGCGGCCTTCGTGTTGATCTCGAGCGTGTGCTCGCCGAGGCCCCACTCCTCGAGCTTCAGCCGCGAGGCCTGGAAGGTGTCGGTCTCGACGACCTCGGCGCCGGCGTCGAGCATCGCGGTGTGGACGCCCTCGATGACGTCGGGCCGGTTGAGCACGAGCGCCTCGTGGCACTTGCCCTGCAGGCCGCCGTAGTCCTCGCTCGTGAGGTCGAATTGCTCCAGCGTCGCGCCCATGCCGCCGTCGAAGACGACGACGCGGGAGCGCACCGCATCGAGGTAGTCGCGCATTGCCTCGATCCTAGCAACGCGCGCGCCAACCTTGACACGGCTATGCCAAGGTTGGCGGTGGGCGTCGGCTAGTCAGTCAGACGGCGCCGCGGGCGCCGAGCCGGCTGGCAGTCGCGGAGGTGGCAGGTGAAGCGGCGGCCGGCCGCATCGACGTGGACATGGGCGTCTCGGTGCTCGACCGCGCGCGAGCGCGCGACCGAGGCGATCAACAGGCTGAACATGGGCGTTCCTTGCGATTTCGTAGGTCTGGCTCCATCAACGTACGCCAGCGCCCCATGCTCGTCTGTGCGTCTGGTCACGCAGCCCGACGCGTGTCGGCGAACGTCCTACGCATCCGACGGCGCGGGCTTCGCGCAGATCGCCGTGTGCACCTCCGTCGTCAGGCTCCGCAGCGTCTCGGTCAGCCCGTGGATCTGCTCGGTGAGCTCGGTGTTGCGCTGGAGCAGGTCGGTCTGGAACTGGGCGAGCTCCTCGCGGTGGGTCGCCGCCGCCTCCTCGTTGGCCTTGTCGGTTCGCGTCTGCGCCTTCTGGGCGATGATCACGAGCGCTCCGGTGTAGAACGCGACCGCCGAGAAGACGAGGTTGAGCAGGATGAACGGCGCCGGGTCGAAGCCCTGCCCGTTGAGCAGCCCGTGCCAGGAGTGGCTGAGGAAGTGGACCACGTGGTTCGTCACGACCCAGCTCAGGATCACCGCCGAGCTGACGATCAGGAAGCCGACGGTCCCCATGCCGCTCGCGACCGCCTCCGCCATCCGCTCCATGAAGCTGCTGCCGCCGGCGTACGGCGAGGAGCCATGCCCGTCGTCCACATAGTGCTTGTGATGCCGCATCGGGTCCGGCGCGACCGGCTGCTCCTGCATGCCCGCCGTTGCTGTCATGCCCGTCTCCTCTCACGCTGCGAAAAGTGGAGTGGATCTTCGGCGATCAGCCGGCGGCGCGGCGCTGCTTGCGCAGTCGTTCGAGCTACGGAGCCTTCACGCAGGTGTAGCGAGCGAAGATCCGGTCGTCGCTGCGCTCGGCCTCCTCGATCACGAAGCCGGCCCGCTCGAGCATCGGCTCGAGCAGCCAGGTGAAGGTGCTGTGCTCGTCGCGCACGTGCTCCTCGAGCTCGGCGCGTGTCCAGCCGTCGCCGAGCGCGTCCGACGCCGTCTGCGCGATCCACTGCTCGATGTGAGCCTCCGCCTCCGCCGGCTCGAAGCCGTAGAGGACGTCCCAGAGCCGCAGGATCCCGCCGGGCCGCAGCAGCTCGGCGATTCGGCGCAGGGCGATCGCCTTCCAGAAGTCGGGCAGGTGGTGCAGCGCATAGCGGCTGTAGACGAGGTCCGGCGGGGCTCCGCGATGCTCGTACGTCAGGAAGCCGGCGGTCACGCACTCGACGTTCTCGCTGCCGTCGCGCCGCAGCTTGGCGCGCAGTCGGTCCAGCATCACGGCCGAGACGTCGACGGCGACGACGCGGGCGAAGGCGCCGGCGGCCGCCAGCGCGAACTGACCCGTGCCGGCTCCGAGGTCGACGACGGTGGCGCTCCGATCGAGGCCGAGCCTCCTCAGCGTCGCGAGCTCGGCTGCCGCGCCCGCGTCCTCCTTGTCGTCGTAGCGGGCGGCATGGGCGGCGTCCAGGTTCTCGCGACCTGCGTGCTCGAGCTCGTCTGCGATCCATCCGTGGCGTGCCGGCATGGCGGCATCATCCATCAAGCGATGTGCCGCCGACGCACCCGCGACTGCGTACCTTCCACGTGATGCAGGTCCAGCGGCTCATCGTCGGTTGGTTCACCTGCCCTGCGTGGCTGATGCGGCGGGGCGAGCCGCAGGGCCCGCTCGTCCGCTTCCCCGTTCCGGCCTACCTCGTCGAGACCGACGAGCAGCGGATCCTGATCGACACCGGTTTGCACCCGGCGGCGGTGGCCGATGCGACCGCGCACTACGGGCCGTCGGAGGCGATGGGCCTGTTCGCGCTCGAGCAGGAGCTGTCGCTCGCCGAGCAGGTCGACCTCGACACCGTGACGATGGTCGTGCTCACCCACCTGCACTGGGACCACGTCGGCGGCCTGCCGCTCGTGCCCTCCTCGATCCCGTTGGTGGTCCAGCGGCGCGAGTGGGAGGCCGGGCAGGATCGCGCGCTGGTCGCGGCCAACAGCTTCTTTCCGCGCGACTACGCCGGCGACCGCGGGCGTCTCGTCCTCGTCGACGGCGATCACGACCTCCTGGGCGACGGCTCGATCGAGCTGCTGCTCACGCCCGGGCACACGCCCGGCCACCAGTCGGTGCGCATCGGCGATCTCGTGCTCGGCGCCGACGTCTCACACTTCGCCAGCGGGCTCGACGACCACCGCTTCCCCGTCTTCGCTCACGACCACGACGAGCAGGGACGCTCCGCAGACCGCTTGCGCGAGCTGCGCGACGCCGGCCTCACCGTCATCCCCGGCCACGATCCCGACGTCCTGCATGCGGGGCCGGTGCGCGCATGACCGTGTCCGCCCACCCCCTTCAGGAACGGTCGGGGACGATGACGGCCGGGTCGCGCGGCTCGGCGTAGAGCTGCTCGACGAGCGCGGCGCGCCGGCGCAGGACGCGGCTCTGGTTGACGTAGCCCTTGTCGGTGATCTCGCCGGCGTCGATCGACGCCGGCTCGGCGAGCAGCAGCAGCCGCTCGATCCGAGCGGTCGAGCCGGCGCCGGCGTTGTGCGCGGCGAGTCGGGTGGCCAGCAGCGCCCGCAGCCGCGGATCGTCGAGCCCGATCTGCCCGCCTGGCTCCTCGCACGCCTCGCATGCCGCCGCCTGGTCGACCCAGGCCAGCGCGCCGACGTCGGTCCGGTCGTGGCCGGCGACGACGGCGTCGGCGATGACCCGGAGCGACGACACGAGCCCGGTGCGCACGCTGCCGACGGTCACCCACGTGCCGGTCACGAGCTTGAAGTTCTCGCCGATCCGTCCGTCGAACATCAGCCCCTGTGAGGGGTCGTCGGGGTCGACGAGGCGGACGGCGTCGCCGGTGCGGTAGAAGCCCTCCTCGTCGAAGGCGGCCGCCGTCGCCGCGGGATCGCGATGGTAGCCCGGCGCCACGTTCGGTCCCTGCACGCAGATCTCGAGCTTGTCGTCGCTGGGGGTCAGCTTGAGCGTCGTGCCGGGGATCGGCACGCCGATGCACCCGCATGGCGCCGTGGGGAAGTGGGCGCTCGTCGCTGCCGGCGCGGTCTCGGTCGCGCCCCACGAGGCGGTCAGCGGGACCTCACGCGGCGCGTGGGCGTGGGCGAGCGCGCGCATCTGATCCCACAGCGCCGGCGGGAGCGCCGCGCCGGCGTAGATGATGAGCCGCAGCCGCGAGAAGAACGTCCGCGCCAGCTCGGGATCGCGTTCCAGGCGCGGGGCCAGCAGCGCGAATCCGGCCGGGACGTTGTAGTAGACGGTCGGCGGGTGCTCGAGCAGCGCCTGCACGGTGCGCTCGATCAGGGCCGGGGCGGGCTTGCCATGGTCGATGTGCAGCGTCCCGCCGAAGAAGATCACCTGGTTGAAATTGTGGTTGCCGCCGAACGAGTGGCTCCAGGGCAGCCAATCGACCAGCACCGGCGGCTCCTCACGCATGAACGGCCAGATCTGCGCGAGCGCCTGCTGGTTGGAGGCGAGCATCCGGTGCGTCGTGACGACGCCCTTCGGCGAGCCGGTCGAGCCGGACGTGAACAGCAGCTTGGCGACGCCGTCGGGGTCGAGTGTCGCGAATGCGCGCTCGACCGCGTCCGTGGGGGAGGTCGCGAGCAGCTGCCCGAAGGCGACCGGGCCGGCGAGCGCGCGTTCGGCGCCGTGGCTCACGGCCGCTGCGAGTGCGGGCCGGTAGGCGTCGGCGTCGTCGGCGAAGACGAGGCCCGGCTCGCAGCGCGCGGCGAGGTCCGCGATGTGCGCGTGATCGCTGGAGGCCAGCGAGTAGGCGGTGCTCACCGAGACGATCGGCACGCCGGCCGTGTGGGCGCCGAGCATCAGCACGAGGTGCGCGAGCGAGTTGCCGCTCAGCACCATCAGCGGCCGTTCAGCCGAGAGCCCCGCGTCGAGCATCGCCTGCGCGGCTGCGTCGGCCTGTGCGCGGGCTTCGCCCCAGGTGAGCTCTCGACGAGCGTCGTCGCCCGGCTCGGTCGCCAACAGGCGGTCGGGATGCTGCGCGGCGTGGGCGCGGAAGGCGTGCGCGATCGTCGGCGGATGTGCCTGCAGCTGATCGCGCGAGCGCAGCAGCAGACTGCCGTCGGGCCGGCGCTCGGAGGCGATCCGAGGGGCGGCGAAGGTCTCGATGTGGGTGGTGCTCACGACGCCCTTCTCCTTGGATCGATCTGCCGACGGCGCTGTGCGCTCCGGCGCTGGTCGGCAGCTTGGCACGTGAAGGAGCTCGCCGCCACGACGCTTACAGCCGAGCAGAGCCCTCGCGCACGGCGTCCACTACTACGCCGCCGCAGCCTGCGTGATCGCACGCGCGGCGAGGATCAGCGTGAGGTGGCTGAACGCTTGCGGGAAGTTGCCGACCTGGCGGCGGCGGGCGACGTCGTACTCCTCGGCCAGCAGGCCGAGGTCGTTCGCCAAGCCGAGCAACCGCTCGAACAGCGCGCGCGCGTCGTCGACGCGGCCGTTGGCGGCAAGCGCGCTCACGAGCCAGAAGGAGCAGGCGAGGAACTGACCCTCGTCGCCGGGCAGGCCGTCGTCGGTCTCGGCGGTCGAGTAGCGCGAGACGAAGCCGTCGCGGCCCAGCTCGCGCATGACCGCGTCGATCGTGCCCGTGACACGCTCGTCGTCGCCCGGCAGGAAGCCGACGAGCGGGAGGTTGAGCACACTGGCGTCCAGCTCGCGCGAGCCGTAGTACTGGGTGAAGGTGCGGCGCTCGGCGTCGTAGCCGTGCTCGCAGACCTCCCGGTGGATCTCCTCGCGGCTCGCCTTCCAGCGCTCCACCGGCGCGTCGAGCTCGAAGCGCTCTGCGATGCGCACGGCGCGGTCGAACACGACCCATGCCATCACCTTCGAGTACGTGTAGTGACGCCGTTCGCCGCGCGACTCCCAGATGCCGTCGTCCGGCTCGCGCCAGATCGTCTCGACGTGCTCGACGATCGCGCGCCAACGCGGCCACACCCGCTCCTCGACTCGCCCCAGCGCCTCGGCGCCGATGAACATCACGTTCGCGACCTCGCCGTAGACGTCGAGCTGGAACTGCTCGGAGGCGGCATTGCCTACCCGCACCGGCTTGGAGCCCTCGTAGCCGGGCAGGTGCGGCAGCTCGAACTCGGTCAGGCGCCGCTCGCCGCCGATCCCGTACATGATCTGGGTCGCCCTCGGGTCGCCGGTGCCGACGCGCAGCAGGTAGTCGCGGAAGGCGAGCGCCTCCTCCGTGTAGCCCGCCTCGAGCAGCGCCTCGAGCGCGAGCACCGAGTCGCGCAGCCAGCAGTAGCGGTAGTCCCAGTTGCGCACGCCGCCGAGGTCCTCCGGCAGCGACGTCGTCGGCGCCGCGATCAGCGCGCCGGTCGTCTCGGAGGTCATCGCCTTGAGCGCGATCAACGACGTCAGCACCTCGTCGCGGTAGGCGCCCTCGTAGCGGCAGCGGCCGCTCCACTGCCGCCACCAGGCCTCGGTGCGCGCGAGCGCCGAGTCGGCGTCCTCCACCGGCGGCGTCCGCTCGAAGGAGAGGTGCCAGGTCAGCGTCAGCCGCTCGCGCGCGCCCTCGATCGCGATGAACTCGGCGGTGACCATGCTGTCCTCGATCGAGAGCGGCAGCGGCGTGCTGAGGCGGAACGCGTCCGGGCCGGCAGTCGCGACGGCGCCGTCTGACGCGGGCTCGACCCACGGCGTGATCGACCCGTAGTCCGGTCGCAGCGAGAGCTCCATCCGCATCGGCACCCGTCCGCGCACGCCCTCCACGATCCGCATCACGCGCGGCGGTCCCTGCATGCGCCGCGGCATGAAGTCGATCACACGGACGACGCCGTCCGGGACCTCGAACTCGGTCTCCAGCACCAGCGTCCCCGGCCGGTAGCGGCGCGACGTCGCGCGCACGTCGCCGGCGGGCGCCAGCAGCCAGCACCCATGCCGCTCGTCGCCCAGCAGCGCCGTGAAGCACGACGCGGAGTCGAAGCGCGGCAGGCACAGCCAGTCGACCGACCCGTTGCGGCCGACGAGCGCTGCGGCCTGCATGTCGCCGATCAGGCCGTAGGCCTCGAGCGACAGCCGAGGACCCGATCGGGCGTCGAGATCGACCTCAACGTCTCCCTCGTGCGGCTCGTCGGTCATGGTTGCGGCCTCTAGGCGAGTGCTTTCTGTTTGAGCGCGTCGAACTCGGACTGGCTGATCGTGCCGCCGTCCAGCAGCTGCTTCGCCTGCGCGATCTGGTCGGCGGCCGACCCGGTGCCGGCGACCGACTTGATGTACTCGTCCTGCTGCGCCTTGGCGGCCTTGATCTGCTCGCCGCTGCGCTCTGCGATCCCCCGATGCTGGACGATGAGGTACGCGAGCACGCCGATGTACGGCAGCACGATGACGAAGACGACCCACAGCGCCTTCGTCCAGCCGCCGCAGTCGCGGCGGCGGAAGATGTCGGCGAAGACCGTGATCAGGAGCCAGATCCAGATCACGAAGGCGAAGAAGACGAACATCGACCACATGACGTCGAGGAACGGATAGTCAGCTGCGATCGGCACTCGCGGACTCCTTTACTGGGTGACGCGACTCGCGGATCCGGGGGATCCTGTGCGCTCGAACGATCACGCTCTCAGAGCAGCACCGCTCTCACATCGTCCGATCGGTGTGAGATCGAGGCCCACGTCGGGGCGGTCACCAGGTCAGCTCGATCTCCAGCTCGCGCTCGTCGCTCTCGATCTCCAGCTCGATCTTGAGGTTCACCTCGTCGGGCACGTGGACGGTGAAGCGCATGCCGCCGCGCTCGAACTCGACGTCGTTGTGGCGCGCGAGCATGTCGGCGAGCTCGCGCAGCCGTGCGGCGGCGTCCTCGCGGCTGAGGCGCTCCTTCTGCTCGACGGAGAAGATGTCCATCGTCGCTCCCTTCGGGTCCGGGCCGCCGCCGTCACGGGCCGCCGGCTGACGGCGTGACGCGACGCGCATCACACCGCCTCTATGCCCGATCGCGCAGACGCCCACCCCGGTCGCTCGCTTCGCCCAGCCAGTCGCGAGCGGCGGCGTGCCGCGTTGGTCGCGCCCACCAGAAACGGCGGAAGCCCCGTGGCTACGGGGCTTCCGGGCACATCCTGGGTGCAGCGAGGTCCTATTTGATGAACAGGATCTCGCTGTACTTCGGCAGCGGCCAGAGGTCGTCGGCGACGATCTTCTCGAGCTTGTCGGCGAGCGCGCGGACGTTGTCCATCGCGGGGATCACCTTGTCGCGCATGAAGACGGCCCAGGTGGCGGGCGGCTCGTCCTCCTGGTTCTCGGCCAGGTTGACGGCCTCGAGCGCCTTGATCGCGGCGGCGAACTCGCCGACGAGGTGCTCGCTCTCGCGGATCAGGTCGCCGACCTCTGCGGAGCGCAGCAGCGCGAGGTGGCGCAGCGCCGCGGGCAGCAGCATCGTGCGCGCGATCACCGCGGCCGTCTCGGCCTCGATGTTGAGCTTGACCGCATACTGCTCGGTGAAGACCTCGTAGCGCGCCTCGAGCTCGCGCTCGTTGAGCACCTCGTACTTCTCGAACACCTTGACGACCTCGGGCCGCACGAAGTACGGCAGCGCGTCGGGCGTCGTGCGCAGGTTCAGCAGGCCGCGCTCGTGCTCGGCCTCCTGGTGCCACGCCTCCGCGTAGTTGTCGCCCTCGAAGACGATCCGCTTGTGCGCTGCCCAGCTCTTCTGGAGCACGGGACGCAACGCGGCTTCGAGCGACGCGCCGCCCTTCAGCGCCTCCTGCAGCTGTCCGGCGAGGTCGTCGATCGCCTCGGCGACGATCGTGTTGAGGATCGTGTTCGGCAGCGCGACGGTCGCCGTCGAGCCGACCGCGCGGAACTCGAACTTGTTGCCGGTGAAGGCGAACGGGCTCGTGCGGTTGCGGTCGCCGCCGTGCAGCGGCAGCGGCGGCAGCACGGGCGAGCCCAGGCCGAGCAGCGAGCCGGGCTTCGACTCGCCGGTCTCGCCCTTCTCGATCGCCTCGTAGACGTCGGACAGCTCTTTGCCGAGGAAGATCGAGATGATCGCCGGCGGCGCCTCGTTGGCGCCGAGGCGGTGATCCTGGCCCGGCCCGGCGACTGTCGCGCGCAGCAGTCCCTGGTGCGTGTCGACCGCCTGGATGACGGCCGTGCAGAAGAACAGGAACTGCAGGTTGTCGTGCGGGGTGGCGCCCGGCTCGAGCAGGTTGGAGCCCGCGTCGGTGCCCATCGACCAGTTGTTGTGCTTGCCGGAGCCGTTGACGCCGGCGAACGGCTTCTCGTGCAGCAGGCAGACGAGGCCGTAGCGCCGCGCCACGTTCTGCAGCACCTGCATGGTCAGCTGCTGGTGGTCGGAGCCGACGTTGGAGTTCTCGAAGATCGGCGCGATCTCGTACTGCGCCGGCGCGACCTCGTTGTGGCGCGTCTTGACCGGCACGCCGAGCTTCTGCAGCTCGCGCTCGGTGTCGAGCATGCACGCGAGCACGCGCTCGGGGATCGAGCCGAAGTAGTGGTCGTCGAGCTCATGGCCCTTCGGCGGCTGGGCGCCGAACAGCGTGCGCCCGGTCGTCAGCAGGTCGGGCCGCTCGAAGTAGTACTGCTCGTCGATCAGGAAGTACTCCTGCTCGGGGCCGACCGTCGTGAAGACGCGCTGGGAGACGTCGTCGCCGAGCAGCTTGAGCGCGCGCACGGCCGCCTGCGAGAGCGCCTCCATCGAGCGCAGCAGCGGGATCTTGTGGTCGAGCGCCTCGCCCGTCCACGACGTGAACGCCGTCGGGATGCAGAGCAGCGCGCCGTTCGGGTTCTCGAGGATGAACGCCGGGCTCGTCGGATCCCAGGCGGTGTAGCCGCGCGCCTCGAACGTCGCGCGGATGCCGCCGGTGGGGAAGGAGGACGCGTCGGGCTCGCCCTGGATCAGCTCCTTGCCGGAGAACTCGGCGAGCGCGGTGCCGTCGCCGACCGGGTTGTAGAAGGAGTCGTGCTTCTCGGCGGTCGAGCCGGTGAGCGGCTGGAACCAGTGCGCGTAGTGCGTCGCGCCCTTCTCCAGCGCCCACTCCTTCATCGCCAGCGCGACGGCGTCGGCGAGCGAGCTGTCGAGCGCCTCGCCGCGCTCGAGCGTGAGCTGGAGCTGACGGAAGACGGTCTTCGGGAGCCGCTGGCGCTGCTCGGCGAGGCTGAAGACGTTCGCGCCGAACACCTGGTTGTCGGGGAGCGTCAGGTCCTGGGCGCCCATCGCGGCGCCGTTTGGCGACCACTGCGCGGCCGTGACGTTCTGCTGACGGATCTTTGCCATAAGACGGGATGTCCTTCTCGTGAATTTCCGTGCGCGCCGAGCCTAGAAGCTCAGCCGGGAGCCGACACTATCCGCATGTCTAAAGGAACGCTCGTCCTGCGCTCCCGGCTGTCCCGAGGCACGACGACGAGTGATTCCTCGCGCGGGACTATAAGGGCGCAGATCCGACGGCGCGACGGCAGGCGGCGTGGCGAAAGCGGCGAGGCGATCTTTCGCCACCGGGCCAAAGAACACACGCGTTCACTGGCGCAGACTCGCCGCATACCGTCAACCCAGGAGGGAAAATGAAGCGGACGACGCTCATTCGCGCCAGCATGATGGCGCTCGTCGCCTTACTGCTGTTGCCGACCGTCGCGTCGGCTGACTCGTTCACCGTGGACGTCAGCAACATTCGCGGCTCGGTCGGCATCAACTCGATGTGGGTGATCGTCGCGGGCGTGTTCGTGATGCTCATGCAGGCCGGCTTCGCGTTCCTCGAGATCGGCTTCTCCCGCGGAAAGAACGCCGGCACCGTGGTCGCGAAGGTGCTGATGAACTTCTCGATCGCCGGACTCGCCTACTGGGCGTGCGGCTTCGCGTTCGCGTTCGGCGCGGGCGACATCATCGGACACACCGGGTACTTCCTGAGGGACTTCGGGGACCCGCAGAAGGCGTTCCCGATCATGGGGCTCTCGGACGCGACCGTCGAGGCGAAGTGGTTCTTCCAGTTCGTCTTCTGCGCCGTCTCGCTCGCGATCGTCTGGGGCACCACGCTCGAGCGCATCAAGTTCGGCGTCTACGCCATCTACGCGGTCGTCTTCTCGGCCGTGATCTACCCGATCGCCTCGCACTGGGTGTTCGGCGGCGGCTGGCTGCAGTCGAACCTCGGCATGCAGGACTTCGCCGGCTCGACGGCCGTCCACCTGATCGGCGCCACCGGCGCGCTCGCGGTGCTCCTGCACCTCGGCCCGCGACGCGGCAAGTACGGCCCCGACGGCAAGCCGCGGCCGATCCCCGGCCACAACATGCCGCTGTTCGGCCTGTCGATCTTCATCCTCTGGTTCGGATGGTTCGGCTTCAACCCGGGCTCGACGCTCAACGCGCTCGACGGCCGCTTCACCGAAGTCGTGGTCACGACGCAGCTCGCGGCTTGCGCCGGCGTGCTGACCGCGATCATCACGTCGCGGCTGATCATGAAGACGATCGACATCGGCATGGCGGGCAACGGCGCGATCGCCGCGCTCGTCGCGATCACCGCCGGTTCCGGCTACGTGGTCCCGTGGGCCGCGGTCGTGATCGGCGCTGTCGCCGGCGTGCTCGTCGTCGTCGCAGTGCTCGCGATCGACCGCAAGCTCGACGACCCGGTCGGCGCGCTCTCTGCGCACGGCCTGGCCGGCATCTGGGGCACGCTCGCGTGCGGGTTGTTCACCAACCCGGATCTGGCCAAGTACAACGCGGTCGGCGATCCCGGCCTCGTCTACAACGGCTCGTTCCACCAGCTCGGCGTCCAGGCGCTCGGCGTGGTGGTCGTGTTCGGGTTCGTGTTCGTCTCCAGCTACGTCGTCTTCGGTCTCATCAAGGCCACGTACGGCCTGCGCGTGAGCGCCGAGGAGGAGGACGCCGGCCTCGACATCAGCGAGCACGGCATGTACGGCTACCCGGAGCAGTTCATCCCGGCGCCGGAGCTGATCGGCGTGGGCTCGGTGCGGCCCTCCAGTCCAGCAGCGTCGCCCGCGATGAGCGCCTCGGAGGTGCCGGCATGAAGCTCGTGATCGCATACATCCGCCACGAGGCGTTCGAGCCGATCCGCATGGAGCTGCTCGACCTCGGGTTCCCCTCGATGACGATCAGCGAGGTCAAGGGCTCTGGGCGCCAGAAGGGCATCACGGAGCAGTACCGCGGTTCGTCGGTGACGAACTACCTGCGGCCGAAGGTCAAGATCGAGTGCGTCGTGGCAACGCCCGATGTGCAGACGATCGTCGACACGATCCTGCGCCACGCGCGCACCGGCTCGATCGGCGACGGGAAGATCTTCGTCCTGCCGGTCGAGCAGGCGTACCGGATCCGCACCGGCGAGTCCGGCGAGGAGACGCTCCAGGCCCATCCGGACGCGGCGGCCACGGTCTGAGCGGCCGCTGAGACACGCTCCACCGACTCGGCTCCGGCGCCGTAATGACGGGCGGCGCCGGTCCGTGCACCGTGAAGGCTCGTGGCGAGGGATCGCCGCGGGCCTTCGCGCGGTCACAACGCGCCGCGCGAACGCTCCTACGGCTCAGCCGGGAACGCTGACGATCTTGCCGGCCGGCGTCACGTGCACCTGCGCGGCCTTGCGCGTCACCTGCACCCGGAAGCTGCCGCGGGGGACGCCGCCGTTGCGCAGGCGCAGCTGCGAGCGGCCGGTGAGGCTGCCGGCGAGCTGGTAGGTGAGTATGTAGCTGCCGGCGCGCACGGCCGCGACGTGCCAGACGAAGGTCTTCGTGGCGTGCGGGCGCAGTGGGCCGAGCGCCCAGGTGTTCGCGTCGGCCGTGTCGCCGTCGACGGGGCCGTCGTCGACGATCCATGCGGGGCGCGAGCGCGACGCGACGCCGGTGGCGTCGGTCAGGAAGTCGAACGCCTCCGTCTCGGTGCCGCCGCCTGCGGCGGCGATCGTCACCGCGAGGTTGGGGATCGTGCGGTTGCCGAGGTTGCGCACGGCGATGCGCATCTCGCTGTGCTGGGCGAGGCTCTGGCGCGCGGGGAAGCTCGCGACCGGGGCGGCGACGAGGTAGTTCAGCTCGGCCTCGCCGTGGTCCTGGCGCGTGCCGCCGCCGCAGCCGGAGGCGAGCGCCAGCGTGGCCGCCGCGGCGGCCGCCGTCACTCCTCGGAGGGTCGCTCCTGGCCTCGGCACAGCGGCGCGAACATAGCACGCGCTTCAGCGGGGCTCGCCGGTAGCGATTTCGCCGAGACCGCCGATGGCATCGGTATATAGACCTCGTTGTCTCTTTTGACGGAGTCGCGACGGTTCACGTTTGGCATGCGCGACTTTCGTGCCATACCCTGTTCTCAGGAGGCGCCATTCGGGGTGCCGCCTTGGATGTCCCACAGGAGGACTCGAGAGATGGTCCGAGCTGTCGCCGATCGTGCGTTCTTGCCCACGAGGAACGCCCTCGAGGAGGTCGGCGACATGATGATCCTGACGGGCAAGACGATCGTCTCGGCGATCCGGCCGCCGTACCCCTACGGCGGCGAGTTCATCTCGCAGTTCCTCTTCGCGCTGAAGCTGTGCTGGTTCCCGCTGCTGATCTCGACGGTCGCCTTCGGCTACGGCGCGCCGGGGCTGCAGGCGGCGAACTTCCTCGTGCTGTTCGGCGCGCTCGACCGCCTCGGCGGCTTCTTCGTGCTCGCCTCGATCCGCGAGTTCGCCCCGTTCGTGACGGCGATCGTGCTCGCCGGCGTCGCGGGCACCGCGATCACGGCGGACCTCGGCGCGCGCAAGATCCGCGAGGAGCTCGACGCGCTGCAGGTGCTCGGCGTCGACCCGGTCAAGAACCTCGTCGTGCCGCGCTTCCTGGCGCTGATGCTCGTGACGGGGCTGTTCGACATCTACGCGCTGCTGTTCGGGATCTTCGGCGGCATCCTCGCGACGCTCGTCAACGGCGCGCCGCTCGGTCCCTTCTGGGCGACGTTCTTCACGAACGCCTCCACGACCGACCTGTGGGGCTCGGTCCTCAAGACAACGCTTTTTGGGGCGATCATCGCGATCGTGTGCTGCTACAAGGGGATGACGGCGTCGGGCGGCGCCGAGGGGGTGGGGCGTGCGGTCAACCAGGCGGTCGTCATAGCGTTCATGGGCGTCTTCGCGTTCAACTACGTCTTCACGCAGACGTTGCTCGCGACCCATCCGCAGATCAACGTCATTCGCTGATGGGGGAACGGGCCAACAGGAGGACGATGTGAGTCGCTCGGAGTTCGACCCCGAACGCCTCGACGAGGACGAGGACCTGTACGTCGAGGAGCTGGACGCTCCCGAGGGCGAGGACCTGCCGCAGGCCGAAGTCGGGTCCGAGCCTCCAGCGGACGTGTCGGTCGTCTCCGAGCCGCCCGCGGCGCCTCCGGCCGGCGGTCCCGACGACGACGAGTTCCAATGGCACACCGAGGCGAGACACGCCGTCGACGGCGTCGCCGACGCGATCGAGTTCAACGAGGTGCACAAGGCGTTCGGCCGCAACCGCGTGCTGCGCGGGCTGAACCTCGGCATCCCGGAAGGCAAGATCTCGATGATCCTGGGGCCGTCGGGCACCGGCAAGTCGGTTTGCATCAAGCACATGGTCGGGCTGCTGTACCCGGACTCGGGCGACATCCTCGTGCACGGCGAGTCGGTCCCGGGGATGGCCGACGAGCGGCTGTTCGAGATGCGCAAGAAGTTCGGCGTGCTGTTCCAGGACGGCGCGCTGTTCGGCTCGATGAACCTCTACGACAACGTCGCGTTCCCGCTGCGCCAGCACACCGACAAGGGCGAGGACGAGATCCTCGCGATCGTCGATCGGCGCCTGCAGGAGGTCGGCCTCGGCGACTCCGGCGAGAAGATGCCGAACGAGCTCTCCGGCGGGATGCGCAAGCGCGCCGGCTTCGCCCGCGCGCTCGTGCTCGATCCGGAGATCGTGCTCTTCGACGAGCCCGACTCGGGGCTGGACCCGGTCCGCACGGCGCTGCTGTGCGAGCTGATCAAGGAGGTCCACCAGGAGAACGGCGGCACCTACGTCGTCATCACGCACGACATCATGAGCGCGCGCCGCGTCGCCGAGTTCATCGCGGTCCTGTGGCGCGGTCGCATCGTCGAGTCCGGACCCGCGCAGGAGCTGTTCGAGTCCGGCAACCCGTTCGTGCGGCAGTTCCTCACCGGGGAGTCCGACGGCCCACTCGGGATGGAGTGACGGCTCGATGACGATCGCTCGCGGCGCCGTCCTGGGCGCGCTGCTCGCCGTGGTCGCGGTCGTCGCGATCCTGCTGCTCTCGAGCGGCGGCGGGGAGCAGTACAAGCTCATCTTCCAGAACGCGGGCCAGCTCGTGAAGGGCGACGACGTGCAGATCGGCGGCCGCCGCATCGGCAACGTCGACGACATCGTGCTCACGAACGACAACCAGGCCGAGATCGACATCACCGTCGACAAGCCCTACGCGCCGCTGCACAAGGGCACGACCGCCTCGATCCGGCTCACGTCGCTCTCCGGCGTCGCCAACCGCTACATCGCGCTCGTGCCGGCGCCGAACAACGCGCCCGAGCTGCCGAACGGGGCGCGCCTGGGCGTCGAGCAGACGACCTCCGTCGTCGACCTCGACCAGATCTTCAACACGCTCGACGCGAAGACGCGCAAGGGCCTGCAGGACGTGATCCAGGGCTCGGCCGTGCAGTACGCCGGCAAGGGCGCGCAGGTCAACGAGGCGGCGAAGTACTTCAACCCCTTCATCTCGACGACGACGCAGTTCGTGCGCGAGCTCAACCGCGACCAGGCGACGCTCGAACGGGCGCTCGTCGCGGGCGCGAGCGTGACCGGCGCGATCGCGCAGAAGGCGCCGGTGTTCACCTCCCTGATCGGGAACCTCAACACGATGATGGGCTCGATCGCGAGCGAGAACGCCTCGCTCTCGCAGGCGCTCGGGGTGCTGCCCGACACGCTGCGCCAGGGCAGCTCCACGTTCGTCGACCTGCGCTCCACGGTCGACGCGCTCGACCCGCTCGTGCAGGCCTCCAAGCCGGCGGCGAAGGTGCTGCCGAACTTCTTCCGGCAGCTGCGCCCGCTGCTGAACGCCGCGACGCCGACGTTCGACGACTTCAGCAAGATCGTCCACCAACCCGGCGCGGCGAACGACGCCACCGACGCGGTGCGCGAGCTGCCGCGCCTGGAGCAGATCGGCCACGGGACGTTCGCCCGTGCGATCACGGCGATGCGCAAGGGCCAGCCGGTGATCGACTTCCTGCGGCCCTACTCGCCGGACTTCATCGGCTGGTTCCGCGACTTCGGCCAGGCGGCGGCGAACTACGACGCCAACGGCCACTATGCGCGCACGCTCGGAGTCCTCGGCGCGTTCCAGTTCCACGACAACGGCGACGGGACCTCCGTGCTGAACCCTGTGTCGCCCGCGCAGCGGCTCGCCGGCCTCGACCACGGCCACCTGCGGCGCTGCCCCGGCTCCGCGAGCCAGCCGCGCCCGGACGGCTCGAACCCGTACGCGCCCGCCGGCTTCGACTGCAACCCGAGCGACGTGATCCCCGGCCCATGAGCGACGCGTCCCCGACCCTCAAGCGTCTGCTCGCCGGCGGTGGTTTGCTGCTCGCGGTCGTGCTCGTCGTCGTGCTCGGCCTTGGCGCGAGCGGTGATGGCGACGGCGGCGGCTACCGCGTGCGGGCGATCTTCGACACCGCGAGCTTCATCGTCCCGGGCGAGGACGTGAAGTCCGCGGGCGTGAAGATCGGGACGGTCGAGTCGCTCGACGTCACGCGCGCGAACAAGGCCGCGATCGTGCTGCGGATCGACGACCCCGCCTTCCAGAACTTCAAGCGGGACGCCTCCTGCACGATCCGGCTGCAGTCGCTGATCGGCGAGAAGTTCGTCGCCTGCCTGCCGACGCAGCCGAAGGACGCGAACGCGCCTGTGCCGCCGGAGCTGCACAAGATCGGCCACGGCGCCAACAAGGGCCAGTTCCTGCTGCCGGTGCAGAACACCTCCTCGCCGGTCGACGTCGACCTGCTGAGCGACATCATGCGCGTGCCCGAGCGCCAGCGCTTCGCGATCATCATCAACGAGCTCGGCGCAGGGCTGGCGGGCAACGGCAAGGAGCTGCGCGCGGTGATCCGGCGCGCGGACCCGGCGCTGCACCAGTTCGACGAGGTGCTCGCGATCCTCGCCAAGCAGGCGCACACGCTGGACGCGCTGGCGCGCGACGGCGACCGCGCCCTTGCTCCCTTGGCCGCGAACAGCCAGAGCATCAGCCAGTTCATCGACAAGGCGGGCGTGACCGGGCAGGCGACGGCCGAGGAGGGCGACGCGGTGGAGGCGAGCTTCCAGCGGCTGCCGGAGTTCCTGCGCCAGCTCACGCCGACCGCGAAGCGGCTCGGCGAATTCGCCGAAGCCGGCACGCCCGTGGTGACGGACCTGCGGGCGGTCGCGCCGTCGATCAACCGCTTCTTCAAGCAGCTCGGGCCGTTCAGCCAGGCCGCCCTGCCGACGTTCCGCACGCTCGGCCGGTTCTCCGACGTGGGCAGCGACGCGTTGACGAAGTCCCAGCCGGTTATCAACGACATCCGCGCGCTCGGGACGAAGACGAGGCCGCTGGCGAGCCGATTGGCGCGGACGCTCGTGGACCTGCAGGGACAGCATGGGATCGAGCGGCTGCTGCAGGTGATCTTCTACACCGTGGGCTCGTCGAACGGATTCGACGATCTGGGGCACACGCTGCGGACGTACCTCGACACGCCGAATTGCCTGGAATACGCGCTCACACAGACGCTCTCGTGTTCGGGGACGCTCACGGACTACGAGGGCAAGAACCTGCCGAGCGCTAGCTCGGGTGCGAGGACGAGCTCCAGTGCGACGACGCCGTCGTCAACGCCGGCGGCGTCGGAGACCACTCCCGCGTCGGCGCCTACGCCCACGCCCGCGCCGACGTCCGCAACGAACGGCGGCGCCGAGACCGGGCTGCTCGGCTACCTGCTCGGCAACGGGGGCGGACAGTGAACCGGCGCAGCACTTCCGTCGCCGCGAACCCCGTGCTGATCGGCGCGGCGACCGTGCTCGTCGTGATCGTCGCCGTCTTCCTCGCCTACAACGCGAACAACGGGTTGCCGTTCGTGCCGACGTACAAGCTGTGGATGCAGGTGCCCGACGCGGCGAACCTCGTCACCGGCAACGAGGTGCGGATCGGCGGCGATCGCGTCGGCATCATCGACCAGATCGTGCCCGTCAGGCACAAGAACGGCTCCGTCACCGCAAAGCTGCACGTGAAGCTCGAGACGAAGGTCAAGCCGCTGCCGGTCGACTCGACGATCATCATCCGCCCGCGCTCCGCGCTCGGCATCAAGTACGTCCAGGTCACGCTCGGTCACTCGTCGCACGGCTTCGACGAAGGCGCGACGATGCCGCTCGCGGCTGCGACGCCGAAGCCCGTCGAGATCGACGAGTTCTTCAACATGTTCGACACGCCGACGCGCGTCGCGAACCAGGCGAACCTGCGCAACTTCGGCGACGCGCTCGCCGGCCGCGGCTCAGACATCAACGCGGCGCTCGTCGACCTCGATCCGCTGCTGAAGAACGTCACGCCGGTGCTGCAGAACCTGTCCGACCCGAGCACGCGCTTCGGGGAGCTCTTCCAGGCGTTCGAGCAGACCTCCGCCGAGGTCGCCCCCGTCGCCGAGGAGAACGGGACGCTGTTCCGCGACCTCGGGATCACGTTCAACGCCTTCGCCAACATCGCCCGGCCCTTCCTGCAGGACACGATCCGCGGCGGTCCGGCGGCGCTCGACACGGCGATCCGCTCGTTCCCGCAGCAGCGGCCGTTCCTCGCGAACACCGCCGCGTTCTTCCGCGACCTGCAGCCAGGCGCACAGGCATTGCGCGTCTCCGCGCCGCTGCTGGCCGACGCGTTTGACATCGGCACGACGACCATCCGCCGCGCCGCCGCGCTCAACAACGAGCTTGCGAGCACGCTGCGCTCGGTGCAGTCGTTCGCGCAGGACCCGCAGGTGCCGCTCGGCATCCACGGGTTGCGTGGCACGGTTGAGGCGCTGACGCCGACGATCAACAACCTGTCAGCGGCGCAGATCAACTGCAACTACCTCGCGCTGTTGTTCAACAACGCGGCGAGCGTCTTCAGCGACGGCGACAAGGCTGGCCAGGGCACGTGGCTGCGGGTCGCGACGTTTGGCCTCCCGATCGGTCTCAACAGTGAGGTCGGGCCGTCGTCGGCCCCCGCGAACGGGCCAGATCCCACGAACTTCCTCCACGCCAATCCCTATCCGATCGTCGGCCAGCACGGGGTCTGCCTCGCGGCGAACGAGCACTTCATCCCAGGCCGGCAGGTGATCGGCAATCCGCCCGGCCAAACGCCGCCCAGGCCACCGCGGGCGAAGGTGCCCACCAAGCTCAACAACTTCCCGAACTGATGGCACGACATAACCAACCCAACGAGACGCCCGATCGCCTGCGCGGCCAGCGCCAGCCATGGAGCCGCTTCCGCGTCGGCGTGGTGGCGATCGTGCTGATCGTCATCGCCTCCTACTTCGGCTTCGCGAAGCACATCCCGTTCACGCACGCGTACCGCGTCCACGCCGTCTTCGAGTCGTCGAACAACCTGCGGCCCGGCTCGCCCGTGCGCATCGCCGGCGTCAACGTCGGCAAGGTCACGAGCGTCGACCGCTACCGCGGCACGAACATGACCGACGTCACGATGCAGATCCAGGACGAGGGCCTGCCGATCCATCGCGACGCGACGCTCAAGATCCGCCCGCGCATCTTCCTCGAGGGCAACTTCTTCGTCGACCTCAAGCCTGGCACGCCCTCCTCGCCGGAGGTGCCCGAGAACGGGACGATCGGCCCGACGCAGACCTCTACGCCGGTGCAGCTCGACGAGCTGTTCACGGCGCTGCAGGCCGACACGCGCGCCGACCTCCAGCACGTGCTCGAGGAATACGGCGCGTCGCTGAACTCGAAGCCGACCGCCGCCGAGGACGCGACGCAGGTCCCCGAGGTGCAGGGGCTCACCGGGGCGCAGGCGCTGAACAAGTCCTACGACAACGCCGGCAAGGCGCTGAAGGGCGCCACGCTCGTGAACAGCGCACTGCTCGGCACCCACCCACACGACCTTTCGAACCTGATCGCCGCCACCGCAAAGCTCTCGACGCGGCTGCGGCCGCATGAGGCGCAGCTGCAGCAGCTGCTGGAGAGCTTCAACACGACCGCAAGCTCGTTCGCCGCGCAAAGTTCATCGCTGCAAGCGGCCGTCGGGCTGCTCGGACCGACGGTGACGAACGCCGACGCAGCGTTCAAGTCACTCGATGCCTCGCTGCCCGCGACACGCGCGTTCGCACGCGCGTTCACGCCCGCGGTGCTCGAGACGCCCGCAACCGTCGCCGCCGCGTTGCCGTGGATCGCGCAGACGCGCGCGCTGCTGCGTCCGAGCGAGCTGCAGGGCCTGCTCGCGCAGTTGCAGCCGGCGACGCAGAGCCTCGCCAAGCTCACCGACGAGAACCTCACGTTCCTGCCGGCGCTCGACACCGCCAACCGCTGCTTCGCGCAGACCGTCATACCGGCGGGCAACATCCCCGTCGACGACGGCAAGCTCTCCGCGCGCCGGCCGAACGGCAGCATCGTCGAGAACTTCAAGGAGTTCTGGTACGGCATGGTCGGGCTCGCGGGCGAGGGCTCGGGTGCGGACGGGAACGGCAGCTACATCCGCACCGGCCTCGGCGGAGGGCAGTACACGACCAGCGCCGGCGTCTCAGAGCGCACCGGAGGGACGTTCGTCGGCAACGCGACGTTCCCGCCACGCGGAACCAGTCCGCTCGTCAAGACCAACTACCCGTCGGTCAACGGGAACTTCCCGTCCCCGCCCGTCAAGACGAACGTCCCTTGCTATCGCAGCAAGCTGCCGGACGTCAATGGTCCGCAGGCAGGTCCCGGCAAGGCACCGCCGACCGTCGTGAGCCCGACCCCGCCGCCGTACAACCCGACGGCTGGTACGACCGCCAGCGCATCCGCAGCACCGGAGAGCGGCCGATGAGGAGCGCGATCCGCAAGCACCTGCGCGACTTCATCGCGATCGTCGCGCTCGTCCTGGTCGCCGCGTTCGTCGGCCTCTACGTGCTCGCGCACCAGCGCACGGTTTTGCCGGGCTGGGTGCCGATCTTTGGCAAGGACGTCTACGTGCTCAAGGGCGAGTTCTCGACCGCGCAGGCGATCACGCCTGGCCAGGGGCAGACGGTCGACATCGCCGGCGTGCAGGTCGGCGAGATCACGAACGTCGACCTCGTCGAGGGCCGCGCGATCGTGACGATGCAGTTGCAGCCGAAGTACAAGGGCCGCATCTACCGTAACGCGACGATGCTGCTGCGCCCGAAGACGGGCCTCAAGGACATGATCGTCGAGCTGAACCCGGGCACGCCGAAGGCCGGCGAGCCGGTCGGCGACGGCTACACCGTGCCCGTGTCCAACACGCTGCCCGACGTGAACCTCGACGAGCTGCTCGGCGTGCTCGACGCCGACACGCGCACGTCGCTGCAGCTGCTGCTCAACGGCGCCGACGAGGGGCTCCGCGGCAACGGTCGCAACCTCGCGCAGGTCTGGCGCCGCTTCGAGCCGACTGCCCGCTACGGCGCGGAGATCACGGCGGAGCTGCAGCATCGCCGCCGTGCGCTTGCGCGGTCGATCCACAACCTCGGCCGGTTCGTGAACGCGCTCGCTGCGCAGGACGGGCAGCTCGGCACGTTCGTCGACAGCTCGAACGACGTCTTCAAGCACTTCGCCAACCAGGACGCCAACCTCCAGCAGACGCTCCAGCTGCTGCCCGGCGCGCTGCGCCAGACGAACGACGCGCTCGCGAAGGCACGCGCGTTCGCCGACCAGGCCGGGCCGGCGCTGCACGACCTGCTGCCCGGCGCCCGCGCGCTCGGTCCCTCGCTCGTCGAGACGCGGCCGTTCCTGCGTGAGACGACGCCGATCATCGAGCACCACATCCGTCCGTTCACGCGTATCGCGACGCCCGTCGTCAAGACGTTGCGCCCCGCTGCCGCCGACCTCGCGGCTGCGACGCCGAACCTGACGAAGACGTTCGGCGTGCTGAACGCGTTCCTCAACGCGCTCGCGTACAACCCACCCGGCAAGGCGGAGGGATATCTCTTCTACCTCGCCTGGCTCAACCACATCTCGAACTCGATCTTCTCGGCGCAGGACGCCAACGGGCCGTTCCGGCGCGGGACCGTGGTGGTCGACTGCCTGAATCTGAGCGGCGTAGAGTCGATCAAGAACGCGTCGGGCTCCAGCGCAGCGCTTTCACTGCTCTCGCAGCTCACCAACATCCCGGCTGACACCCCGCTGTGTCACGCCAAGGCGGCCAAGGGCGGCTGATCGATGCAGAAGCAAGCACCCACGCTCGGTCGCATCCTCGTCATGGCGGCGTTTGCGCTCTCCTGCTTCGGCCTGCTCCTCTACCTGTGGGTCGCGTTCGGTGGCGGCTTCCCGCTCAAGCCGAAGGGCTACCGCGTGCACGTCCACTTCGGCGAGGCGACGCAGCTCGCCGAGCAGGCGGACGTGCGCATCTCCGGCGTCCCCGTCGGCAAGGTCGTCAAGCTCAACCTCGGCCCCGGCGAGACGACGGACGCGACGATCCAGATCGACGAGCGCTACGCGCCGATCCCGAAGGACGCACGTGCGATCCTGCGACAGAAGACGCTCCTCGGCGAGACGTACGTCGAGCTGACGCCGGGCACCAAGCAGGACGGCACGCTGCCCGAGAACGGCACGCTGCCGGAGAAGCAGGTCTCACCGACGGTCGAGCTCGACGAGATCTTCCGCTCGCTCGACCCGCTCACGCGCCGCTCCTTCCAGGTCTGGATGCAGTCCGTCGCGCAGGGGCTGCAAGGGCGCGGGAGCGACCTCAACGCGGCGTTCGGCAACCTCGATCCGCTCGCGACCGAGGCGAACAGCCTCGTGAAGCTGCTCGACGAGCAGCAGCCGGCGGTCCAGCAGCTGGTCCGCAACACCGGCACCGTCTTCAACGCGCTCAGCGCGCGCCAGGGCCAGTTGCGCGGCCTGATCCACAACTCCAACACCGTCTTCGGGACGATCGCCGACCGCAACCAGCAGCTTGAGGAAACCTTCCGGGCGTTCCCGACGTTCGAGCGGGAGTCGAGCATCACGCTGGAGCGGCTCAACCGCTTCGCGCGCGAGACGAACCCGGTCGTCACGCAGTTGCGGCCCGTCGCGCAGGAGCTGAGCCCGACGCTGCAGGCGGCCGCGCGGCTCGCGCCGTCGTTCCGCGACTTCTTCGTCAACCTCGGGCCGCTCATCACCGCCGCGAAGCCCGGCCTGCCGGCGTTCCAGCATTTCCTCAAGGACATCCGGCCGGCGCTCGGGCAGCTCGACCCGTTCACGCGCACGCTCAACCCGTTCCTGAGCTTCGTCGCCCAGTACCTGCCGGAGCTGGACGGGTTCGTCGGCAACGTCGTCGCTGCGACACAACCGTTCGGCACGCACGATTTCCAGCACTATCTGCGCACCGGACAGCCGGTCAGCGCCGAGTCGCTTTCGCTGTTCCCCGACCATCGCCTCGCGACGAGCCGCCCGAACCCCTATCGCTTCCCCGGAGCGATGAAGTCGCTGTTGTCCGGGCTCTCGGTCTTCGAGAACCGCCAGTGCGCGAGCGGTCCGCGTCCGGTGCCGCAGTTCCCGCCGAACTACGCCTCGATCATCGGCGGCTTGGATCCCAACACTGCGATGAAGCTGATCCTCCAGCTCGCCTTCCGCGACAACCCCTCCAACGTCCCGGCACCCGCATGCCGCGCCCAGGGCAACACGCCCGGCTTCGGGACCGACTTCCCGCACGTGGTCGCCGAGCCGCCGGGGGCGAACGCGTCGGCGGCGCCGTGATGCGGCGCTCCGAATCCTCCTGAGATGCGGGTGAAAGACGGCCTCGAGCGCGTCGCGCGGGCCGCCGCGGCCCGGCCGCTCCCCGTGCTGGTCGTCGTCGGCGCGCTCGCGCTGGGTGGCGGGGCGCTCGCGCTCGGGCTGGAGCCGAGCACCGGCCCCGACACGCTCGCGGGCCGCTCCTCGCCCGCCTACCGCGCGACCGCCGAGCTGCACCGCCGCTTCGGCGACGACGCGATCGACGTGCTGATCCGCGAGCCGGTCGCGCAGCTCGTGCTGACCGCCGACCTCGGGCGCACGATCCAGCTCGAGGGCTGCCTCGGCGGCAACGTGCCGAAGGGCGCGAAGCCCTACGGCGGCGCGCACAGCCCGTGCGCCGGGCTCGCGCAGCTCAAGCCCGCGCGCGTCGTCTACGGCCCCGGCACGTTCCTGAACGAGTCCGTCACGACCGTGCAGAACGCGATGCTCGGCGAGTTCCAGGCCGAGCGGCGCACCGTGCAGCAGGCCGTGGACGCCGCCCGCGCCGCCGCGAAGGCGCAGAAGCTCAGCGCCGCGGACACGAAGGTCGCCGTCGACTCGGCACGCTCCGCCGCCAACCAGCAGGCGACGACCGACCTCGAGCGGCTCGCGCTCAGCTCGGGGATCCAGGGGATCCCGCAGATCGACAGCAAGCCGTTCATCTCGCAGATCGTCTTCGACCCCGCGCGCGGCGCCTCAGTGCCGAAGTCGCGCTTCGCCTACCTGTTCCCCAACCGCGACGCCGCGCTGATCCAGGTGCGGCTGCGGCCGGATCTGACGACTCGCGAGCGCACCAAGGCGATCGCGCTCGTGCGCGCCGCGGTGCGGATGCCGATGTTCGCCTCCCAGCACGGCGGCACCTACACCGTCAGCGGCGTGCCGGTCGTCGCCGACGACCTCGCCGCCACGGTCACGAGCGGGATCGCGCTGCTGCTCGGGGCGGCCGTCGTCGCGATGGCGCTCGCGCTGCTGCTCGCCTTCCGCGCGCGCCGCCAGCTGCTGCCGCTGCTCGTCGCGCTCGCCGCCGCCGGGCTCACGTTCGGTGCGATGGCGCTCGCCGGCGTCGCGCTCACGATGGCCTCGATCGCCGTGCTGCCGGTGCTGATCGGGCTCGCGGTCGACTACGCCGTGCAGGTCCAGTCGCGCGTGGAGGAGGAGCGCACGAACGGCGTCGAAGGAGCGGAGGCGGTCGCCCGCGCCGCCCGCGCCGGCGCCCCCACGATCGCCACCGCCGCGCTCGCGACGGGGACCGGCTTTCTCGTGCTGCTGCTCTCGCCGGTGCCGATGGTGCGCGGCTTCGGCCTGCTGCTCGTGATCGGGATCGCGCTCGCGTTCGCCTGTGCGCTCACCGCCGGCTCGGCCGCGCTCGCGCTCCCGCCGCGCACCCGGCCGGTCCGGGTGCCCGGCCCGCTCGCGGCCGCCGCCGGGATCCTCGGCGCCGCGCTGATCGGCGCGCGCGAGCTGCTCGGGGCCGCCGCCCGCACGCTCGGCCGGCTCGCGCCGCTGCGCGCGCTCGGCCGCGCCGTCGCCGCGGCGCCGGCGCGCATCCTCGACGCGTCGCTGCGGCGTCCCGGCCGCGTGCTCGTCGTCGCGGCCGCGCTCGCCGTCGTCGGCTGGGTCGCCGACACGCGCACGTCCGTCGTCTCCGACGTGCAGCGGCTCGTGCCGGGTGACCTGCCGGCGCTGCGCGATCTCCACACGCTGCAGGACGCGACCGACTCCTCCGGCGAGATCGACGTGCTGATCCGCGGCCGGGACCTGGCCCGCCCGCAGGTCGTGCGCTGGATGCAGAGCTACCAGGGGCGCGTGCTGCACCGCTTCGGCTACGTCGAGGCGAAGGGCTGCCGCACCGCCACGCTCTGCCCGGCCTTCTCGCTGCCCGACCTCTTCCAGGGCACGAACGTGAAGAGCGCGAGCGCGATCGACGCGCTGCTGCGCTCCGTGCCGCCGTACTTCTCCTCCGCCGTGTTGACGCGCGACCGCACGGCGGCGACGCTCGCGTTCGGGATCCGGCTGATGCCGCTCGACGAGCAGCAGAAGGTGATCGACGTGATGCGCGACCGGCTCGACCCGCCCGCGGGGGTGACGGCGCGGATGGCCGGGCTGCAGGTGCTGGGCGCGGAGGCGAACGCGTCGCTCTCCTCGCCGCTGCGGCGGCTGGCGACGCTGCTGGCCGGGCTGCTCGCGGTCGGGCTGGCGCTGCTGCTCGTGTACCGGCGGTGGGAGCGCGCGTGGGTGCCGCTGGTGCCGATCGCGCTCGCGTCCGGCTGGTCGGCGCTGGTGCTGTTCG
>DASRAV010000058.1:0-12910 GCA_035637995.1 Conexibacter sp. | reverse complement strand
CATCACGACGAGGCCGCCGTCGCCGCCGAAGCCGTCCATCTCGACGAGCAGCTGGTTGAGCGTCTGCTCGCGCTCGTCGTTGCCCTGCCCGATGCCGGCGCCGCGCTTGCGCCCGGCGGCGTCGAACTCGTCGATGAAGATGATCGACGGGCTCATCTTGCGCGCCTTCGCGAACAGGTCGCGCACGCGCGCGGCGCCGACGCCGACGAGCGACTCGACGAAGTCCGAGCCGGAGAGGCTGAAGAACGCCGCGTCGGCCTCGCCGGCGACGGCCTTCGCGAGCAGCGTCTTGCCGGTGCCGGGCGGCCCGACGAGCAGCACGCCCTTCGGCGCGGCGGCGCCCAGGTCCAGGTACTTGGAGGGGTCGGCGAGGTAGTCGCGGATCTCGGCCAGCTCGGCGATCGCCTCCGGCACGCCGGCGATGTCGGCGAACGTCGTACGGTGGGCGCTGCCCTTGCCCTTCTTCTTCCCCTTGCCGGTGAACTTCGAGAACGCGGCGATGCCGCCGGCGCCGCCGTCGGAGCCGATCCGCATGAAGAACGCGAACAGGCACACGAGCAGCAGGATCGGCACGAGGAACTGGACGACGATCGTGAGCTGCCCCTTGCCGGCCTGCTGCTTGACGGCGACGGTCGCGCCGCTCTTCTGGAGCGCGTCGCTGAGCGCCTGCGTCTGCGCGCCGGAGCTCGGGTAGGCGGCCCAGAAGACCTCGCCGTCGCGCGTGACGACGACGACGCGCGCGTCGGCGTCGAGCAGCGTCGCGTCGTGGACCTGGTGCTTGTGGGCAAGCGAGAAGACCTGGCTGAGCGCGAGCGGCTGCCCCGCGCTCTCGGGCCGGGTGTTGCCGAGCAGGACGAAGAAGAGGATCACGAGCGCGATCGCCGCGCTCAGCAGCCCGGTCGCGAAGAGGTCGCGTGTGAACAGGCGCAGGACGGTGCGCAGCACGTTCTCGAGCACCTCGGCGACGGGATTGCGACGCTCGGCGAGGCCGGAGCGCACGCGCGGCGCCGGGACTCGATCCCGCCCACCCGGTGCCGGGACCTGCTTCGTGCCGGAGGGGCGCTCGTGCTCGGGGGGAGTTGGCTGGCTCACGCTGGTTCCTGACTGCTCGGAGTGTTCGATGCCCGGCACCACGCCGGGGCCCCGCGGCGTGAAGTCCGCGGGGCCCCGGGTTGTGACGAGATGCGTCGACTGTCGCTAGCGATGCACCTTCTTGTGCTTCTTCGGCGCCTTCACGGTCACCGTCTGCTTGACGGTGCGCGCGGTGCCGCCCGTCGGCGTGAACGTGAACTTCACGACGACCTTGAGCTTGCGGCTCTTCGCCTTCGCAAGCGCCTTCTTCGCCGCCTTCGAGAGCGTCAGCTTGACCTTGACGCGGCCGGAGCCGGTCGTGGTCGCCGTCAGCTTCGCGACGGTGAGCGTCTTCCTGCCGGCCTTCGCGGTCGCGAGGACCTTGAGCTGGCCCTTGCCGGGCAGCTCGAGCGAGAAGGACAGCAGCGAGGAGCTGACCGTGTGGCTCGGGATCGAGAAGGCGTTGCTCGGCGGGCCCGGCGGGGGCGGGTTGTTGCCGCCGCCTCCGCCGCCTCCGCCGCCTCCGCCACCGCCGCCGCCACCGCCGCCGCCGTTGCCGGCCGCCTTGTTCCAGCCGATCGCGTTGACCGCGTTCTGGGCGTAGGTCAGCAGCGGCGCACCGGCGCCGTTGGGGAGCTGCGAGTAGTCGGCGCCGAACAGCGCCGCCTGGCCGACGGAGCCGACGAGGATCTTCTGCAGGTAGTCCTTGACCGAGCGGGCCTTCGCCTGCTCGTCGGGCGTGTTGCCGTAGACGGGGGCGTCGTCGTCCCAGGCGAGCACGTACGTCACCACGCACGCCGGGAAGTTCGCCCCGCCGGCGGCGTAGGCGGCGCTCCAGTCCCCGCGCGTCGGGTCACCGCCCGGCGAGCCGGCCGGCGTCGGCACGTTCGCGATCGTGGCGTTGGAGCAGTTGGCGCCCTTCGTCGTGTTCGCGGTCGTGTGCGCCCCCGGGTTCGCGGTCGGCTCGGCGTAGCCGGTCGCGCTGCCGCCGGGGTTGTTCTGCAGCGGGATCCAGAACGTGTAGTCCTGCGCCGTGTCGCCCGGAAGCACGTGCGGCGTCACGTCGAAGCCCTTGCTGCGGGCGGTGGCGAGATCGACGTAGCCGATCGAGCCGTCGGTGAGGTTGACGAGGTCGGCGAGTGCGCCGCCGCCCGTGGCGGTGTTCGCGCACAGGTGGTTCGCCTCGCTGTTCGGGCATGCGGCCGCGGTCAGCGTCGGCGACGCGGTGCCGGCGCCGCCGGCCTGCGGCCAGACCGTGTTCGGGCTCGGGTTGTAGGTCGTGATCCAGCCGCGGCCCGAGTTGATGAGGTTCAGGTACGCCTTCCACGAGTACGTCGTGCCGGAGTTGTCGGAGCGCACGATGCGCTTGACGGGCACGTCGGTGCAGTTCGCGATCCCCGTCTCCTGCGCGTTGCTCGGCGTGCCGCTGATGCCGGGGGCGATCTCGCCCCAGGTGTCGGCGTCGGAGGCGCCGGCGAACGCCTTCTCCACGAGCGCGCTGATCAGGCGGATGCGCTGCGTGTGGTTCGAGGCGGCGTCGCCGGTGTCGGCGCCGCCGACGGTGCTGTCGGTGCCGTTCGTCTTGTTCGTGACCGTGCTGAGGTCGCAGCCCTCGGGCGCGTGGACGATGAGCGTGCTCGCGCCGGTCGCGATCGGGATCACGTGGATGACGCCGTCGTCGGACGCCGACGCCGTGCCGGCGTTGATGTTCGACATCTGCGTCGGGTTCGGCGGCTCGTCGGTGCCCGAGAGGCGGGTCGTCGTGTCGCGCTGGCCGGCGGGGGCCGGGTTGTTCGTGCAGCCCGGGGCGCAGTTGATCGTGGCGTTGCCGCCCCCGGCGCCCATCGCCGCGTTGCCGTTGCCGGAGCCGTTGGACTTGTACGTCGGCCCGGCCGGCGTGCCATTGCAGCCGAACGACTGCTCGAAGAGGGTCTTCATGCTGGCCTGCAGGGTGTTCTGGAACGAGGAGCCCTGGGCCGCGAAGGTGGAGCCCTCGCACTCGTTGAGCGTGAACGCCGCATGAGCGCTCGGAGCGGCGAGGGCGCCGGCGCCGAGCGCGGCGGCGACGACGCCGGCGAGCAGCGTCCGCCGGCGCAGAGCCGGCGCGACGAAGCTTGAGGTCACAGTCCTGTCCTTTCTGAGGGAGACGGGCACATCGAGGCGCCCGCCACGCTCGCCGCTGCGCATGCGCTGCCACAAGGGGCGTTCACAGCCTCTCCTCCACTTCGTCACCGGCTGATCTCCACTCGTTCACAGGGACTTCACCTGCGGCGGGGGTGGTGACGGGCGTCGCGCGCCGCGAGCTGGAACGTCGCCGCGCGCACGACACGGCGCGGGGCGCTGCCGTCCGCGGGCGTGAGCGTCAGCACGACGCGCGCGCGCAGCCGCGCGCCGTGGCGCAACGCGCGCAGGTCGCGGCCCTTCACCGCGAGCGTGAGCCGCAGCGTGCCGGCCGCCCGCGCCCGTGCCCGCGCAGAGGCCACCCGCCGCGCCGGCCTGCGGCGGCCGCGCTGCGCCTTCGTCGCGGCGGGGCGCACGGTCGCCACCGCGGCGAGCCCGCCGGCCGTCGGCACGCGCACCCGCAGCAGCAGCGAGCCGTCGCGCCGGCCGCTGATGCGCAGGCTGAGCTGTCGATCGCGACCGCTCCCGCCGTTGCCGATCGTGTCGTCGATCGGATCGTCGCCCGCGCCGGCAGGCGGACGAGCGTTCGTCGCGTCGGGCGTCTCGGCGACCGCGAACGCGTCGGAGAGGTCGTTCGCATCGCCGCGGAAGAGGTTCGTGCTCGAGGCCGTGAACGCGATCACGCGTCCGTTCGGCGAGAGCGCCGCGCCGGGGTCGACGCCGCCGTCGACGTCGCCGCCGTCGGGCGTGAGCAGGACGCGGCGCAGCTCGTGCTTGGCGCGGTCGACGAGGTAGAGCTCGTCGCCGCCGGGCGCGGAGCGCGGGTCGCCGAGCAGCGGCGGCGCCGGCGCGAGGAACTGGCTGCGCGCGGTGACGAGCAGGACCCGGCTGCCGTCGGCGGAGAGCGCGACGGAGGCGATGTCGGCGTTCGCGCGCGCGTTCGCCACCGTCGTCCCGCGCGTGATCGCCTGCGTGCCGGCCTTGCGGCTCACGCCCGGGCGCATCGAGGTGACGTAGGCGTCGAGCGCCGGGTCGGCCGCCGACGACGGCCGCGGGGCAGCTCCGGAGACGAAGGCGACCGTCCAGCCGTCGGCGCTCAGCGCGGGCGCGATCCCGCCGATGTCGCCGAAGCCCGCCTCGGTGTCGGTGAGCGGGCCGTAGCAGGGGCCGGTCGCCTGCGGATCGTTCGTCACCTGGCCGTCGGGCGGGCAGGCGGGGTCGTCGGGATCGGCGAGGCCGGTGATCCGCCGCGTGCTCGCGCCGGGATCGTCCCAGCGGCGCCACAGGTAGCGGCGCAGCGTCGGGTCGAGGCTCTCCCCGGTGAGCATGCGCGTCTGCGCCGGGGCGTTCTCGCCGACCCACGCGACCGTGCTGCCGTCGCGGCTGATCGCCACCGGCGCGAGCGCGCCGCCGGCGCCGGTGCCGTCGTCGGCGAGCGTCGGGCTCGCGAGCACGGTGCGGTGCGCGACGAGGTCGCGCACGAACACGTTGCCGCCGGGGGTGTCGATCGACGCGTGGTCAGGCAGGTCGGACGCCGTCTCGACCGTGCGGAAGGCGACGTAGCGGCCGTCGCCGCTGATCGCCTGGCCTGCGAACACCGACGCGCCCGGCTCGCCGCTCGGCAGGGGCGGGTTGCGCGGCGCGTAGTGGGCGGGATCGTCGCCGCCGTCGCGCGCAGAGACGAGCCGATAGGCGCCGCTGCCGGCGCGGTCGAAGGAGAGCGGGATCGCCATGTCGCGCACGTAGACGTCGACGTTGTCGTTGACGTCCTGCGGGACGAGCCGCTGCGCGGTGGCGAAGGCGACGTAGCGGCCGTCGTCGCTCACCGACGGCGCGCTCGCGCCGCGCAGGACGAGGTCGCCGCTGTCCTCATCGCGCAGGTCGCCGTCGGCCACGAGCGCGAGCTGGCGCGTCGTGCGGTCATAGCGGAAGATCCCGCCGCGGCGGATCACGCCGGGCGGGTCGGGGTCGTCGTCGGCGAAGAAGTTCGCCGCGCGCGTCTGGAAGACGACGTAGCGTCCGTCGGCCGAGACGTCGACGGCGGTGCTCGGGCCGTCGGCCTGCTCGAGCCGAGCCCAGTCGACCGAGACGAGCTGCGCGCCCGGGCCCCAGCCGGCGTGGGCGGGCGCCGCGAGCGCGAGCGCGCCGAGCACGGCCGTCAGCGCGGCGAGCACGCGCCGGCGGCTCATCCGATCACCTTCCGGATCCGGCGCTTGTTGCCGACGCGGTCGCGCACGCTCACCGTCAGGCGGTGCGGGCCCGCGGCCGTGTAGCGATGGGTCGCGCGGCGCGCGTGCGAGCGCGTCCCGTCGCCCCATGCGATCGCCACGCTCGCGACGCCCGAGCAGTCGCCGCGCGCGCCGTCGCGCACGCGCACGCGCACGCGCCCGTCGGACAGGCGCGCGATCCGCACGCGCGGCGCGCGGCGGTCGACCTTGAGCGTCGAGACGACGCTCGTCGCGCTCTGGCCCAGCGCGTCGTCGGCGACGACCGTGACCTCGTGGCTGCCGTCGTCGAGCTGACCGCGCCCGAGCGTGCGCGTCAGCCGCGTGAGCCCGGAGGCGACGTCCTCGCCGTCGACCTGCACGTCGTAGGTGACCGCGCCGGTCGTGCTCGGCGCCGGATCCCAGCTCAAGCGCACCCGCCGCCGGCGCGTCCAGCCGGCGGGCGTCAGCACCGTGAAGCGCCCGGGCGGCGCCTCGATCGAGGCGGCGACGATCTGCGCGCCGCTGTCCCGCCCCTGCTCGAAGCCGGCGAGCGCGCTGCCGAGGTCGGAGCCGCTCAGCCGCAGCGACTGGACGACCCCGCCCGCCGGCGCGCTGACGATGCGCTGGAACGGCGTCCCGTCGGCGCGACGCTCCAGCAGGCCGGCGCCGCCCGAGCCGTGCTGGTCGATGGTCCACGCCGCCGCGAGCGTCCCCTCGCTGCCGCGCGCGACGAGCGGTGCGGCCCCGCCCGCCCCGCCGGCGCCGCTGCCGTCGTCGAGTCGCACCGGCGGGTCGACGGCACCCTCGTCGCCGCCGGCGTCGAGCGCGCGCGCGTCGAGCCCGAAGCCGGCGTCGAAGACGCCCGCGTCGTCGGTCGCGACGCTCACCGGCCCGAGCGAGCCGGCCGGACCGTCGCCGCCGCCGCCGTCGACCGGCCGCGCGCCGATGAACGTGCCGGCGCCGTCGGCGAAGCTGGACGGGAGCATGTTCACGAGCGCGCGCGCGTGGTGCCAGGGGCTGTGCGGATCGGGCTGCTGGCGCATCCCGACGATCGCCTCGCCGAACGGCGAGACCGCGAGCGAGAGCTGGTCAGCCGCCGCGTGCAGCGCCACGCCGCCGACGCTCGTGGGGCTCGCCGGCAGCACGTCGCCGAGCACCTGCCCGAAGACGCGGCGCGCGTAGATGCGCGGGATCAGCGCGTCGTCGGGCTCCTGCCAGGCGACGACCGCATTGCCGTTGGCGTCGGTCGCGACCTGCGGCCCGTTGAACGGGGTCGGCGTCGCCTGCGGCTGGCTCTGCGTGCGGTCGACCGGCTGGCCGAGCAGCGACCAGAACGAGCCCGAGTAGCGCTGCAGGCGGTAGTCGGCGTCGACCGTGCCCGGCGGCAGGTCCGGGCTCTGGCGCTGGTAGACGACGCGATAGACGAGGTAGGCGACGCCGCCCCGCTCCATCGACAGCGACGGCGCGGCGTCGAGCCCCTCGCGCACGTCGAGGTCGATCGCGACAGGCGCCTGGAACGTCCGTGCGCCGGGATCGAGCGAGGCGGAGTACATGCGGTCCTGCACGCCGGCGCCGAACTGGTGGATCCACGTCACGACGAGGCGCCCGCCGTTGCCGGCGCCGATCGCCGGCCAGGAGGAGTCGAACGGCTGGCCCACGTCGACGCGCTGCGGCGGCTGCCATGCGTCGTTCACGAAGCGGCTCGCGAACACGTGCACGCGGCCGCCGACGCGCTTGCGGTAGACGAGGCCGCCCGTCCCGTCCTGCGCCATCGCGATCCCGTCGAAGCCGACGATCGCGCCCGAGGGTCCGTCGATCGTCGTGGCCGCGCTGATGACCGCGCCGGCGTACGCGGGCAGCAGCACCACGGCGATGGCGGCGAGCGCCGCGGCGAATGGAAGCGGGCGCACGCGTGGGAGCATCGGCGGCGCACGCTAGGAGGCGGCAGGCCGCCACCGGTGAACAAGTTGAGAAGAACGGCAGGTGGTTCACGAGCTGTTAACGGAGCGTGCACGCGCTTGCGGCACGATCCGCGCGCTCAGCCAGCCACCTGGAGGTCCCGTGCCCAGACGCGCATCCACCATCGCCCTCGCGACCGTCGCGGCGCTCGGGCTCACCGCACCCACCGCACTCGCCAAGTCGACGATCACGATGAGCGGCTCGACGTCGGTCCACCCGCTCGTCCTGGCGCTGGCCACCAAGTACGTCCACCTGTTCCCCGGGAAGGTCGGCTTCAAGATCCAGCAGGGCGGCTCCGACGTCGGCATCAACGACGTCGCCCACGGGCGCGTGACGATCGGCAACTCCTCGCGCAAGGCGCAGCCGACCGACCCGGGCGGCCTCGTCTTCAACCGCATCGCCTACGACGCGATCTGCCTGATCACGAACAACTCGAACCCGCTCGGCAGCCTCTCGAAGGCGCAGGTGCAGGCGATCTTCACCGGCCGCACGCGCAGCTGGAGCCAGGTGCCCGGCGCCCACGCGCACGGAGCGGTGGACATCTTCACGCGCACGGCCACGTCCGGTACGGCCGACGCGTTCAAGGAGATCTTCCTCGACAACACGCTCAACGTCGCCGCGAGCGCCCCGGCGAAGTCGTCGAACGGCCTCGTCAACCAGGCCGTGCGCAGCGACGACAACGCGATCGGCTTCGTCTCGCTCGACTTCATCAAGGACGTCAAGACGGTGCCCTACCAGGGCGTCGCGTGCACGCTGCGCAACGCGAAGTCGGGCCAGTACCAGGGCGTGCGTCCGTTCTCGCTCGTCACGCGCGGCAAGCCGACCGGCGCCGCGAAGACGTTCATCAAGTGGATTCAGAAGAGCGCCGCGGCGCGCAAGATCATCAACACGCACTGGATCCCGCTGCGGTGAGCGGATGGCGAATCCCCGAGCGCGCCGAGCTGGGGCTCGGCGCGCTTGCCGTCGCGCTGCTCGCGCTGATCGTGGGGATGCTCGCGTTCGTGCTGGTGCAGGCGTGGCCGTCGTTCGCGCACAACGGCCTCGCCTGGTTCGGCTCCGGCGGAAACGCGAACACGCAGTTGAACGACATCTACCAGTCCCCGGCCGACCCGCATCATTACCAGTACCACCTGCGCGCCTGGCCGCTGCTGTACGGCACGGCGCTGAGCACCGGCCTGGCGGTGCTGCTCGGACTGCCGTTCGCGCTGCTGTGCGCGCTCTTCACGGTCGAGTTCGCGCCACCCGGGATCGCCCGTGTGATGGGGCCGACGGTGCGCCTGCTGGCGGCGGTCCCGTCGGTCATCTACGGCCTGATCGGGATCCTCGTGCTCGCGCCGTGGATCAACGACCACCTCGTCAGCGCGAAGTTCAAGCTCGACGTCAAGCCGGTCGTCCCGATCGGCGGCGGCGGGCTGCTGCTGGCGTCGATCGTGCTCGCCGTGATGATCGTGCCGATCATGATCGCGATCATCTCCGACGCGCTGCGCAGCATCCCGCGCTCGTGGCTGGAGGGCTCCGCCGCGCTGGGCGTCAACCGCTGGCGGACGATGTGGCGGATCTCCGTGCGCGCCGCGCGGCCCGCGATCGCGGCCGCGGTCGTGTTCGCCACCGCCCGGGCGCTCGGCGAGGCGATCATGCTCGCGATGGTCTCGGGCTCGTTCATCTTCGCGCCGAACCCGCTCGACGGCCTCAACTTCTTCCTCGAGCCGATCCAGCCGCTGGCGGCGACGATCGTCGCCGGCTCGGAGGGCTTCAGCGCGAAGCCCTTCGCCCAGACGCTCTACGCGTTCGCCGCCGTGCTGCTCGTCTCCTCGGCGCTGCTGTCGCTCGCCGCCTGGGCGGCGCGTCAGCCGATGCGGCGCATGGGGCTGCGCTGATGCACGCGTCGGCGGAGCTGGCGGGGCCGAGCAGGCGCACGCGCCCGCGCGACAGCGCGGCCTCCTGGCCGCTCGCCGACCGCATCGGGCTCGGGCTCTGCTGGGCGGCGGGCGTGACGCTGACGCTGCTCGCCACCGCGATCGTCCTCTACATGGGCGTGAAGGGGATCTCCCAGCTGCATCTCTCCTACCTCTTCCAGCACCCTACGGCCGACGTCGACCAGAGCAAGTCGGGCGGCTTCCTCGATCCGATCGAGGGGACGCTGCTGCTGACCGCGATCGGCACCGCGATCGCGGTGCCGATCGGCACCGGCGTCGCGCTGTGGCTCGTCGAGTACGGGCGCCCGGCGCCGCTCGCGCGCACGGTCGAGTCGGCGGTCGAGATCATCGCCGGCGCGCCGAGCATCGTGATCGCGGTCTTCGGCCTCGTCGTCTTCTCGCAGCCGGCCTTCGCGTTCCTCTCCTTCCGCGCGACGGGCGCGGACGCCGCGTTCGGGCGCTCGTTCGTCATCGCCGGCGCCGCGATGAGCCTGCTCGCGCTGCCGCTCGTCGTCGGCGCAGTGCGCGAGGCGCTGCTGCAGGTGCCCAACCACCTGCGCGAAGCCTCGCTCGCGCTCGGCAAGACCGTCGGCGCGACGATCCGGCGCGTGCTGCTGCCGGCCGTCCGTCCCGGCATCGCGACCGGCACCGCCCTCGGGATGGGGCGCATCATCGGCGACACCGCGATCGTCATCCTGCTGCTCGGCAACACGCTCGGGACCGAGTCGGCCGACGGCGGGCTGCCCGGCTTCAGGCTGCTGCGCGGGACCGGCTCGACGCTCACGAGCTACATCTACGGCAACTCGCCCGCGGGCGAAGGCGGCGCGCCCGAGAAGGCCTACGCCGCGGCGTTCGTGCTGCTGGCGCTCGTGATCGCGCTCAACGTGCTCGCGACCCGCCTCGCGCGCGGGAACCTGTCGGCGCTCACCGGAGGGGCCGCGTGGACCCGCTGATGCCGCCGCCGATCCGGCGCATCTCGCTCGAGCAGGCGCCGACGGTCGTGCCGGAGCCGGCGGCGAGCAACGGCAACGGGCACGCCGCCGCCGCGACCCGCTCTGCGGCGAGCGCTGCCGCGATCGAGCGCATGCGCTGCGACCAGGTGACGATCGCCTACGGGCAGAAGGTCGCGGTCAACCGCGTCGAGCTGCCGATCCGCCAGGGCGAGGTGCTCGCGCTGATCGGCCCGTCGGGCTGCGGCAAGACGACGCTGCTGCGCTCGCTCAACCGTCTCACCGAGCTGACGCCGAGCGCCGCCCGCGGCGGGCGCATCTCGCTCGACGGCGAGGACGTCGACACGCTCGAGGTGACGGAGCTGCGCCGGCGCGTCTCGATGGTCTTCCAGCAGCCGAACCCATTCCCGATGACCGTCTTCGACAACGTCGCCTACGCGCTGCGCGACGGCGCGAGCCGGCGCCCGCGCAAGCCGGCGCTGGCGGAGCCCGTCGAGCACGCGCTGCGACGCGCGGGCCTGTGGGACGAGGTCAAGGACAACCTCGACCACCCGGCGCTACGGCTCTCCGGCGGCCAGCAGCAGCGCCTCTGCATCGCGCGCGCGCTCGCCGCCCAGCCCGAGGTGCTGCTGATGGACGAGCCCTGCTCGGCCCTGGACCCGGTCTCCACGACCACGATCGAGCAGCTGATCCTCGAGCTGCGCGAGCAGATCGCGGTCGTGATCGTCACGCACAACCTGCAGCAGGCGCAGCGCGTCGCCGACCACGTCGCCTTCATGTACCTCGGCGAGCTCGTCGAGTACGGCCCCAGCGAGCAGATCTTCCACGCGCCGCAGGCGCAGCGCACGCGCGACTACGTCCACGGGGCGTTCGGGTGACCCGGCCCCACCCACCCCGAGCCATGGCCGCCACGCTCGCGCTGCTCTCGCTCACCGCCGCCGGCTGCTCCTCGACGCGCGAGCAGGCGGCGAAGTTCACGCAGGGCGGCAACCGCGCCTTCACAGCGAAGGGACTGCGCGTGAACGCGACCAACCGCTCGGTGAAGGTGCTCGAGCGCACGCTCGTCACCGACGCGAACGGCACCGCCGCGGTGGTCGTGCTGCGCAACACGTCCGGCCGGGCGCTCGCGGACGTGCCGATCGCGATCGCGGTCCAGACGGCGCAGCACAAGGTCGTGTGGCGCAACGACGCGCCCGGCCTCGAGCCCGGCCTCACGCACGCGGCGCTGCTGGCCCCCGGGCAGACGGTGACGTGGGTCAACGACCAGATCACGCCGTCAGCGGGCAAGCCGGCGACGGTCAAGGCACGCGTCGGCGCGGGCGACGCGGCGCCGAACGGCGCACAGGCGGTGCGGATCGAGCTCGGCGCCGCCCACCTCGAGGGCGACCCGGCGAGCGGCGTGACCGCGATCGCGCGCGCCACGAACGCCTCCGACGTGGCCCAGAAAAATCTCGTGATCGCCGCCGTCGCGCGCAAGGGCGGCCGCGTCGTCGCCGCCGGGCGCTCGATCGTGCCGCTGCTGAAGGCCCACGGCCACGCGCAGTTCCAGGTCTTCTTCATCGGCGACCCACGCGGCGCCGCGCTCAGCTTCGACGCCCAGCCCTCCACGCTCAGGTGACACCATGACCCAAGCCCCGCCGACGCCGCTGCCCGACGACTCCGCCGCCCCCGCCTGCCGGCGCTGCAGCGGGCCGCTCGCGGCCGACCAGCGCTACTGCCTCTCCTGCGGCGCGCGCGTCGCGACGCCGCGCGTCGACTACCTCGACGTGCTCGCCGGCGGCGTGGGAGCGGCGCCCGCCGCCGCCGGTCGACGGCACCCGCGCCGCTCGTTCGCGCATCAGCTCGAGCGCGTCGGCGGGCCGATGGGCGCGGCGGCCGTCGTGCTCGTCGCGCTCGGCGTCGGCTTCCTGCTCGGGCAGGGCAGCGCCAGCACGCCCGCGACGCAGGTCGTGCGCCCGATCGTCAACGTGACGAACCGCGGCGGGACGGCTCCCGCCGACAGCGGCACGACCAGCGCCGCCAACGGCTCCGGCGGCGGCGCGAAGCACGGCAAGAAGGGCTCCGGCGACGCCGGCACGAAGGGGATCGCGCCCGTCACGCAGGACAAGACCGGCGGCGACATCACCAAGCTCAAGCAGCAATCCGACGAGCAGGCGACCGGTGGCAAGCCGCCGCCGAAGGACCACAAGGCCTCAGGCGGCGGCACTCCGACGGACACGATCGGATGAGCGCCCCGACGTTCATCGAGCGCCTGCACCCGCGGCGCCTGATCTCCGGCCCCCCGCCACCGCCCGTGCCGCAGCCGCTGCCGCCGGGCGGCGGCCAGGCGCTCACGTCCGGCGAGCTGACCGAGCGCCGCGACGCGCTCGCGCGCGAGCTCGCCGAGCTGCAGTGGGATCTCGGCGGGCTCGCATACGAGATGGCGATCCGCGACCACTTCCGCCTCGACGTGCTCACGCGCCAGGCGGCGCGCCTGCAGGAGCTCGACGCGCGCCTCGGCGAGGTCGAGCACCTGCTGCGGCTCGACACGACCGGCGCTGCCGGCGCCTGTCCGCATTGCGGCACGCTCTACGCGCGCGGCGCGCTGTTCTGCTCGCAGTGCGCGTTCCAGCTCGTCGAGACGCGCAGCGCAGCCGCAGCGCCGGCCTCGGTGGCTCCGCCTGCCGCGCCGTCGGTGGTCGAGGCG
>DASRAV010000057.1:0-64142 GCA_035637995.1 Conexibacter sp. | reverse complement strand
CGACCTGAGCATCGTGCGCCACGTCTGCGACCGCATCGCCGTCATGTACCTCGGCAAGATCGTCGAGTCCTCGCCGGCGGAGGAGCTGTACGTCAAGCCGATCCATCCCTACACGGCGGCGCTGCTCGACGCGATCCCGATCCCGGACCCGAAGCGCAACCGTGCGCGTGAGCGCCACGTGATCGGCGGCGAGCCGCCGAACCCGATCGATCCGCCGAGCGGCTGCCGCTTCCGCACCCGCTGCCCGTGCGCGACCGAGGTCTGCGCGCGCGTCGAGCCGCCGCTGACGCAGTTCGCGAACGGACACCTCGCCGCCTGCCACCATCCGCTGAACGTGAGCGCCGCGGAGCTGGCGTCGGCCGTGCGCTCGCCGCTCTCGCCGCTCGGTGCGGGAGAGCAGCTGCCCGCCGCGCAGGAGGCGAGCGCGTGAATGGATCCGCCCGGCAACCGTCGGGCGAGTGCGCTACCTTCGGCGCGCCAACGCGTTAGGGGCAGAGAGCGTCCGCCAGATCGCCGGTCGCGGACTCCGAATCGGTCGCGCCACGAGCGCGACAGCCCCCGTCCCTCAAGGAGGACCACTTCGTGCGCCAACGGATCCTGCTCGTGCTCGTGACGTGCCTCGCCGTGCTCGTGCCGACCGCGGCGGCGAGCGCGAGCTCCCGCCAGTTCACGACCGTCGAGGCGCCCGCGGAGCTGCTCGGCGGCGCCCCGGGCCCCGCGCTCGACCAGATCCAGTCGCTCGGCGCGACGGCGGTCCGCATCCAACTGACGTGGAACCAGGTGGCGCCCGATCCGACGGCGACGCACGCGCCGAGCTTCAACGCGACCGACCCGAACGCCTATCCGGCCGCCGGCTGGGCGCGCTACGACGCCGCGATCGACGGCGCCCGCGCACGCGGGCTGAAGGTGCTGCTGACGATCACCGGCGGCGCACCGAAGTGGGCGACGGCGAGCAGGCGCGACTTCCTGACGCGTCCGAGCGCGACCGCGTTCGGCAAGTTCGCGACCGCCGTCGGGCGACGCTACGGGACGAAGGTGTCGTGGTGGTCGGTGTGGAACGAGCCGAACCTCGGCAAGCTGCTCAAGCCGCTCTACACGACGCGCCACGGTCGCAAGCTCGCGAGCGCGGGGATCTACCGTCAGCTCTACCTGAAGGCGTACGAGGGCCTGCGCTCGGCGCATGTGAGCGCACCGATCCTGCTCGGCGAGCTCGCGCCGCAGGCGAACAGCCAGCACGAGGACGGCACGATCGCGCCGCTGGCGTTCCTGCGCGGGGTCCTGTGCCTCGACAGCCATTACCGCAGGGTCGGCCGTGGCTGCGCGAAGCTGGCGACGCAGGGGCTGGCGATGCACCCGTACTCGAACGCGGCGGGACCGCACCTGGTCCCGGCGAATGCCGACAACGTCACGATCGGCGTGCTGGGGCGCCTCACGAGCGCGCTCGATCGCGCGGCCCGCGCCGGTGCGCTGCCGCGGCGGCTGCCGATCTACATCACGGAGTTCGGCGTCCAGAGCTTCCCGGACCGCCAGCTCGGCGTGCCGCTCGCGACGCAGTCCGACTTTCGCTCGATCTCCGAGCGGATCGCGTACGCCAATCCGCGCGTGAAGTCGTTCTCGCAGTACCTGCTGCGCGACGACGCGACGGTGCTCAACAGCCACAGCGCGTTCGAGTCCGGCCTGATCCTGTTCAAGGGCTCCAAGCTCAAGCCGTCGTTCGAGGGCTTCCGCCTTCCGCTCGTCGTGCTGCCCGCCCGCCATGGGAAGAGCGGCCTGTGGGGCTTCGTGCGTCCTGCGCACGGCCATGCCGGCTCGCTGGCGATCCAGATCCACGACCGCGGCCACGGCTGGAAGCCGCTGGCGACCCAGCACTACGGCGCCAACGGCTACTGGCAGCGCACCGTCGCCGCCAAGACGGGTCGTGCATGGCGCGTCGTCTGGACGGCGCCCGACGGCACGACGCACACGGGCCCGGCGACGATCGCGCGGTAGTCCGCGCTCCCGCAGCGCCGCTCAACATTCCGCGCCGGCTGCCGACTGACTCGGGAAGACGAACCGTCGGCCCCGTCGCGTCTGCGCGCGCCGGGCGGTCAGGAGGCAGCGTTGAAGGGCTTCATGGGTGTCCGCTGGACCGTTGGGCGCAAGCTCGGGCTTGCCTTCGGCGTCGTCGTGCTGTTCCTGATCGGCGTCGCGATCGTCGCGCTCTCGACGATCAGCTCGCTCAAGACCGACCACGCGCGCGCCGAGGCGGCGCAGCTGCCGTGGCTGACGCGGAGCGTGCGGCTGCACGCCGACCAGCTGAACTCGCAGTTCTCCTCGACGGTCTCGATGTCGCGCACGCTCATCGTCGTCGCCGCGATCGTCGGCGCGCTGCTGGCCGGGGCGCTCTCGACCTGGATCACCCTTGCCCTGCGGATGCGCGTGCGACGCGTGCTCACGCAGCTCTCGCACCTGCGCGACGACGACGTCAACGGCCTCGCCGAGGGCCTGACGGCCGTCGCGAACGGCGACATGACGGTCGAGGCGCGCTCGACCACGCATCAGATCGAACGCATCTCCAGCGACGAGATCGGCGACGTCTCACGCGCCGTCAACGCGATCCACGAGACGACCTTCGCCTCGATCGAGGGCTACAACCGCATGCGCGCCCGCGTCGCCGCGATCCTGCAGGAGATCGCGCACAGCTCCGCGAGCGTCGCGGCCGCCTCCCAGCAGATGGCGACGACCTCCGAGGAGACGGGCAGGGCGATCGGCGAGATCTCCACGACCGTCAGCGAGGTCGCGCAGGGAGCCGGGCGCCAGGTGCGCTCCGTCGCCGAGGCGCGCGAGCTGACGATCGAGGTCGCAGCCGCGACGAAGGAGAGCGCCGAGGACGCGATGGAGACGGCGAGCGCCGCCCAGCAGGCGCGCGGCGTCGCCGAGGAGGGCGCGCTCACGGTGACGCGCGCCAGCGCCGCGATGGCCGCCGCACGCGAGGTCTCCACCGAGGCGACGAGCGCGATGCGCGACCTGGGGGAGAAGTCCGAGCGGATCGGCGGCATCGTCGGCACGATCACCGGCATCGCCGAGCAGACGAACCTGCTTGCGCTCAATGCCGCGATCGAGGCGGCGCGCGCCGGCGAGCAGGGACGCGGCTTCGCCGTCGTCGCCGAGGAGGTGCGCAAGCTCGCCGAGGAGTCGCGCGGCGCCGCCGCGACGATCGCGGACCTCGTCGAGGAGATCCAGCGCGAGACCGGCCGCGTCGTCGACGTCGTCGAGGCCGGCGCCCGTCGCACCGAGGACAGCGCCACGACCGTCGAGCAGGCGCGCGCGTCGTTCGAGCGCATCGGCGAGTCGGTCGGCGACATGAGCGACCGCGTCGAGCGGATCGCGACCTCGATCGAGCAGATCGCCGGCCGCGCCACGCGGATGCAGGAGAGCATGGCCCAGGTCGCCGCCGTCGCGGAGCAGTCCTCGGCCTCGAGCGAGCAGGTCTCGGCCTCGACGCAGCAGACGTCCGCCGCGACCCAGCAGGTCGCCGCCTCCGCCCAGGAGCTGGCGAAGACCGCCGAGGAGCTCGACCGCCTCGTCGGCCAGTTCACGCTGGTCTGAGCGCCAAGAGGCCGGTGCGCGCCGGCCGGCGCGGAATACTGGAACGGTGCAGGAGTCGGAGGCGAACTACGCCGCCGCGATCTACGGCTCGATCCTCGTCGCCGCGCTGATCAGCTCGCTCGACGAGGAGCACGCCACCGCAGGGGCGATGGTGCTCGCGGTCGGCTCGACGATGGTCGTCTTCTGGCTTGCGCACGTGTGGGCGGATGCGATGGCCGCGCGCATCGAACGCTCGGCGCCGTTGTCCTTCGCGCGGCTGCGCAAGATGGCCCGCCGGCAGTGGCCGATGCTCCAGAGCGCGGCGATCCCGCTCGCCCTGCTCGCGCCCGCCGCCGTCGGCGCCTGGTCGGTCACGGCCGGCGTCGACCTCGCGCTCGCGGCCAGCGTCGCTCAGCTGGCGGCGTGGGGCGCGTTCATCGGGCTGCGCACGTCCTCGACCTGGCTCGGCGCGCTGCTCGCAGGCAGCGTGGATGCGGCGTTCGGGCTGGTGATCGTCGTCCTGAAGACGCTCGTCCACTGACCGTTCAGTAGGCGTCGGGCGGGGGAGGAGGGATGTCGCCGCGACGCGCCCGTGCGCTCGCGCTGACATACATGAAGAGGCCGAGCACGAGTCCGATCGCGCCCGCGACCATGAGGATCACGCCCACGACCTGGATGTCGATGCCGGCGACATGGGCGGTCACGGCGTACTTGAGGATCGCGCCGACGGCGATCAGGAAGAGGCTGGAGCCGATTGTCATGGGGAGAACGTGCCCGGCTTGCGCGTTCCTCGAACGTCCACTGGACGAATGCATATAGTGGGGCCCCGCCATCCGGGGGACCCTTGTCCGCGTTTCGCTCCGTCTCCACGATCGCCGTGCACGATCACGCATGCCTGCTGTATGCGTCGGACGACGATCGCTGGGACGTCACCGCCGCCTACGTCGACGCCGGCCTGCGGGCGGGGGATCGGGTCGTCTACATCCCCGATCGCGAGACGCCCGCTGCGGTCATCGACGCGCTCGCGCTGGCGGGCTGCGAGCGTGCGCGCAGCGCGGCGGGCGGCCAGCTTGCGGTGACGCCGCAGGACGACGTCTACGCAGCGGTCGACTACGACCCCGCGCGCGTGAGCGCGGCGTGGGGGGAGATGACGCAGTCGGCGCTCGACGACGGCTTTCGCGGGCTACGCGTCGTCGTCGACATGGCATGGGCGCTGAACGCGGGAATGGACCCGAGCGAGCTGCTCGTCTACGAGCGGGCCGCGGGCGCGCTGTTCGCGCGGCTGCCGTTCTCGGCCGTCTGCCTCTACGACGAGCGACGCTGGAGCGGCGAGCACGTGCTGGGCGCCGCGCAGGCGCATCCGGTCGCGATGTGCGGCGGCTGGCACCACCACGCCGTGGCGCGGATCGCCGACGAGCTGGAGCTGACCTTCACCGCCGACGATCGCCTCTCCGTCGCCGGCAGCGTCGACCTGGCGACGGTGGAGCGCTTCACGGACGTGCTGCGGATCGCCAGTGAGAGCCCGACCGACCTGACGCTCGACCTGCAAGCGCTCACGTTCCTCGACGCGCGCGGGCTGGCGGAGCTGCACGCGGCCGCCGCGCGCCTGGCGGCCCGCGGCCGCGCGCTGCTGCTGCACGAGCCGCCGCCGCTCGTGCGGCGCATGCTGGAGCTGTTCGGCGACGAGCGCGCGCCCGCGCCGCGCGTCCTGCGCAGGGAGGAGGGGACATGAGCGGGCTCGCGCACCAGGCCCTGATCTACGACGAGCCCGAGCAGCTGCTCGCCGTCGCCGAGCCGTTCGTGCGCGAGGGGATCGAGCGCGGGGAGCCGGTGATGGTGATCCTCGGCGCCGAGCGCGAGCGGACGTTGCGCGAGCGCCTGGGGGAGGATGCGGCCGTCGTCGACTTCCGCGCCCCCTCCGAGTGGTACGAGACGCCGCCGCGCACGCTCGCCGGCTACACGCACTACCTCGCCGCGCATCACGGCGGCGGGCGCATCCGTGCGCTTGGCGAGCCGCCGTACCCGGATCGCTCCGAGCCGGTCGTGCGCGAGTGGGCGCGCGCGGAGGCGATCTTGACGATCGCGTTCGCGGACGCCGCGGTCGACCTGGTCTGCCCGTACGACGCGCGTCGTCTGCCGGGGTCGATCGTCGCGCACGCGCGCCGCACGCACCCGCTGCTGTGCGACGGGCTCGGGTCGGTGCCCAACCCCGACGCCACAGATCCTCACGCCTACCTCGAGACGCTCGCCGACCGTCTCGACGAACCGGCCGGGCCGGTCGCCGAGCTGGCGTTCGACGCAGATCCTGCGATCGTGCGCGCGTTCGTCACCGAGCAGGCGACGTACGCCGGACTGCACGGCGAGCAGCTCGAGGCGCTGCGCGTCGCCGCCGGCGAGCTGGCGACGAACGCGATCGTGCATGGCCGCCGGCCGCGGCGCGCGCGCGTGTGGGAGGCTGCGGGGCAGCTCGTCTGCGAGATCGAGGACGGCGGCGCGGGGGTCGCCTCGCAGCTTGCGGGATATCTGATGCCCGGCACGGACGCGCGCAGCGGACGGGGCCTGTGGATTGCCCGCCAGCTCTGCGATCGCGTCGAGATCGAGGGGGCCCGGATGCGGCTCCACCTGGTACCCGCAGGCTAGTCGCTCAAGCTTTTCTGGCAAGCTGCCGAAGCAGAGATCGCATGCGCTCGCATGAGGACAGCCCGACCGGCCTGGACGAGCTCGCGCGCCGGCGTCAGCAGCGCGCCACCGACGTCGAGCAGCCGCTGCGCGAGCGCGTGCGCGACGAGGCCCGCCGCACCAAGCGCCGCCACGCGGCAGCAGACCGCGCGCGCAGCCGCTCGAGCGACGGCGACGGCGCTCCGCATCACGAGCCGCCCTTCGGTGGCGGCGACAGCGCCGGCGCCGCCTGATCGCCTGTATACGAACCCGCGGGTCGGGCTCGAGCCGCGAGGGCAGGGCGTGGCGCCCCGTTCCGCTCGCATCAATGCTCGATAATCGATCTTATGTATACCGATAGGGGCGGGTGACGGCTGAAACCGCGCCCGCCGCTACCCTCGGGCGCATGACCGGGGCCGGCGTCGACCGTCGCGGAATCCTCACGCTCTCCAGCGGACACGCATGCGTGGACGTCGCGCAGGGCGCCGTGCCGGCGCTGCTGCCGTTCCTGATCCGCGACCGCGGCTACAGCTACGCGGCCGCCGCGGCGCTCGTCTTCGCGATGACCGGCGCCTCGTCGCTGCTGCAGCCATTGTTCGGCTTCCTCGCCGACCGTCGCTCGCTGCCGTGGCTGCTGCCCGGCGGCGTCGTGCTCGCCGCGGCCGGGATCGCGACGGCGGGCCTCGTCTCCAGCTATCCGCTGACGTTCACGGCCGTCGCGCTCGCCGGGCTCGGCGTCGGCGCCTACCATCCCGAGGGTGCGCGGTACGCGAACTACGTCTCGGGCTCGCGGCGCGCCAGCGGCATGAGCCTGTACTCGGTCGGCGGCAACGTCGGCTTCGCGCTCGGCCCGATCCTCGTCACGCCGCTCGTGCTCGCGCTCGGACTGCATGGCACCGTCTGGCTGCTGGTGCCGATGCTCACGATCGCCGCGCTGCTCGCGCGCGAGCTGCCGCGCCTGCGGAGCTTCCATCCCGAGCGCCGCTCGGACGCCGCGTCGCACGCCGCCGCGGCCGTCCCGGACCGCTGGGCACCGTTCGCGCGCATCGCCGGGATCGCGGCCGTGCGCTCCGGCGCGTACTACGGCCTGCAGGCGTTCGTCCCCGCCTACTTCATCACCCACTTCGACAGCTCCACCGGCGTCGCGAACGCCGCGCTGACGACGATCCTCGTCGCCGGAGCGCTCGGCACGCTCGTCGGCGGCCGGCTGGCGGACCGCCTCGGCCGGCGGCGGATCCTCGTCGCCTGCAACTGCGTGCTGACGCCGCTGATGCTGCTTGCGCTCGTCGTCGGCGAGCCGGCCGCGTTCGCGCTGCTCGCGCTCGTCGGGTTCTTCACCGTCGGGACGTTCTCGATCACCGTCGTGCTCGGGCAGGAGTACCTGCCGAACCGCATCGGCGTCGCCTCCGGCATCACGCTCGGCGCGGCGATCGGGGCGGGCGGCGCGATGGCGGCGCTGCTGGGGGTCCTCGCCGACCAGGTCGGCCTCAGGCCGGTGCTGCTGATCCTGGCGGCGCTCCCGCTCCCGGCGCTCGCGCTGTCGCTGGCGCTGCCGCGCGAAGGGCGGTCCTCGCTCGATCCGATCCCGGCCGAGGCGCCGGCGTGAGCGCACGCGGCGGGATCGACCTCGGCGGCACGAAGATCCAGGCCGTCGTCGTCGACGGCGACAACGCGGTCCTCGGGCAGGCCCGTCATCCGACGCCGTCCGCGGGCGGGCCGCCCGACGTCGCGGCCGCGATGGCGCGGGCGCTCGGCGAGGCGGCGCAGGCCGCGGGGCTGGAGACGAGCGCGCTCGCGGGCGTCGGCGTCGGCTCCCCCGGCGTCGTCGACGCGGGCGCGGGTACCGTCGCCGAAGCGCGCAACCTGCCCGACTGGGACGGTGCGTTCGCGCTCGCGCAGGCGCTTCGCGACGCGCTCGGCACCAAGGTCCTGCTCGGCAACGACGTGCAGGTCGCGACCGACGCGGAGGTCGCGCTCGGCGCCGGGCGCGACGCGCGCTCGCTGCTCGGCGTCTTCTGGGGCACCGGCGTCGGCGGCGGGATCGCGCTGGACGGCGAGCCGTGGCTCGGGCGCGGCGCCGCCGGCGAGATCGGCCACATCGTGATCAAGCTCGACGGGCGCCGCTGCCCCTGCGGCCGGCGCGGCTGCATGGAGGCCTACAGCGGCCGCGCGGCGCTGGAGGCGCGCGCCCGCCACCTGCACGAGCAGGGCGAGCCGACCGACCTCTTCAAGCTGATGAAGCGCCACGATCGCACGCGCCTGACGAGCGGGATCTGGGCGCGTGCGCTGGAGCACGGCGACGAGCTGGCCCGGCGGCTGATCGACGAGGCGGTCGCCGCGCTCGGCGCCGGCATCGCCTCGGCGGTCAACCTGCTCGACGTCGAGCGGGTCGTGATCGGCGGCGGTCTCGGTCTGCGGCTCGGCGAGCCCTACGTGGAGCGGATCGTCGCGGCGATGGCGCCGCATCTGTTCGCCGACGAGCGCCCGCCGGACGTGCGCCTCGCGGCGCTCGGCGACCTCGGCGGCGCGCTCGGCGCGGCGCTGCTGGTGCGCTGATCAGCCGAGCCCGAGCGACGCGGCCGCCCGCCGCACGCGCGCGTCGCCGAGCGTCAGCGGCTCGACGCGTTCGGCGGCCAGCAACCCCGCAGCGCGATCGAACAGCGTCACGTTGATCCAGGAGGACTCGAGCGTCGACCACCAGCGCAGGCCAGCGGCGTCGGGACGCTCGTCGTGGAGCCGCAGCGCCTGTGCCTGCGTCACGGCGCGCACGCGCGTCGCGACATGCGAGGGCCGCAGCGCGGCGTCGAGCAGCACCGCCGGGTCGTCGAGGTCGACCAGCTCGGCCTGCGCGTCGAGCGCCAGCGCGGCGAGCGCGAGCGCGCGGCCGCCGCGCATCAGCATCGCCTCCACGAGCTCGCCGGTGCCGCGGAACGGCGCGAGCGTCTCGGCGATCGCCGCGACGGGATCGGTCGCGAGGTAGAGGCAGCCGTAGCGGTCGCGGTTGTCGTGGCGGCCGGTCCCCTGCAAGCCGCGCGGGAACCAGAGCGCTCCTCCCGGCTCGATCTCGCCAGCCTGCGGATCGTGCGGCAGGATCCGCCAGAGCGTCACGCGAAGCTGCCGGCGCGCTCCGCGGCGATCGCGTCCAGCAGCTCGCGCGCCTCGCCGTGGCGCACGAGGTCGATCGGACGACGATCGCCGAGATGCGGGTTGACGCCGCGCAGCCAGCGCTCGACCGCGTCGACCGGATAGACGCGCATGAGGTTCGACATCACGAGCTCCAGCAGGTCGACGCGTTCGGCGTTCAGGTCGTCGATCCCCTGCCCGCGACGCCAGCGCGTGATCTGCGCCGGACTGACGCCCAGCAGCTCAGCCAGGCGGCGCTGCGAGTGGAGGTCGCGGCTGAGCGCGTCGACCTTGGTGGCGATGGCGACCGGCATGGACGCAAGGATAGCGCAACGTTTCATGTTGCGCAATGAAAAGCATTGCTCAGCGCACGACCCCGCGCGGTCGCGCACGCTCGATCGCGTCCTCGAACGTGCGCTCCCACTGGTCGATGTGGTCTTCGATCCGCTCGCCTGCGGCCCACCTGCGCGCACGACGGGCGAGCACGCTGCGCTCGTCGGACTCGAGCACGAGCCGGTCGATCTCCTCGTACCAGCGATCGTCGCCGACGAGGTGACCGCCCTGGTCCTCCCCCATGCTCGCGTAGGGACCCACCGGCGAGGCGAGCCACGGGACTCCCATCGCCGCGTACTCCTTCAGCTTCACGTTCGAGCGCGCCCGGTTGTACGGCGTGTCGGCCAGCGGCGCGATCCCGACGTCGAGGCGCAGCAGCTGTTCGGGCAGCCCGGCGTAGAGGACCCCGCCTTCGCAGCGCTCGTAGCGATGGCTGTTGAGGCCGAGATCGACCCCTATGCCGACGACGCGCAGCGTGTGATGACGGCGCAGCAGGTTTTCGAAGGCCTCTCTGAGCCGCAGCCGCTCGAAGTCGCGCTCGTGATCGAGCAGCGCGTGCCAGCCGACCGCTATGTCGGTGCGGACCGGCGCGCGATCGGGTCGCGTGAACGTCGGCGGGAGGTAGTTCTCGAGCACGCGCACGTCCGCGCCGCTGGCCGCCCGGTAGCGCTCCGCGAGCGTCTCGCTCGGCGTCGTGACGACGTCGGCGATGCGCATCATCGACTTCAGCGAGCTCCAGATCCGCTGGCCGTGCATTCCGCGGACGTCCACGTAGCCGGGGGATCCCTTCGGCACCTCGAGGAAGTCCTCGTCGTTGTCCCACACGATCGCGACGCCAGCCTCCTTCAGCGCTCTGGCGAGGCGCTCCATCGGACCGAAGCAGGAGCGGCAGAAGTGCACGACGTCGGCGTCGAAGAGCGGCTGGGGGTTCTCGATCACGTTGCGCTCCTCGACGTGGACCGAGTGGCCGCGGTAGGCGAGCGCCTGCATCGGAATCCACGTTCGGTAGATCCCGCTTATGAGACGCTCCATCACGACGGCGGCGATACGCACCTGTCCAGCATGCCGACGCCTTCGGCGCCGCGCAAGTTCCAAGCAGATCAGCGCACCGCGCTGCCTGCCTGTGCCCGCTCGATCGCGTCCTCGAAGGTCTGCTCCCAGCGCTCGGCGTGGCGTTCGATCGTCTGCTCCTGGGCCCAGCGTCTGGCGCGGCGCGCGAGGCGGCTGCGGTCGTCGGCGTCGAGCAGCAGCTGCTCGAGCTCTTCGTACCAGCGGTCGTCGGGGACGAGCCGCCCGCCCTGCTCCTCCCCCATGCCCGCATAGCCGCCGACCGGTGAGGCGAGCCACGGCACCCCCATCGCCGCGTACTCCTTCAGCTTCACGTTGGAGCGGCCGCGGTTGAAGTCGACGGCGGCGATCGGTGCGATCCCGATGTCGAAGTGCATGAGCAGTTCGGGCAGCTCGCCGTAATTCGTTATCGGGACGTGTCTGTAGCGCCGGCTGGCCAGCCCGAGGTTCAGGCCGATCGTTATCAGTTCCAGCTGCTGATGGCGCGCGAGCAGACGCCCGAGCGTCTCCTGCAGTCCGAGCTGCTCGACGTCGCGCTGGTGCTCGAGCGCGGCCAGCCAGCCGATCGTGACGCCGTTGTGCGGCATCACCCGCGCCGGGCGCGTGAACGCCGGCGGGAGGTAGTTCTCGAGCACGCGCACGTCGGCGCCGCTGAGCTCCCGATAGCGCTCGGCGAGCATCGCGCTCGGCGTCGTGACGACGTCGGCCTGGCGCATCATCGTCGTCATCCCCGCGAGCACCCGCTGGCCCGACAGGCCGGAGTGGTAGGCGTAGTTCGGGTTGCCTTTCTGCGATGCGGTGAGGTTGTCGTCGTTGTCCCAGACGACCGCGACGCCGGCGTCGCTCAGCGCTCTCGCCATCCGCTGCATTTCCTGCTGACTGAAGCGCAGGAAGTGGACGAGGTCGCATTCCAGCAGCGCACGCGCGTCGCGGATCTCGTTGCGCTCCTCCAAATGCACCGTGTGGCCGCGCTGCGCGAGCGCCTGCATCGGCAGGATCGACCGATAGATCGAGTTGACTATCGCCTCGGGGATCAGCGCCGTAATTCGCATCCGAACGAGCATGCCTACGCCCGCTGCGTTAAGCAACCGTCCACCGTCCGGGGCGGGTGTGCGCGAGCGCGTGGCGGCGCAGCCCGCTCGAGAGGCCGAGCTCCTCGAGCGCGTCGGCGAGGATGATCGGCAGGCGGCCGATCGCCCTGACCGCCTGCGCGTCGGCGGTTGCGCACACGTGGACGTGGCGCTCGTAGGCGAGCGTCCCCAGGGCGAGCGCGTGCTCGTCGGGCAGCGGGGCGACGGGGAAGAGCGCACGCACGCGCCGGCCGTCGAGCCGCAGGAAGCCGGCGGGCGCAAGCGCGCTCGGGATCGTCACGTTGCACACGCGCATGCCGAGCGCGAGCCGGCTCGCGAGCTCCTCCGGCGGGCCGGCGAGCACCGCGCCCCCGCCGGGTCGCGACGGTCCGACGTCACCGGCGCGGGCGGCCGCGAGCGCCGCGGCCATCCCGCTGCGGACGACGGCGAGACGATCGTCGGGACGTCGCTCGCCTACGGGCAGCTCGAGCACCGTGCAGGGAGCGTCCCCGAGCAGCTCGTCCTCGCCGACGGCGAGCGGGACGAGCGCGCGCACGTCCGCCGGCTGCTCGCCGCCCGCGACCGCAAGCCGCCGCAGGGCGCCCGCGACGAGCGCCAGCACGACGTCGTGGACGGTCGCGTCGGCGTGCGCCGCGATGCGGCCGAGGCGGCCCGCGTCGGCGCGCGCCGTGACGAACGTGCGCCGTCGCGCCCCCGACCCGTCGAGGAACGACGGCGGCGCCGGCGTGAGCTGCCCGAGCGTGCGCGTGAGCGCGACGTGCCGCAGCGTCTCGCCGATCCGGCTGCGTTCGCCATGGGCGCCGGCGAGCGAGCGCATACGGTGCGCCTCGCGCAGCTCGGAGAGCGCGAGCGCGTCGCGGTGCGTCCGCTCGGGCGCACCCGACGCGGCGGGTGCGTCGAAGACCAGCTCGCGCAGGCGCATGGCGTCGTCGCCGTCGGTGAGCGCGCGGTGGACCATGCCCGCGATCGCCGCGCCGCCGCTGCGCGTCGCCGGCACGACGAGCAGCCGCCACAGCGGGCGCTCGCGCGCGAGCGGCTGGGCGAGAAAGGCGTCGAGCACGCGCCGCACGTCCTCCTCCCCGGGCGACGGGCTGTCACAGACGACGACATGACGCGCGAGCTCGAAATGGGGATCCTCGCGCCACACGAGCTCCCGGTCGCCTGCGGGCGCGCGCACGGCGATCTGCCGCAGCCGCGGTGCGCGCGGCAGGCGGCCGGCGATGCGATCGAGCAGCGCCGCGACGTCGAGCGGGTCACGGCGCGCGCCACCGTCCAGGCGCGCGACCCAGCCGACGTTCAGGGGGGCGGTGGGCGACTCGAGTGCGAGCAGTGCCGCCGCCGTCGCAGTGACGCGCTCCATGGCGGCAATGATCGAGGCGCCGGGCAGGCGCCGGTAGCGCCCGGCGGCCAACGCGTGCAGGGGTGCGCGCGCCAGATGGCGCAGCGCTTCCTCTGCACGCTTGACGCGCACGGGTAGCATCTGCACACATGCGGATCCTCGTCGTCGGCGCGGGCGGTGTCGGAGCTGCGGCGGCCGGCATCGCACAGCGGCGCACCTTCTTCTCGCACATGGTGCTCGCAGACGTCTCCGCGGACCGCGCGACGCAGGTCGTCGAGCGCCTCGGCGAGCCCGACCGCTTCTCCGCCGCCGCAGTCGACGCCGGCGACGAGGCCGCGCTCGTCGCGCTGATGCGCGAGGCACGCGCCGACGCCGTCCTCAACGCGACCGACCCGCGCTTCAACGAGCAGATCTTCGCCGCCGCGCACATGGCGCGCATCACCTACCTCGACATGGCGATGACGCTCTCGCACCGCCACCCGACCGCACCGTTCGAGCAGCCGGGCGTGAAGCTCGGTGACGTGCAGTTCGCCGCCGCCGAGGCCTGGGAGCGCGACGGGCTGCTCGCGCTCGTGGGGATCGGCGTCGAGCCGGGCCTCTCCGACGTCTTCGCGCGCTACGCAGCCGACCATCTGTTCTCGGAGATCGACGAGATCGGCGTGCGCGACGGCGCCGACCTCGTCGTCGAGGGCTACGCGTTCGCGCCGACGTTCTCGATCTGGTCGACGATCGAGGAGTGCCTGAACCCGCCGCTGATCTGGGAGCGGGAGCGCGGCTGGTACACGACGCAGCCGTTCTCCGAGCCGGAGCGCTTCCGCTTCCCCGAGGGGATCGGCGAGGTCGAGTGCGTCAACGTCGAGCACGAGGAGGTCGTGCTGATCCCCCGCTGGGTCGACTGTCGCCGCGTCACGTTCAAGTACGGCCTCGGGCAGGAGTTCATCGACGTGCTGCAGACGCTGCACAAGCTCGGTCTCGACGCCACCGCTCCGGTGCGCGTGCGCGACATCGACGTCGCCCCGCGCGACGTGGTCGCCGCCGCGCTCCCGAACCCGGCGATGCTCGGCGACCGCATGACCGGCCGCACGTGCGCGGGCACCTACGTGACGGGCACCGGCCGCGACGGCGCGCCGCGTGCCACCTACCTCTATCACCTCGCCGACAACGCGACGACGATGCGCGAGTACGGCAGTCAGGCGGTCGTCTGGCAGACGGCGCTGAACCCGGTCATCGCGCTCGAGCTGCTCGCGACCGGTGCCTGGAAGGGCACCGGCGTGCTCGGCCCCGAGGCGTTCGACGCGGTCCCCTTCCTCGACCTGCTCGCCGCCTACGGCGCACCGCACGGCGTCGAGGAGCGCGCGCCGGGCTAGACGCTCCTTAGAGCGAGATCACGCTGCGGATGCCGTCTTGGGCCTCCATCAGCTCGAAGCCCCGGTTGACCTCGTCGAGCGTGATGCGATGCGAGATGAACGGCTCGACGTCGAGCTCGCCGGCGAGCCAGCGGTCGATCAGCGCGGGCACGTCGTCGCGGCCCTTCAGGCCGCCGAACGAGGAGCCGGCGATCCGCCGGCCCTGGATCAGATAGCGCGGCACGACCTCGAGCAGCTCGCCCTTGCCGGCCACGCCGGCGACGGTGCACAGGCCCCACCCCATCCGCGCGGCCTCGACGGCCTGGCGCATCACGTGGACGTTGCCGGTCGCCTCGAAGGTGTAGTCGGCGCCGAAGCCGCCCGTCGACTCGACGATCCGCTCCACGACGTCGACCCCGCCGAGCATCGTCTCCGTCGCGCCCTGTCCGCGCGCGAGCGCGAGGCGCTGCTCGGAGAGGTCGACGCAGACGATCCGCTCGGCGCCCGCGAGGCGGCAGCCGGCGACCGCGCCGAGGCCGACCATCCCGGCGCCGAAGACGACGCACGTGGAGCCCGGCTGCACCTGCGCCGTGCGCAGCGCCGCGCCGAGGCCGGTCGAGAGGCCGCACGCGAACAGCGCGGCGCCCTCCAGCGGTGCCTCGGGGCTCACCTTCGCGAGCGCGATCTGCGGCATCACCGTGTACTCGGCGAACGTCGAGGTGCCCATGAAGTGGCGCAGCGGCTCGCTGTCGCGCGCAAGGCGCGTCGTGCCGTCGGGCAGGTACCCGCGGTTCTGCTGCTCGCGGATCGCCATGCAGAGGTTCGTGCGCGGGCTCCTGCAGTGGACGCACTCACCGCACTGAGGTGAGAACAGCGTGACGACGTGATCGCCGGGTGCCACGAGCGCGACGTCGGCGCCCACGCGCTCGACGACGCCGGCGCCCTCGTGGCCGAGCACCGTCGGGGCGTAGCCGGACGGGTCGGCGCCGCTGGCGGTGTAGAGGTCGGTGTGGCAGACGCCGCAGGCGACGAGCCGCACCAGCACCTCGCCGGGACCGGGCTCCGCAAGCTCGACCTCCTGGACGACCAGGGGCTTGCCGAATTCCTCCAGCACGGCGGCGCGGATCCGCATCGCGGCGCAGCCTAGCGCGGTTGGCGCGCTGACCGCAGCCCCCGTCCCCGCGCTCAAGGGCGCGTCCGTGGCGCCGATGTCTGTCTGGACCGTTCTGCAACGTTCCCGCCCTCGATGACCTGCCTGCGCCGCCATCTGCTGACTGCTGCGTTCGCCGTGCTGCTGCTGCCCACGGGCGCCGCGCAGGCGCGCCCGATCGCGAAGGCGCGCTGGCTCGGCGGCGTGACCGTGACCGAGTACTACCCGGTGCCGGAGGCGTGGTTCGTCGGTCGCAAGGTCTCCGCCCCCGGGCTCAGCGGCAAGCACCGGATCGACTGGCTCTACTCCGCCCGGGGCGTCTCGATGCAGGGCACGGGCATCGGCCTCGACGGGTCCTTCTTCCACATCGGCGCGCTCGGCGACGGCGGCTGGGTGACCGATCGCGCGCGCCCGAGCACGCCCGGAAAGAAGGGCTGGGCGGGCGGGCCGCCGTTCTGGCGCGCCGGCGCATACTGGCTCGCGAAGGGCCACCGCATGACGTTCCCGCTCGAGGCGGGCGGGTGGTCGAACGGACGCGGCAGGCGCTACGTGCCGCTGCCGGGCGTCACGTTCGCCGCGGGCGCGTCGAAGCCGCTGCGCTACTACCGCAGCATCGCGGTCGACCCGCGCTTGATCCCGCTCGGCAGCCGCATCTACATCGCCGCGTACCGGCACACGGCGGGGCATGGCTGGTTCCGCGCCGAGGACGTCGGCGGCGCGATCGCCGGCCGCCACGTCGACGTCTATCGCTCCCCGCCCGAGCAGCCGGACGGCGCCGGCTCGCTCACCGGCGAGCGGATCTACGTGATCCCGCCGGGCAAGCACGCCGGGCGCGACGCGCCGGGACGACCACCGGCAGGCGGTGGCGGTAATGGCGGCGGCGCCGGGCAGGGTGGCGGCGCGCGCAGCCCGTCGGGTGGCGCTGGCGCGCCGTAGCAGCCATATACGTATGTGATTGGGATGTGGCTGGCCCTTGCGCCACAGTATGCGCATGCATATGACAGGCCACAAGCGTGCGCGCACGACGGTGAACCTTGACCTCGACCTGGTCCGCGAGGCCGGTGTGGTGCTCGGAACGAAGCGAACCACGGACACCCTGCATGAGGCGCTGCGCGACGTCGTCCGTCGCGAGCGGCGAGATCGACTCGCCCGCCACGACTTCGCCGACCTGACACTAGAGCAGCTGCGCGACGTGCGCTCCGACGCCGGCTGAGCGTCCCAGCGCGCCCCACCGCTGGCTGCTCGCACGCGGCACGGCGTAGCGCGCTGGCTCTACACTGTCCGCCCTATGGCCAAGCAGCAGAAGCCACGGCAGATGCGGGTGCAGCAGGGCGGCGGGCTCGCCGCGATGCAGCAGCTCGAAACGCGCAGCGACGAGGAGCTCGAGTCCGAGACGAAGCTGAAGGCAGCCGCCTTCGCGATCCTCGGCGCGCGCGCGGCCGAACGCTACGACGCGAAGGCCACGCGGGCTTACTACCAGCGCGCGCTCGCGGCGGCGCGCCCGCAGGAGCGGATGCAGCTGCGGCGCATGGCCGACGCCTCGATCGCGCTCGCCGAGCGCCGCGCTGGCGACCTGAAGGACGCCGTCACGCGCATGGGCCAGGCGCCTCCGAGCGACCGTCAACTGCTGCTGCTGCGTTTCATGGGCCTCGTCGCCCCTCCGCCGGGCTCCAGCCCGCTGCTGCGCGTGCGTGGATTCGCGTTGATCCTCGCGCTCGTGATCGCGCTGCTGCTGCTCGGCCTGGGCGTCGTGGAGCTGATCGCGCTGCCGTTCGGCGGCATCTCGATCGGCGGCGGGATCCTGCTCGGCCTGATCGTCATCGTCGCCGTGCTCGGCGTGCTCGCACTGCTCGGCCGCCGCCGGCAGGCGCGCGCCCGCGCCGCGGCCTCCCGCTGACCGCGGGCTGAACCGCCATGTGCGGCCGCTACACGCTCGCAGGCACCACGCCGGATCAGCTGCGCGAGCGCTTCCCGCTCGGCGAGTCGGTCGAGATCCGCCAGCGCTTCAACGTCGCCCCGGCCGACGACGTGCTGGCGGTCGTGATGCGCGACGGCGCGCCGGGGGGCGCGCTGCTGCGCTGGGGCCTCGTCCCGCCGTGGGCGGAGAACCCGAACGTCGGCTTCAAGATGATCAACGCACGCGCCGAGACCGTCGCCGAGAAGCCGGCCTATCGCGACGCGTTCAATCGCCGCCGCTGCCTCGTGATCGCCGACGGCTTCTACGAGTGGGAGCGCGATGGGGCCCGCCGGCCGTTTCACGTGCAACGCGCCGGCGGCGAGCCGTTCGCGTTCGCCGCGATCGGGTCCGCGTGGAAGGACCCGCAGGGCGAGTGGCTGCGCAGCTGCGCGATCGTCACGACGACGGCCAACGACCTCATCGCCCCGATCCACCCGCGCATGCCCGTGATCCTCGACCCTGACGATGAGCGGACCTGGCTCGATCCTGAGACGCCGCCCGAGCACGCCCAACAGCTCCTGCGTCCCCTCCCCGTCTCCCTCACCCGCGCGCGGCCTGTGTCGAAGGCAGTCAACGACGCGCGTTACGACGGCCCGGAGTGCCTCGCCGACCCGGAGCTGGAGCCAGAGCAGGCTGAGCTGTTCTAGGGGGATTTCCAAGCTTGACGCGCCGTTTGTCGCTGCGTAAAGTATCGGCTGTTACGCTCGCGTAGCGTCGGGGGACGTCTCAGCGGCGCGCATTTCACACTGGGGAGCGACCATGTTCGCCGGTGCACGCTTCCCGGTACGCGCTCGCGGAGCGCCACCACGACGTTCAGGAGGTCACGGATTTCTTCCACTGCTCCCCATCCTCAACAAGGGACTGGGCAATGAGCCTCATGAAGAAGATCGCGTTCGCGGCTTGCACCGCGGCACTCCTGCTCTCCATCAGCACGAGCAGCGCCCTCGCGCAAAGAGACCTCGATTTCAGCGTCAGCGAATTCGCTCTACTAGATGAAAGATTCACAATAGAAGATGGCATGATAAGAGTGACCTGTGAAGTTCATGCGAGCTTCACACTCAACAACAGACTGGTTCCCAAGAGAGCAGAATTCTTCGGTAACTCCGAATGGACCGTGCTAGGACAAGAAGAAGGCGAAAGAACGGAAAGATGCTCAGAACAAAGAGCTAGATTCATAGAAATAAATTCCTTCATATTTTATCTAAGCTTTGCCGGAACGCTACCTAGAATAACCGGCTTCAGTATCGCCTTCAGAGAACTGCGCATACAGGCCAACATAGGCGGCGGAATGTCCAAATGCCAAATACATGCGCATGTCCTAGGATCGCAAGCGATCAATGCTGGAGTCCTCGGAACGTTCACGATCAACGCCCTCGAAGAAGTAGAAGTGACGACAGTCGTCGGAATGTGCCCAAGAGCGGCATTCATCAGAATCAGAGGCAGCCTCAACCTCGCCGCCCCAAGAACTGTGACCGTCAGACTAGCCTAGACGCGAAGCGAAAGGGCGTCGCCCGCGAGTGACGCCCTTCGCGGCTATCTACCCGCGATCTTGACCGAGTCGATCACGATCGGCGAGGCGGGCGGGCCGTCGCCCGGGCTGCTGGGGTCGAGGTCGGCTGAGCCGATCGTGTCGACGACGTCGAGGCCCTGCGTGACCTTGCCGAGCAGCGCGTATTCCGGCGGGAGGCCGGCGTCGGTCGGCGCGGTGACGACGAAGAACTGGCTGCCAGAGGCGCCGGAGGGCTCGTTGCCGGCCTTCGCCATCGCGACGATGCCGTGGGTGTAGTGGAGGTTCTTCGGCGGCGCCTCGACGACCGAGTAGCCCGGGCCGCCGGTGCCCGTGCCGAGCGGGTCGCCGCCCTGGATCACGAAGCCGGGGACGATCCGGTGGAATGTGAGCTGGTCGTAGAAGCCCTTCTTCGCGAGCGAGGCGAACGACGCGGAGGTCTTCGGCGCGCGCTTGACGTCGAGCGTGATCGTGAACGTGCCGCAGCTCGTCGCGACGGTCGCGGTCCACGTCTTGCCCGGGTCGAGCTTCAGCTTCGGCTTGGGCAGGTGGCCGGCGCCCTTGGGCGGCGGAGCGGAGACGGTCTGACAGCCGTTGCTCGCCTGCGTCGTCGTGGTGTCCGTCGTCGCGGCCGCGGTCGCCGGCGTCGCCGTGCTCGATGAGCCGCCCGACTTGCCGCAGCCGGCGAATGCCGCGAGCGACGCGACGGCGAGCAGCAGCGGAACGATCCTGGTCGGCGAGCGGTGCACGGCGCGGAAGCATACTCACGCGCGCCGCGCGTGACGCCGGAACCGGTCCGGCCACCTGTAGCGTTCCCCGGTGCATGGACCGTGACGTCGCCCTGATCGTCAACCCGACCGCCGGCGGCGGCCGCGCATTGAAGCGCCTGCCGCGCGTGGAGGAGGCGCTGCGCGCACATGCCATCGGCTTCCACGTCGAGCGCACGCGCTCGCTCGACCATGCGCGCGAGCTGGCGCGCGCCGCCGCGCAGCAGGGCGAAGTGGCCGCGGCGATGGGCGGCGACGGGGTCGTCGGCGCGGTCGCGGGCGCGCTCCACGGGACCGATGGGCGGCTCGCGCTCATCCCCGGCGGGCGCGGCAACGACTTCGCCCGCGCGCTCGAGGTCCCCCACGACCCGGCCGAGGCGGTCGCGCTGATCGCGCGCGGACGTGAGCGCACGATCGACCTCGGCGAGGCCGGCGGCACCGCATTCGTGGGTATCGCCAGCTGCGGCTTCGACTCCGACGCGAACCGGATCGCGAACGCGACGCGCGTCCCGGGCGACCTGGCCTACGTCTACGGCGCGCTGCGTGCGCTCGCGAGCTGGAAGCCGGTCGGCTTCGAGCTCGAGCTCGACGGCGTCCCCCACGCGCATGTCGGCTTCAACGTCGCGGTCGCGAACGGACGCTACTACGGCGGCGGGATGATGATCGCCCCCGACGCCCAGCTCGACGACGGCCGCTTCGACGTGATCGCGGTCGCGGGCGTCGGCAGGGGGCGCTTCCTCATGCAGCTGCCGAAGGTCTTCAAGGGCACGCACGTCGCGAATCCGGAGGTGACGGTGCAGCGAGCGCGGGAGGTAAAGATCTCGGCCGATCGTCCCTTCCAGCTCTACGCTGACGGCGATCCGATCGCGGACCTTCCCGCCATTGTTCGCACGCTGCCGAATGCGGTGCGCGTGCTCGTGCCGTGATGGCCGGTCGCGCACTCGGATCGAAGGTCATGGTTGCCCGCGTGGCCGGCGGTGTCTCACGCGCCGCCGGCCGCGGCGGCGGCACCAGCCTGCCCGGGAAGGTGCTGACACGCCTGGACCCGCACGCGATCGGGAAGCTCGCGCGCCGCCTGCCGCAGGGCTCGGTCGTGCTCTCGGCGACGAACGGCAAGACGACGACCGCTGCGATGATCGCCGCCGTGCTCGAGCGGCGCGGGACGCGGCTCGTGCACAACCGTGCCGGGGCGAACATGGCCGGCGGCATCGCCTCGACGTTGCTCGACGCCGCCCGGCGTGACGGGATCGACGGCGACCTCGGCCTGTTCGAGGTCGACGAGCTGTGGCTCCCCCAACTCGTCGCCGAGCTCCGGCCGCGGGCGATCCTGCTGGGGAACCTCTTCCGCGACCAGCTCGACCGCTACGGCGAGCTGGAGACGATCGCCGATCGCTGGGCGGAGGTCGTGGGCGGCCTCGACCCCGACGTGCGGCTCGTCCTCAACGCGGACGACCCGCTCGTCGCCGACCTCGGGCGCAAGCGCCGCAACGTCACGTACTTCGGCGTCGGTGACGACACGATGGCGCTGGCGCAGATGCAGCACGCCGCCGACTCGAAGCACTGCCGCAACTGCGGCCACGCGTACGTGTACGAGGCGGTCTACCTCGGCCATCTCGGCCGCTACCGCTGCCCGCACTGCGGCCGTGAGCGTCCCGCCGCCGACGTGGTCGCCGAGCGTGTGACGCTGCACGGCACGCGCTCAGCGGACGTCGCACTGCGCGTCGGCGCTCGCGCGGTCGACGTCGCACTCCCCCTTCCGGGGCTCTACAACGTCTACAACGCGCTCGGCGCCGCGGCGCTCTGCCACGCGCTCGACGTCGACCTCGACGACGTCGTCGCGGGCCTGCGCAGCGTCGCCGCCGCGTTCGGGCGCGCCGAGACGATCGAGCTCGAGGGCCGCGCGCTCTCGATCCTGCTCGTCAAGAACCCCGCCGGCGCGAACGAGGTGCTGCGCACGCTCGCGCTCGAGAACGGGGCGGGCGGGGACGGCATCGACGTGCTCGCGGTGCTCAACGACAACACCGCCGACGGGCGCGACGTCTCGTGGGTGTGGGACGCCGACTTCGAGCTGCTCGCAGGTCGCGCGCGCCGCGTCACGTGCGCGGGCACGCGCGCTGCGGAGCTGGCGCTGCGGCTCAAGTACGCGGGGATCGAGCCGGCGCGGATCGCGGTCGTGCCGGAGCTGTCGGCCGCGCTCGACGCAGCCCGTGCCGACGGCGACGGTCCGCTCTACGCGCTGCCGACGTACACCGCCCTGCTCGAGCTGCGCGACCTGCTCGCGCGCCGCGGGGTGGCGCCGGAGTACTGGCGATGAGCGACCTGCGGACCCACGATCTCACCGTCCTCTGGCACGACCTCGAGTGCGGCGGCTACGACGCCGACCTGCCGCTGTGGCGCGAGCTCGCCGCCGAGACCGGCGGTCCGCTGCTCGACGTCGGCAGCGGCACCGGACGCGTGGCGCTCGATCTCGCCCGCGCCGGCCACGCGGTCGTGGCGCTCGACCTCGATCCGGCGCTGCTCGCCGCGCTCGAGGAGCGCGCGGCCGAGCTCCCGCTCGAGACCGCCTGCGGCGATGCGCGCAGCTTCGACCTCGGCCGCCGCTTCGCGTGCGTGCTGGCGCCGATGCAGACGATCCAACTGCTCGGTGGAGCGGCCGGCCGCGCGGCGTTCCTTGCGCGCGCCGCGGCGCACCTGACGGCCGGCGGCCTGCTCGCGTGCGCGCTCGCCGACGCGATGGAGGGGTTCGACGCCGCGCACACCGAGCCGCCGCTGCCGGACGTGCTCGAGCGTGACGGCTGGGTGTACGCGAGCCAGCCGGTCGCCGTGCGACTCGAGTCCGACGGGACCGTGATCGAGCGGATCCGCCAGACGGTCGCGCCCGACGGCGCGCGCACCGCGGAGGGCGACTCCGTGCGGCTCGATCGCCTCGACGGCGACGCGTTCGAGGCCGAGGGCGTCGCGGCCGGCTTCCAGGCGGTCGGCAGACGCTTCGTCGAGATGACCGACGAGCACGTCGGCAGCGAGATCGTGTTGCTCCGTGCCTGAGACGACGCTGCGCGTCTGCGCGCTCTACCCCGAGCTGATGAACATCTACGCCGATCGCGGCAACCTGCTGTTCCTGCGACGCCGCTGCGAGTGGCGCGGGATCGGCTTCGCGCTCCACGCCGCCGCGCTCGAGAAGCCGCTCGATCCAGACGCCGCCGACCTCTTCTACATCGGCGGCGGCCAGGACCGCGACCAGCGCCTGTGCGCGCTCGACCTCGCCGAAGTCAAGCGCGAGGGGCTGCACGCCGCGGCCGCCCGCGGCGCCGCGCTGCTCGCCGTCTGCGGCGGCTATCAGCTGCTCGGGCACTCCTACGAGCTCGGCGCGGAGACGCTCCCGGGAGCCGGCCTCGTGGACCTGCGCACCGTCCGCGGCGACGGACCGCGGCTGATCGGCAACGTCGCGATCGAAGTCGACCTCGGGGACGGGCCGCAGGAGCTCGCGGGCTTCGAGAACCACGGCGGGCGCACCCAGCTCGGACCCGGCGCGCAGCCGCTCGGTCGCGTGCTGCGGGGCCACGGGAACAACGGAGCCGACGGCTTCGAAGGCGTCCGCGCCGGCAACGTGATCGGCACCTACATGCACGGCCCGCTGCTGCCGAAGAACGCGTGGCTCGCAGACTGGCTGATCGCGCGCGCGCTGGGTCGCGAGCGGCCGCTCGAGCCGCTCGACGACACGTTCGAGGCGGCAGCGCACGCGGAGGCGCGCCGCGCCGCGTTTGGCGCGCGGCGTCGAGGTGCAGACTAGGATCGACTCCTTCCCCTGCCGGGAGTCGCCTGCCGTGACCAGCGAGCACATCGCCCAGACCGAGGGGCCGGGCGCCTACCCCCAGGCCGCGCCGCTCGAGCTGCGCAACGTCCGCAAGCAGTATCCGGGCGCGACCAGGCCCGCGATCGAGGACCTTTCGCTGACCGTCCCGGCGGGCGAGATCTGCGTCCTCGTCGGTCCTTCGGGCTGCGGCAAGACGACCGCGATGCGGCTCGTGAACCGCATGATCGACCTCACGTCGGGCGACATCCTGCTCGACGGTCAGAGCGTGCTGAAGCGCAAGGGGTCGGAACTGCGACGTGAGATCGGCTATGCGATCCAGCAGGTCGGGCTGTTCCCGCACCACACGATCGCGCAGAACGTCGCGACCGTGCCGCGGCTGCTGGGCTGGGATCGCGGTCGCATCGACCGCCGCGTCTCGGAGCTGCTGCAGCTCGTCTCGCTGCCGCCCGAGGTCGCCGATCGCTACCCGGCGCAGCTCTCCGGCGGCCAGCGCCAGCGCGTCGGCGTCGCCCGCGCGCTCGCCGCCGATCCCCCGCTGATGCTGATGGACGAGCCGTTCGGCGCGGTCGATCCGATCACCCGCGCACGGTTGCAGGACGAGCTGCTGCGCCTCCAGCGGCGCGTGCGCAAGACGATCGTCTTCGTCACGCACGACATCGACGAGGCGATCAAGCTCGGCGACCGCATCGCGATCCTGCGCGACGGCGGCGTGCTGGCGCAGTACGCGACGCCCGACGAGCTGCTCGCCGCCCCCGCCGACGACTTCGTCGCGGAGTTCGTCGGCGCCGACCGCGGCCTCAAGCGCCTCGCGCTCACGCGCGTGGGCGACGTCGAGCTCCTGCCGGTCGCCGGCGCGACCATCGCTGCGAGCGTCGGTCTCGACACCTCGCTGCGGGACGCGCTCTCGCTGCTGCTCTCCGACGGCAGCCGTCCGCTCGCCGTCAGCGACGGCAACGGCGGCGTCGCGGGACTGCTCTCGCTGGAGCTCATCAGCCAGGCGTTGCGACGTCGATGAGCCAGGCGCCCGTCATCCCCGACTTCGGCCGCGGCAGCACGTGCGAGCGCGAGAACGGCACGTTCTGCCTCGACTGGGTCGGCAAGCACTGGCACGACAAGCTCGGGCCGGCGCTGCTCCAGCATCTGCTGCTGACGGGGATCGCGCTCGGCGTCGGCTTCGCGATCGCGTTCATGCTGGCGCTTGCGGCGCACCGCCGCGGCTGGCTGGCGACGCCGGTCGTGCTCGCGACCGGCCTGCTCTACACGATCCCGAGCCTCGCGCTGTTCCAGCTGCTCGTGCCGCTCACCGGGCTCTCGCGCGTGACCGCCGAGATCGCGCTCGTCTCCTACACGCTGCTGATCCTCTTCCGCAACGTGCTGACCGGGCTCGCCGGCGTGCCGGCGGAGGTGCGCGACGCGGCGAACGGGATGGGCCTCACCGCGCGTCAGCTGTTGTGGCGCGTCGAGTTGCCGCTCGCGCTGCCGGCGATCGTCGCCGGGCTGCGGATCGCGACCGTCACCGTGATCAGCCTTGCGACGGTGGCGGCGTTCGTCGTCAACGAGGGACTCGGCGTGCCGATCCTCGAGGGGCTCCAGCTGACCTTCAACACGGAGATGATCGCCGCCGGAGCGCTCGCGGTCGCGCTCGCGCTCGCCGCCGACGGGCTGCTCGTCCTGCTCCAGCGCGCGCTCACGCCATGGACGCGGAAGGGCGTGAGCGCATGAGCGACTTCACCGACGCCTTCCGCTTCATCGGCGAGCATCTGTCGCTGCTCGGACGCCTGACGCTCGACCACCTCGCGCTCAGCGGCGCCGCCGTCGGCGTCGCGCTGGCGCTCGCGCTGCCGCTCGGCGTCTGGCTCGGGCACATCCGCCGTGGCTCGTTCGTCGCGATCAACGCCTCGAACATCGGCCGCGCGCTGCCGAGCCTCGCGCTGATCTCGATCGGCGTCGCCGTGCTCGGGATCGGCTTCCTCAACGTGATGGTCGCGCTCGTCGTGCTCGCGTTCCCGATCGTGCTCACGAACGCCTACGTCGCCGTCGAGGGCGTCGACCGCGACCTGGTCGACGCCGCGAACGGGATGGGCATGACGCCGACCGAGGTGCTGTGGCGCGTCGAGCTGCCGCTCGCGCTGCCGCTCATCTTCGCCGGGATCCGCACGGCCGTCGTCTACGTGATCGCTACCGCGACGCTGGCCTCGATCGCCGGCGGCCACGGACTCGGCGACATCATCGTCGACCAGGCGACGTACCGCCTGCCCGGAGTGCTCGGGGCAGCGATCTGCGTCGCCCTGCTCGCGCTCGCGGCGGAGCTCGTCTTCGCCGGCGTGCAGCGTGCGGTCACGCCGCGCGGACTGCGGATCGACCGTGCTTGGGGGTACGTCGAAGAGGAAAGGACCAAGGCCGTATGAAGCAAGGAATCCTCGCAATCCTCGTCACGCTCGCGCTTGGACTCGCAGCGTGCGGATCGAGTGACAGCAACGACACGTCCGGTTCCAGCACGACTTCCGGCACGCCCGGCAAGGGCAAGCCGGCCGTCACACTCGGGACGAAGAACTTCACCGAGCAGTTCGTGCTCGGCCAGCTCTACAAGCAGGCGCTGGAGGCGAAGGGCTTCACCGTGGCGCTGAAGCAGAACATCGGCTCCACCGAGATCGCCGACAAGGCGCTGCGCAGCGGCCAGATCGACCTCTACCCCGAGTACATCGGGATCTTCAATACCGCCGTGGCGGGCGACAACAAGGCATATGCGACCGTGCAGGACGCGTTCGCGGCGGGCAAGTCGTATGCGACCAAGCACGGCTTCACGCTGCTGCCGCTCACGCCGTTCACGGACGTCGACGCGCTTGCGGTCCTGCCCGCATACGCACAGAAGCACAACCTCGCGAGCGTTGCGGATCTCGCGGCGATCAAGGGATTGCGCCTCGGCGCCCCGCCGGAGTTTCGCCAGCGCGAGACGGGGCTCGTCGGCCTCGCGCGCGTCTACGGGATCAAGGACGTGAAGTTCTCGCCGCTGACGATCGGGCTCCAGTACCAGGCGCTCGACGACGGCAAGATCGACACCGCCGACGTCTTCACGACCGACGGTCAGCTGCAGGGCGGCAAGTACGTCGTGCTGAAGGACCCGAAGAACGTCTTCGGCTTCCAGAACGTCACGCCCGTGGTGAGCGCGAAAGTGCTCGCGGCCGAGGGCGCGGCGTTCCAGCAGACGCTGAACGCCGTGAGTGCGAAGCTCACGACGCCGGCGATGCAGCAGATGAACGCAGCCGTGGCGATCGACAAGCAGTCGCCCGCCGACGTGGCGCAGAAGTTCCTGAAGGCGAACGGCTTGGTCTAGCGGCAGCACGTCGCCGGGGCCGCGCTCCGCGCTGGCCCCGGCGCTCTGTGCGGCGACTCCATCCGCTGCCCGACCGCCCCCACGGGCGGGCACGTGCATCGCCGCCCATGACGCTAGGGATGGCGCCGACGCCCACCGGTGACGAGTCGGTGAAGAAGTCGCGAGCGTTCAGTGAACGCTCGCGGGCCGGTGGCGGCCGTGTGCCGGTCCGATCCATCCGACGCGCCCGGAACACTCCACGCGCATGCTGTCCGCGACCGTCCTCGCCGAGCTCGACGTGCAGCTCGTGCGCCCCGGCGCGGTCCCCCCCGTGCGCAGCCGGCCGGGGGATGCGGGCATCGACCTGCGCTGCGTCGAGGCGGTCGTGCTCGCGAGCGGTCAGCGGCTGAAGGTGCCGACCGGCATCGCGGTCGCGCTACCACCCGAGGTGTGCGGCATCGTCGTGCCGCGCTCCGGCCTGGCGGCCAACCACGGCGTCGCACCCTTCGGCGGGCTGATCGACCCGAACTTCCGCGGCGAGATCTGCGTGACGCTCGCCAACAGCGGCTCTGAGCTGTTCGAAGCGGCGGCCGGGGACCGCATCGCCCAGCTGCTCCTCTTGCCGTTCTGGGCGCCGGCGCTCAACCTCGTCGACGAGCTGCCGGGATCGCCCGACGACCGCGGAGCAAGCGGCTGGGGATCCTCCGGGCTCTCCTGATCGGCGCTCAGCCGGGGCGTCCGTTGACCGCGTAGCGATCGAAGCGCGCCGCGACCGTCGCCGGCAGGCGCACCTTGACGCGCACGCCGTCGGGCGTGTCCTCGCGCAGCAGGTCGCCGGCAAGTTCGTGCAGCTCGGCGAGCTGCCCGCCGTCGCGGTAGGGCAGCAGCAGCTCGACGTCCCGCAGCGCGCGGGCGAACTCGGCCTCGATGCGCTCGCCCAGCGGCTCGAGCCCCTCGCCGCTGAGGGCGGAGACGAGCAGCCCGTCCGGGTGGCGCAACAGGACATCGTCGCGACCGGCCTCGTCGAGCGCATCGGCCTTGTTGAGCACGAGCATCCGCGGCTGCTCGCCGGCGCCGATGTCGGCGAGCACGGCGTCGACCGCCTTCAGCATCTCGTCCAGATCCGTCTCCGGCGCGGACGCGTCGACGACATGCACCAGCAGGTCCGCCATCCGCGTCTCCTCCAGCGTCGCGCCGAAGGCGTCGACGAGCTGATGCGGCAGCTTGCGGATGAAGCCGACGGTGTCGGTCAGGAGGAACTCGCGCCCGCCGAGCCGCCAGCCGCGGGTCGTGGGATCGAGCGTGTGGAAGAGGCGGTCGCGCACCCCCACGTCGGCGCCGGTGAGCGCGTTCAGCAGCGTCGACTTGCCGGCGTTCGTGTACCCCACGAGCGCCACCGTCGGCAGCTGCGCCCGCTCGCGCTCGGCGCGCATCACGTCGCGCGAGGACTTGACGCGCGCGAGCCGGCGCCGCAGCGCGGCGATGCGGTCGCGCGCCAGGCGGCGGTCGGTCTCGATCTGGGTCTCCCCCGGTCCGCGCGTCCCGACGCCGCCGCCGAGGCGCTCGAGGTGCGTCCACAGCCCGCGCATCCGCGCGAGGTTGTACTCGAGCTGCGCCAGCTCGACCTGCAGCTTCCCCTCCGCGGTGTGCGCGTGCCCGGCGAAGATGTCGAGGATGATCGCCGTGCGGTCGATCACCGGTATCCCGAGCGCCTCCTCCAGGTTGCGCCCCTGACGGGGCGAGAGCTCGTCGTCGCAGGCGATCAGGTTCGCGTCGTCGGACGCGATCCGCTCCTTGATCTCCTCGAGCTTGCCGGGCCCGACGTACGTGTTCGGATGCGGCTGCTCGCGATGCTGCACGACCTTCCCGACGGTCGCGACGCCGGCGGTGTGCAGCAGCTCCTCGAGCTCCGTCAGATCCTCCCCGGCCGGCGTCACCGACACCGCGAGCGCGCGCTGACGCGCGCGCCCGACCGGCGTGCCTGCGCGCGCAGGGGTCTGCGCTGTGCGGCCGTTGCGGCTGCGCGTGTTCACGCGTCCAGTCTAGCCCTGCTCAGCCCAGCCGCCGCAGCCGCTCCACCGCTTCGACGATCCGCTCGTCGGGCGCGGTGAGCGCGATGCGGAAGAAGCCTTCGCCGGAGGCGCCGTAGGCTCCACCGGGGGAGATCACGACACCGGTCTGCTCCAGCACGTGCGCGCAGTACGCGGCGGCGCTCTCATACCCGTCGGGGATCGGCGCCCACACGTAGATCGTGCCCTTCGGCGGCGTCACCTCCACCCCGGCCGCGCGCAGCGCGGAGCACACGAGGTCGCGCCGGCGCGCGTAGACGGCGTTCATCTCGGCCACGTAGGCGTCGACCGACGGATCCAGCGCCGCCGCGCCGGCGAGCTGCACCGCCTCGAACAGCCCCGAGTCGACGTTCGACTTCAGCCGCCAGTACTGCGCGATCGCCTCGGCGTTGCCGACGATCGCCGCACAGCGCCAGCCGGTCATGCAGTAGCCCTTCGAGAGCGAGAAGACCTCGACGCCGACCTCCTTCGCCCCCGGCGTCTCGAGGAACGACGGCGCGCGGTAGCCGTCGAACGTCGTCTCGCTGTACGCGTTGTCGTGGACGACCAGGATGTCGTGCTCGCGCGCGAACGCGACGACCCGCTCGAAGAAGCCCTCCGGCACGACCGCGCCCGTCGGATTGTTCGGATAGTTGACGAACAGCAGCTTCGCGCGCGCGGCGTCCTCAGCGGTGATCGCGTCGAGGTCGGGTGCGAAGCCGAGCTCCGGCATGAGCGGCATCAGCACCGCCTCGGCGCCCGCCAGCAGCGGCCCGGCGGTGTAGACCGGATAGCCCGGGTCGGACGCGAGCGCGACGTCCTCGGGGTCGAGGAACGCGACGTTGAGGTGGAAGATGCACTCCTTCGCTCCCAGCGCCGCCATCACCTCGGTCTCGACGTCGAGCGCGACCCCGAAGCGGCGCTCGTAGAACGCGCCGACCGCCGCGCGGAACTCGGGGCGGCCGCGGTTCGTCGGGTAGCGGTGCATGCCCGGATCGGCGACCGCGCGCTGCATCGCCTCGACGATCGGCGGGTACGTCGGCATGTCGGGATCGCCGATGCCGAGCGAGATCACGTCCACCCCCGCGGCCTTCTTCTCCGCGATCTTGCGCTCCAGCTGCGCGAAGAGGTAGGGCGGTATGCGCTCCAGGCGCCTGCTCGGTCGCATGGCCAGATCCTCAGTCAATGCTCTGCAGCTCCTTCAGGAAGTCATCTGACAGTACTCCGGCGTAGACGGGCAGCGCCCAGCCGGTCAGCTTCACGCCCAGGTCCTCGCCGACCTCGGCCTCCATCTCGCCGCCGTCGAGCAGCACCGTCACGCGCCCGTCGGCGTCCCCGCCGCCGCGCAGCACATGCGCCACGGCGGCGCCGGTGGCGCCGGTGCCGGAGGAGAGCGTCTCGCCGACGCCGCGCTCGAAGATCCGCACGCGGATCCGATCGGGCGCGGTCGCGGCATACCAGGAGACGTTCGTGCGACGCGGGAACAGCGGGTGCGCCTCGATCGCCGGCCCGATCGCCGGCAGGTCGAGCGCCATCAGCTCCGCCTCGGACGCGACGTGGATCGCGCACTGCGGGTTGCCGATCGAGACGTGCTGGAAGCGCCACTCGCGGCCGTCCGCCGCGAGCGTGCCGACGCCATCCTGCGCGCCGTCGGGATAGTCCGCCGAGGTCGTCGACGCGCGGCCCATGTCGACCCGGCACGTCGCGGGCCCGGTGATCGTCGGCCTGATCTCGCCGGCGAGCGTCTGGATCGAGAAGACGTCGGCGTCGGTCCAGCCGCGCGCACGCAGGTAGAGGATCGCCTGGCGCGCGCCGTTGCCCGACAGCTCCGGCTCGGATCCGTCGGGGTTGAAGATCCGCAGCCGCGCGACGTAGCCGGGCTCGTCGGGCGCCAGCAGCAGCAGGATCCCATCCGACCCGACCCCCAGGTGCGGCGCGCAGATCGCGCGCACCCGCGCGGGCGTGAGCTCGAACGGCAGCTCCTGCGCCTCGACGATCACGTAGTCGTTGCCGAGCGCCTGCCACTTCTCGAACCGCACGGGCGGGAGCGTAGCGATTCGCGAAAAACGTACGCCGGCCGGTCATCTGGGTATGCACCCCAATGAGGTACGTCCCATCCCCCAGGCTTGGAGGTCCGATGACCCCGATCCTCGCCGACTACGACCTTGGCGACGGGCTGCTGACCGTGCTCGCCCTCTTCTTCCTCGTGATCTGGGTGTGGATCCTGATCACGATCCTGATCGACCTGTTCCGCGACCACGAGCTGTCCGGCTGGTGGAAGGCGGTCTGGCTGCTGTTCCTGCTCTTCGTGCCCGTCATCGCGGTGCTGATCTATCTGATCGCGCGCGGCGGCGGGATGCGCGAGCGGGCGCTCGCCGAGCAGGCGGAGGCCCAGAAGGCCACAGACCAGTACATCCGCTCGGTGGCGTCCTCGCCGGTGGACGAGCTGCACAAGCTCGCCGACCTGCGCGATCGCGGCGCGATCACGCCGGAGGAGTACGAGCGGATGAAGGCGAAGGTCGTCGTCTGAGGCGAGCGGCCGCTCAGGCGGCGGAGGCGGCGAGCTCGTCGGCGACGTCCTCCGCTGTGCGCCCCGTCACGTCGAGCGTGCGCACGCCGGCGAGCTTGCGCATCCACGTCAGCTGCCGGCGCGCGTAGTTGCGCGTGCGCCGCTTCATCCCGTCGACGTCGCCGGTCAGCAGCTCCTCGAAGCCGAGCGCCTTGCGCGCTGTCTCCGACGCGCCGGCGGCGTGTGCGCGCAGCACCTCCTCGCGCGCGCCGGCGGCGAGCATCTGCTCGACCCGTGCGTCGATGCGCGCGTAGAGCACCTCGCGCTCCATCACGAGCCCGGCGAGCAGCGTCGGATGGCGCACCGCGTCGGTCCACAGCTGCGACGGCCCCTCCGGCGGCTCGAGCTCGCCGGCGTCGAGCAGCTCGAGCGCGCGCACGATCCGCTGACGGTCGTTGGGATCGATCGTCTGCGCCGCCCACGGCGCACGCTGCGCCAGGCGGGCGTGCAGCGCCGGTGGGCCGCGGCGGTCGAGCTCCGTCTGCCAGTGCTCGCGCAGCCCCTCCGGGGGCGGCGGGCGCAGCGACAGCTCGGTCAGCGCGGCGCGCAGGTAGAGCCCGGTCCCGCCGACGACGAGCGGCCGGCGCCCGGCCGCGAGCGCCGCGTTGATCTCCGCATGCGCGAGCTCGGCGTACTGGCCGGCGCTGAACGTCGCGTCGACGGGCAGGAACGACAGCAGCCGGTGCTCGAGCGCGGCGCGCTGCACACGGTTCGCCGCACCCGTCAGCAGCTCCAGACCGCGATAGACCTGCAGCGCGTCGGCGGAGATCGCGACCGGATCCTCGCCGGCCGCGCGCAGGCGCTGCGCGAGCGCGAGCGCGACCGCCGTCTTGCCGATCCCGGTCGGCCCGAAGATCGCGATCACGCTCGGCGCGGGCACGCCGCGGAGTATCGCGCTGGAGCGCTGCTTGAAGCTTTATGCCGACTTGCGGTGCGGGGGTATCGTTGAACAGTGGGCGTACGAATCGGCACGGGGATCTCACTGCACGGCGATGCGCGCGTCGGTGCGATCGAGGCCGCGCAGGCCGCCCGCGCCGCGCTCGACGGCCGCGCGGCGGATCTCGCGATCGTGTTCGCCTCCGGCGCGCACCTCGCCGCGCCCGAAGCGACGCTCGAGGGCGTGCACGAGGCGCTGCGCCCGCCCGCGCTGATCGGCTGCGGCGCCGGGGGCGTGCTGGGCTGCGGCGCCGAGCACGCCGACGGCACGACGGCCGTCGCCGTGTGGACGGCGGCGCTCGACGGCGGCAGCGCCCGCACCTTCCACGCGACCGCCGCCGTCAACGACGACATGGTCACCGTCATGGGCATGGAGGACATCGCCGGCGCCTCCGGGGCGATCCTGCTGCCCGACCCGTTCTCCTTCCCGACGGAGCCGCTGCTGCAGGACCTCGCCGCGCGCGCGCCGGGCGTGCCGGTCCTCGGCGGGCTTGCGAGCGCGCGCACGGCGCAGGACAGCGGCGCGCTCTTCCACGGCGACGAGGTCTGCGACGGCGGTGCCGTCGGCGTGCGCTTCGAGGGCGTCGAGCTGCTGCCGTGCGTCTCGCAGGGCGCGGTGCCCGTCGGTCCCGAGATGACGGTCACCGCGTGCGAGGGCAACGTCATCCACGAGCTCGCGGGGCGCCCGGCGCTCGATCGCATACGCGCCGTGATCGAGGAGCTCGACCCGCGCGAGCACACGCTGATCGCCGGCGGCCTGCTCGTCGGGATGGTCGTCGACGGCGGGCGCCCGGACTACGAGCACGGCGACTTCCTCGTGCGCCAGCTGCTCGGCGCCGACCCCGTCGCCGGCACGCTCGCGATCGCCGCCCCCGTCGAGGAGGGTCAGGTGCTGCGCCTGCACGCCCGCGACGCGGCGTCCGCGGATCGCGATCTGGAGGAGCAGCTGCGCGTGCGCGTCGCGGCGCTCGGCGGCGCCCCTGCCGGCGCGCTCGCGTTCGCGTGCCACTCGCGCGGCAGAGAGATGTTCGGTGTCGCCGACCACGACGCCGGCGCGCTCGCCGACCAGCTCGACGGCGCTCCGTCCGCCGGTTTCTTCGCGGCCGGGGAGATCGGTCCCGTCGGCGGGGCGAACTTCATCCACAGCTTCACGGCGACCGTCGCGCTGTTCGCCTGAGTCGCGGCCGGTCGATCCGTCGGCGCTCGCCGGCGCGCCGCTGTGACAGGCTGTCGCCCATGACCGAGATCAAAGGAACCGCCCTGCTCACGGGCGCCAGTGGGGGCATCGGGCACGCGATCGCCCGCGCGCTCGCCAAGCGCGGCGCAAAGCTCGTCCTCACGGGCCGCCGCGCCGACCTGCTCGAGCCGCTCGCCGCCGAGGTCGGCGGCCGCGCGCTCGCGCTCGACCTCGCCGACCGTGCCTCCGTCTACCGCCTCGCCGAGGAGGCGGGCGACGTCGAGATCCTGATCGCGAACGCCGCGCTGCCGGCGAGCGGCACGCTCGACGACTACGCCGTCGAGCAGATCGACCGCGCGCTCGACGTGAACCTGCGCGCGCCGGTGATGCTCGCGAAGCTGATCTCCGAGCAGATGGTCGCGCGCGGTCACGGGCACCTCGTCTTCATCTCCTCGCTCGCGGGCAAGGCCGCCACGCCCGGCGGCTCGCTCTACTCGGCGACGAAGTTCGGCATGCGCGGCTTCGCGCTCGGCCTGCGCGAGGATCTGCGGCCGCACGGCGTCGGCGTCTCGACGATCTACCCCGGCTTCATCCGCGACGCCGGCATGTTCGCCAAGACCGGCGTCGAGCTGCCGCGCGGCGTCGGCACGCGCACCCCCGAGGACGTCGCGAAGGTCGTCGTGAAGGCGATCGAGCGCAACCGCTCCGAGGGCAACGTGGCTCCACTCGGCGTGCGGCTCGGCGCGGCGTTCGCGGGCCTCGCGCCGGAGCTGTCGGCGAGCCTCGCCCGCCGCATGGGCTCGACGCGGCTCGCCGTGGACATGGCGGACGCGCAGCGCGAGGTCCGCTGAGCGGCGCTCACGGCTGCGCGCTCAGCGCGCCGCGCGGGCGATCAGCGATTCCTCGCCCGCGAGCGTCTGGCTCGTCGCACTCGAAATCTCGACCTGGACGTACTCGCCGGGCTGCCCGAGGCCGCTGAAGTTGACGGCCTTGTTGTGGCGCGAGCGCCCGCGCAGGCGCGTCGGGTCGGTGCGCGACGGGCCCTCGACGAGCACCTCGACGGTGCGTCCGACGAAGCGCTGCGCCCGCTCGCGCGCGCGGCGCTGGACCACCTCGACGAGGCGCTCCATCCGCTCGACCTTCACCGGGTGCGGCACCTGCTCGGGCAGGGTCGCGGCCTCGGTGCCGCGGCGCGGCGAGAAGACGAACGTGAACGCCCCGTCGTAGCCGACCTCCTCGGCGAGCGTGAGCGTCTGCGCGAAGTCCTCCTCGGTCTCGCCGGGGAAGCCGACGATGATGTCGGTCGTGAGCGCGCAGTCGGGCACGTGCTCGCGGATCAGCGCGACGCGGTCGAGGTAGCGCTCGCGCGTGTACGTGCGCCGCATCGCCTTCAGCATCCGGGAGGAGCCCGACTGCAGCGGCAGATGGATGTGTTCGCACAGCGCTTCCAGCTCGGCGTGCGCTCTGACGACGTCGTCCTTCATGTCCTGCGGGTGCGGCGAGGTGTAGCGGATCCGCTCGATCCCCTCGACCGCGTCGACCGCGGCGAGCAGCTCGGCGAAGCTCGCGGGAGCGCTGCCCCGCCGCGCGAGGTCGCGACCGTAGGAGTTGACGTTCTGGCCGAGCAGCGTGACCTCCGTGACGCCCTCGGAGGCCATCCGCCGCACGTCGGCGACGAGGTCGGCGAGCGGCCGTGAGACCTCGCGCCCGCGCGTCGAGGGCACGATGCAGTACGAGCAGACCATGTTGCAGCCGACGGAGATCTGCACCCAGCCCTGGAACTCGCGCCCGCGCTTCTCCGGCAGCTCGCCCGTGAAGCCCTCGAACTCGAAGTAGCCCTGCGCGGTGAGCGACTCGCTCGTGAGGAACTCGGCGAGCTTGTGCACCTGCCCGGGCCCGAACGCGACGTCGACGAACGGGAAGCGCTCGAAGACCTCGTCCTTGACCGACTGCGCCCAGCAGCCGCCGACGCCGACGATCGTGCCCGGCCGCTCGCGCTTGACGCGCTTGGCGACCCCGAGATGCGAGATGAAGCGATTGTCCGCCGCCTCGCGGATCGAGCACGTGTTGAAGAGGATCAGATCAGCATCCTCGCGCTCCTCCGCCTCCGCATACCCGAGCGACTCCAGCATCCCCTTCATCCGCTCGGAGTCGTGCTCGTTCATCTGACAGCCGAACGTCGTGACGTGGTAGCGCTTCATCACGGCGAAGAGTAACGCCGTTCCATCTTCTCGCAGACCCTGCGACACCTCAGCCGCGTCACGCAATCGCGGCGAACTGGCCCCAATACGACAGCTCTGTGATCAGCGCGACCTCCATCGCGCACCTCCCGGTTCGCGGCGGCTCAACCGCCGCGCGGGGCGACGGCCCCGAGAAAGGAGGTGAGTGCATGGAACAACTCGCAGTGGTCATCGTTCTGCTCGTGGTCATCCATCGGATGATGCGTTAGCGGACGAGGTCCGGCGGCCGCAACGTACGGTCGTCGGACCGCTCCTGAACGAAAGGAGCCCGGGGTCGTCACCCCGGGCCCGAACAGCTGGTGATGTGCATGAAGCTCATCGCCTGGTCATCGCGTGAAGCGTACCTCGCAACACCGCCGCCACACAACACTATTTGGCGTACTCCGTCGCGCGCGACTCGCGGATGACGGTGACCTTGATCTGGCCCGGGTACTCGAGCTCCTTCTCGATCTCGCGGGCGATCGTGTGCGAGAGCAGGACGGCGGCGTCGTCGTCGAGCGTGGCCGGGGCGACCATCACGCGGATCTCGCGCCCGGCCTGCATCGCGTAGACCTTCTCGACGCCCGGATGGCGCATCGCGATCTGCTCGAGCTCGCGCAGGCGCTTGACGTAGGACTCCAGCGACTCGCCGCGCGCACCGGGACGGGCGCCCGACAACGCGTCCGCCGCCTGCACGATCACGGCCTCGACCGTCTGCGGCTCGACCTCGTTGTGATGCGCCTCCATCGCATGCGCGACCGCCTCCGGCTCGCCGTGGCGACGCGCGAGGTCGCCGCCGACGAGCGCATGCGGTCCCTCGATCTCGTGCGAGACCGCCTTGCCGATGTCGTGCAGCAGCGCGGCGCGGCGCGCCGTCTTCGCCGAAGCGCCGAGCTCCTCGGCCATCAGCGCTGCGAGATGGGCGCACTCGATCGAGTGGGCGAGCACGTTCTGGCCGTAGCTGGTGCGGAACTTCAGGCGCCCGAGCACCTTCGCCAGCTCGGGGTCGAGGCCCTGGACGTTCGCTTCGAAGACGGCCCCCTCGCCGAGCTCGACGATGTGGTCTTCGAGCTCGGACTTCGCCTGGTAGAACATCTCCTCGATCCGCGCCGGGTGGATGCGCCCGTCCGCCAGCAGCTTCTCGAGCGTCATCCGCGCGATCTCGCGCCGCACGCCGTCGAACCCCGACAGCACGACCGCGTTCGGCGTGTCGTCGATGATGAAGTCCACGCCGGTGAGGTTCTCGAGCGCGCGGATGTTGCGGCCTTCGCGGCCGATCACGCGCCCCTTCATGTCGTCGGACGCGAGCTGGACGACGGAGACGGTCGTCTCGGTCGCGTGGCCGGCGGCGATTCGCTGCATGCAGACCGAGAGGATGTTGCGCACGCGGCGGTCGGCGTCGCGCTTGGTCTCCTCCTCGATCTGGCGCACGAGCTTCGCGGAGTCGTGGCGGACCTGATCCTCGAGCTCCTTCAGCAGCAGCTGCTTGGCCTGCGCGGCGGTGACGCCCGCGACGCGCTCGAGCTGGCGCTCGAGCTCCTGGCGGCTCACCGCAAGCGCGTCCGCCTGCGCCGCCAGCGCCGCCGTGCGCTCCTCGAGCGTGCGGTCGCGCCGTGCGATCTCAGCGCGCTGGGCGTCGAGCGCCTCCTCCTTGCCGAGGATCCGCTCCTCGATGCGGACGATCTCGGCGCGGCGCTCGCTCAGCGCAGCGTCCGTGTCGACGGTGCGGCGGCCGCTCATGCGATCGGACGTGCCGCGCGGTCCACGACCAGAGAGCAGCGCCGCGAGCACAAGGCCCACCGCCAGCAGCGCCGCCGCGATCACGATCTCCATTGCCGTTCCTCTTCCTCAGCGTCGCCGGGCGGCGATGCTGGTCACTATCCGTTTCGGGGAGCGAAGGACCGGCCGTGCACGATGCACGAAGCGGTGGTTGCGGCAGTGTGCCGCGCATCGAACCCACGCCGGCACGGCTGCCGGGGGTCGACGTCAGTACACGCCGGAACGTGGAGCCGGCGGACCTGCTGGGACGGGGGTTGCTGGGGGAAGCGTCTCGTTCCGAATCTTTCAGGGGATTTGCTGGTGTTTCGAGCCCTTGCGGGACGGTCGTTCGCTGCTCGGGATCGTAGTACCGCGAACCATGCTGCGCAATCGCCGGACGTCGCCGCGCCCGAATCGGGTGTGCCGCGTCAGTCCTCGGAGCCGCGCACATGGGCGCGGACCGCGTCGGCGGCGAGCTCGGGCTCGTAGCCCTTGCGCACGAGCACGCCGAGCGCTCGCCGCCGCTCGCGCGGGTCGTCGTCGAGCAGCGGGAAGCGCCGTGCCAGCAGCGCGCGCGCCGCCTCCAGCTCGCCGGCGCGGTCGCGCGCGGAGACGGTGTCGCGCACGATCTCGAGCGGCACGCCGAGCGCGACCAGCCGGCGTTCGATGCGGTCCGCGCCCCAGTCCTCGAGCAGCCGCTTGTCCTCGGCGAAGCGCCGTGCGAAGCCGGCGTCGTCGAGGTAGCCCTGCGTCTCGAGCTCTGCGAGCGCCTCCTCGATCGCGGGCGGCTCGACGCGCTTGCCCTCCAGGTACCGGCGCACCTCGAGGACCGTGCGATCGCGCCGCCCGAGGTACCGGAAGGCGAGATCGAGCGCGTGCTGGAGCCGCAGCGCAGGATCGAGCGCCCGCACGAGCGTGGCGCTGCTGTCGGAGCGCATCGCGCGCGGCGGCTACGCGGCGGCCGCCGGCTCGAGCTCCTCGACCTCGGCGACGACCGCTGCCGCGTCGGGCTCGATCGGCGCGACGAGGTCGCGACTGAGGCCGAGCGCGGCGTAGATCTTGTCCTCGATCTCCTTCGCGACCTCGGGGTGCTCGACCAGAAACGCCTTCGCGTTGTTGCGTCCCTGTCCGAGCCGCTCGTCTCCATAGGAGAAGAAGGAGCCGGACTTCGTGACGATGTTGTGCTCGATGCCGTGGTCGATCAGGCAGCCCTCGGTCGAGATGCCCTTGCCGAACTCGATCTCGAACTCCGCCTGCTTGAACGGCGCGGCGACCTTGTTCTTGACGACCTTCACGCGCACGCGGTTGCCGACCGCCTCGGTCCCGTCCTTGATCGTCTCGATGCGGCGGATGTCGAGCCGCTGCGAGGAGTAGAACTTCAGCGCGCGACCGCCCGGCTGCGTCTCCGGCGAGCCGAACATCACGCCGACCTTCTCGCGGATCTGGTTCGTGAAGATGCAGAGCGTCTGCGTGCGGTTGAGGTTCGCGGTGAGCTTGCGCATCGCCTGCGACATCATCCGCGCCTGCACGCCGACCGTCTGGTCGCCCATCTGCCCCTCGAGCTCGGCGCGCGGCGTCAGCGCCGCGACCGAGTCGACCGACACGACGTCGACGGCGCCGGAGCGCACGAGCATGTCCGCGACTTCGAGCGCCTGCTCGCCGTAGTCGGGCTGAGAGACGAGCAGCGAGTCGATGTCGACCCCGATCTCCTTCGCGTAGAGCGGGTCCATCGCGTGCTCGGCGTCGATGAAGGCGCACGTGCCGCCGAGCTTCTGCGCCTCGGCGATCACGTGGTAGACGAGCGTGGTCTTGCCGGAGGACTCCGGGCCGAAGATCTCGATGATGCGCCCGCGCGGGACGCCCCCGATGCCGAGCGCGAGGTCGAGCGAGAGCGCGCCGGTCGGGATCGCGTTGACGCGCACCTGCGCACCGGGATCGCCCATGCGCATGACGGTGCCCTTCCCGAACTGGCGCTCGATCTGGGTCAGCGCGCCCTGCAGGGCAGCCTGGCGGGCCTTCTCGGCCTTTTCGTCGCTCATGTCTCGCAGCTCCTTGTGCTCACGTGAGTGGTCGAAGGTACGCCCCGCATCGGACGGAACGGATGCGAACACGCGTTCGCGACCGCAGGGCGTCCCCCACGCTAGGGCGCGCGGCCGCAACGGCGCAACACGGCGACCGCAACGACGCTCACGCGAGCGTGACGCGGCGCTCCGCGCGATAGCGCGCGCCGGTCGGCTCGAGCTGCGAGCGGTAGAGCGTGAGCGCGGCGCCCTCGAAGGCGAGCGGCGGGGGCGGCGCGATCTCCCGATCGCCGAGCGGCCCGGCGCCGTCGCGTACGCGCGCGACGGTCACGTGCGGCAGATAGGCCCGCTGCGAGCCGTGCGCGTCGGGCGCATGCCAGTCGTCCGCGGCGAGCGCGTCCATCAGCCGTGCCTGCAACGCGCCGAGCGTCCCATGGTGGTCCTCGAGCGCGGCCGCCAGCACGCGCGGACGTCGGCGCGGGAGCCACAGCGGCCCACCGAGCGCAAGCCCGCCCGCCGGCTCCGCCACCCGCTCGACGATCCGCCCGAGCGGCTCGATCGCCGCCTGCGCCCGCTCGCCGAGGAAGCACAGGGTCACGTGCAGCGCCTCGGGCGCGACCGCCCGCAGGCGCTCGCTGCCCGCCAGCAGCGGCGCCCGCCACGCCACGAGCGCCTCGACGATCGCCGGCGGCAGGTCGAGCGCGATGAAGAGGCGGGCGGTCACACGGTTCGACGGCGTCCGGATGCGGCCTGACGAGGACGCAGGATCGAAGGCGTGCTCAGCACTTCGAGATCCGAGGACATGGTCAGGCGGTCATCCGGGCCCGTCGACTTCCCCCCGCAGCAGTCGCCGCAGCAGATGCAGCGCGATCGTCGTCGTGCGATCGCGCACGTCGGCGCGACCGCCGGGCAGGTCGAGCTGGCGTGCGACGCGTGCTCCGGCGCGCTCGGCGACGGACACGTGCACGCGCCCAACGGGCTTCTCCGCCGTGCCGCCGTCCGGCCCCGCGATCCCCGTGACGCCGATGCCGACGTCGGCGTCGAAACGGGCGAGCGCGCCATCGGCGAGCGCGTCGGCGACCTCGGGCGAGACCGCTCCCACCCGCGCGATCAGCTCGGAGTCGACCCCGGCGAGCGCGACCTTCGCCGCGTTCGAGTAGACGACGAGCCCGCCCGCCACGTAGGCGGAGGCGCCGGGGCGGTCCGTCAGACGAGCGGCGAGCAGCCCGCCGGTGCACGACTCCGCGAGCGCGACCGTGCGCGCCGGCGGGCCGCGCAGCAGCGCCGCGACCTGCTCGTCGATCGTCGAGCCGTCATCGGAGAACAGCTGCGCGGCGTGGCGCTCGCGCACGAGCGCGACGAGCGCCGCGTACGCCGCCTCCCCCGCCGGCTCGTAGCGCGTGGCGATCTCGATCTCGCCGCGCCGCAGGCAGGTCGTGATCTCCAGCGCGTCGAGGTCGAGCCCCTCGCGCTCGGCGTGCAGCAGCGTGTCGGCGATCTCGGACTCGGGCATCCCGACGAGCCGCAGGATGCCCTGGTGATACGTCGTGGCGCCGCGCGTCGCGACCCGGAACGCGTCCGTCGCGCACGCCGCCTCCCACATCGGGCGCAGCTCGCGCGGCGGGCCCGGCAGCACGACGACCGTGGGACCGGACGGGTCGGAGCCCGCGCCCGGCGGCACGACGACGCCCGGCGCGGTCCCGACCGGCTCGAGGATCGTCGCGCCCTGCGGCACGTGCGCCTGCTTGCGCGTGCCGCGGCGCATCGCCTCGGGGTCGACGTTCGGCCAGCGCGCGATCAGCGGCGCGACGATCGCTGTGATGCGCTGTTCGAGCTGTTCGTCGAGCACGAGCGGCCGTCCGCAGAAGGCCGCCACGACCTCCGTCGTGAGGTCGTCCGCCGTCGGGCCGAGGCCGCCGCTCGTGACGATCAGGTCGACCCGCTCGCCGGCGAGGAAGCGCAGCGCGGCGTCCATGTCCTCGCGGCGGTCGCCGACGATCGCGATGTGGGCGAGGTCGACGCCGAGCCCGCGCAGGCGCTCGGAGAGCCATGGGCCGTTGCGGTCGGAGATGATCCCGTTGAGGACCTCCGTCCCCGTGACGACGATGCCGGCGCGGGCGCTCACGTGCACGTTGGCGCCTGGGCCGCCGCCAGCGGCCGCGCGCCTGCGGGCGTGAGCGTGTACGCGATCGCCGTGGTGGAGCCCGGCACGGGCACCGCGTGCCCGTTGACCGTGAGCTGGACCTGGTTGTTGCCGAGCGTCAGGCGCATCGACGCTGCACGATAGACCGGCACCTGCTCGCCCGCGCTGAACACCGAGCCGGGGATCAGGACCCTGCCGCGCTGGTCCACCAGGCAGACGTAGAGCGCACCGGTCGGCACGATCCGCACGCTCGCGCGCGTCGGCGCGGCGGGCGTCGTGCTAGCCGGCTGCGTCGTCGTGCTCCCGGTCGTCGGCGTCGTGCGGGTCGTGCGCTCGCCGGCCGGTGCGGGCTGCTTGTCGCCACCGCCGATCGACCCCACCAGGGCCAGCGCGACGAGCAGCGCGGCGATCAGGCCGACGATCACCAGCCAGCGCGGCGGCACGAAGCCGCCGCCCCGGCGGCGGTCCTGCCCGAGGTTCGGGGTGATCGGCGTCAGCTCCTGCTCGCTGGGACGCTCGAAGCGCAGCTTGTACTCCTCCACCAGCAGGCGCGCGTCGAGGCCGAGGTAGTCGGCGTACTCGCGCAGGAAGCTCTTGACGAACGTGGAGCCCGGCAGCAGGTTCCACTCCTCGTTCTCGAGCGCGCGCAGGTACTTCGCGCGGATCTTCGTCGCCTCCTCGACCTCGGTGATGTCGATCTTGGCGCGCATACGCGCTTCGCGGAGGCTGGGTCCGATCTCCGGCATGCGGCGGAAGGCTAGCGGCGAAACCGCCCGTCCGCCAGCGATTTCCAGGGAATTAACGGACGGCCGCGTCGAGCGCCGCGAGGAAGTCCGTCACCGCGGCGTTGAAATCGACCGCGCGCTCCAGGTTCGCCCCGTGCGCGGCCGCCTCGAGCACGGTGAGGCGGGCGCCGGGGATCAGCTCCGCCAGCTCGCGCGACTTCCACACCGGCACGAGCAGATCGTGCTCGGCGCCGATCACGTGGACGGGCAGCGACAGCGCGCCGAGACGGTCGCGCGCCTCATGGCGCGAGGTCGCGAGCAGCTGGCGGCCGAACGCCTCCGGCTCCTGCGGATGCGGGTTGGCGAGCAGCGCCTGGCGCAGGAACGCGACCTGCTCGGCGTTCTCGTAGAAGGCCTCGGAGAAGCACAGCAGCATCAGGTCCTCGACGCGCTCCTCTCTCGACATCGAAAGCACGCGCTTGGACCACGAGGTGCCCTGCGCACGCCCCCAGGCCCCGCCGCCGCCGAACGTGACGCAGAGCGTCAGCGACTGCACGCGCTCCGGTGCCGCGAGCGTCAGCTCCTGGGCGATCGTGCCGCCCATCGAGAGGCCGAGCAGGTGGAAGCGCTCGAGCTCGAGCGTGTCGGCGAGCGCGAGCGCGTCCGCGGCCATGTCGGCGATCTCGTATTCGCCGTCGGCGCGCGAGGACTGCCCGACGTCGCGGTTGTCGAAGACGATCGTGCGGTGCTGCTGGGACCAGGCCGGCACCTGCAGCGCCCAGCCGAGCGTGTCGACGCTGAGGCCGTGGATGCAGAGCAGCGGCTCGCCCTCGCCGTGCACCTCGTAGTAGAGGCGCTGTCCGTTGCAGTCTGCGTGCGGCATGCGCCGAGTCTAGGCGACCGGCTCGTCGTCCACGCCGGCATCGGCGGGAACGTGCACGGGCTCCTCCGTCCGCGCGCCGCCGGGACCTTCGGCGAGCGCGACGAGGATCCGCGGCACGTCGGCCTCGGTGATCAGCACCTGGCGCGGCTTGGAGCCCTCGTAGCCGGAGATGATGCCGCGCCGCTCGAGCATGTCGATCAGCCGACCGGCGCGCGTGTAGCCGAGCCGCAGCCGCCGCTGGAGCATCGAGGTCGAGGCGGTGCCCATCTGCGCGACGAGCCCGATCGCCTCCTGCAGCAGCGGATCCTCGTCGGGGTCGAAGCCGTCGTCGTCGGTGGGGCCGTCGCCCTCGTCGACGACTTCCTCCAGCAGCTCCTCGTGGAACTCCGGCTCGCCCTGCTTGCGCCACTGCTCGGTCAGCTCGGCGATCTGCGCCTCGTCCATGTAGGCGCCCTGGATCCGCTGCAGCTTCGACGTGCCGACCGGCGAGAACAGCATGTCGCCCTGCCCCAGCAGCGACTCGGCGCCGTTCTGGTCGAGGATCACGCGCGAGTCCGTCTGCGAGGAGACGGCGAACGCGATCCGCGACGGGACGTTCGCCTTGATCATCCCGGTGATGACGTCGACGCGCGGGCTCTGGGTCGCGAGCACGAGGTGGATGCCGACCGCGCGCGCCTTCTGCGCGAGGCGGATGATCGAGTCCTCGACGTCGGCCGGCGCGACCATCATCAGGTCGGCGAGCTCGTCGATCACGCACAGGATGTAGGGCAGCGCCGGCTCGCCGCGCGCCGCGCGCGCCTTGTTGAGCTCCGGCAGCGAGCGGGTGCGCGCGAGCGACATGATCCCGTAGCGCTGCTCCATCTCCTTGACGAGGTTCTGCAGCGCGTTCGCCGCCATCCGCGGGCTCGTGATCACCGGCGTGAGCAGGTGCGGGATCGACTCGTAGTGGTTGAGCTCGACCTGCTTGGGGTCGACGAGCACGAGCCGCACCTGGTGCGGGTCGGCGTGCAGCAGGATGCTCGAGAGCATCGCGTTCACGCAGCCGGACTTGCCGGCGCCGGTCGTGCCTGCGACGAGCAGGTGCGGCATCTTCGCGAGGTCGACGCCGATCGCGCGGCCGGCGACGTCCTTGCCGAGCCACACCGTCAGCGGCGACCAGTCGGCCGGCGGCTCCTGGAAGACGTCGCCGAGGTGCACGATCCGGCGGCGCGCGTTGGGCACCTCGACCCCGACCGCCTGCTTGCCGGGGATCGGCGCGAGGATGCGGATCTCCGTCGCGGCGAGCGCGTAGGCGAGGTCGTCCTTGAGCTGGGCGACCTTCGCGACCTTCGTGCCGGGCGCGAGCCGCAGCTCGAAGCGGGTGATGTGCGGGCCGGCCGTCATCCCGACGACCTTCGCCTCGACGCCGAAGTGGCCGAGCGCCTCGACGAGCTGCGTGGCGATCTTCTCCTGCCCGGCGGTGTCGGGGCGCGACTGGTCGGCAGTGGAGCGCTTGAGGAAGCGGCCCGTCGGGATCTTCCACACGAAGCCGGGATCGTCGGTGACGGAGGCGCGGTAGCGGCCCTGCGGGGTCAGCTCGGCGGGATCGACGTCGCCGGCCGTCACGCCGGGCTCCTGGGGCTCCTCGATCTCCAGCTCCGGGATCTCCGCCGCAGGATCCTCGGAGGCCTCGAACTCGGTCGTCGGCTGCGCCTCCTGCGCCGCGATCTCCTCGCCGAAGATGTCGGGATAGCGCTCTCGCCCGTCGAGCGACGGCGCCTCCACGTGCGTGGCACGCACGACGACCGGCTCGCTCTCGGGCTCGGGCGGGACGATCGGCTCGGGCCGCGGCGCCGGTACGCGCGTGGCGGCACGGCGGCGCGTCTCCACGACGCTCTCGCCCGCCCTGCGCACGATCCCCGCGACGGTCACGCCGCTGATCAGCAGCAGCCCGGCGAGAAACAGGAAGACGGCGATGATGTGCGCGCCCACGTCGGATACGAGCCGCGCGGAGACCTGGTAGAGCGCCTCCCCCGCGACGCCGCCGCGCTGCTTGAGCACGGTCGCGTCCCATCCACCGCCGTGCGCGGAGCCGCCGCCGAGCCCGAAGGTGCCGGCGGCGAGCGCGAGCGTGAGCGCCGACAGCAGGCAGAAGACCCCGGTGCGCAGCGGACGGGTCGCCGGGATCATCGAGCGTGCGACGACGAGCGCCCCGCCGATCGCGAGCAGGATCGGCGCGCCGTAGGCGAGCTTGCCGATCAGCAGCCGCAGGCCGGCGTTGGCGCCGTCGCCGGCCTCGCCGCCGGCCGAGCCGAAGTACGTGACGAACGCGAGGAAGATGCCGGCCGCGACGAGCGCGAGGCCGAGCAGGTCGAGCTGGTGGGCGGAGAGCTCCGGCAGGTGCGGGAGCGGCAGTCCCGCAGACGACGCGCGGCGCGCGCGCGGACGGGCTTTGGCGCGCGTGCGCTTGCGCGCCGGCTTGGCGGGTGTGCGGCGGCGGGTCTGTTGAGCCATCGTCCCGCCTGCTTCGACGCGCGACGGTTTACCCCTGCGTAAGCGGTCCCTCTAGGATCTGCGGCATGAGCGACGCAGCTCGCCCCGCCCGTGTCCTCGTCGTCGAGGACGACGACGAGATCGCCCAAGCTCTGCAACGCTCGCTGCGCCTGGAGGGCTACGAGGTGCGGCTCGCCGGCGACGGCGTCAGCGCGCTCGACGACGCGCACGCGTTCCTGCCGGACCTCGTGATCCTCGACCTCGGCCTCCCCCGTCTCGACGGCATCGATGTCGCCCGGTCGCTGCGCGAGCGCGACGACGTGCCGATCCTGATGCTGACCGCGCGCGACGCCGTCGAGGCGCGCGTCGACGGGCTCGACGCCGGCGCCGACGACTACCTCGTCAAGCCGTTCGAGCGCCAGGAGCTGCTCGCGCGCCTGCGTGCGCTGCTGCGCCGGCGCCCGCCGCGCGGCTCCGCGCCGCTCGTCGTCGGCGACCTGCAGCTCAACCCGGACACGCACGAGGTCGAACGCGGAGCGCGTCAGCTCGAGCTGACCCAGCGCGAGTTCGAGCTGCTCGAATACCTGATGCGCAACGAGCGGATCGTGATCTCGCGCCAGCGCCTGCTGGACGAGGTGTGGGGCTACGATCCGTTCTCGACGACGAACACGATCGAGGTGTTCGTCTCCAACCTGCGACGAAAGCTGGAGGCCGGTGGCGAACCGCGACTCCTCCACACGATCCGCGGCGCGGGCTACGTCCTCCGCGCTTAGCGGCGCGGGCCGGGCGTACCGGCGGCTGCCGACTCGCTGGCGCCTGGCGGGCGGGTCGGCCGCGCTCACGTTCGTGATCCTGTGCGGCTTCGCGGCGATCGTCGGCCTGCTGACGACGCGTCAGATCCGCATCCAGTTCAACGACTCGGTGCGCCAGAGCGCCGACTACCTGCAGCAGCGCGCGGCCGTCAGCTTCGACCCCTCCACCGGGCGGCCGCACTGCGGGCGCCTCGGCGACCTCGCCAGCGGCGACGGCGCGAAGGTGCGCGTCTACTACAACACGCTGCCGGCGCAGCTGATGTGCGCCTACGGCGGCGCGCACCCGCTGTCGCCGACGTTCCCGCCGCTCGGGTCGTTCCCGAAGCAGCAGCACGGCTATCGCGTGGAGGCGCGCGTGATCAACGTCGACCCGGTCGGACGCGCGATCATCATCTACGCCCGCCCGCTCTCGGCGATCGACCACACGGCCGCGAAGGTCCGGTTCTTCCTGCTGCTCGGCGTGCTCGGCGGCACCGGCCTCGCGCTGCTGGCCGGGGTGATGGTCGCGCGCCGCGCGATGGCGCCGATCGCCGCGCTGACGTCGAGCGCGCGTGCGATCGAGCGCACGCGCGATCCGTCGCGGCGGATCCCCCAGCCGGAGGCCGACGACGAGGTCGCCGAGTTGGCGCGCACGCTCGACGGGATGCTGCAGGCGCTCGACGCGGCACGCACCGAGACCGAGGCGACGCTCGCGCGCCAGCGCGAGTTCGTCGCCGACGCCTCCCACGAGCTGCGCACGCCGCTCACGAGCGTGCTCGCGAACCTCGAGCTGCTGAGCGAGCAGCTCGACGGCGAGACCGGCGACGCGGCGCGCTCGGCGCTGCGCTCCTCGCAGCGGATGCGCCGGCTCGTCGCCGACCTGCTGCTGCTGGCGCGCGCGGACTCGCACCCGACGACCCCCGCCGTCCCCCACCGCCCGACCGACCTCGCGCAGGTGCTGCTGGAGGTCGCCGCCGAGGCCGAGCCGCTCGCGCAGCGCGGCGAGCACGAGCTGTCGATCCTCGCCAGCGAGGCCGCGACGGTCGACGGGGTGCGCGACGACCTGCACCGGCTGGCGCTCAACCTGATCGAGAACTCGCTGCGCCACACCCCGCCCGGCACGCACGTGCGCGCCGCCTTGACGCACGAGGACGAGAACGTCGTGCTGCGCGTCGAGGACGACGGCCCCGGCATCCCGCCCGCGCTGCGCGAGCGCCTCTTCGAGCGCTTCGTGCGCGGCCGCGGCGACGCCGGCGGCGGCTCGGGCCTCGGCCTCTCGATCGTCCGCGCCGTCGCCGAGGCGCACGGCGGCAGCGTGCAGGTCGAGAGCCCGTCCGACGGCGGCGCGCGCTTCGTCGTGCGGCTGCCGGCCGTAGCGGCTGCGGAACGCACGGCGGCCCCGTCCCCCCGCTAGCCGGCACCCGCGGCTAGTGTCCACGCGTGCTCGTGATCCCGGACAAGGTCGCGCAGGTCGCGGTGCGCGATCACGGCGCGGCTGGACGCGCCTGGCTCGCCGCGTTGCCGTTACTCGTCGAGCGGCTCGCCGACGCCTGGTCGCTGCGCCTCGACACGCCGCTGCACGGCGGCTGGGTCGCGCTCGTCTACGCCGTCACGCGCGAGCAGGACGGCAGCGAGGCGGTGCTCAAGCTCTCGATCGTGGACGAGGAGACGCGCGGCGAGGCGGCCGCGCTGCGCCATTGGGACGGGCGCGGCGCCGTGCGCCTGCTCGATGACGAGCCGGCCCATGGCGCGCTGCTGCTGGAGCGCATCCGTCCCGGGACCTCGCTGCTCCACCACCCGGACCTCGACGAGGCGTGCTCGATCGCGTGCGGCGTCCTGCGGCGCGTGTGGGGGCCGCCGCCGGTCGACCACGAGCTGCCACTCGCAACCGACCTGGCGGCGCGCTGGGCCGAGCAGCTCGTCTCGGAGTTCGGCGCGCACGGCCGCCCCTTCGCGGACACGCTGCTCGACGAGGCCGTCGCGCTCTGCCGCGAGCTGGCTCAGGACCCGTCGGACGTCGTCGTCGCGAACCGCGACCTGCACCGCGGCAACGTGCTCGCAGCCGAGCGCGAGCCATGGCTGCTCATCGACCCGAAGCCGCTCGTCGGCGAGCGCGCCTTCGACACCGCGCACCTGTTGCGCGACCTGCTCCCCGCCGAGCCGCAGGCCGGCGACGTCTCGCGCCTGGTCGCGCGTCTCGCCGACGAGCTCGCGCTGGAGCCCCAGCGCATCCGCGCATGGACGTTCGTGCGCACGATCGAGAACGCGCTCTGGAGCATCCGCGCGGGCGAGCCGTCCGCCCGCGACATCGCGATCGCGGAGCAGCTCGCGATGTCAGGCGCCCCGGACTAGACCTCGACGACGACGGGGAGCACCATCGGCCGGCGCTTGAGGCGGTCGTAGACGAAGGCGGCGAGGTCGTCGTGCAGCTCCTGCTGGACGAGGTCGACTTCGCGGATGCCGTCGGCGGCGGCGCGCTCGAGCGATGCCTCGACGGCGCCGCGGATCTCCTCGATCAGCTCGTCCGCCTGCTCGACGAACGGCACGCCGCGGAAGATCACCTCGGGCGGGACGACCGAGTGGCCGTCCTGCTCTGAGATCGTCGCGACGACGATGAAGATGCCGTCGGCGGAGAGCATCCGGCGGTCGCGCAGCGCGACGTCGGCCGGATCGCCGATGTCGACGCCGTCGACGAAGATCATGCCCGACTGCTCCGGCTCGCCGAAGCGCGCCCCGCGCGCGTCGATCTCCAGCGGCAGGCCGTTCTCGCCCTGGAAGATCGCGTCGGGGTCGATCCCGACCGACTCCGCGAGCTGCGCGTGCAGGTGCAGGCGCTTGAAGTCCCCGTGCATCGGCAGCACGTAGCGCGGCTGGGTGAGGTTGAGCATCAGCTTCAGCTCCTCCGCATAGCCGTGCCCGGAGGCGTGCACGGGCGCGTCGGCGGTCGTGATGACGTCGCAGCCGATGTGGTAGAGGCGGTCGATCGTGTCGTTGACGGCGCGCTCGTTGCCGGGGATCGGCGTCGCCGAGAAGACGACCGTGTCGCCGTCGTGGAGCTTGATGTGGCGATGGTCGTTGTGCGCCATCCGCCGCAGCGCCGACAGCGGCTCGCCCTGGGAGCCGGTCGAGATGATGACGATCTTGTGGTCGGGGAAGTCGTCGATCTCGCGCGGCTGCACGATGATCCCGTCCGGCACCTCGATGTGGCCGAGCGAGCGGCCGATGTTGACGTTCTTGCGCATCGAGCGCCCGACGAGCGCGACCTTGCGCCCGAGCGTCGCCGCCGCGTCGACGCACTGCTGCACGCGGTGGATGTTCGAGGCGAAGCTCGTGACGACGATGCGGCCCTCGCAGCGGCCGAACGCCTCGACGAGATGGGGGCCGACGCCCGCCTCGGAGGGCGAGAAGCCCTGCCGGTCGGCGTTCGTCGAGTCGCCGCACAGCAGCAGCAGTCCGTCGCGCCCGAGCTCGGCGAGCCGCGAGACGTCGGCGGGTCTGCCGTCGACCGGCGTCTGGTCGAACTTGTAGTCGCCGGTCAGCAGCACGGTGCCCAGCTCGCTCGTGAGCGCAACCGCGTTCGAGTCCGGGATCGAGTGCGTCATGTGGATCAGCTCGATGTCGAACGGGCCCGCCTCGATCGTCTCGCCGTCGTCGACGTCGGTCAGCACGACGTCCTGCATGCGGTGCTCGTCGAGCTTGGAGCGCGCCATCGCCATCGGCAGCGGGCCGCCGTAGATCGGCGGCGGCGTGTCGAGCCCCAGCTCGCGCAGCACCCACGGCAGCGCACCGAGATGGTCCTCGTGGCCGTGCGTGATGACGATCGCCTCGATCTCCTGGGCCCGCTCGCGCAGGTAGCTGAAGTCCGGCAGCACGAGGTCGATGCCGAGCATGTCCGCCGTCGGGAAGCGCAGGCCGGTGTCGACGACGACGATGCGCCCGTCGTACTCGACGACCGTCATGTTCTTGCCGATCTCGCCCAAGCCGCCGAGCGGCAGGACGCGGAGGGTGCCGCTCACGCTGAGATCACGCCTGTGCCGTCGCCAGCAGGCCGTGGCGTTCGAGCGCGCCACGCACGACCGCGAGCTCGTGCTCGTCGGCCTCGACCATCGGCAGGCGCAGGCCGCCGACCTCGTGGCCGAGCAGGCTGAGCGCGGCCTTGATCGTGATCGGGTTCGTCGTCACGGCGAGCGCATCGTAGAGGTCGCGCAGGCCGGCATCGATCGCGCGCCGGTTCTCGGGCTCGTCGACCATCCGCCGCATCTCGTCGCCGACGATGTGGCTCGCGACGCAGATCCCGCCGGCGCCGCCGAGCTCGAGCGTGTCGCAGAGGATGTCGTCGTTGCCGGCGTAGACGTCGAGCCCGTCGATCAGCGCGAGGCTCGCGTTGTTCGCCTGCTTGACCGCGACGACGTTGTCGATCTCCTGCGCGATCTGAGCGAGCAGCTCGTTCGGCATGTCGGTGCCGGTGCGCGCGGGGATGTTGTAGAGGATGATCGGCTTGTCAGTGGCGGCCGCGCACGCCTTGAAGTGGGCGATGATCCCGCGGGCGTTCGGGCGGTTGTAGTAGGGCGTGACGTGCAGCAGGCCGTCGACGCCCAACGCGGTCGCGCGCTCGGTCAGCTTGATCGCGTGGCGCGTGTCGTTGGATCCGACGCCGGCGACGATCGTGGCGCGGCCGCCCATCTCCTGCACCGCGAGCTCGACGACGCGCAGGTGCTCCTCGTCGTCGAGCGTCGCCGCCTCGCCGGTCGTGCCGCAGATCACAAGGCCGTCGGAGCCGTGCGCGACGAGGTGCTCCATCATCCGTACGGTCGCGTCCTCGTCGACGCGCAGCTGCGCGTCGAACGGGGTCACCATCGCAGTGAGGATCGTCCCGAGGGCGGCCATGCAAGCCATTATCGCAAGCCGTCGAAGGCGACGACGTGCTCAACCGGCACGCCGGTCATCTGTCCGAGCCGCGCGGGCACGTCCTGCTCGAGCCAGTGCGAGCGGCCGGACGGCAGCGTGCAGACGACGATCTCGTCGTACTCGCCCGGATCCCACACCTCCTCGACGGTCGCGCACGGGTCGGACTCGCCGAGCCGGCCGGCGACGTCGAGGCCGCTGTCGCGCAGCGACTCGACAGCGCTCCGGATGAGGGTGCGCGCCTCGTCCGCATCGTCCTCCGGCGCCGGCAGCAGCAGGGTGTACTCCGTGGCCTCGCGCTGCGCACGCGCGTGGAGCGCGTCACGCAGCTGCTCCGAGCGAGCACTGCGACAGGCGACGACCAGGACATGACGCGTCGGCACGCAACGACCTCCTTTGCAGCGGGACATTCCCCTGCTTGAAGGACGATAACGCGCGCGGACGCGGCGTTACAGCAAATGCTCGAGGCCGACGAGCGGCGACTGCGGCAATTCGGCGACACGACGCACCGCCAGCAGCACGCCCGGCATGAAGGAGACGCGGTCGATCGAGTCGTGGCGGAGCGTCAGCGTCTGGCCGAGATCGCCGAGGATGACCTCCTGATGGGCGACGAGCCCGGGCAGGCGCACGGAGTGGATCGGCGGCTCCGCGCCTCCGTTCGCCGCGGCCATCAGCTCGGCGGTGCGCTTCGCGGTGCCGCTGGGCGCGTCGAGCTTCTGATCGTGGTGCAGCTCGACGATCTCCGCCTTGGCCATGTGCCGGGCGGCCTCGGCGGCGAACTTCATCAACAGCACCGCGCCGATCGCGAAGTTCGGCGCGAAGAAGACGTTGGCGCCGCGCGCCGTGCGCAGCGGCTCGATGTCGAAGCCGGTCGTCCCGATCACGACGTGCACGCCGGCCGCGACGCACCTCAGCGCGTTCTCCAGCGCCGTGTCGGGACGCGTGAAGTCGACGACGACCTCGGCGTCCGGCAGCACCTCGGCGAGCGTCGTGCCGAGCGCTGGGTCGGCACGCCCGGTCAGCTCCATGTCCGGCGCGCCCGTGACCGCGTCGCAGACGGTCGCGCCCATCTTCCCCGCCGCACCCGCGACCGCGACCCTGATCATGCCGCCACCGCCGACAGCGGCGCGATCGCCGCGGCGAACGCGTCCTCGTCCGGCCCGATCCCCGCCGCCGAGAGCCGCTCGGGCGCGAACAGCTCCTCCGCGATCGCGGCGACGTCGTCGCGCGTGACGGCGTCGATCGCGGCGATCACCTCGTCGACGGACAGCAGCGGAACGTCGCTGAGCAGGTGCGAGCCGAGCCGGTTCATGCGCGCGCCGGTCGACTCGAGCGAGAGCACGATGCGGCCCTTGAGGTTCTCCTTCGCGCGCGCCAGCTCCGCGGCCGTCGCCGGGTCACGGCGCAGGTGCGCGAGCTCCTCGCGCACGACCTCGAGCGCCGGCCCGAGGTTCTCGGCGCGGGTGCCGAGGTAGAGGCCGATCTGGCCCGTGTCCGCGTACTGGCCGGCGAACGAGTAGACGGCGTAGGCCAGGCCGCGCCGCTCGCGCACCTCCTGGAACAGACGCGAGGAGGACGTGCCGCCGAAGAGCGTGTCGAGCACCCGCAGCGCGAAGCGGCGCTCGTCGTCGCGCGCGAGCCCGAAGCCGCCGAGGCAGACGTGGTACTGCTCGGTGTCCTTGCGCTCGAAGCGGACGCTCGCGGGCAGCACCGCAGGCGCCGGCGCCGCGCTCGGCGGCTCGGCGCTCGCGACCGGCACACGCGCCGCGGCCAGCTCGACGAGCCGGTCGTGCTCGACGGCGCCCGCGGCCGCGATCACGACGTTGCGCGGCACGTAGCGCGCCGCGTGGAACGCCGCGATCTGCGCCACGGGCGTCTGCGCGACGACCTCCGCGCGGCCGATCACAGCGTGTCCGAGCGGATGCGCGCCGAAGACGGCCTGCCCGAGCACGTCGAAGACCTTGTCCTGCGGGTCGTCCTCGTACATCGCGATCTCCTCGAGGATCACCTCCCGCTCGGACTCGACGTCGGCGAACGCCGGACGCCACGTCATGTCGCTCATGACGTCGAAGGCGTCCTCGAGGTGCGCGTCGATGACGCGGGCGTAGAGCGAGGTCGTCTCCTTGCCGGTGCCCGCGTTCAGCTCGGCGCCCATCGCGTCGAACAGCTGGTCGATCTCGAGCGAGGCGTAGCGCTCGGAGCCCTTGAACAGCAGGTGCTCGATCAGGTGCGAGAGGCCCGCCTCGGACTCCTCCTCCCCACGCGAGCCGGTCCCGATCCAGTAGCCGAGCGAGACGGACCGGACGGAGGGCATTGCCTCCGTCACGATCCGCACGCCCGAGTCCAGCTCGGTGATCCGGTGCTCGGTCACGGACGGGTGGGACCCGATCCGATCGCCGCGGGGCTCAGCCGCGATCGGGGTCGCGGCTGCTGCGCCCGTTGCGGTCGCCGCCGCGCCCGCGCGGCCCGCGGTCGCCCCGGTCCCCGCCCCGGCCACGCGGGCCGCGGTCGCCGCGGTCGGGTCGCGGCCCGCGGTCGCCGCCGCCGGTGCCGACGCCCGCCAGCTCCGCGACGGACTTGCCCGCGACGTCCGGGTCGTCGGCGAGGCGCAGGCCGATGCGGCCGCGCTCGCGGTCGACCTCGACCACGCGCACCTTGATCTCGTCGCCCTTGTTGAGGACCTCCTCGACCGTCGAGGGGCGCTCGCCGGGGGCGATGTTGGAGATGTGCAGCAGCCCGTCGGTGCCCTTCGCCAGCTCGACGAAGGCGCCGAACGTCGTCGTCTTGACGACCTTGCCGGCGAACTCGTCGCCGATCTCGACCTCCTTCGTCATCGAGCGGATGCGGTCCGCGAGGGCGTCGCCGAGCTCGCCGTTCTGGGCGTAGATCAGCACCTGACCCTCGTCGTTGACGTCGATCTGGGACTCGAACTCCTCGCAGAGACCGCGGATCGTCTCGCCGCCCTTGCCGATCAGCAGGCCGATCTTCTCCGGGTCGATCTTGATCGTCGAGATGCGCGGCGCCCACTTCGACAGCTCGCTGCGCGGCTCGGTGATCGCCTCGGCCATCTTGCCGAGGATGAACGTGCGGCCCTCCTTCGCCTGCGCGAGCGCGTCGCGCAGGATCTCGAACGAGACGCCCGTGATCTTGATGTCCATCTGCAGGGCGGTGATGCCCTCCGAGGTGCCGGCGACCTTGAAGTCCATGTCGCCGAGGTGGTCCTCGACGCCGGCGATGTCGGAGAGCACGATGTAGTCGTCGCCCTCCTTGATCAGGCCCATCGCGATGCCGGCGACCGGCCGCTTGATCGGCACGCCCGCGTCCATCAGCGACAGCGAGGAGCCGCAGACGGAGGCCATCGACGACGACCCGTTCGACTCGAAGATGTCCGAGACGACGCGGATGACGTACGGGAAGTCCTCCTGCGAGGGGATCATCGGCACGAGCGCGCGCTCGGCGAGCGCACCGTGGCCGATGTCGCGGCGCTTGGGGCCGCGCATGAAGCCCGCCTCCCCGACCGAGAACGGCGGGAAGTTGTAGTGGTGGAAGTAGCGCTTGGAGGTCTCGAGCCCGAGCGTGTCGAGCCGCATCTCCTCGCGCGTGGTGCCGAGCGCGGCGACCGAGAAGGCCTGCGTCTGGCCGCGCGTGAAGAGCGCGGAGCCGTGCGTGCGCGGCGCGACGTAGACGTCGATCGAGATCGGCCGGATCTCGTCGGCGGAGCGACCGTCGGGACGCACCTTCTTGATCGCGATCCGCTCGCGGATCAGCGTCTTCTCGAGCTTGTCGAACGCCCGCTGGGCCTCGGCGCGCTGCTCGGCGTCGTCCGCGTCGGGCGCGTACTTCTCGAGCACCTCGGCCTCGACGGCCTTCGTCGCGTCCTGGCGCTCGAGCTTGTCCTGGACGGACGTCGCCTTGTCGAGCGCCTTGCCGTGCGACTTCTCGATCTGCTTGAAGAGCTTCTCGTCGACCTGCGGGACCTCGACCTCGCTCTTCGGCTTTCCGGCCTTCTGCTGCAGCTCGCGCTGCGCGTCGCACAGCTTCTTGATCGCGCTGTGCGCGATGTCGAGCGCGTCGAGGATCTCCGCCTCGGGGATCTCGTTCGCGCCGGCCTCGACCATCAGGATCGCCTCGTCCGTACCCGCGACGACGAGGTCGAGGTCGGTGTTCTCCAGCAGGTCCGTCTCGTCGGGGTTGACGACGAAGTTGCCGTCGATCTTGCCGATGCGGACCGCGCCGACCGGCGTCGGGAACGGGATGTCCGACACCATCAGCGCGGCGGATGCGCCGTTCATCGCGAGGATGTCGTACGGGTTCACGTGGTCGACCGACAGCGGGATCGAGACCAGCTGCGTCTCACGCCGCCAGCCCTTCGGGAACAGCGGACGGATCGGCCGGTCGATCAGGCGTGCCGTGAGCGTGCCCTTCTCGCCGGCGCGCCCCTCGCGCTTGAAGAACGAGCCGGGGATCTTGCCCGCGGCGTACATGCGCTCCTCGATGTCCACCGTCAGCGGGAGGAAGTCGACGTCGCGGAGGTTTCCTGCGGTGGCGGTCGAGAGCACCATCGTCTCGCCTGCCGATACGACGACGGCGCCGGAGGCCTGCTTGGCCATCTTGCCCGTCTCGAAGGAGATCTCCTTGCCGGCGATCTCCACGGAGACCCGTGTCACGGGGTCAGACATATGTAGTCCCTTCTCGTCTCCGCCCGTCGGTCGGCGGAGTGCATCTCGTGTCTTTTCGGTATCCGAACCCGCTCATCGTAGCGATTCCGCCGCAAATCACAGGCGTAGTGTGCGCGAGCGGCGGATGCGTGGCGACTTTAGGTCCCCACACGACCTAAAGTCGCCACGCATCTCAGAGTCGGTCCAGGATGGAGTCGTCCGGGACGCCGGGATGGGCGACGCCGTCGATGAAGACGGTCGGCGTGGTCGCGACGCCGGCGCGGATGCCGCTCTCGAAGTCGCGGCGGACGCGGGCCTGAACCGCATCCGAGCGGCGATCGTGCTCGAAGCGATCCAGGTCGAGCCCCAAGCGCTGAGCCCGCTCCCACAGATGCGGGTCCTCCAGCCGCGCTTGGTCGCCGTAGAGCAGATCGTGCAGCTCCCAGAAGCGGCCCTGCAGGCCGGCCGCCTCCGCCGCGCACGCCGCGGCCCATGCCCGAGGATGCTTCGACTTCACGGGAAAGTGCCGGAACGCCCAGCCCACCCCCCTCGATGCCAGCCGTTCATGCAGGACGGCGCAAAACGGGCACTCATAGTCGGCGTAGACGATCGCGCGAGGCTCCGCCGAGCCCGCCACATGATCGTCAGCGGCAATCCCCGGCAGCGGCGCGCTGCCGAGGCTCACGCCAGCGCGTCGAAGATCAGGTTCGCGCCCGGCAGCTCGGCCGGCGAGGAAGCCTGGTAGCTCCATTTCACGACGCCGTCGGGAGCGACGATCACGATCGCGCGCTGCGGGAAGCCACCGCGGTGGTAGACGCCGAAGGCGCGGCACGCCTCGCCCTTGGGCTCGAAGTCGGAGAGCTGCGCGATCGTGACGCCGAGCTTGTCCTTGAACGCCTTCTGCGCCCAGGTCGAGTCGCACGAGACGCCGTAGAGCGTGGCGCCCTGGGCGGTGAACTGGTCCAGCACCTCCTCGTAGAGGTTGAGCTGGTCGGTGCAGACGGGGCTGAACGCGAAGGGGTAGAAGACGAGCACCGCCGTCTGACCGGCGAGGTCGTCCTGCGTCATGCGGCTGCCATCCTCGCGCGCGAGCGAGAACTGCGGCACCGGCTCCCCCGCGCCGATGATGCTCACTTGCGGAGTCCGAGCTCCTTGATGAGCGCGCGGTACCCGTCGAGGTCCTTGCGCTCCATGTAGTTGAGGAAGCGGCGGCGGCGGCCGACGAGCATCAGCAGGCCGCGGCGCGAGTGGTGGTCCTTCTTGTGCTCGCGCAGATGCTCGGTCAGATCGTTGATGCGCTGCGTCAGCATCGCGATCTGGACCTCGGCCGAGCCGGTGTCCTGATCGCCCTTGCCGAACTTGGAGACCAGCTCCTGCTTGCGCTCGCTCGTGAGGGTGCTCATCGGCGGGGAACCGTAGCAGAATGCGCCGCGCAGACCGACCGCGCATCGCTGACGTCGCGGTGCATCTGCTCCACCAGCGCCGCGGCGGACTCGAAGCGCCGCTCGCCGCGCAGACGGCTCAGGAACTCGATCGTCAGCTCGCGACCGTAGAGGTCGCCGTCCCAATCCAGCAGGTAGGCCTCGACGAGCACGACGAGGTCGGTCTTGAAGGTGGGCCGCACGCCCACGTTCACCGCCGCGCAGCGCTCCGTCTCGTCGAACGTCGCGCGCGCCGCGTAGATGCCGTGGCCGGGCTGGATCAGCGACTGGTCGGGCACGAGGTTCGCCGTCGGAAAGCCCAGCTCGCGCCCGCGGCGGTCGCCCGTGACGACCTCGCCGCGCATCGCGAACGGCGAGCCGAGGAACACGGCCGCCTGGTCGACCTCGCCGGCGAGCACGAGCCCGCGCACGTGCGAGGAGGAGACGACCTCGCCCTCGACCTCGACGAGCGGGACGACGCGCGTCTGGAAGCGCTCGTCAGCACGCAGCAGCGCAGTGTCGCCGCCGGCGCGATGGCCGAAGCGGAAGTTCTCCCCGACGGAGACGTGCGTGGCCTGGAGGCACCCGACGAGCACGTCGTCGAGGAACTCCTGCGCGCTGCGCTGCGAGAAGGCGGCGTCGAACGGGATCACGACCAGCTCCTCGACGCCGAGGCCGTCAAGCAGCTGCGCCTTGCGTTCGAGGCTCGTCAGCAGCTTCGGCGCGACCTCCGGCCTGATCACCGCGAGCGGATGCGGTTCGAACGTCAGGACCGTGTCGTTGCCCGCGATCACGGCGCGGTGGCCGAGGTGGACGCCGTCGAACTCGCCGACCGCCACGCGTCGCGGGCGCGGCTCGACGTCGGGCAGCATCGTCACATGCATGGCGCGGAAGGGTATCGCCACGGGGGCCCGGCTTCGCCGGCCACATGGCCGGCTCCGCCACCCCTAGCCTCAGCCGCGGAAGCCGACGACGGGCTTCAGCAGCGCGGTGCCGTCGGGCCCGCTGCGCGGCTCGGCGATCGCGATCACGCCGCCCGCGTCGGTGAGGCGCACGGGCCCCTGCTCGGCGCCCGCGGCAGGCACCGCGACCCCGTGGGCCGCCCGCCGCGCCTCCTCCCCCTGCAGCCGCCGCTCGGGCAGGAACGCGAGCGCGTCGGCGAGCGGGACGATCCGCTCCGGATCGGCGTCGGCGACGGCGAACGGGCCGATCGCGGTGCGCCGCAGCTGCTCGCAGTAGGCGTCGCCGAGGTCGGCGATCAGCGAGCGCACGTACGTGCCCGCGGAGCAGCGGATCGCGAACGTGCGGCGCGCGCCGTCGCGCGCGCGCTCCTCGAAGGCGTAGACGGTCACCTCGCGCTCGGGCAGCTCGACCGGCTCGCCGCGGCGGGCGAGCTTGTAGGCCCGCGTACCGTCGACCTTGACGGCCGAGTAGGCGGGCGGGCGCTGGCGCAGCGTGCCCGTCGGCAGCTCCAGCTCGCCCGCGGGCACGACGCCCGTCTCGACGATCTCGCCCTCGGGATCGCCGGTGCTCGAGGTCGCGCCGAAGCGCGCGACCGTCTCGTAGGACTTCGGCAGCGCCATCAGGAAGCGCTGCGCGCGCGTCGCACGGCCGACGAGCACGAGCAGCAGGCCGGTCGCGAACGGATCGAGCGTGCCGGCATGGCCCACCTTCGCCACCCGCCCCAGCCGCCGCCGCGTCTGGGCGACGACGTCATGCGACGTGATGCCGGCGGGCTTGTCGAAGAGGATGACGCCGTCCACGGCGCGGCTGCCCTAGAGCTGAGCAGCGACTTCGGCGCGCAGGAACTCGACGAGCTCCTCCCACGCCAGCGTCGTCGAGAAGCCGGCCGCCTGGCGATGGCCGCCGCCGCCCTGCGCGCGGGCGATCGCGGAGACGTCGACGCGGTCGTCGCTGGCGCGCAGCGAGACCTTGCGCAGCCCCTCCTCGCCGCCGATGCGGTCGCGCACGAGCCCGGCGACGGCTGTCCCCTCGACCGAGCGCAGGTGGTCGATCACGCCCTCGGAGTAGTTCTCCTGCGCGCCGGTGTCGCGGTAGTCCTCCGCGCTCAGGCGGGTGAGCGTGAGGCGCCCCTCGTCGAAGCGCTCGACGCGCGTGAGCCCGCGCGCGAGCAAGGCGAGCTTGCCGTACGGGATTCCCTCGTAGATGCGGCGGTAGACGTCGTGGACGTCGACGCCTGCCTCGATCAGGTCGGCTGCCATCTCGTGCGCGCGCGTGCCGGTGTTCTCGTACATGAACTTGCCGGTGTCGGTGACGAGCCCGACGTAGAGCGCCTCGGCGATCGGCACCGTCGGCGGCACGCCGAGGCCGTGCATCAGGTCCCACACGATCTCCGCAGTGCACGAGGCTTCCGGCACGACGTGGTTGACCGTGCCGAAGCGGGTGTTGTCGTGGTGGTGGTCGAGGTTGAGGATGCGCGCGCCCTCGAGCTTGAGCGCGTCCGCCGGGTTGCGGTCGATGTTGCCGCAGTCGAGGAAGACGACGGTCCGCTCCGCGACGTCGTCGGGGGCGACGCTCACGAGCCGGTCGAGCGCGAAGAAGCGGTACTCGTAGGGCAGCGGCAGCTCGCCCTCGTCCATGAACATGACCGAGTCCTTGCCGAGCGCGAGCAGCACCGCGTTCATCGCGACGAGCGAGCCGAGCGCGTCGCCGTCGACGTGCTCGTGCGTGACGAGCAGGAACTTGTCCGCGTCGCGCAGCTCGGCGAGCACCTGGTCGCGCGCGGCGCCGTAGCCGTTCTCACTCATCGCCGGCCCGCCCGAGCTCGGGCTCGTCCTCGAGCAGCTCGTTGATCCGCATGCCCCGCTCGACCGTCTCGTCGTAGACGAACTCGAGCGTCGGCGTGTGCTTGATGCGCAGCTCGCCGGCGACGCGGCGCTGCAGGTAGCCGTGCGCGGAGCGCAGGCCCACGAGCGAGTCCTCGCGCTCCTCGTCGTCGCCGAGGACGCTGACGTAGACGCGCGCGTGGCGCAGGTCTGGGCTTGTCTTGACGGCGGTCACGGTCACGAACCCGACGCGCGGATCCTTGATGTCCTGCGTGATGGCATCGCTGAGCACGGCACGGACCGCCTCGTCGACGCGACGCATGCGGTTGCCGCCGCTCATCCTAATCCTCGCGCAGCATGTCCGTTGCCCGACATCTTCATTACTAAAGACCCGCAGGGCGAGCGGCGACGCGCCGCATGCGCACGTCAGGCGAGCTCGCGCTCGACCTTCCGTGTGGCGTAGGCCTCGAGCATGTCGCCCTCCTTGACGTCGGCGAAGTCCTTCAGCACGATGCCGCACTCGAACCCGGAGGCGACCTCGCGCACGTCCTCGTTGAAGCGCTTGAGGCTTGCGACCTCGCCGTCGTAGACGACCGTGCCGTCGCGCACGAGGCGCACCTTCGCGCCGCGCGTGAGCTTGCCGTCGGTGATGTAGGAGCCGGCGATCACACCGATCTTCGAGGCGCGGAAGATCTGGCGGACCTCGACCGTCGCGGTCTGGTCCTCGACCTCCTCGGGCTCGAGCATGCCCTCCATCGCGGCGCGCAGCTCCTCGATCGCGCGGTAGATGACCGCGTAGGAGCGGATCTCCACGCCCTCGCGGTCCGCCACCTGGCGCGCGTCGCCGACCGGTCGCACGTTGAAGGCGAGCACGACCGCGTCGGAGGCCGCCGCGAGCATCACGTCGGACTCGTTGACGCCGCCGACGCCGCGGTGGATCACGTTGACCGAGATCTCCGACTGCGGCAGCTTCGCGATCTCGTCCTCGATCGCCTCCAGCGAGCCGGCGACGTCGGCCTTCAGCACGAGGTTGAGCTCCTGCAGCTCGCTCTTGAAGATGTCCTCGAGCGAGATCCGCTTGCCCGAGCGGCGCGCGAGCTGCTCGGTCTTGAGCCGGTTCGCGCGCTCGCCCGCGAGCTGGCGCGCCTTGCGGTCGTTCTCGACGACGCGTACGAACTCTCCCGCCTCCGGGACGCTGTCGAAGCCGAGGATCTCGACCGGCTCGCCAGGCTCGGCCTGCTTGACGCGCTTGCCGAGGAAGTCGTTCATCGCGCGCACGCGGCCCCAGTGCGGACCGGCGACGAGCGCGTCGCCGACGTGCAGCGTCCCGCGCTGGATCAGCAGCGTCGCGACGGCGCCGCGGCCCGGGTCGAGCTTGGACTCGATCACGACGCCGGAGGCCTCGGCGCCGGCGTTCGCGCGCAGCTCCTCGACCTCGGACATCACGAGGATCGTGTCGAGCAGGTTGTCGAGCCCCTGCTTGGTCTTCGCCGAGACGTCGACGAACTCGACCTCGCCGCCCCACTCGACGGGCTGGAGGCCCAGCTGCGTCATCTCGGTGCGGACGCGGTCGGGCTGCGCGCCCTCCTTGTCGATCTTGTTGACGGCGACGAGGATCGGCACCTCCGCCGCTTTCGCGTGGTCGACCGCCTCCTGTGTCTGCGGCTTCACGCCGTCGTCGGCGGCGACGACGATCACGGCGATGTCGGTCACCTTCGCGCCGCGGGCGCGCATCGCGGTGAACGCCTCGTGGCCGGGCGTGTCGAGGAATGTCACGACCTTGTCGCTGTGATGGACCTGATAGGCGCCGATGTGCTGCGTGATGCCGCCGGCCTCGCCCGCGGTCACCTCGGTGTCGCGGATCGCGTCCAGCAGCGAGGTCTTGCCGTGGTCGACGTGGCCCATGATCGTGACGACCGGCGGGCGCTCGACGAGCGTGTCGTCCTCGTCCTCGTAGACCGGCTCGGCGTCGACGTCGTCGGCGGCGTGCACGATCTCGGCGGTCTTGCCGAATTCGGTCGCGAGCAGCTCGATCGCGTCGTCGGAGAGCGTCTGCGTCAGCGTCGCCATCTCGCCGAGCGACATCAGCTTCTTGATGATCTCCGGGATCGGGACGTCGAAGTACTCCGAGATGTCCTTGACGGTCGAGCCGGAGTTGACGCGCACGTGCGCGGGCCCGCTCGGCGCGCGCGTCTCCAGCGGCGCCGGCTCCTCGTAGGTGCCGCGACGGCGGCGCCCGCGACGCTGGCGCCGCGGCGGCTGGTTCGGCGCGGGACCGGACCCGGGCCCGCCCGTCCCGCGGCGCGAGGCCTGCGAGTCGATCACGACGCGTCGGCGGCCGCCGGCCGCGGCGGCGCCGGGCGTGCGCTCGCCCTGCAGCGAGTCGCGCGTGGGACGCTGCTTCTGCGCGGCGTCATCGCCCTTGGCAGCCGGCTTCGCCTCGCCGCCACCGCCAACGCCGTTGAGGGCGCGCAGCGCGCTCTCCTCGTCGACGGTCGCCGACGGCGCCGCGGCGTCGATCCCGGCGGCCTGCAGCTTCAGCAGCAGGTCCTTCGCCGAGATCCCCTGCTCCTTGGCGATGTCGTTGACGCGCTTTCTGCTCATTCGTCGCTCGATTGTACGTTCACGGCGGCCTCGTCAGCCGTCGCGGGCTGCTCGACGGGCACCGGCTCCTCGATCGCCGCCGGCTCGGGCGCAGCTTCGCCGTTGACCGACGTCGGCTCCTCGCCGCCGCCCGCCAGCGCGGCGACCTCGTCGCCCTCGATGTCGTTCAGCGCCTGGTGCGTGTCGAGGCCGCAGTAGCGCGAGCCCGGCAGCGCCGCGTTCGGGCAGCGACGGCCATTGGAGAGGATCGCCGCGCAGCGTCCCTGCACGTCTTCCTCTTCGTAGCCGTGCTCGGCCTCCTCCTTGGCGAACTCCGTCTCCGAGCGGATGTCGATGCGCCAGCCGGTGAGGCGCGCGGCGAGACGCGCGTTCTGGCCTTCGCGGCCGATCGCGAGCGAGAGCTGGTCGTCGGGGACGATCACGGTCGCCTGCTTGGCTTCGTCGTCGACGAGCACCTCGCGCACGCGCGCGGGCGAGAGCGCCTTCGCGACGAAGCGGGCGGGCTCGTCGTTGTAGGGGATGATGTCGATCTTCTCGCCGCGCAGCTCGGAGACGACCATCCGCACGCGCGATCCGCGCGGGCCGACGCAGGCGCCGACCGGGTCGACGCCGTCGACGTGCGAGACGACCGCGATCTTCGAGCGGTAGCCGGGCTCGCGCGCGACGTTCGTGATCTCCACGAGGCCGTCGGCGATCTCCGGGACCTCGAGCTCGAACAGCGACTTGATCAGCTCCGGGTCGCGGCGCGAGACGATGATCGACGGCCCCTTCGTCGAGGCGGAGACGTCCTTGATGACGGCCTTGATGCGCTGGGAGTGGTCGTAGCGCTCGCCTTCGACCTGCTCGGACTTGGGCAGCAGCGCCTCGACGCGCTCGCGCAGCTGCACGAGCGTGTAGCGCGAGTCGGACTGCTGGACGATGCCGGTGATCAGCTCGCCGACGCGGTCGCGGTACTCCTCGAACATCATGTCCCGCTCCGCTTCGCGGATGCGC
>DASRAV010000056.1:0-25167 GCA_035637995.1 Conexibacter sp. | reverse complement strand
GCGCTCCGCGAGCCGGCGACGCAGACCGAGAGCGCCGCGGCCGCGTCGTTGGCGCTCGGCAGCATCACCGCCTGGAGCAGGTCGTGGACGTCCATCCGCTCGCCGGCGCGCAGGCCGATCTGCGACTCCAGCGGCGTCGCCGCGTACGGCGGCGCGGTGCAGACGTGCGTGAGCTCGAGCGAGGAGACCGTCAGCAGCGCGGTCATCATCTTCGTCGTGCTCGCGATCAGCCGCTCGTGGCCAGCGTCCTTGCCCATCACGGGCTGACCGGTCGAGGCCTCGAAGACCGCCGCGGACGGGGCGGAGATCGCCGGCGATGGCGGCGAGGCGCCGCCCGCCAGCGCAGCCGGCAGCAGCAGGGCGGCGAGGACGAGCGCCGACGGCAGCGCAGCGCGTGCGCTCACGGCCTCAGCTTCAGGCGTTCGCCGACGCGCAGTGCCTGCGGGTCGGCGTCGGGGTTCAATCGCTCGAGCGTGTCCACGGTCACGCCGGTCCGGACGGCGATCGCGGTGAGGCTGTCACCGGTCTTCACGACGTAAGCCTGACGCTTCGGCTTCGCCGGCGTCGTGTGCGTCACGTCCACGGAATGCGTGGGCCGTGCGGGCGAGGGGTCGTTGGACGTGGTGGACAGGACGACGACGAGGATCACCCCGACGATGGCCACCATCAGCGCGAGCGGTGCGAGGAAGCGCGCGAGACTCCTGTCGGCCATCGCTCGCCATCCTAACCTCGCCGGCGCCGGCCCCACTCCGGTTCCGACCGGAGTGGGACCGTCGAATGCGACTAGCTCTTGACGGCCTTCTTGAGCCCCGACCCGGCCGTGAAGCGCGGCACCTTGGAGGCGGGGATGTGGATGCGCTCGCCCGTGCTCGGGTTGCGTCCCTCGCGGGCGCCGCGCGCGGCGACGTGGAACTTGCCGAAGCCGGAGAACGTCACCTCGCTGCCGCGCTTGAGCGCGTCCTCGATCGTCTGGAGGACCGCGTCGACCGCGTCTCCGGCGTCCTTCTTGCTCAGGCCGCTGTTGGCGGCAACCTGGTCGACGAACTCGGATTTCGTCACGTTGATCCTCCTTCGAGGGTCGGGGAAGCGCCGAAGCTAACAAGCCTGGCGGACGGGAACAACGCGGTATTCCCTTTTAGGACGGGGAAAATCGCGATTTCTGGCCGACGCAGGCGGCTCAGCCGGCGCCGGAAAGGTCGCCGAGCACCGTCTCGACGTCGTGCGCGAGCAGCGGCAGGAGCGCCAAATCGCCCGCCACGACGGCGATTGCGAGCCCTGTGACGGCCCGTGCGCACACGAGCGCCTCTGCGCCGGAGCGCTCGATCCGCACCACGGGGCCCCCGTCGCTGCCGGCAAGCGCCGACTGCACCAGATCGGCCAATCGCCCGTCGCCGGCGAGCAGCTCGCCGTCCGCGTCGAGCACGACCGCGGCGCGCACGTCGAGCGACAGCTCGCGCAGATAGGCAAGCGCCAGCGCGGGCGTGAGGGGGCTCGCCGGGATGGAATCCGCCATCAGCGCGACAATACGCGAGTGCCGCTCCAACGCATCGCCTGGCTGGCCACCGTCGGCCTCTGCCTGATCGGCGTGATCCTGCTGCTCGCCAGCGGCTACTCGGGCTACGCGGGCGTGACGCTGGCGGTCGCCTGCTCGGCCGCGATCAACCTTCGCTGACGCCGCCGGGCGGCGAGAGCTCGGTCCCGGGGCGCACGCGGTCCTCCGGCTCCAGGTGGATCAGCACGTCGGCGCCCTGAAGGCGCGCGGCGATCGCGTCCTGGATCGCATGCGCGATCGCATGCGCCTCCTCGAGCGTCGTGCCGGCGCGGAACTGCAGGTGGAGGTCGACGTAGCGGCGCGAGCCGCCGCGACGCGTGCGCAGCTTGTGGTACCCGACGACGCCGCGGTCGCCGAAGGCGACGACCGCGGCACGGATCGCCTCGCGCTCCTCGGCCGGCAGCGCCTCGTCGACGAGCACGCGCGAGGAGCCCGAGATCAGCCGCACCCCGGCGGTCACGATAGCCCCGGCGACGCCCAGCGCGACGACCGGGTCGAGCCAGTCCGCGCCGGTGACCTGCACGAGCACCAGCCCGCCGAGCACCGCCAGCGACGTGAACGCATCGGTGCGCAGGTGCGCCGCGTCGCCGGCGAGCGCGGGCGACTCGGTCTCGCGCGCGGCGCGTGCGATGTAGGCGGAGACGAGCAGGTTCGCGACCGTCGAGACGCCGACGACGGCGATGCCGAAGCCGAGCCGCTCGATGTGGCCGTGACCGAGCAGGCGCCGCACCGACTCGAAGACGATCACGCCCGAGCCGGCCAGGACCAGCAGGCCCTCGATCGCGGCCGCGAGGTTCTCGATCTTGTCGTGCCCGTAGCGGTGCGATTCGTCGGCCGGCTCACCCGCCTTGCGCACGGAGACGTACGCGATCACCGAGGCGATCAGATCGATCCCCGAGTGGATCGCCTCGGTCACGATCGCGACCGACCCGGTGACCGCTCCGGCCACCAGCTTGAGCAGGATCAGCGTCGTGTTGGAGCCGATCGAGAGTCCCGCCGCACGCCGCTTGCGGCGCGCCGCCCCTTCGCCGTGGATCGGATCGGACGCGCCGGTCATCCCGAGCGCCAGGCGAGCAGCGCGCGCACGGCGCGGCCGCGGTGGCTGATCGCGTCCTTCTCGGCGTCGTCGAGCTCGGCCATCGTGCGGGCGCTCGCGTCGTCGTCGGGCAGGAACGCCGGGTCGTAGCCGAAGCCGCCCGCGCCGCTCGGGCGCGCCGCGAGGGTGCCGGTGCAGCGGCCCTCGAACAGGCGCTCCTCGCCGCTGGCCGGATCGACGTAGGCGAGCGCGCAGACGTAGGCGAGCGCGCTGCCCGCCGGTGCCTCGGCGAGCAGCTTCGCGAGGTTCTCCGCATCGCTCGCGGCGGGCCCGGCGTAGCGCGCGGAGCGCACGCCCGGACGTCCGCCGAGCGCGGCCGCCTCGATGCCGGAGTCGTCGGCGATCGCGGGGCGTCCGGTCGCGCGCGCCGCGGCGCGCGCCTTGCCGAGCGCGTTGGCGGCGAACGTCTCGCCGTCCTCGGGCGGCAGCACGACGTCCTCAGGCAGCGGGTCCACGCCCTCCGGCGCCGTGAGGCGCGAGAACTCGCGCAGCTTGTGGGCGTTGCGGGTCGCGAGCAGCAGCCGCGTCATCGCGCCGTCGCGGCGACGGCGGCATCCTGGGCCGCCCGCAGCTCGGCGATGCCGGCGGCCGCGAGCGCCAGCAGATCGTCGAGGTGCGCGCGCGAGAGCGGCGTGCGCTCGGCCGTCGCCTGCACCTCGACGAGCCCGCCGTCGCCCGTCATGACGACGTTCGCGTCGACCTCGGCGGTCGAGTCCTCGGGGTAGTCGAGGTCGAGCAGCGGCACGCCCTCGACGATCCCGGCGGAGACGGCCGCGACGGCGCCGGTGAGCGGGACCGCGTCGAGCTTGCCCTCGGTCACGAGCCGCTCGCAGGCGAGCCGCAGCGCGACCCAGCCGCCGGTGATCGACGCGCAGCGCGTACCGCCGTCGGCCTGGAGCACATCGCAGTCGACGTAGATCGTGCGCTCGCCGAGCGCCTCGAAGTCGACGATCCCGCGCAGCGAGCGGCCGATCAGGCGCTGGATCTCGACCGTGCGCCCGTCGGCGCGGCCCTTGGTGACGTCGCGCTGCTTGCGCTGACCGGTGGAGGCGGGGAGCATCCCGTACTCGGCCGTGACCCAGCCGCGGCCCTTGCCGACCATCCAGCGCGGCACGCTCTCCTCGACGGAGGCGGTGCAGATGACGCGCGTCTCGCCGGCCGAGATCAGCGCCGAGCCGGTCGCGCTGCGGACGAAGCCGGGCTCGATCTCGAGCGGGCGCAGCTCGTGCGGCGCCCGCCCGTAGCTGCGCTCCGTCATGCCGCGGCCTCCAGGGATCTCAAGACGATCCGCTCGACCTCGCCGAGCGGCATCTGCAGGAAGCGCGTGCCGAGCGCGCGGAAGGTCTCGACGTCGCCGGTGCAGAGGAAGCGGTAGGCGCCCTCGCCCTCGCGCGCGCTCAACAGGCCGCGGGCGTCGAGCGCGCGCTCGACGTTGCGCACCACGCCCGCGCCGCACGTGACCAGGCGCACGCCGCGCCCGAGCATCCGCTGCAGCATCGGCGCGACGAGCGGATAGTGCGTGCTGCCGAGGATCACGGTGTCGACCTCGGCCGTGCGCAGCGGCAGCGTGTAGCGGCGCACCGTCTCGACGACGCGCTCGTCGAACGGGAAGCCGCTCTGGATGATCGGCGCGAGGTCGGGGCAGGCGACGCTCTCGAGGTGCGCGCCGCCGTCGTGGGCGCCGATCGCCGCCGCGAAGGCTCCGCTGGCCACGGTCGCCGGCGTCGCCAGCAGGCCGATGCGACCGCTCGCACTCGCCTCCACCGCGAGCTCCGCCGCGGGCGCGACCACGCCGAGCACGTCGACGCCGCTGCCGGCGAGGTGGCGCTCCAGCAGCGGCAGCGCGGTCGCGGTCGCCGACCCGCAGGCGACGACGAGCAGCTTCGCGCCCGTCGCGAGCAGGTGCTCGGCGATCTCGAGCGCGTAGGTGCGCAGTTGCTCGGGCGTCTTGTCGCCGTAGGGAAAGCGCGCGGTGTCGCCGAGATAGACGAAGTCCTCGCCGGGCAGCGAGACGAGCAGCTCGTGCAGGACCGTGAGGCCGCCGACGCCGGAGTCGAAGACGGCGATCGGGCGCTCGGCGGCGGCGCGGTCGGGCGCGGGCATCGCGAAATGGTCGCACGAAGCCCGGCCACCCGACCGCGCGGCGCCTACTTGATCGACGTGAGCGCGTTGCGGATCTGCTTGACGATCGTCTCCGCGATCTGCCCGGTGCCGAACTTCGTGCCCTTCGTGGCGGCGACGACGCCCGCGAGCAGCGCCGCCACGAGCAGGATCAGGGCGACGTACTCCACCGTCCCCTGCCCGTGCTCGCCGCGCAGGCAGCGGGCGTGGATCAGTCCCATCAGGCGATATGGCATCCGTTCCTCCTCGTTCGCTGGACATGCGAGCGAGTCTGCGGCGCGGGCCTGTTCCGTCTCCAGACGCATTCGCGACAAAACACGCGCGGAGATACCCTGCGCGAGCCGATGCGGGCCCTCGTCGTCACGAACATGCACCCGACGGCGGCGCGACCGGCGCTCGGCCGCTTCGTGCACGACCAGGTCGAGGCGCTGCGACGGATCGACGGCGTCGACGTGGAGCTGTTCGCGTTCCCGCCCGGCCTGCGCTCCTACCCGCGCGCCGCGCGCGAGCTGCGGCGCCGCTATCGGCGCGAGCGCTTCGACGTGATCCACGCGCACTTCGGGTTGACCGCGTGGCCCGCGCTCGCGCTGCGCGGCGCGCCGCACGTCGTCACCTTCCACGGGACCGACCTGGCGCATCCGCGCTCGCAGCGGCTGAGCCGTGCCGCGCTGCCGTTCGTCTCGCTGGCGGCGGCGGTCTCCGCCGCGCTCGCGCGCCAGGTGCCGGGCGCCGGCGTGCGGCGGCGCGTGGCGGTGCTGCCGTGCGGCGTCGACACGGCGCGCTTCCGGCCGCTCCCGCGCGCCGAGGCGCGCGCGCGGCTGGGCCTCGATCCGGCTGCGCCGCTGCTGCTGTTCCCCGCCGATCCGGCGCGCGCCGAGAAGCGCTGGGATCGCGCGCGCGAGCTGGCCGGCGACGTCGAGCTGCGAGCGCTCGGCGACGTTCACCCCGACGAGGTGCCCCTCTGGGTCAACGCGGCCAACGCCGTGCTGATCCCGTCCGAACGCGAGGGCTTCGGGCTCGCCGTGCTGGAGGCGCTCGCGTGCGACGTGCCGGTGCTCGCCACAGCGGTCGGGATCGCCCCGCTCGCGCTGCAGGGAGTCGCGGGCACGCATTGCGGGCCCTTCGACGCGGTCGCCTGGCGTGCGGCGCTCGCCCCTCATCTCGCCGCCGCCGACCCGCGGATCGTCGGGCGCCGGCACGCAATGCTCTTCTCCGCAGAGCGAATGGCCGCGCGGGTCGCAGTCGCCTGGCGGGCGCTCGCCGGTGACGGCGGCGAGAGCGCCGCAGAGCGCGGGTATACTCGCGGCCGGTGACCGACGCGACCGAGCCGCCCACCCTGGGAGACGGCCAGGCGACGGCGCCGCTGCCCGCGGCCGTTCCTGCCCCCCCGGCCTCCGCTCCCGCCCCGACGGAGGCTGCGACGCCCATCGCCCCCGTGGCGCCGGCGACCCCTGTCGCCGCGCCGCCTCCCGCTCCCGCTCCGGCGCGCCCCGGCTTCCGCGAGCGCGGGCGCATGCGCCGGCGGCTGCGCTATCTGCGCAAGCTGCGCGAGCTGCAGGCGCGCGATCTCGGCGGCCTCGTCTTCGACCTGCGCCGTTTCGAGCGCAAGCGCGACGACCTCGTGACGCAGAAGCTCGACCAGATTCGCGCGTGCGACGACGAGCTGCGGGCGCTGGAGATCGCGCTCGACGAGCGGCGCGTCCTGCGCGACGTGCGCGAGCCGGGAATCGGCGGGACCTGCCCCCGCTGCTTCGCGATCCACGGCAGCACCGACCGCTTCTGCGCCAGCTGCGGTGCCGCGCTCGGCGGCGCGGTGCAGGGTCCGGCGCAGGTCGCGCCCTCGGCGCCCGCGGCTCCGGCGCCTGCCCCGGCACCGGCAGCCCCCGCGGCCACGGCTCCGTTGCCCGTCACGCCGCCGCCCGCGCCCGACGCCCCCGCGCAGTGAGCGGCGTCCTGCCGGCGCACGCCGCGCCGGGCGAGCTGCTGTGCCCGCGCTGCGGACACTCGCTGCGCGACGGGCAGGCGTGGTGCCTGGAATGCGGCCTCGCCGCGCGGACGCGCATCCACCCGCCGCCGAGCCCGCGCGGCCCGGTCGCGCTCGTGCTCGTCGTGCTCGCGCTGCTCGCCGCGGGGATCGCGGTCGGGCTCGTCACGCTGCTGGACACGAGCGCGCCGACGCCCGCGGCGACGACCGTGACGGTGCCGGCCACGAGCAGCACCCCGGCGACGATCACGGCGCCGACCGCCACGACGCCGGCGATCCCCACGACCCCGCTCGCGACGATCCCGACCACGACCGCGCCCCCGACGACGATCCCCACCGTGCCGGGCACCGCGACGACGCCCGGCAGCACGACCCCCTCGCGCACCTTCACGGTTCCGGGCACGCACATCGTGATCCCGATCCCGGCCAGCAGCCGCTGACGCCGAACTGCGGCGCTAAGACCCCGCATACGGTGCCAAATCGACCGCAGTTCGGTCAGCGTGTAAGCGCCGGCCAGTGGGCGGCGATCCGCTCGGCGGCGGCGCGGGCCTCGGGCGTGACGCCCACGTCGATCGGCGGAGGCGTGTCGAGGCCTGTGAGGACGCGCAGCGTCGCCGCCGTCGAGGCGGCGAGCGCGCGCAGGTCGTAGCCGCCCTCGAGCACGGCCCCGACCGGCGCCCCCAGCTCGGCGCCGAGCTCCCGAATCACGCCCGCCATCCCCGCGAAGCCGGCCTCGGTGACGCGCATGCTCGCGAGCGGGTCGTCGCGGTGGGCGTCGAAGCCGGCGGAGATGAGGATCAGCTGCGGCGCGTAGGCGCGCGCGAGCGGCGCGACGACGTGCTCGAGCAGCGACAGGTAGTCCGCATCTCCCGCGCCGGCGGCGAGCGGGACGTTCACGGTGTAGCCGGCACCTGCTCCGCTCCCGACGTCGCTCGCCGGACCCGTGCCGGGATACAGCGGCCACTCGTGCAGCGAGACGAACAGCACCTCCGGCGTCGCGTGGAAGATCGCGTTCGTGCCGTTGCCGTGGTGGACGTCCCAGTCGAGCACGAGCACGCGCTCGAGGCCGTGCGCGTCGAGCGCGTGGCGCGCCGCGACGGCGACATTGTCGAACAGGCAGAAGCCCATCGCGCGCGCAGGCTCGGCGTGGTGGCCGGGCGGGCGCAGCGCACTCATGCCCGTCGCCGCCTCGCCGCTCAGCAGCAGGTCGACGAGCGCGACCGCCCCGCCGGCGGCGTGCAGCGCGGCCTCGTAGGAGTCCGGCGAGACGACGGTGTCGGCGTCGATCGGACCGCCGCCCGCGGCGCAGAGCTCGTCGATCGCGCGCACGTGACGGACGGGGTGGATCGCCGTGAGTGTCTCGGCGGAGACGCACGGCGCCTCGATCCGCGTCATCCCCAGCCAGTCGTGGCGCTCGAGCTCGGCCTCGATCGCGACGATGCGCGCAGCCCGCTCCGGATGTGTGCCGGTCTCGTGCGCGAGCGAGAGCGGGTGATGGAGATAGACGGCCGCTGCCATCCGAGTACGGTACTGGCCCCCATGGACCCCGCCCCCGCGATCGAGGCCGAGCTCGCCGTCGTCGGCGCCGGCGCCGCCGGCCTCAATGCGGCGCTCGTCGCGGCGGACGCGGGAGCGCACGTGACGCTCGTCTCCGCCACCCCGCTCGCCGAGTCCGCCAGCTACTGGGCGCAGGGCGGGCTCGCCGCCGCGCTCGCGCTCGACGACAGCCGCGAGCGCCACCTCGAGGACACGCTGCGGGTCGGGCGGGGCATGGTGCGGCGCAGCGCCGCCGAGGTGCTGACGACCGAGGCGCCCGCGGTCGTGCGCGAGCTCGAGCGCCGCGGCGTGCGCTTCGACGCCGACCGCCGCGGCCGCCTCGCGCTCGGGATGGAGGGCGGCCACTCGGCCCGGCGCATCGTGCACGCCGGCGGTGCGGCCACCGGCCGACGCATCACCCGCCAGCTGTCCGCGCTCGTCGCCGCCCATGAGCGGATCGACGTGCTCGAGGACTGCCGTGCCGTCGGCGTGCTCACGACCGCGGGCCGCTGCACCGGCCTGCGCCTCCACGACGGACGGCTCGTCGGCGCGCGCGCGGTCCTGCTCGCGACCGGCGGCGCCGCAGCGCTGTGGGCGCGCACGACGAACCCGGCGGGGTCGATCGGGGCCGGCATGCTGCTCGCCCATCTCGCGGGGGCCGCGCTCGCCGACCTCGAGATGGCGCAGTTCCATCCGACCGCGGTCGCGGTCGCGGGCGGCGCCGACGGCTTCCTCGTCACGGAGGCGGTGCGCGGCGAGGGCGCGCTGCTGCTGGACGCGGACGGCGAGCGCTTCGTCGACGAGCTCGCCGGGCGCGACGAGGTCGCGCGCGCCGTCGCGCAGCGGATGCACGACACCGGCGCGACGTCCGTCGGGCTCGACATGCGCGCGGTCGACCCGGCGCTGTTCCCGAACGTCGTCTCGGTGCTGCGCAGAGCGGGGATCGACCCCGCGCACGACCTCGTTCCGGTCGCGCCGGCGGCGCACTACGTCATGGGCGGGATCGCGACCGACCTCGAAGGGCGCGCCACGCTGCCGGGCCTCTACGCCGTCGGCGAGTGTGCGTGCACGGGGCTGCACGGCGCGAACCGGCTGGCGTCGAACTCGCTCAGCGAATGCTTCGTCTTCGGCCGCCGCGCGGCGCTCGCCGCACTCGACGAGCCATCGCCCGGCTCGGTGCAGGAGGCGGCACGCTCAACCCCGCCGGTCCCGCGCCCCACGCTGCCCGAGGCGAGCCGCATCGCGCTGTGGGAGCACGCGGGGATCGAGCGCGACGCCGTCGGCCTGCGCCCGCTGCTCGACGATCCGCATCCGCTCGTGCGGCTGATCGCCGCGTGCGCGCTCGCACGCGAGGAGAGCCGCGGGGCGCACCACCGCAGCGACTTTCCCGACGTCGACCCGACGCTCGACGAGCAGCACACCGTCGTGCGCGACGAGCGCGATCCGACGCTCGAGTTCTGGGCCTGACGCTCTTTCACCGCTGATTAGTCGAATGGCGGCGCGTCGCGTTCCCGCACAAACGAACGCAGGCGTTTCGACTTAACACGGAGTTAATGCTGAGGCGGCCTGAGCTTCACACCACGGCGAGATACTGCGGCCGCTCACGGGGAGCACGGGGACCAGAGAAGGAGAGGGAAGGGCCGTCATGTATCGCTTCAGCCGGGCGATCTACCGCGAGCTTGCGGCAGAAATCGTCGAGACGTCAACCGCAGCGGGGGGCACGACGAACCATGAGCGTGTGCTGCGGGCATGCGAGGCCGCGATCGAGCGGCTCGCCACAGATCGCCACTACTTCGCGCGACCGGCGCGCACACTGTTCAACGACATCCGGCCGTACTTCCCGATGTCGGCGCAGGCGCGGATATACCACGTGATCGACCGCTACATCGCCTGCGCGGACGAGTTCCTCGCGCGCCAGCCGATGACCGGCTACGACCTCGCCGGCAACCCGCTGCAGTGTCGCGCGACGACGCGCAAGGGCACGCCGTGCCAGCGCATGCCGCTGCCGCACAACGGCTACTGCCCCTCCCACCAGCACCTCGCGGAGACCGAGGAATTGGCAGAGGTGGCGCGGGAATTGGCTGCGGCGTAGCCGAGCCATTAGCTTCCCCGAGGAATGTTGCTCGGGGTCGACGTCGGCGGGACGTTCACGGATGCTGTGCTCGTCGCGGACGGCAAGGTCGTCACGGCGAAGGCGCCGACGACGCCGGGGGATCAGTCGGAGGGTGTGATGACGGCGGTCGCGGCCGTGCTCGAGCGCGCGGGGCGGCGCGCCGAGGAGGTCACCGCGTTCGCGCACGGCATGACGGTGGCGACGAACGCCCTGCTGGAGGGTCGTGCCGCGCGCACCGCGCTCGTCGCGACGGAGGGCTTCACCGACGTCGTTGCGCTCGGCCGCCAGGCGCGCGCCGACCTCTACCGCCTCTGCGCGGCCCATCCCGCACCGCTCGTCCCCGACGAGCTGCGCTTCCCCGCGCCGGAGCGGATGACGCCCGACGGGCCGCTGCGCCCGCTCGACGCCAATGCGGCCGAGGCGCTCGCGAGCACCGTCGCCGAGGCCGAGCCGGAGGCGGTCGCCGTCGTGCTGCTGCACGCCTACCGCCATCCCGCGCACGAGCGCGCCGCCGGCGCGGCGCTCGCAGCGGCGCTCCCCGGCGTGCACGTCTCGCTCTCGCACGAGGTCGTCGGCACCTTCCGCGAGTACGAGCGCGCCGCGACGACGGAGATCGACGCAGCGCTCTCCCCGCTGCTCGGCCGCTATCTGCGGCGGCTCGCCGAGCGCGCCCGCGAGGCCGGCCTCCCGGAGCCGGCGATCATGCAGTCCAACGGCGGCCTGATCGACGTCGCGAGCGCCGCGCGCCACGCGGCGTGGACGGTGCTGTCCGGCCCGGCCGGCGGCGCGGCGGGCGCGGCGTTCGCGGCGCGGGCAGCCGGGATCGAGCGCGCGCTCTGCCTCGACATGGGCGGCACGTCGTGCGACGTCTGCGTCGTGCACGACGGGGCGGTCGGCGAGACGGGCGGCGGCGAGATCGCCGGGCGCCCGATCGCGCTGCCGATGCTCGACGTCCACACCGTCGGCGCGGGCGGAGGCTCGATCGCCTGGCGCGACGCGGGCGGCGCGCTGCGCGTCGGCCCGCGCTCGGCGGGCGCCGTCCCGGGCCCCGCCTGCTACGGCCGCGGCGGCAGCGAGCCGACGGTCACCGACGCCAACCTGCTGCTCGGCCACCTCTCCCCCGACGCTCCCCTGGCCGGCGGGGTCGCGCTGGACCGCTCGGCGGCAGAGCGCGCGATCCGTCAGCTTGCTGACACGCTCGAGCTCGAGCCGCGCGCATGCGCGGAGGGAATCGTGCGCGTCGCCAACGCCGAGATGACGCGCGCGCTGCGGCTCGTCACGGTCGAGCGCGGGATCGACCCGCGCGACCATGCGCTGCTGGCCTTCGGCGGCGCCGGACCGCTGCACGCGTGCGCGATCGCTGACGAGCTGGGCATCGCCCGCGTGCTCGTGCCGCGCGCCTCGGGTGTGCTGGCGGCGCTCGGGCTGGTGGTCGCGCCGCGGCGCCGCGACGCGCAGCGGACCGTCCTGCGCGCCGGGGAGACCTTGACGGCGGAGGCGGTCGCCGCCGACGTCGCGGAGCTCGCGCAGGCGGCGCGCGCGGCGCTCGGCGCGCCGGAGGCGGAGCTGGCGACGACGTTCGAGCTGCGCTATCGCGGCCAGGCGTTCGAGCTCGCGATCGAGGCCGCGCCGGACGCGACGCCCACGCTGCTGCGGACCGCGTTCGAGGCGGCGCATGCCGAGCGCTACGGCTACTGCGACCCCGAGCAGGAGGTCGAGCTCGTGACCGTGCGCGTGAGCGCGAGCGTCTCCGCGCCGCCGCTCGCCGCCGCGGCGCCCACCGCAGCGGCGCCGGAGGAGCTCGTCGGGCCGACGGTGCACGCGCTGCCGGAGTCGACCGTGCTCGTCCCCGCGGGCTGGCGCGGCACGATCGGGCCGGACGGGACGATCGACCTGCAACGGGAGCCGGCATGAGCCTCGACCCCGTCCAGTTGCAGGTGATCCTCGGCGCGCTGCGCGCGAGCTGCGAGGAGATGGGCGCGGTGCTGATCCGCTCGGCGCATTCGGCGAACATCAAGGAGCGGCGCGACTGCTCGACCGCGCTGTTCGACCCGGCCGGCGAGATGGTGATGCAGGCCGAGCACATCCCCGTCCACCTCGGCGCGATGCCTGCGGCCGTCGCCGCCGTGCTCGAACGCGAGCACGCGCCCGGCCGCTCGTGGGTGCTCAACGACCCTTATGCGGGCGGCACGCACCTGCCCGACATCACCGTCGTCACGCCGGCCTTCGCGGCGGGCGGCGAGCTGCTCGGCTTCGCCGCCAGCCGTGCGCACCACGCCGACGTCGGCGGCGCGAGCCCCGGCTCGATGCCCGCCGACAGCCGCACGCTCGCCGAGGAGGGCGTCGTGATCTCGCCGCAGCCGCTCGAGCAGGCGACGATCGCGCGGCTCGTCGCGAAGATGCGCCAGCCCGAGCAGCGGCGCGCGGACCTGCGCGCCCAGCTCGCCGCGAACCGCACGGGCGCACTCGCGCTCACGGCGCTCGCCGAGCGCACGGGCGTGGCGACGCTGCGAGCGGCGATGGCGGAGGTGCTCGACTACGCCGAGCGGCGCACGCGCGCCTGCATCGCCGCGCTCCCCGACGGCGTCCATGTCGCGCACGACGTGCTCGAGGGCGTCGAGGGCGACCTCGAGCTGACGCTGCGCGCGACCGTCGCCGGCGACCGGCTGCTGCTCGACTTCACTGGCAGCGCCGCCCAGCACGACGGCAACCTCAACTGCCCGCTCGCCGTCACGCGCTCGGCCTGTTACTTCGCCGTGCGCGTGCTCACCGACCCGGACATCCCGGCGAGCGCGGGCGCCTACCGCCCGGTCGAGGTGCGCGCGCCGGAGGGCTCGTTGCTGAACGCCCGCTCACCGGCGGCGGTCGCGGCCGGCAACGTCGAGACGTCCTCGCGCGTCGCCGACCTCGTGCTCGCCGCCTTCGGCCGCGCGCTCGGGCAGGGGACGATGAACAACCTCACGCTCGGCAACGACGACTTCGCGTACTACGAGACGCTCGGCGGCGGTCAGGGCGCGTGCCCCGACGCCGACGGCCCGAGCGGCGTCCACGTCGCGATGAGCAATACGCTCAACACGCCCGTCGAGGCGCTCGAGCTGGAGTTCCCGCTGCGCGTCGTGGAGTACGCGCTGCGGCGGGGGTCCGGCGGCGCCGGGCGCCATCGCGGCGGCGACGGCGTCGTGCGCGAGCTCGAGGCGCTCGCGCCGATGTCGTACTCGCTGATCACCGAGCGCCGTCGCCACGCCCCGCGCGGCGCAGACGGCGGGGCTGCGGGTGCCGGCGGTCGCAACCTGCTGGACGGCGCACCGCTGCCCGCGAAGGTGAGCGGCGCGCTCTCACCCGGTCGGCGGCTGCGCGTGGAGACCCCCGGCGGAGGTGGCTTCGGTAGCACGGATGCGCCACGAAACGTTGACTGAAAAACCGCAAATTCCAGGGAAATTTTGGAAATCCGAGGGTAACGCGTAGAATACGTCGTCCCGCGTGGGAAGTCGCTTTACCCCCCGCGCGGTTCCATACGTCCCTTCCCTTCCTGGAAACCCAATGCCGATTGCTTTCAAAGAATGGGCCGTCACCGTGCGTGCGCTGGCCGAAGGCGAGCAACTGATCACACTGCGCAAGGGCGGCATCCGCGAGCCTGACAAGCACTTCGCGCTCGAGCACGAGCGCTTCTTCCTGTACCCGACGTTCGACCACCAGCGCGAGGACCTCGTGCGCGAGTCGCATCAGCCCGAGCTGCTGCGCGCGCTCGAGGAGGGCGTCTGGCCGGAGGGCGAGCCGCCGATGCACGCGTTGACGCGCGACGGCGAGATCCCCCAGCCCGACCGCGTTCGCATCCGCGCGTGGGCCGAGGTCGCCGACCACTGGACGATCACCGACCCGCGCGCCGTCGACGCGCTGTCCCCGTTCTACGTCTGGACGACGGACTACGCCGAGAAGCGGCTCGCGTGGAAGCGGCGTCATCCGCTGCACGTCGTGCTGCTGCGCACCTACCGCATCCCCCGCCCTGTCACGGTGAAAGTCCGTGACGACTACGGCGGATGCCGCTCCTGGCTGGAGATCACGCGCGACCTGCCGTTCGAGGGCACCCCGGTGCTCTCCGACGACGAGTTCGAGCGCGCCTCCGAGGAAATCGCCGGGATCGTCGCCGGCAGAATCCCGGCACTGGTCTGAGCTGGGAAGAGACCGTCTCTGCGTCGTTCCGGGCTCGACACGAGTCCGGCGATGCGGATGACGTGGTTCGTGCGCTGGAGTCGCTCGAGGCGACGCGCGCGCGGCTGCAGGTGCTGTTCCCGCGCATGGCGCGCGACGTGACGGTCGTCTTCCACCGCTCCGCGCCGCTGCTCGACCTCGCGCATCCGCTCGTCCCGCTCGAGCGGCTGCTGACCGCGCCGGCCGCCCGCCGCTACGTCGTCGGCGCGACCGGCGCCACGACGATCCACACGCTCGCGCCGCGGACGCTGCTCGCGCGCGCCTCGAACGTGCCCGGCTCACGCGCGATGCTGGAACGTGCGCCGGACGTGCTGTACGCGCGCCTCGTCGTCGGCTTCAACAACCGCCGTCTGCCGCCGCCGGCATCGCCCGCGCGCCTGCGCCAGCGCGTGCGCTGGGCCTGGCTCGTCGAGGGCGCCGCGCGCCACTTCGCGGGCCAGGTCGAGCACGCGCGCCCGGCGATCGCACGGCGTCTGCACGAAGGCGCGCGCCCCGCCTTCCCGCCGCGGCTGCGCGACGCCGCGCTGCTGGGCGGCACGGTCTTCGACCTGCTCGCGCGCGAGCAGGGGCCGGAGGCCGCGATGCGACTCGCCTGCTACCTCAACCCGGCGGGCCCGGAGACGGCGCTGCGGGAGGCGTTCCGCGGGCGCTCGCTCGTGCACACCGAAGGCGCCTGGCGCTCACACCTCGCGCGGCTCGCCGGCGTCTGAGGACAGGCGGGCGTCGCGCGTCGCGCCGCCGTTGAGCACGTCGTGCGCGGCCTGCGCGCCCGAGCGCGGCACGAGCACGTCGCGCGGGCCGGCGGCCATGAAGTCGGGGACGTCGAAGCCCATGCTGCGCTTCGTCATGCTCGGGATCCCCTCCTCGAGCAGCAGGCCCTGGATCAGCTCGGCCTCGGCCTGATGGTGGGCGCGCGCGACCTTCACCAGCTCCCCCTGCGCGTACTCGTGCTTGATCTTGCGCGCCTTCTCCTGGCGCGCGCTGATCGGCAACGCCGGATCGACTGCCTGCACGAGCGGCACCTCGCAGCGCGGACAGAAGCGCTCGTCGTCGCCGAACACCTCGCCGCAGGTCGGGCAGAGGAGGGGGTCGGCGGCGGCCATCACCCCTCGAGGATCAGCTCCGCCTCGGAGACCTCGCCGTCGACGATCCGCCATGCCCGCACCTCGGGCTCCGCGGCCGCCAGCCCGACGATCACGTAGAGCGCGTCGGGGTAGAGCGCGAGGTTGATGTCGGTCTGCGAGGGCTCGGGCGCCGTGCGCGTGTGCGAGTGGTAGATCGCGCCGAGGTCGAGGCCGTCGTCCTCGATCGCGGTCATGATCCGCAGCTGCTCGCGGCCCTCGATCTCGTAGCGCAGCGGGCTCGCGGCGGCGTTCTCGGCGGGGTGCACGCGCACCGCTCGGCCGTTCTCCGAGGCGACCATCCCACAGCACTCGTTCGGAGCCTCCGAACGGGCGTGTGCGACCAGCTGGTCGTAGAGCTCGCGGGCGATTCGCATCCCGCCCGCGAGGCTACCAGCGGCTAGACGACTTCGCGCTCGGGCGCGGGCGCCGGCGTGAGCTCGGGCTCGTCGTCCTTCGTGACGCCTGAGATCGAGTCCTTGAACTCGCGCATGCCCTTGCCAATCGAGCGGCCCGCCTCGGGCAGCCGCTTGGGGCCGAGGACGATGAGCGCGATGACGAGGACCAGGACGATCTCCATCGGTCCGATTTGGGAGAACACGTCAGCTCCTTCGTGGAAGGTGTCGCGCGATGGTAGCGCGCAGAAGTCCGTCTACCACCATACGGTCGAGTCGAGATTCTGGATCTCGTCGACCGGGCGCGTGTAGATCCCCGAGGAGAGGTACTTCCAGCCGTCGTCGGCGACGATGAAGACGACGTTGCCCTCGTCGAGCTCGTTCGCGATCCGGACCGCCACACGGGCGATCGCACCCGTCGAGACGCCCGCGAACAGGCCCTCCTCGTCGAGCAGCTTGCGCGTCCAGACGATCGCGTCGCGGTTGGTGACGAAGATCTTGCGGTCGAGCAGCGAGAGGTCGATGATCGGCGGGATGAAGCCGTCGTCGAGCGAGCGCAGGCCCTGCACCGGCTCGCCCTGCATCGGCTCGGCGGCGACGATCTTGCAGGCGTCGCCGAGCTCCTCCTTGAAGCGCCGGCCGTTGCCCATCAGCGTGCCGCCGGTGCCGAGGCCGGCGACGAAGGCGGAGATCTCGTCGAGCTCCTCGAGGATCTCGAGCGCCGTGCCGTTGTAGTGCGCGAGCGGGTTGGCGGCGTTGCCGTACTGGTAGGGCATGTAGTACGACGAGTCGGCGGCGGCCATCTCCAGCGCCAGCTCGACGGCGCCGTTGGAGCCCTTCGAGCCGTCGGAGTAGACGATCTCGGCGCCGTACATGTGCAGCAGCTGCGTGCGCTCCTGCGTGACGTTGTCGGGCATCACGACCTTCAACGGGTAGCCCTTGCGCTTGCAGATCATCGCGAGCGAGATGCCGGTGTTGCCGGAGGTCGGCTCGAGGATCGTCTGCCCGGGGCGGATCGCGCCCTTCTCCTCGGCGTCCTCGATCAGCGAGCGGGCGACGCGGTCCTTGACGGAGCCGGTCGGGTTGCGCGACTCGAGCTTGGCCCAGACGCGCACGCCCGGCTTGGGCGAGAGCCGCTTGAGCTCGACGAGCGGCGTGTTGCCGATCGCCTGCACGATGTCCCCGTAGCGGCCGCCGCAGGGACGATTCTGGAGGCGCTCCCCGTCCATTGCTTCACGAAGTATAGCGTCAGGTCGTCGCGGGCCGGAGGGCGTGTCCGACGATCGTCGGACGCACGAGCGGCGGCGCGGCGGGCAGCGTCCGGTGCTCGACGAGCTCGACCTCAAGCGGCGAGGCTTCGAGCGTCGCGAGCGTCGTGCGGTTGCAGACGCAGCCATCGGCGACGTAAGGCCACAGCGGCGCGAGCCGATCCTGCCAGCGGGCGAGCCGCCGGTCCTCGGAGCGCACGTGCTCGAGGAACAGGAAGCGCCCACCGGGGCGCAGCACGCGCGCCACCTCCGCGAGCACGCCCGCGGGATCGGGCGCGGTGCAGAGGATGAGCGTGGCGGCGACGGTGTCGAAGCGCTCGTCGGGAAACGGCAGCCGCTCACCGGACGCGACGACGACCTCTGCCGCACGGCCCGCGGCGGCGACGCGCCGGCGCAGCCGCGCGCCCATGAACTCGTCGGGCTCGCTCAGCACGAGCTCGGTGACGGCAGGTGAGTAGTGCGCGAGGTTCAGCCCCGTGCCCGCGCCGAGCTCGAGCGTGGCGCCCCGCGCCTGCGCCAGCAGCTCTGCGCGCTGCGCACGCAGCCCGCGCTCCTCCGTGCGGGCCATGAGGCGATCGTAGGTCGCGGCGAAGAAGCGGCCGAGCGTCGCGTGGTGCAGACGGCCGGGCATGATGCCGGCGCTACCTCGCTCCGCCCGCCATCGCCGGCAGGATCACGAGCGTGTCGCCGGCGCCGACCGCGGTCGAGAGGCCGTCGAGCACGCGCACGTCCTCGTCGTTGAGATAGACGTTGACGTAGCGGTTCAGCTCGCCCTCGGCGGAGAACAGCTGGGTCTGGGTCTGCGGGTGCGCGCTCGCGAGCGCCTTCAGCACCTCGCCGACGGAGCTGCCCTCGGCGGCGACTTCCTTCTCGCCGCCGACGGACGGGCGCAGCACGGGTGGGATCTTCACGGTGGCCATGGAGCGGGACCCTAGCCGGCCGCGGCGCAGAACGCCTCGTAGTCGGGGAAGACGCCCATCTCCTCGTCGGTGATCGCGTCGGGCTCACGGGAGCAGATCGGGCACGCGGGGTCGCGGCGCACCTTCAGCTCGGTGAACGTCGCGCCGAGCGCCTCGTACAGCAGCAGCCGCCCGATCAGCGGCTCGCCCTCGCCGAGGATCAGCTTCACGACCTCGGTCGCCTGCAGCAGGCCCATCGTCCCCGGCAGCACGCCGAGCACGCCGTTGGCGCCGCAGGAGGGCGCCAGCTCGGCCGGCGGCGGCGTCGGGTAGAGGCAGCGATAGCACGGGCCGTCGTAGGGGGCGAAGACGGAGAGCTGCCCGTCGAAGCCGAGGATCGAAGCCGAGACGACGGGGATCTTCAGCCGCACGGAGGCGTCGTTGAGCAGGTAGCGCGTCGGGAAGTTGTCGAGCCCGTCGACGATCACGTCGTAGCCCTCGATGATCTCCATGATGTTCGAGGCGTCGATCCGCACCGGGTACTTGACGACCTGCACGTCCGGGTTGAGCGCGGCGATCGTCTCCTGCGCGGAGTCGACCTTCGAGACGCCGACGCGGTCGGTCGTGTGGATCACCTGCCGTTGCAGGTTGGAGAGGTCGACGACGTCGTTGTCGACGATCCCGAGCGTGCCGATGCCGGCGGCGGCGAGATAGAGGGCGGTCGGCGAGCCGAGCCCGCCGGCGCCGAGCAGCAGCACCTTCGCGTCGAGCAGCTTCAGCTGCCCCTCGACGCCGACCTCGTCCATCAGCAGATGGCGCGAGTAGCGGTCGCGCTGCTCGGCGCTGAGCGCGCGCGGCGTCGTGACCTCGTAGCCGCGGTCCTTCCAGAGGGCGATGCCGCCCGTCATCGAGGCGACGTCGGTGTAGCCGAGATCCTCGGCGAGCGTGCGCGCCGCCCAGGCGGAGCGGTTGCCCGAGGCGCAGTAGAGCACGATGTGGGCGTCGCGATCGGGCACGGCCGCCTCGATGCGCGTCTCGAGGTAGGACTTGGGCACGTGCTTGGCGCCGGGGATGTGCGCGACGCCGAACTCGTCGACCTCGCGGACGTCGACGACGACGGTGCCGTTCCCGAGCTGCGCGTGGACGTCGCCGGGGTCCACCTCGGCGATCTGGCTCTTGACTTGGCGGAGCAGCTCCGCGCCGGACGGGCTCATTCGGGAAAACTCCTCAAAAGGGGTCGGCTTTCGGTACTTCAGAAAGGATAGCGCGTTGCGACGCCCATTACGGCTCGTCGCGCAGATGGTCGATATGGGGTGTGGACCCGATCTCGTACACGGTCGCAGAAGCCGATGCCTGAGGGGCAAGACCATTCGCCGCCAATGAGGACCCATTCGCTGCCCGCGCGCCTGCTGCTGCGCCGCCACATCACCGAGCTGGCGCACGAGCGCGCGGCGGCGGAGGAGCTGCGAACGCGGCTCGAGGCCGAGCGCCGCGAGGCCGGGCTCGCGGCGATCCGCTCCCAGGAGCGCGAGCGCCAGCGGCTCGCGCGCGACCTCCACGACGAGGTCAACCAGGCGCTGAGCGCGATCCTGCTGCGACTCGAGGCGACGATCCACGAGGCGCCGCCCGCGCTGCAGGAGGAGCTGCGCGACACCAAGCGACTCGCCGCACAGGCGATGGAGGAGCTGCTGCGGCTCGCGCGGCGGCTGCGCCCCGCCGTGCTCGACGACCACGGCCTGCTGCCGGCGCTGCACACGCAGGTGCGCGACTTCACCGAGCAGACCGCGATCCGCGCCACGTTCCACTGCCAGGGGCAGCCGACGCGCCTGAACGCCGAGCAGCAGCTCGCGATCTACCGCGTCACGCAGGAGGGCCTCTCGAACATCGCCCAGCACGCCTCGGCGAGCCGCGTGAAGGTCGAGCTGAGCTTCATCGGGCGCACGGTGCTGCGGATCTCCGACGACGGCCGCGGCTTCTCGGAGGGGCGCGACGGCGCGCACGGGCTCGGCGGCATGCGCGAGCGCGCGCAGCTCGCCGGCGGCAATCTGTCCATCTGGTCGGGTCCGGGCAGCGGTACGCGCGTCGAGCTGACGATCGGCTGAAGAGATGCGCACCCTGATCGCCGACGACCACGGCATCGTCCGCTCCGGCATCCGCCTGCTGCTCGAGCGCCAGCCCGACATCGAGGTCGTGGCCGAGGCCGAGGACGGCGTCGACGCCTTCGAGCAGGCGCTCGCCACGCGCCCGGACCTGTGCGTGCTCGACGTCGGCATGCCGCGCATGACCGGCCTGCAGGCCACGCGCGAGATCCGCGCCCACCTGCCCGGCACGCACGTGCTGATCCTCTCGATGCACGACGACGAGCGCTACCTGTTCGAAGCGCTGAAGGCCGGCGCGTCCGGTTACGTGCTCAAGCGCGAGGCCGATCAGGACCTCGTCGCCGCGCTGCACGCGATCGCGCGCGGCGAGCCGTTCCTGACGAACGCTGCTGAGCGCACGCTGATCCGCCGCTGGATGGAGGAGGGCGCCGACGGCCCGCGCGAGGCGCTGACCGCGCGCGAGGAGCAGGTCGTGAAGCTGATCGCCGAGGCGCACACGAACGCGCGCATCGCCGAGACGCTCCACGTCTCGGAGAAGACGGTCGAGTCGCACCGCGCCAACGTGCTGCGCAAGCTCGGCATGCGCGACCGCGTGGAGCTCGTGCGCTACGCGATCCGCCGCGGGCTCGTCGAGGCGTGATCCGCCGATAGCCTTCGGCGGGTGCCTCCGCGCCTGCGCTTGACGCTCATCGTCGTGACCACCTGCCTCGTGCTCTGGCTCACCGCAGTCGTGCTGCTCGGCGCGGCGACGCAGCACATGATCAACAGCGAACCGCAGCCGACCGGCTTCAACGGCGCGCTGAAGCCGCCCGGCGCACGCGCCGGCGACTTCCGCCTGCACGACCAGGACGGCCGCCTCGTCACGCTGCGCGCCTATCGCGGTCGCGACGTGATCGTGACGTTCATGTACTCGACCTGCCAGGACACCTGCCCGCTGACGGCGCAGCAGATCCGCGGCGGGCTCGACCAGCTCGGGCGGGCGGGGTCGGTGCCCGTGCTCGCGATCAGCGTCGATCCGGTCGGCGACACGCCGGAGCACGTGCGGCGGTTCCTCGTGCGCGAGCAGCTCGTCGGGCGGATGCGCTACCTCACCGGCACGCGCGCGGAGCTGGAGCCGGTGTGGCGGGCGTTCGGCGTGCAGCCGCAGGGCCAGGGCTACGAGCACACGGCCGCGACCGTGATCGTCGACGGTGCCGGGCGCCAGCGCGTCGGCTACCTGAGCGACCAGCTCACGCCCGAGGGGCTCGCCGACGATCTGCGGACGCTCGGCGCCGGCGCTCGCGCAGCGCGCTGATCCCGAGCCCGCCCGCGAGCAGCAGCGCGGGCGCGGCGTAGATCATCGAGACGTACCAGTGGCCGAAGTGGGCGAAGACGACCATCGTGCCCGGAAGGCTACGCTTCCGCCGCGATGCGCCCGCCGGCCGACTATGACCACCTCGCCCCCGCCTTCCCGCGCGAGGCCGAGTGGGTCAACGTCGCGCCGCTGCGGATGGATCAGCAGGCAGGCCGGCCGGTGCTCGTCGAGTTCTGGGACTTCTGCCGCGTGAACTCGCTGCGCACGCTGCCGTACCTGAAGGCGTGGCACGAGCGCTACGCGGAGGCCGGACTGCGCGTGGTGGGGATCCACGCCGCCGGCTTCGAGCCGTCTCAGGATCCGGACGCGGTGCGCGCGGCGGCCGCGCGGCTGGGGATCGAGTACCCGGTGCTGATCGACGCCGGCATGGAGGCGTGGGAGGCCTACGGGATCCAGGGCTGGCCGAGCCGCTACCTGTGGGACGGCGGGGGCCGCCTCGCCGACTACCAGATCGGCGAGGGCGGCTACGAGGAGACCGAGCGTGCGATCCAGGACCTGCTGGGCGTCGCGCGCGAACCGCTCGAGCCGGTCCGCCCCGAGGACGCGCCCGGCATCCTGCTGCCGCCCCAGACCGACGACCAGCCGGGTCCCTACACCGGCCCCTACGAGGCCGGCGGCGTGTGGGCGGTGCTGTCAGGCAGCGGGACGGTGCGCGTCGGCGGCGACGAGATCGTCGTCGAGCACCCGGGTGCCTACCCCCTGATCGAGCACGACCGCCACACCGTGGGCGTGCTGGAGCTGGAGGTCGGGCAGGGCGTGACGTGCCATGCCGTCTGCTTCACCCCCGGTCTCGCCTAGCTCTTCTCCCCCAGCTCCGCATGCCCCCGCTCCCCCAGCAGGCGCAGCGCGACCGGTGGGCCGTCGGCGTCGATGCGGACCGCGCAGCCGGGCCAGTACGGGCTCTCGTACGGCGTCGTGCTGAGGAAGTGGCGTTCGTAGACCCAGCAGCCGGTGTTCACCAGCCGCGCGCCGGCGGCTGTCGTCCAGTCGGCGGGGTCGTCGCTCGGGCGCGGGCCGGCGCGGTGGGTGTGGCCGAAGACCACATGCGCCGCCTCGACGCCGAGGTGGTCGAGCGCCTCGCTCATCGCACGCGGGCCGGCGCGGCCGAGCGCCGCGCCGGAGACCTCGGCGCGCACCGGACCCAGCCCCGCGCGGTTGACGCCGAGGATCACGAGCGGGAAGAGCGCGGCGAGCGCGCGGCGACGCAGCGGGCGGTGGCCGTCGCCCGCGAGCGTGCGCCAGACGCGCAGCGAGACTCCCTGCGTCCCCTCCGCGCGCTCGTCGGCGTGCTGGGCGAGCGCATAGGACCAGGCGTATATCGGCGCCAGCGCCGCCTCGTAGTCGTCGGGGCCGGCGTCCGCGCCCGGCAGCGCACCGACGATGCGGCCCATGACCCCCGCGCTCACGCGCTCGAACGTTGGCACGGTCGTGTGGCGGTCGAGGTAGTGGCCGTGCAGCGCGTAGACGTCGTCGCGCAGCCAGATGCCCGGGTAGTGCAGCGTCAGCCGCGCCGGCGCGGCCGCCTCGGCGAGCGCCGCGATCGCGTCGCCGGCCTCCCAGCTCGCGCGCTCGGCGAGCCCGAGCGGCGGGGGCGTGACGTCGCGCCGACGGCGTTCCAGCCACGGCGCGACGAGCGCATGGTCGTGGTTGCCGGGGACGATCGCGATCTCCCCCTCGCGCCCGAGCACACGCCCGACGTCGGCGAAGAAGGCCCGCGCCGCGGCGATCGAGTCGCGCGCCGGCCCCTGGCGCAGCTCCAGCGCGTCGCCGAGCAGCACGAGCCGCTCGATCCCCTCCAGCGCCTCCAGCAACGCCGCGCGCAGCTCGGGACGCCGCAGCAGGTCGGTCCCGCCGCGCGAGCCGAGGTGCAGGTCGGAGATGACGAGGGTGCTCAGGGAGCTAAGCCGTCTGGCCCGCCAGCGCCTGGCGGATCGTCTTCGGGAGCATGAAGCGGACGTCCTCCTGGATCACCTCGAGCTCCTCGACGTGCTCGGTGCCGCGCTCGCGGAAGAAGCCGACCAGCCGCTGCACCAGCTCCTCCGGCGCGCTCGCGCCCGAGGTGATGCCGACGACGCGCTTGCCCTCCAGCCACGTCTCCTGCACCTGGCCCTCGTGGTCGATCAGGTGCGCCTCGGTGCCGAGCTCGCGGGTGACGTCCACCAGCCGCTGCGAGTTCGACGAGTTGCTCGAGCCGATCACGAGCACGAGGTCGCACACGCCGGCAAGCTGCTTGACGGCCGCCTGGCGGTTCGTCGTGGCGTAGCAGATGTCGTCGGTGCGGGGGCCGACGATGTTGGGGAAGCGGGCGCGCAAGCGGTTGATGATCGCGCGCGTCTCGTCCACCGACAGGGTCGTCTGCGAGATGTAGGCGACACGGTCGGGATCGGCGACCTCGAGCCGGTCGGCGTCCTCCTCGGTCTCGATCAGGACGATGTGCTCGGGCGCCTCCCCCATCGTGCCCTCGACCTCCTCGTGGCCTTCGTGGCCGACGAGCACGATCGTGTAGCCCTCGGCGGCGAACTTCTTCGCCTCCACGTGCACCTTCGTCACGAGCGGACAGGTCGCGTCGATCGTCTGCAGGCCGCGCGCGGCGGCGTTCGCGTGGACGCTCGGCGCGACGCCGTGGGCGGAGAAGACGACCGTCGAGCCCTCCGGCACCTCCGTCTCCTGATCGACGAAGATCGCCCCGCGCGAGCGCAGCTGCTCGACGACGTGCTTGTTGTGCACGATCTCCTTGCGGACGTAGACGGGGGCCCCGTGCAGGTCGAGCGCGCGCTCGACGGTTTGCACGGCACGGTCCACGCCGGCGCAGTAGCCGCGCGGCGCGGCGAGCAGGATCTTCTCGGGCGCGTGACGCATGCCGCTCGACACAGTGTAGGACCAGCGGCTACGGTCTGCCGATGGCGGCGGCGCGCAAACGCGGGAGCGGCAGCTCCACGCGCAAGGCTTCGAGCGATCGCAACCCGATCGTGGAGATCGTCGGCATCGTCGCCGTCGCGCTCCTGCTGGCGTTCCTGATCCAGCTGCTGCTCGTGAAGACCTACCGCATCCCGAGCGAGTCGATGGAGCCGACGCTCGACATCGGCCAGCGCGTGCTGGTGAACCGGATCGGCACCCACTTCGGCGATCCGTCGGTCGGCGACATCGTCGTCTTCCATCCGCCGAAGGGCGCCGACAGCCAGCCTGGGATACCCGCCACGTGTGGCAACCCGGACGAGGGCTACGGCAGCTCGCGCGCCTGCTCGACCGCGACGACGGACCGCTCGAGCCAGACGTTCATCAAGCGCGTCGTCGGCGTCGGCGGCGATCGGATCTCGATCGTCCACGGCCATGTGATCCGCAACGGCAAGCGCGAGTCGGACTCCTACATCCGTCTGTGCGGGCCCGAAGCGCAGTGCGACTTCCACGCCCCGATAACCG
>DASRAV010000055.1:0-9617 GCA_035637995.1 Conexibacter sp. | reverse complement strand
TCGAGCGCCGCGACCCAGACGATCACGGTCCCCCGGTGCTTGGCCGGCCGGACCTTGGCGAACTCGCGCGGGAGGTAGTTCTCCAGCACGCGCACGTCGCGTGCGCCGAGCTCGCGATAGTGCGCGGCAAGCTGCTCGCTCGGCGTCGTGACGACGTCGGCGAGGCGCAGCATCGTGCTCACGCCGGCCTGCACGTCGCGGCCCTTGTAGCCGCCGAGCCGGCCGTAGAGCGGGTTCGTTCTCGGCAGCTCGGTGGTGTCGTCGTTGTCCCAGACGATCGCCACGCCCGCCTCGCGCAGGCGCGTAGCGGCCTTGCTTGCCAGCACGCGATGGATGTGCACCACGTCGGCCTTCAGCAGCGCCTCGCTCCCCAGGCGTTCCCCGCGCTCGCCGAGCAGCTCGTGTCCGCGATCGCCGAGCGCATACAGCGGCAGGTACGCGCGATAGGTCGAGTTGACGATGCCCGGGTCGTTGACGAGCGCGATGCGCAGCGGCGCCGTGCGCGTGTTCCTGGTCCCCCTCAAGACGATCCCCCTGAAAGAGGACTTTAGCGGGCGGGCAGCGGCTAGCGTCGAATCAGCGGCTCAAGCCGCTGCATCACGTCGAAGTAGCGCACGGGCACGAGGCGCGTCAGCAGCGAGAGGAAGCCGGCGTCGCCGCCGATCAGGATGCGGTCGCGGCCGCGCTCGACGCCGGTGTGGATGATCTCCGCCGCCTTCGCCGGCGAGGTCCGCGCGACGCGCTGGAACTCGCTCTCGAGCACCGCGCGGTCGGTGTTGCCGCGGTCGTCGACGTGGAAGCGGGCGTGCTTGACGATGTTCGTCGCGATCCCGCCCGGGTGGACGGCGATCGCGCGCACGCGCGTCTCGCGCAGCTCGTGGCGCAGCGACTCCGTGTAGCCGCGCACGGCGAACTTGGAAGCGCAGTAGGCGCTCTGCGTCGGGAAGCCGATCAGCCCGAAGACGCTCGAGACGTTCACGATCGCGCCGTCGTTCTGCGCCAGCAGGATCGGCAGGAACGCGCGCGTGCCGTGCACGACGCCCCAGAAGTTGACGTCGACGACCCACTGGTCGTCCTCGACCGCCGCCTCCGCCGCGGTCTGGGAGACGGTCACGCCGGCGTTGTTGAAGACCATCGCGATCGGCTGCGGCGCCCACTCAGCGACCGCCGCCGCGAACGCCATCTGCGCGCCGCGGTCGCGCACGTCGAGCTTGCGCACGAACGTCGGCCCGTCGATCGACGCCGCCGTCTCGGCCAGGTCGTCCTCGTTCCAGTCGCAGATCGCCACTGGGCAGCCGCGCGCGGCGAGCCGCTGCGCCATCGCGCGCCCGATGCCGGAGCCTGCTCCGGTGATGACGGCCGTGCGGCCCGCGACGATCGTTCCGTGCGCCATCTGCGCCGGATCGTATAGACGCGAGCGTCTTTCTGGCGTCAGCCGCCGGCGGTGGCGCCCGACGCGCCTGCCGCGCCGCCGCCTACGCCGGCCGGCTGGGCAGGCTTGACGCCGAGCAGCACGACGTCGAAGTAGGACGTTATGCCTTCGACCGCCGGGTTGCCGGTGTTGTTGAAGCCGAGGCTCGGCGGGACGATCAGCTGCCGGCGTCCGCCGACGCGCATGCCGGGGATCCCCTGCCACCAGCCGTCGATCACGACGCCGTGGTCGACTGCGGTTTCGAACGGGCCCTTCTTGCGATGCCAGGCGGAGTCCAGCGGCTTGCCGGTGATGTAGTTCGAGCCTATGAAGTCGAAGATGCCCGTGTCGCCGGCGTGAATCTCGGTACCGGTGCCTTTCTTCACGTCTCTGATGATCAGATGGTCGATCTTCGCGCCCGGATGCGCGACCGGCTTCGGTTTCGCCGTGTACGGATTGGCGATCGGCTTCACCGCTGCGGTTGTCGTCGTCTGCGCCGGCGTGCTCGTCGCGGCGGTCGTGGACTTCTTCGCGTCCGACCCTCCGCAGCCGGCGACGGTGAGCGTCACGGCGCAGCAGCACAGCATGAGACGGAATCCCCCATTCGCGTTCATGCGGGCGAACCTACCTGAGCCGGCCGGCGTCATGCGTCAGTTGCGGGCGCGGCGAAGCGGCCGGGCTCCCACAGCGGCTCGTCGTCGCCGTTGGCGCCGCGGCTGAGGATGAAGAGCAGGTCCGAGAGGCGGTTGAGGTAGCGCACGACCTCCTCGCCGAGCTCCTCGCCGCAGGCGATCGCGGCGCGCTCGGCGCGCCGGCAGACGGTGCGGCAGACGTGCAGCTGCGCGGCGGCCGGCGTGCCGCCCGGGATCACGAACGACTTCAGCGGCGCGAGCGTCGCGTTGACCTCGTCGCAGCGCGCCTCCAGCCACGCGGTCTGCTCCGGCGTGACCCGCAGGCGCGTGCGGTCGCCGCCATGCGGGACGGCCGTGTCGGCGCCGACGTCGAAGAGGTCGTTCTGCACGTGGCGCAGCCACGCGACGTACGCAGCCGGCATGCCGCCCGTGCAGAGCGCGACGCCGAGCTGTGCGTTGAGCTCGTCGACCGTCCCATAGGCCTCGATCCGCGGATGCGTCTTCGGCACGCGGCTCATGTCGCCGAGGTGCGTCTCGCCGGCGTCGCCGAGGCGCGTGTAGATGCGGGTCAGGTTGACGGTCACGGCGATCCAGTCTATCCCCGGTTGGCCGCTACTCGATCCGTCGCTCGCGGCGCTAGCATCCCCGCCGTTCAAGGTCGCCGCTCGGGAGCGCCCTCGTGGAAAAGGGTGGCTGCATGCCGCACAGGCTTACGGTCTCGGTCCTCGGAGCGCTCCTCGCGGTGAGCCTCATCCCGCCCGCCGCCTTCGCCGGCGCGCCGGCGAAGGTCTCGGTGCGCGTCGAGGCGCCCGGCAAGACGCTCGTCGAGACGACGCTCACGACAACGCGCGCGGCGGTCGTCAAGGACGGCAGCCCCGCCCATGCCTGCAGCGGCACGAGCGCGGCCGGCGCGCTCGAGCAGGCCACCGGCGGACGGTGGACCGCCTCCTGGACCGACGGGCTGGGCTACGCGGTCGACGCGATCGACGGCGTCGAGCCCGCCTCCTCCATCGCGCACTGGGCGTTGTGGCTCGACGGCAAGGCCGCGACCACGCCGGTCTGCGCCACCGAGCTCCAGCCGGGCGACCAGGTGCTCGAGTTCGTCTGCTCGCCGACGCCGGATCGCTCGAGTTGCACGAACCTCCCGCTCGAGCTGCGCCCGGGGCGCGTCCACATCGTCCCCTCGGGCGCGAGCGTCATGCGCGTCCAGGTGGTGCGGCTGCGGGGCGACGGCACGAGCGAGCCGGTCCCGGGCGCGATCGTGCGCGGCGGCCTCCAGCCGGTCGCGACCGGCGCCGACGGCAGCGCGCGCGTGACGCTCGCCTGGCAGTCGCTGCTGCGCGCGACGCACGCCGGGGACCTTCCCTCGGGGACGCTGGGCTGCGTGATCGGCGACGGCGGCGGTAGCTGCGCCAGCGGGGATCGCACCGCTCCGGCCACCCGCGTGCAGGGGCTTCGCAGCGGCCAGTCGTTCGCGCTGGCCGACGCGCCGCGCGAGCTCGACGGCGTGACGGAGGATCCGGGCGGCATCGCGTCCGTCGAGCTGCGGCTCATCCGCCACGCCGGCGGTCGCTGCGCCGCGTACAACGCCCGCAGCGGCACCTTCCGTCCGTGCAAGCGACGCCGCTTCTTCGACATCGGGGATCAGACCGACTGGTCCTACCTGCTGCCGCGCCCGCTGCGTCCGGGGCGCTACCGGCTCGTCGTGCGCGCGACGGATCGCGCCGGCAACGCGTCCAGGGGCGTGATCCGCTTCACGGTCGAGGCCCTGTAGCGGTGCGCCGCCTCGCGCCCGCGCTCGTCCTGCTGGCCGCCGCCGGTCTCGCGGGCTGCGGGCTCGCGTCCGGCACCGGCGGCGGAGACGCGCGCGTGCTCGTCACGCGCGACTTCGGCAGCGAGACGCTCGGCGCGCGGATCGTCCAGGACGTGCCGAGCTCCGCGACGGCGATGCGCTTGCTGGAGCGCGGCTTCAAGGTCTCCAGCCGCGCCGGGGACGTGCAGACGATCGATGGCCTCGCCGGCGGGCGCGAGGGCGGGCGTCCGGTCGACTGGTTCCTCTACGTCAACGGCGTCGAGAGCGAGCAGGGCGCCGCGTCGGTCGACGTCCACGGCGGCGATCGCGTCTGGTGGGATCGCCACGACCGGAACGCGGCGCCGCACGTGCCCGCGGTCGTGGGCTCCTTCCCCGAGCCGTTCCTGCACGGGGCCGGGGGCAAGCGCATCCCGCTCGTGCTCGAGTGCGCCGACGACGTCGACGCCGCCTGCGGCACGGTCCAGAGCCGGCTCTCGGCCGCCGGTGCGATCGCCGCCCGGCAGCTCCCGGGGACCGGCGCGGGGGAGAGGACCTTGCGCGTGCTCGTCGGCACCTGGTCGGAGATCCACGGCGACGCCGCGTTGGAGCAGCTCGACCGCGGGCCGCGGGTCAGCGGCGTCTTCGCCCGCTTCGGCGACAGTGGCCGCTCGCTCGCGCTACTCGACGCCACCGGCGCGGTCGCGCAGGTGCGCGGCGCCGGCACCGGGCTCGTCGCCGCGACGCGCTTCGAGCAGCAGGCGCCGACATGGGCGATCACCGGCACCGACGTCGCCGGCGTCGCCGCCGCCGCACGCGCGCTCGACGAGCGGACGCTCCAGGCGCACTTCGCGCTTGCGATCGACCCCGGCGGCGACGTCCCGCTCCCGCTCCAGCGCCGGTGAGCCCGCTGGCGCCGTTCCGTTCGCCGGGGCGGTAGGGTTCCCGCCCGCAATGAAGATCGGTGTCCCCAAAGAGACGGCTGAAGGCGAGCGCCGCGTCGCGCTCGTGCCCGAGGTCGTGAAGAAGCTGAGCGACGCCGGCCACGCCGTGCTCGTCCAGCGCGGCGCCGGCGCCGAGGCGATGATCCCCGACGCCCAGTTCGAGGCCGCCGGCGCGGAGATCGCCGACGACCTCGCCGCGCTGTGGCAGAGCGACGTGGTCGTGAAGGTCGCGCCCCCGTCGGCCGAGGAGGTCGTGCGGCTCGGCAAGGACAGCGTGCTGATCGGATTCCTCGCGCCGCTCACGAACGCCGAGGGCGTGCGCGCGCTGGCTGCCTCCGGCGCGACCGCGTTCGCGCTCGAGGCCGTGCCGCGCATCTCTCGTGCGCAGTCGATGGACGCGCTCTCCTCGCAGAGCAACGTCGCCGGCTACCGCGCGGCGCTGATGGGCGCGCAGGAGATGGGCCGCTTCTACCCGATGCTGATGACCGCCGCGGGGACGATCCGCCCGGCGACCGTGCTCGTGCTCGGCGCCGGCGTCGCCGGCCTGCAGGCGATCGCCACCGCCCGCCGCCTCGGCGCCGTCGTGCAGGGCTTCGACGTGCGCTCCGTCGTCAAGGAGCAGGTCGAGTCGCTCGGCGCGACGTTCCTCGAGTTCGACCTCGGCGGCGACCTGGAGGGCGAGGGCGGCTATGCGAAGGAGCTCACGCCCGAGCAGCAGGCGCGCCAGCAGGAGCTGATGGCCGAGGCGATCGGCAAGTGCGACGTCGTCATCACGACGGCGCTCGTGCCGGGCCGCCGCGCACCGATCCTCGTGACCGAGGACGCGGTCAAGCGCATGAAGCCCGGCTCGGTCGTGATCGACCTCGCCGGCGAGGCGGGCGGCAACTGCGAGCTGACCGAGCCCGGCCAGACCGTCATCCGCCACGACGTCAAGATCGTCGCGCCGCTGAACGTGCCGAGCACGATGGCGGAGCACTCCTCGCAGCTCTACGCGCGCAACATCGAGGCGCTGCTGGGCCTCATGGTCGAGGAGGGCGCGCTCGCGCTCGACTTCGACGACGAGGTGATCGCCGGCGCCTGCATCGTGCGCGGCGGCGAGATCGTCCACGAGGGCGCCAAGGCCGCCGCCGGCCAGCCGGCCTGATCGCGAGGGGATTGAGTCATGGATCTGGTTACTGAGATCGGGATCCTCGTGCTGGCGGCGTTCGTCGGCTTCGAGGTCATCTCGAAGGTGCCGAACACGCTGCACACGCCGCTGATGTCGGGCACGAACGCGATCCACGGGATCGTGCTGCTCGGCGGCCTGATCGTGATGGGCTCGGCGGTGCTCGGCGACGACACGCTCGGCAAGGTGATCCTCGTGATCGCGGTCGCGTTCGGCACGATCAACGTGATCGGCGGCTTCCTCGTGACCGACCGCATGCTCGGCATGTTCAAGCGCAAGCCGGCTCCGCCCAAGGCCGACGACCAGGAGGCCGGCGCGTGATGCCGCTCGCCACCTCCTTCGTGCAGGACCACAACTTCCTGCAAGCGCTCTACATCCTCGCCGTCATCCTCTTCATCGTCGGCCTGCGCGGCCTCGCCGGGCCCAACACGGCGGTGCGCGGCAACAAGATCGCCGCCGTCGGCATGGCGCTCGCGGTGGTGGCGACGCTGCTGGAGCCGGGCGTGCTGCCGAACGGGCAGACCGCCGTCCTGATCGCGATCGGGATCGTGATCGGCACGATCGTCGGCATCCCCTCGGCGCTCAACGTGAAGATGACCGCGATCCCGCAGATGGTCGCGCTCTTCAACGGCGTCGGCGGCGGTGCGGTCGCGCTGATCGCCTGGGCGGAGTACCGCAGCGGCTTCCCCGACCTGAAGGCGGAGATCCCGTCGTTGTTCGCGGCGATCATCGGCTCGATCTCCTTCTGGGGCTCGAACATCGCCTTCGGCAAGTTGCAGGAGATCCTCCCCGGCCGGCCGATCAAGCTGCCCGGCCAGCAGCTGCTGAACCTCGCGCTGCTGCTGGTGGCCGTCGGCTCCGCGATCGCGCTCGCGTCCGGCGTCGACTCCGAGCCGCTGTTCATCCTCGGCATCCTCGTCGCGGCGGGCCTGCTCGGCAACATGGTCGTGCTGCCGATCGGCGGCGCGGACATGCCCGTCGTGATCTCGCTGCTGAACGCCTTCACGGGCCTCTCGGCGGCCGCGACCGGCATCGCGCTCGACAACTTCGCGCTGATCGTCGCGGGCACGATCGTCGGCGCGTCGGGCTCGATCCTGACGAACCTGATGGCGGTCGCGATGAACCGCTCGGTGCCGTCGATCATCGCCGGGGGCTTCGGCGGCGGAGGCGGCACGCCCGCCGCCGCGGCCGGCGACGTCGACCGCGGTCCGGTCCGCTCGACCTCCGCGCAGGACGTCGCGATCCAGCTCTCCTACGCGCGCCAGGTCGTCGTCGTGCCGGGCTACGGCATGGCCGTCGCACAGGCGCAGCACGCCGTGCGCGAGATGACGCTCGCGCTCGAGAAGAAGGGCGTCGAGGTCAAGTTCGCGATCCATCCGGTCGCGGGGCGCATGCCGGGGCACATGAACGTGTTGCTCGCGGAGGCCGACGTGCCGTACGACCAGCTCAAGGAGATGGACGACATCAACCCGGAGTTCGGCCGCACCGACGTCTCGCTGATCATCGGCGCCAACGACGTCACGAACCCCGCGGCGAACGACGATCCCGGCTCGCCGATCTACGGCATGCCGATCCTCGAGGTCGACAAGTCCGCGAGCGTGATCGTGCTGAAGCGCTCAATGAGCTCCGGCTTCGCGGGCATCGACAACCCGCTGTTCTACGATCCGAAGACGGCGATGCTGTTCGGCGACGCGAAGGCGTCGGTGAGCGACATCACCAGCGAGATCGGCGCGCTGTAGCGCTGCGTCGCTCGCGCGCGGCGAGCGGATGGGGTGCCCGCCCCATCATTCGTCTTTGAACGTCAGCGTTCTTACCAAACGACTTTCCCTGAGCACGTTGGGTGTGGGAGCGTCGGTGCGCATCGGGGCAGCATGCGGCGATCTGACCGAGGGGCTCGGGTCGTCTGCAGGGAGCTGTGGCGCCGATCACAGTCGGGATCGAGGGGGAATGGTGTGCGGGGCCGCGGAGGCCGGCCCCGCATCTCCGTCCGCACACCGCTCTCGGCGCGAAGCCGTCGGGTCCAGCGCGTAACTTTCGCGCCCGTCGCCGGTTGATGCGGAGGATGCCGCACCCGGCGTCGTCTTCCATGCCAGCCCAGCTTCGCCTCCTCGCCCTGGTCCTGCTCGCGCTCGCGTCGCCGTGCGTGCTGGCGGCGCCCGCCGCCGCGGGCATCTTCGCCGGCGACCCCGTCGTCGGCCCCAGTGCCGCGCTGCGGACGCTGGACGGGCTCGACCTCGCGCCCGACGGCACCGGTGCGCTCGTCGCGACGATCCAGGACGGCGGCGTCGACCACGTCTTCGCGAGCCGTCTCGTCAACGGCGCCTGGGGCGCGCCGGAGCGCCTCGACGGCGGCCTCGCCGCGCCGTCCGTGCAGCCGGCTGTCGCGGCGGAGGACGACGGTCGTCTCGCCGTCGCGTTCGTGAACGCCGGCAACATCTACGTCGCGATGCGCGCGAGCCGCAGCGCGCCGTGGGTGCGCCAGACGATCTGGGGCCATGGCGGCGCCTCGAGCCCGGCGCTCGACATGAGCGTCAACGGCAAGGCCTATCTCGTCTTCACCGCGCCCGGCGCCGGCGGCCACGACGTGCGCGTCGCCTTCTCGCGCGACGCCGGCCCCTGGACGCTCGCCGGCGCTGCGCTCGACGCGCTTCCCGCCGCCGACGCGGGCGTCGGCGCGTCGCGCCCGCAGATCGCGGCCTCCGCCGACGGCGTCGCGATCGCCGTCTGGGGCGAGCGCGGCCACGTCTTCGCGCGGCGCGTGCGCGGCGCGCAGCCGAGCGTCACGTTCGCCGACGCCAGCGCCGGGCTCGGCGTGGAGGGCGTCGCCGCGACCACGTCGGACTCCCCGGTCGTCGCGGCGCAGGACGACGACAGCTTCACGGCGGTCGCCTTCCGCGCCTCGTTCACCGTCGGCGGCAGCTCCCGCTCCCGCGTCGTCTACCGGCGCCTGCGCGGGTCGCGCTTCGAGGGCGCGACGCCGCTCGACATCCTGCCGTTCGCCTCGGGCCAGGGCTCCGTCGACCCGCGCGTCGCGATCGTCGGCACCGGGCAGGGCCTCGCGCTCGGCAGCGGCGACAGCACGTTCCTCTCCTATGCGATGCAGCTGCGCGTCGATGCGGGACCCGGTCCCATCGTGCAGGTCGACTCGCTGACCGCGAGCACGGCCCCGACGTACGCGGCGGTCGCGGCGGCCACCGCACGCAAGATGCTCGTCGCGTGGCAGCTCACGCCGGCGAGCGGGATGCCGGAGCTGCACGCGCGCTACTGGGCCGAGACCGCCTTCCAGTCCGAGCTGGTGCTGTCGAAGCCGCAGTACGGTCCGGTGCTCGGGGCGCGCGGCCTGCTGAGCGCCGGGGACGACGGCGGCGATCTCGCCGTCGCCTACGTGCAGGACGTGCCCGGTCGCGGCCCGGCGATCGCGGTCGCGACGGTCGACCAGCCGCCGGCGCGCTTCGCCGTCAAGCGGATGACGCGCTTCCAACGCACCGAGCGGCCGCTGCTGTCGTGGACGGTCTCGCGCGAGGCATGGGGCCGTTACTTCCGCGTCACGGTCGACGGCGTCCAGGTCGCCATCACCGGTCGGCGCTCGTTCCGTCCGCGCACGCCGCTGGCGCAGGGCGCGCACAGCTGGCAGGTGACGGCGTTGGATCGGCGCGGCCAAGCGTACGTCGCGCCA
>DASRAV010000054.1:0-43572 GCA_035637995.1 Conexibacter sp. | reverse complement strand
TCTCGGGGTCGGGCACGGGCGTGAGCAGGATCAGCGCGTCCGGCTTGCCGGAGCGGAAGGCGCGCACGAGGTCTTCTATGCCGCCTTGCAGCAGGTTGTCGCCGAGGTACATGACGAACGGCGCATCGGCCAGGAACGGCTCCGCGGTCAGGACCGCGTGCGCAAGGCCGGCGGGCTCGTCCTGCACGATGTACGTCAGCTCGACGCCGAAGCGCGAGCCGTCGCCCGCCGCCGCACGGATCTCCTCGCCGGTTTCGGGCGCGATGATGATCCCGATCTCGCGGATCCCGGCGGCCGCCATCGCCTCGATGCCGTAGAACAGGACCGGCTTGTTCGCAACCGGCACGAGCTGCTTCGCGCTCGTGTGCGTGATCGGTCGCAAGCGCGTGCCCTTGCCGCCCGACAGGATGAGCCCCCGGAGATCCTCCATCGTGGTTCAGCCTAACGATCCGCCAGGCGCTCCGCGCGCTTCAGCGACCCGCGAACGTGCGCCGGTAGGCGCTCGGCGTCGAGGCGGTCGCGCGGCGGAAGTGCTGGCGCAGGACGGTGGCCGAGCCGAAGCCGCAGCGCTGCGCGACGACCTCGACCGGCAGGTCGCTCTGCTCCAGCAGCCGCCGCGCGTGGTCGACGCGCTGCGCGTGCAGCCAGCGCAGCGGCGTCGTGCCCGTCTCGGCCTGGAAGCGGCGTGCGAACGTGCGCTCGCTACAGCAGGCGTGACGCGCGAGCGTCGCGACGGTCAGCGGCCGTTCGAGCCGTTCGAGCGCCCACGCGCGCGTGGCCTCCAGGCTGCCGTCGTCGTGTGTCGGCACGGGCCGCTCGATGAACTGCGCCTGCCCGCCGCCGCGGTGCGGGGCGACGACGGTCTGGCGCGCGACGGCGTTGGCGGCGGCGGCGCCGTGGTCGCGTCGCAGCAGGTGCAGGCAGAGGTCGATCCCGGCGGCGACGCCGGCGGAGGTGAGCACGTCGCCGTCGTCGACGTAGAGCACGTCCGGGTTCACGCGCACGGCCGGGAACTGCTCGGCGAGCCGCGCGGCGTAGCGCCAGTGCGTCGTCGCGGGCCGGCCGTCGAGCAGGCCGGCGGCGGCGAGCACGAACGCGCCGGTGCAGATCGAGGCGACGCGCGCGCCGCGCGCGTGGGCGTCGCGCAGCGCGTCGAGCGCCGCGGGCTCCGGCGGCCAGACGGCGGGGTTCAGCCCGGGCACGAGCACCGTGTGTGCGCGCGCGAGCGCTTCGAGCCCGTGCTCGAGCTGGAGCGGGAAGCCGCTCGTCGTCGGGATCGGCCCGGGCGTGGGCGTGCACGGCTCGACGGCGTAGTGGCGGGCGAGCAGCTGACACGGCGTGGCGAGGTCGAAGAGGACGACCGCGGGCAGCGCGAGCACGGCGATTCGATGCATGGCGGGAATCATACGGACATCGTCATTCCTGCCACTGGTGAAGCGGCGGACCTTGGGGGACGATCGTCGCCGACACCGACGACAGGAGCGCCCGATGCAGATCGACATCCTCATCTTCGACGGCTTCGACGACCTCGACGCGCTCGGCCCCAACGAGCTGCTGCGGCACGCCGGTCGCGCGGGCGGTCCGTTCGACGTCTCGCTCGTTCAGCTCGAAGGCGCCGAGCGCGTCGTCTCCGGCATCGGCACGACGCTCGTGCCCGACGGCCCGCTCTCCACCCGCCCCGACCTCGTGATCGTCCCGGGTGGCGGTCTCAACGACGGCAGTCCCGTCGGCGTGCTCGGCGAGATGCGGCGAGGCGCGATCCCGGCGGCGCTCGCACGCCTGCACGGCGAGGGCGTCACCATCGCGTCCGTGTGCACCGGCGCGATGCTGCTCGGTGCGGCCGGGCTGCTCGCGGGCCGTCCCGCGACGACGAACCGGCTCGCGCTCGACCGGCTGCGTGAGACGGGCGCCGAGGTGATCGACGCGCGCGTCGTTGACGATGGCGACATCCTCACCGCCGGCGGCGTCACCGCCGGGCTCGATCTCGCCCTCTGGCTCGTCGAGCGCGAGTCCGGCGCCGAGTTCGCCAAGCTGCTCGCGGCCGGCGTCGAGTACGAGCGCAACGGCGAGGTCTGGCGCAGCGAGCGCGCGGCGGCGTAGCTCAGTAGACGCCGCCGAGCTTCCCGTGATCCCAGCTCACGGGCGGCTCGGTCGCGGTGAAGTGGAGCGCGACGCGCTTGGGCGCCTGCGCGCGCACCATCTCCAGCACCGCCGGGGCTGCGGGTCCGTCGCCCGGGAGGTAGCGGGCGAACAGCTCGGCGCCGAACGCGGCGACCGTGTCGAGGTCGCGGTGGATCACGGCGCGGGCGCGGATCATCACGCCGCGCAGCTCCTGGTACTGCTCGCCGGCCTCGACCTGCAGCGTCACGCGCGGATCGCGCTCGAGGTTGCGGACCTTCTGCGACTTCGCGTACGTCCACGACCACAGCTCCCCGCTTCGCACCGTGAACCACAGCGGCATCAGGTGTGGCCAGCCGTCGGGGCCGTTCGTCGCCGCGATCACTGTCCGCTGCTCGTCGAGGAACGCGGCCAGCTCCGCAGCGTCCATGCGGATCTGGTCGCGGCGGCTCATGCGTGCGCGAGCCGCGCGACGGCGACCTGAACCGCTTCGCGCGCGTCGGCGGGCTCGAGCACGACCGCGTCGCCCGCCTCCTTGAGCACCTCGCGCGCGAGCCAGTCGACGCCGGCGAAGCCGAGCTCCACGATCAGCGCGCCGTCGGAGAGCTCCTCGACGACCGTCCGCTCCTCGCGCGCCCAGCGGGCGCGCTCCGGGGAGATCCACAGTCGTGCGCGGCGCGAGGCCGGCACCTCGCCGGTGCGCGGCCAGCCGTCCACGTCGGCGGCCGGGTCGACCTCTGGGCGCGGCTGGAACGTCGCGTCGGTCACCGTCGCCGCCTTGATGCGATCGAGCCGGAAGTGGCGCACGTCCTCGCGGTCCGGGTCGTAGGAGGCGAGGTACCAGCCCTCCTGTCCGTTGATGAGCGCGTACGGCTCGACCGTGCGCTGGGAGAACTCGTCCTCGTTCTCCTTGTAGTAGTCGATCGCGAGCAGCCGCCGGTCGGCGATCGCGCGCGAGACGGTGTTCGCGATCTGTGCGTCGTCGCCCCCCGCGGTCGCGACCTGAAGGCCCTCGCGGATCGGGTCCTCGCCGAGCGCGCCGACGACCTTCTCGCGCACCGACGCCAGCGAGCCCTCCGGAATGTGCTCGCCGATCAGGTCGATCGCCGCGACGAGCGCTTTCGCCTCGACGGGCAGCAGCCGCGCCGGACGTGCGAACGAGTCGCCGTACGCCTCGGGGTCGACGTCGATCATCCCGTCGTCGCCGATCTCGGCGTAGAGCACGTAGGAGCCCGCGCCGAAGTTCACGACGTTCAGCACGCCGATGTCCTCGTCGAGCTCCTGCTCGCTGATCTGCAGCCGCTCGCAGACCTCCGCGACCGGGATCTGCTGGCCTCGGCGCCCGGCCTGGATGAGGATGCTCGCGAGCGTCACGAGGCGCGCGAAGCGCTCGGGGCGGATCGCGGCCGCCTCGCGCCGTCCGTTGCCGTTGCGCTGATCCGGAGCGTCGTCGTCGCTCGCGCCCCCGTCGCCGCCGGCCACGACGGGCGCCAGCTCGAGGTCGTCGCGATGGCGCTCCACCAGCAGCGCGGCGCGCGCGTCGAGCTCCGCGACGAGCTCGGGCGGTCCGAGCACGCGCGCATGCTCGCCGAGGCCGAGCGCCCACGCGACGAGCTGGCGTGCGTCGGCGTACTCGGTGACGAACACGCGATCCTCGTCGGCGCCCTCGTCCGGGCGCGCCGGACGCAGCTCGCCGTAACGACCGAAGTGGCGCTCGATCTGCCACGCGATGCGCCCGGCGATCCACACCTCGGCCGTGCCGATCGGCTCGCCGAACTGCCATTGCATGCGATTCGCGTACGCGCGCGGGTCGAAGTCGTCGGGGCGCTGGAAGTCGTGTTCGGCCTTCGAGGCGTAGGCGACCTTGCCGCGGATCCGCGAGAGGCGGAAGACGCGGATCGCGTCGCGCTCGTGCGCGCGCCCGACGAGGTAGAACTGGCCGCCCTGGAACAGCAGCTGGTACGGGTCGACCTTGCGTGCGCCGAGCTCGTCGCGCTGCATCGTGTAGTAGTCGAAGACGATCGTCTTGCGGCGGAAGATCGCCGTCTCGATCTTCGCCAACCGCTGCGAGAGGTCGTGGCCACCTGCCGATGCGGTGATGCCGAGCGCGATCGAGCGCTGCTCGGGCGCGTGCAGCGGGCTCGGGCGCCCCCACGAGATCTGCTGCAGCGCGAGCCGCAACGGCTCGGCGTAGGCGAACTCGCCGTCGAGCAGGCTGAGCGCGGTCTGCAGGCCGGCGAGCTCCGCGTCGTCGAACTCGATCGCGGGCAGGTGGAAGTTCTCCGGCGGCAGCGAGTAGTTCTCCTGCTCGGCGAGCCCTTCGACGGGCTTGTCGACGGACAGCTGGATGCCCAGCGCCTCCAGCTCGGAGCGATCCGCGTAGAAACGGCGCGCGAAGGCGTCTTCGTTCATCGCGCTGTAGCCCTCGACGTCGCGCCGGATCTCGGGTGCGGTCACGGGCCGGCGCTCCGCCATCAGGTAGCTGATGAGCGAGAGCTGTCGGATGAGCTTCTCGGTGTCCTTCGCCATGCGGTGACACCATAGTCAGCGGGGGATATCGGCCTCCCCACGCGACCGTGCCACCCCCGCAATTTGCGGGGTTTGCGGGAGGTGGGCCCCCACGGGGTGCCAGCTTTGACGGCGCGCTACCGTCTGCGCATGGAGACCGACCGCACCGCATTCGTGACCGGGGGATCCGGGGGGCTGGGGACGGCCGTCGTCGAGCGCCTGCGGGCGGACGGCTGGCGTGTCGTGGCGCCGACGCAGGAGCAGGCGGACCTGTTCGAACCGCAGGCGGTCACCGCCGCCGTCACGGACGCAGCTGCGGAGACGCAGGCGCCGCTGCGCGCGGTCGTCAACCTCGTCGGCGGCTACGCCCAGGGCGCACGGGTCGCCGAAGAGCCGATCGAGCGCTTCGAAGCGCAACTGCGGCTCAACCTGCGTCCGACCTACCTCGTCACGCAGGCGGCCCTGCCGCACCTCGTCGCGGCCGGCGGCGGTGCCGTGGTGTGCGTCGGCAGCCGTGCGGCGCTGCGGCCGTTCGCGGGTGCGGCCGGCTACGTCGCGGCGAAGGCGGCGACGATCGCATTCGCGCAGGCGGTCGCCGTCGAGTACGCCGACGACCGTGTGCGCTGCAACGCGATTCTGCCGAGCGTCATCGACACGCCGGCGAACCGGGCCGCGATGCCGGACGCCGACTGGAGCCGCTGGGTCGCGCCCGCGCACCTCGCCGGGGTGATCGCGCACCTCTGCTCAGACGATGGCGCCGCCACGAGCGGCGCCGCGATCCCCGTCTACGGGCGCGCCTGACTCGCGTGGTCTCGGCCCGCCCGGTTCGCTCGTGCGGTCGGAGCGCAGCGCGGCGGTCAGCTCGCGACGCGAGCGAATCCGCAGCTTCAGATACGCGTTGCGCAGATGGAACTCGACCGTCTTCGTCGAGATGAACAGCGCCTGGGCGATCTCGCGGTTCGTGAGGCCCTGCTCCGCCAGCTCGGAGACGCGCAGCTCGCTCGGCGTCAGCGCCTCGGCGCCCCGAACGGCGGCCCGCCGCGGGCGCGCGCCGGCCGCGATCAGCTCCGCGTGCGCGAGGCGCTCCAGATTGGTCGCGCCGCAGCGGTGACTGACGTCCAGCGCCTCGCGCAGCGTCTCGCGCGCGAGCGCCTGCTGGCCGGCGCGGCGACGTGCGCCACCGAGGTCGACCAACGCGCGCGCGTGCTCGAGCCGCGACGGGGAGGTCTCGAGCACCGCGACGGCCTGCTCCAGCAGTGCGAGCCCTTTTGCACCGCCTGTCACGAGCCCGGCTGAGCGCAGCGCCGTCCCGAGCGCCCGCGGCGCGCCGAAGGCCTCTGCGAGACGCAGCTCCTCCTGTGCCAGCTCGCGCGCCTGCTTGGCGCGGCCCAGCCTGAAGGCCGCGACCGCCGCCTCCGAGCGCCACGCCAGCACGGCGGGATTCGGTGCCGGGATCGCGCTCTGGCGGCGTCCGCACTCGAGCAGGTCCTCGAGCGCGGACGCCGCGTCGTCGCGCATGAGCGCGAGGCGCCCGCGCGCGAACAGCGGCCAGTTGTACGTGAAATGCCGGTCCCCGCCGTCGTCGGGGCTCCCGATCAGCTGCTCGGCCTGCTCGAGCTCGCCGCGGTCGAGATGCGCGAGCGCGATCCACCCGCAGGCGAACGGACGCACCAGCACCATCACGGGCACGTCCTCGAGCCCCCCCTCGAGATCGCCGAGCGCGCGCGCAAGGTCGCCGCGCAGGTAGCGCGAGGCGCCGCGCAGCGCAGACATCAGCGCGAAGCCGACGACCGAGCCGCGCCGACGCGCGTCCTCGAGGCCCGCGGTCGCGGCCGTCTCGACCTCCTCGAGCGCGTCGCAGAACAGCAGCGCGGCGACGGCCGCCGCGTACGCGACGCCATCGGCGGTGACGTCGCGCAGCATCGCCTCGCCGCCCTGCGCCCGGCGGATGAACGCGATCGCCTCCTCGGCCGGTGCGCTGCCGAGCATCGCGTGCTCGAGTCCGCGCTGCGCGAGCAGCTCGCGCTGTGCGGACGTGGTGGCCTCGATCGAGCCCGACAGCAGGTCCTTGAAGCGCGTGAGCGCGGCCTCTCGCGTGCGGAAGTCGAGCCGCGCGGCGCCGAGGTAGCCGGCGGTCAGCTCCTCCTCGAGCAGCGGGTCGGCGCCGTCGAGGACGCGCAGGCCCTCGTCGAACGCGCTCGCGGCGCTCGGGTTGTCGCCCGCTGCGTAGAGCGCTTGTCCGAGTTGCGCGAGCGCACGGGCGCGCTCCTGCGGCTCGTCGAGCAGCGCGACGGCGGCGCGCAGGCGATCGATCGCGGTCGGACGCCCCGCGAGCGCCTCGGCGCGACCGAGATCGATCAGCAGCGCCGCCTGCTGGCTGTTGGCAGGCGACTCTTCGAGCGCGCGCAGCAGGTAGCTCGCCGCCGTCTCCGGCGCGCCGCCCGCGAGCGCTCGGCGGGCCCCGCCGTGCAGGCAGCCGACGATCCAGGGCGCGGCGCCCGGGACGGTGTGGAGCAGGTGCGGCGCTGCGCGGTCCTCGCCGCCCGCGCCACCGCGCCGCAGCAGCTTGGCCGCTTCGAGGTGCAGGCGGGCACGTTCCCCGGCCTGAATCCCCTGGTAGACGGCCTGACGCACGATCGGATGCGCGAAGCCGAGCTCGGGCGCCGCGCGCAGCACGTCGGCGTCGGCCAGCTCGTCGACGAGCGCGGCGGCCTCGGAGGCGTCGAGTTGCGCGAGCGCGGCGGCGTCGGCGAGCGCGGCACCGTCGCCGAGGATCGCGACCGCGTGCGCGAGCGTGTCGGCGCGCGGGGAGAGCCGGTCGAGTCGCGCCTCGATCGCGCGCGCGATCGTCAGCGGGCCGAAGTCGCCGACACGCTGTGCGTGCTCGGCGGTCGGCGGGATGCCGGCCGCCGTGAGCGCGGCAAGCAGCTCGCGGGCGAAGAACGGGTTGCCGCCCGTCGCGCGTGCGCACGCGGCGCAGAAGGCGTCGTCGGCATTCGGCAGCTGCGCGCGGACGATCGTCGCGATCGCGCGCGGACTGAGGGGCGCGAGCTCGAGCCGTCGGGTGAGCTGGTGCGACGCGAGCGCTGTGAGCGGATCCCCGCCGATCACGCTGAGCGAGCGCGGTCGCGCGGTCAGCACGATCACGAGCGGCAGATCCTCGATGCGCTGCGCGGTGTACAGGAGCGCGCGCAGGGACGCCTCGTCGGCGGCGTGCACGTCGTCGATCGCGAGCATCAGCGGCTGGCGCTCCGCGATGTTCACGGCGACCCAGTGGAGGCCGTGCAGCAGCGGGAACTCGGGCGGCCCCGCGCTGGCCTGCGGACGCTCGCGACCGGACAGCAGCGGCTCGGCGTGGGCGGCGGCGCCCGCGAGCACGCGCTGACGCTCGCGCGGGGAGGCGGCTGACAGCGCCGGTTCGAACAGCTGCAGCGCGACCCCGAACGGAAACTGGCGCTCGATCTCGCCGCCGCGCGCACGCAGGACGGTCATGCGCTCCTGCTTCGCGTGCCGGGCGGCGATCGTGAGCAGCAGCGTCTTGCCGAGCCCGCCGGCGCCTTCGAGCAGCACGACACGTCCTTCGCCTGCGATCGCTGCAGCGATCGCAGCGTCCAGCTCGGCGCTCTCCCGACTGCGCTCGAGCGGACTCTGGGGCGCGGCGTGCCCGCGATGCGCCTGCAGCGCGTCGCGGGGATGCATCCCCGATGGGCCCCTGCCAGAGCTCACGGCCCCACCCTATAGCGCATCGGACGGCCGGCGGGCAAACCTGCGCATCACGCCAACTCCCAGGGTATGGTTCTGCAGAGTCTTGGGCTATTTGCCTGATGTGCGGCGGGCGTGCGCCGCGTACGTTCTTCGCGAGCAGAGGCGACCGAATCGGAGACGGCATAGACGGTCAGCGCGGACCTACCTACCCAGTCGATCGACTCGTCAGCGATCCGAGTCGATCAGCCGGGACTGCGCAACGTCCCCTCTCGGCCGCCTCTCTGTGCGAGCGCCGGTCCTGTTGATCCCCCTCATTCGGGACCGGCGAGTGGAGGGGGCCCGCTCGCGGGCCCCCTCCACCCCTTCTTTCATGTCCGGCAGTCGGCGCGCCTTCTACAGGCAAGGTCGTCGCCTGCGCGCAGTCGCCTGAGCCGGCGGCTACAGCCCCGGCGGGTGGCGCACGACGAAGCCCGTCGTGCTGCGCGGGGTCCCCTGCCAGCGCGAGCCGGTTGCGCTCAGGCCGCCGGTGTCGAAGCGCAGTCCGGCGACGTACATGAACGTGTGGCCGCCGTTGGCGAAGACGGTGATCCAGCGGCCGGGGCCGGGTCGGCCCCAGCGCGCGAGGTCGCCGGAGACCATCGGCGCGGAGATCAACCCGGCGGCGGCGAAGGCGAAGCTGATCGAGGCTGAGCAGTCGTAGGCGGTGTCGATCCACGTGCGATGTCCGCCGCCGTAGCGGTAGGGCAGCCGCGCGATCTGGTTCGCCGCCTGGATCACCGCCTGCACGGCCGCCGGCGCGCCGAGCGGCGCAACCGCGAGCCCGACCGGCGTGAGGGTCGCCTGCGCGCCCGCGGCGATGCCGCTCGCTGCCAGCTCGCGTCGGATCTCGGCGTCGGAGCGCGGCCGCGCCAGCGCGACGTCGGCGGCCGGCTCGCCGGCACTCACGCCGGCCGAGGGATCGACCGCCCGCGGATGCGCCGCGAGGCGGTCGACGGCCTGCGGTGCGTCTGCGTGGGCCGAGGCCCGGGCGACCCGGTCACCGCCGCTGCTCGCCGTCGACCCGCAGCCGCCGAGCGCGCTTGCGGCGAGCACCAGCGCGGTCGCGGTGGCGATCGACGCATGGCAAGACATCGACTGGATCTTGAACCTCCCAGGCCGCGGTGTCACGCCGGTTCGTCTCCGCATCCGTCGAAGCGGCGCAGGGCCGTCTGCTTGATGTTAGCTTTCAATTGTCCGGAGGACGTAATCCACAAATGGGGGAATTATCATGGACCGTCTCGCGGCGGGCCGATCGAACGCTGCCGTGCACCGCCTGGCGGTCGCGTCGAGCGTGGGCCTCGTCATGCTGCTCTTGGTGCTTGCATTCGCCGTTCCAGCGAACGCGTTGACGAACTTCACGGGGGAAGACGAATACGGATGTAGCGTGACGGCGGGGACCTGGTGCTGGTACCAAGGCACTGAATTGGGGACTACGAACAGTGCCAATGCAATTAATCACAGCTACGGGTTCCAGAGTGCGAAGTACTCTGGCGGCGGCGAAATCACCGTCTTCACTGCGATCTGTTACTCGACGTGTGCGGTGGCGAGCGGCACGAACTTCCGGCGCCTCTGCTGGCCGAACTGGAAGACCGGATCGGAAGAGCTGGAATGCGACGATCAGGACGGGGTGTCCGGTGTCGTGCGTATCAAGGGTGGGGCGAGCGCGACCATAACCGGTCACGCGCTCTGGTAGTTGAGCGACTGTGCCGAGCCGAATGCGCATGGTGTGCGTCGGTGCCGCAGTCGCCGTGGGCGTCTTGACGGCTGCGGCTGTCCTGCATCGAGGGGACCGTCGCATGCCGTCCGCTCGGTCCACCACGCCCGCGGCCGCCTCGCTCGCTGTCTTCTCGCGACCACGGACGGGGGAGGACTCGCTGCCCCCAGGCGTCGGCCGGGCGCTCCACGTCGCGCCCGACGAGCGGCTGTCGCAGTCGCGGAGAGTCGAGCTGGGCACGGCGCGCGGATACCTCTGGCCGTCGACGACCGGCGTCTGCTACCTCGTTCCCGTCGGCGGGGGCTGCATGCCGCTCCGGCGAATCGAGCGACGCGGGCTCGACGTCGCGGTGCTGAGCCAGGTCGACCCGGCGACCGGGCGATACGAGCGATCGCGCGTCTTCGGAATCGTGCGGGACGGGATCCGCAGCGTTCGTCTTCTGCTGCGCGGTGCGGGTCCTGTCACGGTTGGCGTGGACGACAACGCGTTCTACCTGCCGCGCCTTCGGGAGCCGCCGCTCGCCGTTCGCTGGACGGACGGACGGGGTGTGCACGCCGTCCGCATCGCGCGCTTGACGCCACACGCGATCGAGGCGCTGCGGTGAGTCGGCGATGACCGCTGCGCTCTTCATCTGCGCCTAAGGCCCCCCCGCGATGATCGCCAATCGATACCATCGATCGGGGCCGCTCCCCGCTGCGGCGGGTACAGGCGCTGGGAGCCGAGGCCGGCCCCGCGGGGGAGCATCGAGACTAAGAGGAGCGAGGACGCGCGATGGCGGACACGGATACACGCAAGGAGCAGCGCGCAGCGGCGCGAGCTGAACGGGCGCGGGCGGAAGCCGAGCGCGCCCGTATGCGACGGCGGCTGTGGCAGCTCGGCGGCGTGCTGGCGATCGCGGTGGTGGTCGTCGTGGGGATCGTGATCGCGGCTGGAGGTGGCGGCAACAGCAAGCCGAAGCTCAAGGCGGGGGAGTCGATCCCGGGCCAGTCCGAGACCAACGCGCTCTTCGCGGGGATCCAGCAGAGCGGCATCACGGTCGGCGACCCGAAGGCGCCGATCACCGTCGTCGAGTTCGCCGACCTGCAATGTCCCTTCTGTCAGGCCTACACGACTGAGGTGCTGGCGCCGATCGTCGCGGGCTATGTCAGAACCGGCAAGGTCAAGATGGTCTTCCGCAACGTCGCGTTCATCGGGACCGACTCGGTGCGCGCAGCGCAGATGGCGGCGGCGGCGGGCCTGCAGAACAAGCTCTGGCAGTACATCGATCTCTTCTATACGAACCAGGGCGAGGAGAACAGCGGCTACGTGACCGACGACTTCCTGCGCAAGGTCGGGCACGGGGTCAAGGGCCTCGACGTCGAAAAGGCGATGAACGATCGCGGAATCGCCACGGTGCAGAAGCAGCTGAACGACGCGCAGTCGGAGTGGACCTCAAACGGCTTCACCGGCACACCGTCGTTCCTGATCGGGCCAACGGGCGGCACGCTCAAGCCGATGGGCGCGAACGACCACCTGAGTGTCAAGTCGATGAGCGCGGCGATCGACAAGGCGCTGCAACAGCAGCAGGGAAAGCAGTGAGGGCGTCGTGGGGGATCGCGTCCTGCACCGAATCCTGCTCGTACTGACGCTCATCGGCATCGGGATCGCGTCCTACCTGACGTACGTCCACTACGAGGGTCTGAGCCCGATCTGCGCCGTCGGCCACGGGTGCGAGAAGGTGCAGAGCTCGCAGTGGGCGAAGGTCGGCGGCGTTCCGGTGCCGCTGATAGGGCTCGTCGGCTACGTCGGCCTGCTCGGCTCGCTGCTCGTGCGCGGCGAGCTCGCGCGACTGGCGACGGCCGGGATGGCGTACATCGGCGTCGCCTTCAGCGCGTATCTGACCTACCGCGAGCTGTTCTCGATCCATGCGATCTGCCAGTGGTGCGTCGGCAGCGCGATCGTGATGACGCTGATCGCGATCTTTGCGACGATTCGCGTGCTGCGCGCACCCGAATTCGAGCTCGGTGACGACGATGCCCCGACGTTGCATGCGGATCTGGAGCACGAGCCTGCCTGACATCCCGGCGTGCCGTCGGCGCGGCGTCGTGGCGGCCGTCGCGGTGGCGCTGCTGCTCGCGCCGGCGCTCGGAGGGTGCGGCGGCGCATCCGCGCAGAGCGGTTCCGGCGGCCGCTTCGCCGCGGCCGACGCGCTGCCGCCCGGCCTGTCCGGCCGGCCGGCGCCGCGCATCCGGCTCGCCGACGCGCGCGGCGGCAGCTTCGACACGCGCACGCTCGCGGGGAAGCCCTTCCTCGTCACGTTCCTCTACGTCGACTGCCCCGACGTCTGCCCGCTGATCGGCGACGAGTTGCGCCAGGCGCTCGCGCACCTCGGCCCCGACGCACGTCGCGTCGCCGTCGTCGCGGTCAGCGTCGACCCGCGGGGGGACAGCGCGGAGGCGGTGCGCTCGTGGCTGGCGCGCCACCGCGAGCCGTCGCAGTTTCACTACCTGATCGGGCGCCAGTCGCAGCTCGCGCCCGTCTGGCGCGCGTGGTTCGCCGCGCCGCAGATCAGCGGCAGGCCGGACAGCACGCACACCGCGGCGATTTGGCTCGTTGACGCGGGCGGTCGCCTTACCGGAAAGGTGAGCGCAGGGGTCCCCTTCGATCCGAACGCGCTTGCGCACGATCTGCGCGCCCTGCTGGCGACTGCGTGAGCCCGATCCGTTCGGGGCATTAGCATGAGGGTTTCCGTGCCCTTCTACCCGTTGCCGGAGGTCCCCCGATGACCGAGCTGCTGCTCCCCCGCCTGAAGCGCGAGATCGACGCCCGCATCGAGGAGCTGCGGCCGCTCGTCGCCGAGGCTGCGCAGCTCGAAGCGGCGCGGGACGCGCTGCTCGAGGAGATAGCCGCGCCGCGCCGGCGGCCGGACACCGTGCCCTCGCGCATCCTCCCGCGCCCGGCGACGAGCATGGCGCCCGTGAGCGAGGCGCCGGCGCGGCCGCGAGCCGCGGAGGACGACGACGGCGCGTCGCGCAGCCCGATTCGCGACGCGATCCTGGCGCTCGTCGAAGAGCGTCCGGGTGTGTCGGTGGCGGAGATCGCCTCGGTCACGAAGATCGCCAAGCCGACGGTCGCCACAACCGTCTCCAAGCTCAAGCGCGACGGCGTGCTCGCCGACGAGATGGGCGGCGTGAAGCTCGCCTCGCGCAAGCCGATCACGCTCGCCGAGGCGGCGGCCGCGGTCGTGCGCGACGGCGGCGTCAGCGACGAGGAGTGGGAGGGCGCCGCCCCGCAGCCCAAGCGCACCCGCGAAGGCGCCGTCGCCTAGCCTCAGAGCACGCGGCCGATCGCGCGCCCGAGCACGATCGCCGTCACACCCAGCAACAGGCTGCCGAGCACGTTCAGCGCGAACGCGCGCCAGCGCCCGTAGGCGGCGAGCCGCTGGCTCTCCAGCATCCACGTCGAGAACGTCGTGTAGGAGCCGAGCACAGCGGTGCCGGCGAGCAGGCGCCCGTCGCCCGTCAGCTCGATCCCGGCCAGCAGTCCGAGCAAGGCGCTGCCGCTGAGGTTCACCGCGAGTGTCCCGATCGGGAAGTCGGTGCGGATGTGCCGCGCCACGGCTGCACCGACCGCGACGCGCGCGAGCGCGCCGCAGCCCCCGAGCACGCCGACGCCGACCCACACGAGCACGCCGCTCATCGCGCGGGGCGCGAGCGCTGCGCCAGGTTGGCGGCGAGCAGCAGCCCGCCGAGGCCGGCGACGAGACTCGCGGCGACGTAGGCGAGCGCGAGCGGCCAGCGGCCGTCGTCCAGCAGCTGCACCAGCTCGAGCTGGAACGTCGAGAACGTCGTCAGCGCGCCGCAGAAGCCAGTCCCGATGAAGAGGCGGCGCTCGTGCACGCGCGCCGCGTCCTCCCACGGACGTGTCACGGCCCAGCCGAGCAGCGCGGCGCCGGCGACGTTGACGAGCAGCGTCGCCCACGGCCACGCGGCCGCGTCGGGCGGCAGCGCCTGCGCCACCCCCGCGCGTGCGAGCGCGCCGAGGCAGCCGCCCGTGAAGATCGCCAGCTGCTCGCGCACGGGACGGGATCGTAGAGGCGTGTCCGCGGGGAACGTGAGAATCCACCGTTGGCGCATCTTTCGGCGCAACGGTGCGTTTGCACAGGTCAGGTGACGGCGGGAGGCGCCGGGCCGCGAGACGGAGCTGGGAGGACGACGGGCGGATGGAGCAGCGGATCGATCGCAGGTCGTTCCTGCGCCTGGCCGGCGCCGGCGCCGGCGCGACGCTGTACGGGGCCGGTCCCGGTCGGATCGCTGCCGCGTCCGCGCGCAGGCCGGACGCGCCGAACGTGCTCGTGCTCGTGATCGACTCGCTGCGCCACGACTACGTCGGCGCCTACGGCAACCGCTGGATCAAGACGCCGAACATCGACGCGCTCGCGCGCGAGAGCCTGCGCTTCACGCGCGCGTTCCCGGAGGCGATGCCGACCGTCCCGGCACGGCGCTCGCTGATGATGGGGCGCCGCGTCTACCCGTGGCACGACTGGAAGCCGACGCGCAACCTGCCCGGCTCGCCCGGCTGGACCGGCTTGGGCGCGGACACGACGACCTGGCTGCGGACGCTGCGCCGGCACGGCTACTGGACCGGCTACGTGACCGACAACCCCTTCGTCGGCTTCGCGCCTGAGTGGGACGGCTTCCGCCACACGCTCAACCGCTTCGTCGCGGTCGACGGTCGCGTCGGCGAGCTGCGGCCGCCGTCGACGATCCCGGAGTCGGAGGTGCTCCACTGGCTGCCGAAGGGCATGCGCACCCAGCGCTACCTCGTCGGGATGCGCCAGCGGCTCGCGAACGTCGACGGCGCGCGCGACGAGCGCAAGTCGGGCGCGGCGCGCGTCTACGGCTACGGGATCGAGACGCTCGTGAAGGCGCTCCGCAACCGGCCGTTCGCGCTCGTCGTCGACTGCTACGACCCACATGAGCCGTGGACGCCGACGCCGCACTACCTCGACCTCTACGGCGACCGCCACTACAAAGGCACGTGGCCGGGAAACGTCCGCTATCAGCGCGCGACGTACATGGCGAAGGACGCCGTGCGCCGTCTGCCGGCCGTCTACGGCGCGAGCGTGACGATGACCGACGCCTGGCTCGGCCACTTCCTCGATCGCTTCTACGCGAGCCCCGTCGCGGACGAGACGATCGTCGTGCTGCTCAGCGACCACGGGATCGTGCTCGGCGAGCGCGGCTGGACGGGCAAGCCGGCGCTCGAGCTGCATCCCGAGCTGATCCAGGTGCCGTTCCTGCTGCGCGACCCCGGCGGCCGCGCGGCCGGCCAGAGCACGCCGTACTTCGTCTCCCCGCACGACGTCGGGCCGACGGTTCTGGCGATGACCGGCGTCCGCACGCCGCCGGTGATGAACGGCGTGAACCTCGCACCGCTGCTCAGCGGCGGCAGGCCGCGGCTCTCGCGCCGCTTCTGCTTCGGCGGCTACGCGAACCACTTCTACTACCGCGACGACCGCTGGGCCTTCATCGCCGACGGCAACGACAGCGGCCGTCAGCTGTTCGACCTGCACGCCGACCCGGGCGAGCGCCACAGCGTCGCGCACCAGCACCCGCACGTCATGCGCGAGATCTACGACCGCGTGCTGCACTCGGCGGGCGCGAAGCGGCTGCCCTTCTTCGGCCACTGAGAGAGGCGACGCCGGCCCGTCAGTGCACGTGCGCGGCGGCGGCGTCGAGCTGGTCGCGCGGGACGTTGCGTGCCACGAGCGCCGCGACCGCCGTCGTGAACGGGACCGCGGAGATCAGGCCGATCGAGCCGACGAGCGTCGCGACGACCTGCTCGGAGACGAGCTCCAGGTTCACCGCCTGACCGAGCGGCAGCGCCCCGGAGGCGAAGATCAGCAGCACCGGCAGCGAGGAGCCCGCGTAGGCGAGCACGAGCGTGTTGACGGTCGCGCTGACGTGGTCGCGCCCGACGTGCATCGCGCGCGTGAACAGGTCGCGGAAGCCGAGCTCCGGGTTCGCGGCGCGCAGCCCCAGCACCACCGAGGACTGCGTCACCGTCACGTCGTCGAGCACGCCCAGCGCGCCGATCACCATGCCGGCGATCAGCAGGCCCTGCAGCGAGACGGTCGGGTCGGCGAGGCGCAGCGCGAACGCCTCGTCGCCGGCGAGGCCGGTCAGACGGGCCATGTGCGTGAAGACGACCGCGAGCAGCGCGGTCAGCAGCAGGCTCGCGGTCGTGCCGAGCAGCGCGGCGATCGACTTCGGGCCGCGGCCGTGGGCGAGCAGGATCGTCGTGAACATGACGGCGAGCGAGCCCGAGATCGCGACCGCGACCGGCGGCTTGCCGTTGAGGATCGCCGGCACGATGTAGACGAGGATCACCGTGAGGCTGACGCCGAGGCCGACGAGCGAGAGCGCGCCGCGCAGTCGCGAGAGCGCGATCACGAGCAGCGCGAAGATCGCGAACAGGACGAACAGCGCCGTTCCGCGCTGGTAGTCGACGAGCGTGTAGTAGTTGACCTTCTCGCCGTCGTAGCCGGGTACCGGCGGCGCGTCGGCGACGCGGATCTTGTCGCCGACGTGCACCGGCGGGTCGATGCCGTTCGCGTTCCACTGGATGATGCCGCTCGTGCCGCGCGCGTCGCCGCTGTCGAGGTGGACCTTCACGCGCGTGCAGCGCGTGGCGACGGTCGCGCCGCACGGGCGCGGGTCGATCCCGACGACCGTCGCGCGGTCGCTCGGCTGCACGACCTCGGAGAACGTGTCGCGCACGTGACCCGGCCACATGAACGCCATCGCGACGATCGTGCCGAGCGCGATCAGGACGACGAGGATGTGGAACGTGCGGAAGAGGGAGGGCACGCGGATCGGGGCATTGAAACACGCCCGCGCCGAAGAAGTCGCGCGCGTCAGCGCAACTCCCGCGCGGGCGTCGTGTTGCACGGGCCGGTAGGGTCCGGGCCGTCGAATCCCGACTCCCTCCGCCGTTCCCCCGCCGCCAGGATGAGGAGCCAGATGGCCGCAGGTCCACGCTTCACCCGCAGGAGTGCGCTTCAGGCCGGTGCCGCGGGCGCCGCCGCGCTCGGGCTCAGCGCCTGCGGGGAGGAGTACGCGACGACCATCGGCCGCGGGAAGGACGCGCCCAACGTCCTCTTCATCATCACCGACAGCACGCGCGCCGACTACGTCGGCGCGTACAACCCGAAGACGCGCGCCAAGACGCCGACGCTCGACGCGCTCGCCAAGCAGTCGCTGCTGTTCGAGTACTCCGTCTCCGGCGCGATGCCCACGGGGCTCACGCGCCGCGAGATCCTCACGGGCATGCGCGGCTTCCCCAACCGCGACTGGGTGCTCTCGCCGCCGATGCCGCTCGAGGTCGGCTGGACGCAGATCCTGCCGACGCAGCCGATGCTCACCGAGGTGCTCGACCAGGCCGGGATCACGACCGCCTACGTGACCGACAACCCGTTCCTGATCGGCCCGCGCTACATCGACTTCCGCCGCACGCTCGACATCGCGCATCCCGACTTCTCACAGGGCGCCTACCGCGCGGCCAACACGCCGTTCAACCGCCCGGCGCCGCGCAGCGCGATCGAGAAGTACCTCCTGCCGGCGCTCTCGGACACGATCGAGGTCTCGCGGCTGCAGGCGCACGTCGGCTGGGCGAGCCTCTATCGCGTCGGCGAGAAGAACTACTCGGCCGCGCGGGTGATGCGCGGCGGCATGGACGCGCTCGACGAGCTCAAGCACAAGCAGCCGTTCTTCCTCGGCGTCGACTCGTTCGACCCGCACGAGCCGTTCGACGCGCCGCCCGTCTACGTCAGGGTGATGGAGCACGGCAAGCAGCTCGGGATCCAGAAGGAGAAGGGGATCCTGCCGATCCAGCCGTTCCTGACCCCGGCGAGCCAGATCAAGAAGCTCGACATCGACAGCGAGACGCTCGAGCTCGTGCGCGACCTCTACGCGGCCGAGCTGACGTACTCCGACGTCTGGATCGGGCGGCTGATGAACAAGCTGCACGACCTCGGGCTCGCCGACAACACCGTCGTCTACTACCTCAGCGACCACGGGATCACGCTCGGCGAGCACGGCATCATCGGCAAGAGCACGCCGCGGCCCTACCCCGAGATCCACCACGTGCCGCACATGATCCACGACCCCACGGGCCGGCTCGCGGGCCAGCGCAGCGGCTACTTCGCCTCCTCCTACGACGTCGCGCGTACGATCCTGTCGTACTTCGGCGTGCGTGCTCCCGGCCTGATGGCGGGCGAGGACCTGACGGTCCTGTTCGACGGCAAGCAGCCGACCGCGCGCCCGTTCTACACCGCCTGCTACCAGGAGACGTGGATCTGCGGCGATCGCGACTGGCTGCTGATCTCCGACACCGAGGGCGCCCACCGCGAGCTCTACGACCTCACGGTCGACCCGGGCGCCGACCACGACATCGCGGCGACGAACCAGCCGAAGGTCGAGGAGCTGTGGCAGGTGCTGATCAACGAGGCCGGCGGCACGCTGCCCGAGTTCAAGAAGCACATCGGCGTGGTGGGCGGATGAGCGAGCAGCGCCGTCTCACGCGCCGGGCGCTGCTGCGCAGCGGCGGCGGGGCCGCGGGCCTCGCGGCGCTCGGGGCGCTGCCCACCCTGTCCGGCAGCGCGGCCGGCGCGTCGATGGAGGGCAGCGCGCACGACCGGCCGAACGTCGTGCTGATCGTCGCCGACCGGCTGCGCGCCGACGCCGTGAAGGCCTACGACGACGTGTTCGAGAACTCCGCGCACACGCCGAGCCTCAACCACTTCGCCGACCAGGCGCTGCGCTTCAAGTACGCGGTGCCGGAGAGCATGCCGGCGATCCCGGTGCGGCGCGGGATCCTCACGGGCATGCGCTCCTATCCGTTCCGCGACTGGGTCGCGACGCCGGGCGTGCCGGCGATCCCCGGCTGGCACAAGATCTTCGACTTCCAGCCGCTGATCCCGGAGCTGACGGCGGCCAACGGCGTCGAGACCGTCTACGTCACCGACAACCCGCTGCTGAGCGGGCCGCGCTTCCACTTCGTGCGGCGGACCGGCGCGCTGCCGACCTCCGCGAACCACACGAGCGTCGAGCGCAGCTACTTCCTGTCGCTGCGCGACGCGCCCGCCCGCCACGAGCCGACGACGCGCGTGCTCGAAGTCGGCCGCGGACTGCTCGACGAGCTGAAGGGCAAGCAGCCCTTCTTCCTCGGGCTCGACGCGTTCGACCCCGGCGACGCGTTCGAGATGCCGCGCCAGTACGTGCAGGGCGTCGGCCCCGTCACCGACGACGTCACGCTGCCGCAGGACTACACCTATCAGCAGCGCGTGCAGGTCCCGAAAGGCGACGGCCTCGCCGACACCGTGCGCGAGCGCTACGCGAGCGAGGTGACCGCGGTCGACCGCGCCATCGGCCGCTTCCTCGACCAGCTCGACAAGGCCGGGCTCGCCGACGACACCGTCGTCATCGTCGTCGGCGACAGCGGCATCGCGCTCGGTGAGCAGGGCGTCTTCGGCCATCCGGCGGGCGTCTGGCACCGGCGCGTCTACCAGGTCCCGCTGATGATCCGCGACCCGCGACGGCGCTGGGCCGGCGAGACGAGCTCGTGGTTCGTCTCCACGCACGACATCCCGGCGACGATCCTCTCCTACCTCGGCATCACGGCACCCGGGAAGGTGGCGGGCGAGGACCTCACGACGCTCTTCGACGACGACGACCTGCCGGGCCGGCGGTTCTTCACCAGCGCGATCGACAGCCACGTCGTCGTCGGCGACAAGGAGTGGCTGCTGCTCGGGCGCACCGACGAGGACCACTGGCGCCTCTACCACCTCGACGACACCGACGAGCCCGACGACATCGAGGACAAGACGGTCGACGCGCCGACGATCCTCGAAGAGCTCAAGCGCCATGCGCTGTCGGCCGGCGGCGGGACGCTGCCGCGCTTCGGCGCGAGCGCGGCGCTCCGGCCGCTCAAGCCGTTGGAGAACGACAACGTCATCGCCGACGACGGCACGCTCAACAAGGACGAGCGCGACGCGAACCGGCTCGGAGGTCCGTGATGGCCCGCGTGCGCAAGGAGCGGGTCCGCGAGAACCCGACGCAGGAATTCCTGTACGCGAACCGCAACAAGATCTTCGGCGTGATGATGATCGGCTGGTTCATGTCCTTGATGGACGTGTCGATCGTGAACATCACGATCCCGGAGCTCGAGCACGACTTCGAGACCAGCCTCACGACCGTCTCCTGGGTCGCGAACGCCTACAACATCGCGTTCGCGGTCCTGCTGATCACCGCCGGGCGCCTCGCCGACCAGTTCGGCCGCAAGAAGTTCTTCATCGCCGGCCTGACGATCTTCACCGTCGGCTCGGCGCTGTGCGCGACCTCCTGGGACATCGGCTGGCTGATCGGCTTCCGCGCGCTGCAGGGGGTCGGCGCCGGCCTGATGGCGCCGCTCGGCTTCGCGATCACCGCGCTCGTCTTCCCGCCGGCGATGCGCGGGCGCGGGCTGGCGCTGATCGCCGTCATCGCGCTCGCCGCCTCCGGCCTCGGGCCGGTGCTCGGCGGCGTCCTCGTCCAGTACGCGAGCTGGGAATGGATCTTCATCATCAACGTGCCGATCGGGACCGTCGGCGTCTTCCTGGCGCTGCGCTGGTGGCCGGAGACCTACGACCTGACGTCCAGCCGGCGCGTCGACTGGCTGGGGATGGTGCTGCTGACCGCGTCCGTGGGCCTCTTCATCTACGGGCTCGTGGAGGCGAACGTCCGCGGCTGGGGCGACGCGAGCGTGCTGTTCTTCCTGCAGATCTCGATCGTGCTCGGGATCGGCTTCGTGCTGTGGCAGCGGCGCTTCGGCTCGGCGATGATCCCGCAGGCGCTGCAGCGCAACAAGCAGTTCCTGAGCGCGAACATGGCGATGTTCCTGCTCGGCGCCGGTGCGCTCGGCTCGCTGTTCCTGCTCGCGCTCGTGTTCGTGAACCTGTGGGGCTACTCGCAGCTCGACGCCGCGCTCGCGCTCACGCCGATCGGCGCCTGCGGGATGATCATGTGGCCGATCGTCGGCAAGGGCGCCGACCACCTCGCGCCCTACCGGCTCGCGATGCCGGCGCTGTTGTCGATGACGCTCGGGCTGCTGTGGTTCTCGTTCCTGCCCTCGACGTACGAGAGCCAGCTCGACTACCTCGTCGTGCTGCCCGGGATCATCCTCTTCGGCCTCGGCGTGGGCACGGCGTTCCCCGCGATCAACGTCGGCGGGATGGGCGCGGCCGTCGGACCCGAGGTCGGCGTCGCGTCGGGCATCATCAACACCTCGCGCCAGATCGGCGCCGCGTTCGGGATCGCCGTCTTGATCGCGGTGCTGACGACGACGAGCGGCTGGTACGTCGGCTCGCGCACCGACCCGATCGAGGATCGCGCGTACGTGTGGGCGATCCCGAACCCGATCGCGATGGGGATCGTCGGCAAGAACCTCGCCGAGTTCGGCGGCGTGATCGATCGCACCGAGCAGGCCCCGGCCGGCGGCTTCGACCGCTGGGCGCGCCGTCAGGCCGCTGGGATCGCGCGCGACGGCTTCGGCTGGGCCTTCCGCGGCGCGGCGCTGCTGCTGCTGCTCGCGCTGCCGTTCGCACGGCGCTTGACGCGCACGCCCGAGGAGGTGCGCCAGGCGGCGATGGCGGCGATGGCGGCCGCCCAGGCGGCGGCGAAGGCCGCGGCCGGAGGCGGCGGGGCTGCCGCGCCCGTGCCCGCCGGCGCCGCTGCGGCGGCTGGCGCGGGGGACCTGCCGCCGCCGGACGAGCCTGCCGGCGGCGTGAGCGCTCCCGCCCGCGTCTCGGTCGAGACGCGGATCGCAGAGCTCGAGGACGCGCTGCGCAGCCTGCGCGCGCAGGTCGGCCGCACCGGCGCCGAGCCGGATGGGAACGGCGACCGCAAGCCGCTGTGAGCGGGTGCTGCGATCAGCCGGCGTTGCCGGCCCGGCGCGCGTCCGGGTCGAGCAGCGCGTCCAGGTCCGCGGCGTGCCCGTGCGTGTCGAACGCGCGGAACTGCGAGAAGAGCCGGTGCGCGGGACCGTGGTAGTCCGAGGAGCCCGTCGTCAGCAGGCCGAGCTCGGCGCAGCGCTCGGCGAGCAGCTGCGTCTGCTCGGGGGTGTGCGTCGGGTAGAAGCACTCGACGCCGTCGAGCCCCTTCGCGTGGAAGACGTCGATCGCCTCGAGCACCTCGGCGTCGTCGTCGAGGTCCCAGAAGGGATGCGCCCACACGGCGACGCCGCCGGCGTCGTGGATCCAGCCGATCGCGTCGCCGACGGTGGGATGCGTGCGGGCCAGATACGCGGGCTTGCCCGGAATCAGGAAGTCGGGCAGGAACGCGGAGACGTCGTCGTAGCCGGCTGCCGCGAGCCGCTCGGCGTTCGCGGGATGCGACAGGACCGCCTGGGTCAGGTGCGGGCGTCCGATCGGCTTGCCGGCTTCGCGGCGCTTGGCGAGCACCGTGTCGTCGACCTTCCAGCCCAGCTCCTCGAGCTTCTCGGCCATGCGCTCGGCGCGCAGCTCGCGATCGGCGCGCGCCGCGAGCAGCCGTTCGGCGAGCGCGGGGTCGTGATGGTCGATCCCATAGCCGAGCACGTGCAGGTCCTCGTAGCGGCCGTGGACGGCCGAGATCTCCGTCGCGGGGATCAGCGTGATGTCGTGCTGCGCGGCCGCGGCGAGCGCCTCGTCGAGGCCGTCGACGGTGTCGTGATCGGTCAGCGCGAGCAGCTCGACGCCGGCCTGCGCCGCGTTCGCGACGACCTCTGCCGCCGGCAGCGCGCCGTCGGAGTGCAGCGAGTGCGACTGGAGGTCGAACGTCGGGGCGGCCACGGGCGGCGAGCATATCGATCGTGTGCGAAGTTCCGCCTCACGGGCTGGACCGGCTGTGGGACCATCTGCGTCCGATGAGCACGAGCGCGAACGTCACCTGGCACGAGGGCGTCGTCGAGCGCGCCCAGCGATGGGAGTCGCTGGGCCAACGCGGCGCGACGATCTGGTTCACCGGCCTGCCCGCATCCGGCAAGTCGACCGTCGCGGCGGCGGTCGAGGCACAGCTCGTGCGCGCCGGCCGCCCCGCATACCGCCTCGACGGCGACAACCTGCGCCACGGCGTCTGCGGCGACCTCGGCTTCACGGCGGAGGACCGCGACCAGAACGTGCGCCGCACGGCGGAGGTCGCGCGCCTGTTCGCCGACGCCGGCGTCGTCGCGCTTGTGTCGGTCGTCTCGCCGTACGAGAGCGCGCGCCAGGTGGCGCGTGAGCTGCACGAGCGCGACGGGCTGCGCTTCGTCGAGGTGTTCGTCAACACGCCGATCGAGGAGTGCGAGCGCCGCGACCCGAAGGGCCTCTATGCCCGCGCGCGCGCCGGGCAGCTGTCCGGCTTCACCGGCGTCGACGACCCCTACGAGCGGCCTCGCTCCCCGGACGTCGAGCTGCGCTGCGACGACCTCGCGATCGCGGTCGCGAGAGTGCTCGAGGCGCTGGACGCGCTCGTCGAGCGCGACGACTAGCGCTCAGCGCCCTCGCGACGCAGCGCGAGGTATGCATCCCGCGCCGCGAACGTCGCGCGCAGCTGGCCGGTGATCTCCTCGAGGAACTCCTCGCGGTAGTCGCGGTCGGTCAGCACGGTGATCGCGTAGTAGAGGCCTGACAGCGCGGCGATGGCGCCCGCGACGCGCAGCAGCTCGGCTGTGAGCCGCAGCGGCACGTCGAGCACGGTCACCGACAGCAGAGCATCGCCTGGACGTCCGATCCATGCCTGGAGCACGTCGGCGTCGATCACGATCATCCCGAACGCGACGAAGAAGGCACCGGTTGCCAGCGTCACCACGACGATCTGGAGTCCGTGGCCGATCAGCAGCACCAAGGCCACGTTCGCACGCTGGAGGGGGCGCAGCGGCGGCGATGTGTTGATCGCCACGCTGTCGCGCTCCAGCTGCGCGACCTCACGCGGCAGCCGGACGGCGAGGAAGCCCGTCGCCACGAGCGCGAGCAGGACGGCGACGGCGATCAGCGTCGCGGCGGTGCGGTCCGCGAACACCTGCCACATCTCAGTCGTCAGGAACAGCAGCAGCGAGAAGAACAGCAGCAGCGGGATCGCGCGCGCGAGCAGCAGCAGCGAGCGCGCGAGCTGACCGCGCAGGCGCCGCGCGGCCCACGCGACGATCGCGCCGAGGCGGAAGCCGAACGTCAGCGTCACGAGCACGAGCAGCGCGAGGTTGAGCGCCAGCACGCCGAAGCCCCAGCCGCCGTGCACCGAGAGCTGCACGGCTGCGGGCAGCAGTACGAACAACGTCAGCTCGACGGGACCTACGTCCTGGGGGAGCGCGAGCGCGCGGCGTCCGCGCAGCCGGTTGACGAGCGCGACCGCTCCGAGCAGCAGCGCGAACGCGCCGCTGATGGCGGCCACGTTCGCGAGCAGGGACCACTTGACGTCGAGCGCCGCGAGCAGCTCCAGCAGCAGCACGAGCGCCAGCAGCGGAGAGGCGCGGTTGAAGACGTCTGAGCGCGCGGAGAAGTCTTCGCTCAACAGCGGCAGGCCGGCACGGCGGAAGCTCCGCTCGTACTCGGCCAGGCGGAGGGCGCGCTCGCTCACGGACCGGATTCCATCCGACGCCGCGGACGGGCTCGCTGCGGCAGTGTTTAGGGCAGCCGAGTGGAAATCCCACGTCTATACGGTGTAGCACCGTGCTACACTGCGCTCGTGCCGACCACACGCCCCCGCCACATGATCACCGAGACGCCTCCCGTGCAGGAGGCGCTCGACCGCCTGCGCGCGCAGATCGGCTCGCAGAAGCTCGACTTCGCGGAGCTGGTCGTGCTTGGTGCCCAGGAGAAGCAACGGCGACTCCAGTGGGACAGCGAGGCGGCGCGCGATGCGCGTGAGCGGTTGGTACGCGACATCCTCGAGGGCGAGCATGATCCCGAGGAGGTTCGCCTGGCCGACGAGGTCAAGCGCCTCGGCCTGATCGCGAACTACGAGTAGCCGTGCTGCTGCTCGACAACTCGGCCTGGGCGCGTCGGCGGCAGGCTGCCGTTCGCGCGCGCGTCGCGCGAGACATGGGTGCCGGCCTCGTCGCAACGTGCCTGCCGTTTCTGCTCGAAGCCGGGTACTCGGCGCGCTCGGCACACGATCACGCCACGATCGTGACGGACTTGGCGATGCTTCCCCGCGTTGAGATCACACCCGCCGTAGAGCGCCATGCACTCGAGGCGCAGGCTGCGCTTGCGAGCGTCGGCCACCATCGACTGTCGCCGATCGACATCCTCATCGCTGCGTGCGCGCACGAGTCCGGTGCCGGCGTCCTGCACTACGACCGCGACTACGACGTGCTGCGCGAGCACACCCGCCTGCGCTTCCAGAGCGAATGGCTCGCGCCCGCGGGGACGCTCGACTGAGCGCCGGCGCTACGCGGCGGCGTGCGCGCGCAGGGCGTCCTGCGGCGAGACGGCGTCGACGCCGACGGCCTCGGCGACCGGCGCGTACGTGATCTGGCCGTCGCAGACGTTGAGCCCGGCGAGGAAGCCCGGGTCGCTCGTGAGCGCCGCCTGCGCGCCGTCGGTGGCGAGCTTGACGACGTAGGGCATCGTCGCGTTCGTGAGCGCGTAGGTGGAGGTGATCGGGACCGCGCCCGGCATGTTCGCGACGCAGTAGTGCGTGATCCCGTCGACGACGTAGGTCGGCTCGGAGTGGGTCGTGGGGTGCGAGGTCTCGAAGCACCCGCCCTGGTCGATCGCGACGTCGACGAGCACCGCTCCGGGCTTCATCAGTCCGAGCTGCGCGCGCGTGATCACGTGCGGCGCCTTCGCGCCGTGGATCAGCACTGCGCCGATCACGAGGTCCATCTCGGGCAGGCGCTCCTCTATCTCGAGCGTCGAGGCGAAGCACGTCGAGCAGGCGCCGTTGAGCAGCACCTCGAGCTCGCGCAGACGATCGATCGAGCGGTCGTAGACGTACACCTCGGCGCCCATGCCGATCGCGATCTCAGCCGCGTTCTGGCCGACGACGCCGCCGCCGATCACCATCACCTTGCCGGAGGCGACGCCGGGCACGCCGCCGAGCAGCATCCCGCGGCCGCCCTGCGGCTTCTCGAGCATGAACGCGCCGGACTGGGTCGCGATCTTGCCGGCGACCTCGCTCATGGGGGCGAGCAGGGGCAGGCGGCGGCGCGCGTCCTCGACCGTCTCGTAGGCGATGCACGTCGCGCCGGTGCCCATCAGTCCGCGCGTGAGGTCGGCGTCGGCGGCGAGGTGCAGGTAGGTGAAGAGCGTGTGGTGGGGCTTCAGCCGCGCGACCTCCGCCGGCTGCGGCTCCTTGACCTTCACGATCAGCTCGGCCTCGCCGAAGACCGCGTCGGCGTCGGGGACGATCCGCGCGCCCTGGGCGACGTACGCCTCGTCGGGGACGGCCGAGCCCTCGCCGGCGCCTGCCTGGATGAGCACGTCGTGGCCACGGTCGGTCAGCTCGCGCACGCCCGAGGGCGTGATGGCGACGCGGTACTCGTGGGTCTTGATCTCTGTGGGGACGCCGATGATGGTCATGTGCGTCATGATGCACCTGAGTCGCGGTACTGTCACTAGGAGGTGAATACTCCCGTGATTTCGACAACGCTGGACGCCACAGACCGTGTCATCCTCAGCGAGCTGATCCGAAACGGACGCGCCTCCTTCAAGGAGCTGGGCGAGCTGGCGGGTCTGAGCCCGCATGCCGTCGCGCCACGTGTGCGGCGGATGGAGGAGGCCGGGGTCATCACGGGCTTCACGGCGACGATCGACTCGGGTCAGGTCGGCCGCGGGCTCGACGCGCTCGTGGACCTGCGCCTGGTCTCGACCGTGAAGCCCGAGGCGTTCGAGGCCGCCGTCGCCGAGTTGCCGGCGGCGCGCGAGCTCTCCTTCCTCACCGGCCGCTTCGACTACCAGCTGCGCGCCGCCTGCGTCGACGCCGACGACCTCGACCACACCGTGCGCGCGCTGCGCCGCGCCGGCGCAGCGGTCACCGAGACGCGCATCGTGATGCGCACCCAGACGTTCCCGGGCGAGGTGCACGAGGCCGCTTCGCGGGGGTAGGCTCCTCGCGCGGCATCGGACTAATCGTCCGCGGGTAGCCGGGATCCATCACGTCGAGCACGGGAACGCCCGGCACCGCCTCGGCGACGAGCCGGCGCAGCGTCGGCGAGTCGAGCCGGTGCGAGCGCGGCGCGAGCGGGTTGACCGTGATCGCGCGCAGGTCGATCGGCGTCTGCGCCGCGATCGTCAGGCCTTGCCGCGCGTACCAGTCGCGGCTGCGGCGGGTGAGGAAGACGCGCGTCCCGTCCGCCACGACGAGCGTGAGTGCGCGCCCGCGCGCAGCCCGCAGAACCTGCTCGACGAACGGCTCGCACAGCGCTCCCGCGACGGCGATGTGAGAGGCCTCCGGATGCGCCCGCAGCAGCGCCGCGATCTCGGCGTCGGTGCCGTCCAGCGCGAGTCGCCCGTCGAGCCGGATCGCATCCCCGACGGCGGTCGCGACGGGCAGCCGCAGCAGCTCGGCGGCGGACCGTGTGCGACGCACCACCTCGTCGAGATCGCGGTGCAGCGCTGCGCCGGTCGACAGCACGACGCCGTCGGCGAACGCCGGCGAGGCGCCTGCGCGGCGGTCGAGCGCGCCGTCGATCAGCACCTGCTCGGCGCCGAGTGCGAGCATCGCGTCGGTGACGGCGCCGACGTCGTGCGCACTCGCCGGCCCCGCCACCTCCACCGCGCCGCCCGCGGGCAGCCGCGCGATCACCACGCGGCCGAGCGACGTGCGCAGGCCGGTCTCCAGCTCGCGCGCATGCTCCACGCCGCTGGTGCGCAGCAGCAGGTCCGTCGTCGCGACGAGGCTGTCGGGGTGCAGGCGGATGCGCGGCTTGACGATCCGCTCGTCGAGCACGTCGCGCTCCTCGCCGTCGCGGCCCACGGACGTCACCCCGGCGCGCCGCCCCCGCGCCGCGAGCTCGTCGAGCACGGTCGTCATCGCGACCGTCTTGCCGGTGTTCTTCGCGAGCCCGACGAGTGCGAGCCGCCGTGCGGTCGCGGTCAGCTCTCCGAGGAGCATCGCGCCGCCACCTCGCGCACGAGGAACGTCGCAAGATGGTTCGGGTAGGTGCCGCGCGAGAAGCCGGCGTCGTAGCCGAGCTCCTTCGCCAGCTCGTTCGAGACGCGCGTGCCGCCGCACGCGAGGATCACGTCCCGGCGCCGTCCCTCCGCCTCGAGGATCTCCACCAGCTCCGTCAGGTTGCGGATGTGCGCGTCCTGGCCGGTCACCGTCTGAGAGACGAGGATCGCGTCGGCGCCGACCTCGATCGCCTTCGCGACGAGCGCGCCGTTGGGCACCTGGCTGCCGAGGTTGTGCGTCTCGAAGGAGTCGTAGGCCTCCAGCCCGCTGTGGCCCTGGAAGCCCTTGAGGTTGAGCATCGCGTCGATCCCGACGCTGTGCGTGTCGGTGCCGGTGCTCGCGCCGACGACGACGATCGGGCGCCCGACGTGAGCCGCGGCGAACTCCTCGACCTCCTCGTGACTCATGTAGCCGATGTCGAGGCCGTCGCCCTGGATCGCCGTGAAGTCGATCGCGTGCGGGCAGTGCGCGAGCACGATGAAGTGCGTGTACCCCTCGACGAGCTGCTGCACGTGCGTGACCTCGGCGCGCGCGAGGCCCATCCGCTCGGCGAGGTCGAGCGCAGCACGGCGGGCGGCGAGCGAGTTCGGCACCGGCAGCGTGAACGACAGCTGCAGCAGGCCGTCGTCGAGCATGTCCCCGTAGGGGCGCACGGCGCCGAGGTCGACCGCCGGAGCCAGGTCAGGCAACGCGGGCGCCTTCCATGATCTCGACGCAGGGATTGAAGTAGCCCTCGTCCATGACGATCACGCCGTCGGCGCCGCGGCCCTCGTCGATGCGACGGCGCGCATCGCCGAACGTCCCGCGCTCGATCGCAGCGAAGAAGCCGATCTCGGCGATCTGCTCGAGCAGGCGGCGCGCGCCGTCGAGCACGTCCGCTGCGCGCGTCTGGATGATGCCGCCGGGCTTGAACTCGATCTCGTCGCCGAAGTCGTGCGCGAAGTTGAAGACGTAGTCGGCGTTTTCGAGCCCTATGACGCGGTCGGCGAGGTGCGGGGTGTAGACGCCCTCGGTCGGCATGCCGATCGTCTCTATCCCCTGATGGGTCCCGATCGTGACGAGGTTGAAGAGCGTGTCGCACGCGTGCGTGCGGAACGGGTTGCCGTCCATGTGCTTCGTCGGCGGCATGTACTTGATCGGACAGTCGGGGAACAGCTCGCGGGTGAGCTGGGCCTGGGCCCACTCGTACAGGAATCCGTTCGTGACGGAGGGGTGGATCTCGAACGCGTCGCCGAGCGCGATCTGCTCGTCGGGCACGCCGGAGGCGCGCGCCAGCTCGTAGTTGATCAGCTGCGAGGCGACGACGGACGGCGCCGCCTCGACGGCGTCGGCCGTGCGCAGGTAGTTGTCCTCGCCGGTGTTGATGACGATCCCGAAGTAGCCGTTGATCATGCGCGAGATGCGCTGGTCGATCAGCGTGCGGACCGGGTTGATGTCGCGGTAGAGGATTCCGTAGAGCGCGTCGTTGACGAGGTTGTCGAGCCCCTCCAGCGCGCCGATCGTCGCGATCTCCGCCATGCAGAGGCCCGAGCAGAAGCTGGAGATGCGGATGTAGCGTCCGTTGCGCTCACCCCACTCGTCCATCGCCTCGCGCATGATGCGGTAGTTCTCCTGCGTCGCGAACGTGCCGCCGAAGCCCTCGGTCGTGGGGCCGAAGGGGATGAAGTCGAGCAGGCTCTGCGCGGTCGAGCGCGTTATCGCGACGACGTCGCCGCCGTTCTCGGCCACCGCGCGGCCGTGGACGACGTCCTCGTAGACGTTGCCGGTCGCGGTCAGCACATAGCGCAGCGGCGCCGGGCCCTCCCCGAGCCGCTCGCGCAGCGCGACGCGCTGCTCCCGCTTGCGCATGATCGCCGCCATCCGCTGCTCCGTTTCGCTCGTCACGGCGCGCCGCGCGGCGTCCTCGTCCCCGGCCGGCAGGGCACAGAGGTCCAGCTCGCCGGCGGCGACCGCGGCGGCGATCCGCTCCGGCGGATCGCCGGTCTGCACCATCGCGTTGCCGAGCCACCAGGCGAGTCCGCGTCCGAGGCCGCCGCGCTCGTGCACATGGTCGACGAGCACGTTCGGCAGCGGCGCGTCGAGCGCGTCGACGCCGTCCACGCCGAGCAGGCGCGCGACGGTCCGCTCGATCGACACGGTCGTGCGGCCCCCGATCTCCTCGATCGTGCGGCGGCCGACTTGGGCGGCGGCCTCGCGGCACGCTGCCACAAGCCCGGGGTCGAGGTCGAGCTTGGACTTCATGCGACCACCCCCGTGGTGTGATCCCCCATCACGCGATCCACGATAGATCAGCGCAAGACCGGGGGTCAAGCCGCACGCATCCTGGTAGCGTCGGCAGCGAATTAACCAGGACCAGGGGGAAGTCCGAAATGCCGAACAACGTGCTCGATGCGATCGACGCGCTGCTCGCCGAGCATGGGGTCGCGAACGAGGTGACGCTGCTGGTGCCGACGGCGCGCCCGCACGCCGCCGACGTGCTGCTCGTCGGACGTCGCCGCGGCTGGGAGGAGGGCGATGGAGCCGCTGCTGCTCTGTCCGCGCTCGACGCGTCCGGGGAGGTCGCCGTCAGCGGGCGCGACGAGGAGCGCAACCAGCTGCACCTGCGGCTCGATCCCGCGTGGCTCGCCGCCCTCGGCACGGCATTGGAGGCGGGCGCGGACGGCGCGCTGCCGACCGCCGACGTCGCCGCCGGCAAGCGCTACGTCGTCGACTTCTGCGATCCGAACGCATCGAAGGCGCTGCACGTCGGGCACCTGCGCCACATAGCGCTCGGCAACGCGCTCGCCGGGCTCGCCACCCATTGCGGCGCGCGCGGCGAGCGCACCACCCAGATCGGCGACTACGGGCGCTCGATGGGTGAGGCGATGGCCGGCTACCTGCTGTTCGCCGACGGCGCGACGCCCGAGTCGCTGGGGCGCAAGGGCGACCATTTCGTCGGCGAGCTCTACGCGCAGTACGTGCGCTCGACGACGGCCGAGGAGGGCTCGGCCGACGAGGTCCTCGGCGCCGACCCGGCGCTCTCGCGCGAGGACCGCGGCCGCGACGACCTCGCCGAGCAGCTGCTGCGCCGCTGGCTCGCCGGCGAGCCGGAGGCCGTCGAGCTGTGGACGACGATCCGCGACTGGGCGGTCGAGGGGCAGAACGCGACGCTCGCACGTCTCGGCGTGCACTTCGACCGCTACATCTACGAGTCCGAACTGAAGACCGAGATCGTCGCGTTCACCGAGCAGGCGCTCGCGCGGGGGATCGCCGAGCGCGAGCCGAACGGGGCGGTCGTCTACCGGACGGGCGTCGAGGAGTACCCAATCCTGCTGCTCAACCGCGCCGACGGCTTCCCGACCCAGCACCAGCGCTACTTCGTGATGTGGCACCACTCGATCCCGGAGCTGGAAGGCGCGATCTCCTATGCGCTGATGGGCGACGAGTGGGTGCCGCTGTCGGTCCACGGCCAGGAGATCTTCCGCCGCTACGAGACCGAGCGCGCGATACATCCGACGGTGTGCGTCGTGCACGGCATGGTCGAGATGGAGGGCGGCGCGCTCAGCTCCAGCCAGGGCGCGGTGTGGCTGATCGATCAGCTGCTCGACGAGCTGCGCGAGGACCCGGAGCTGACCACGCTCGCCGCCGCGCACGAGCGCGCCGACGCCGACCGGCTCGGCGTCATCACCGCACTCGGGCTCTGCCTCTCCCGCCGCAAGCGCAAGACGATGGCGTTCTCACGCGACCTGCTCTTCCACACGGACGCGAACCCCGGCTGGGCGATGGCGCAGGCGTGGGTGAAGGCGTGGGACCCGCGCTTCGACGGCGCGCCCGACCCGGCGTCGGACGACGTCGACTACCGCTTCCTGCTCGTCCAGTCCCAGCTCCATCGCCGCTTCGCCGCCCGCTCGATCGAGGCGATCGACCCGTTCGACCTGATCCGCTTCCACGGTCACCTCGGCCAGTGGTTCCTCGCCGCCGAGGACAGCCCGCGGCTGGCGCGGGCGATGCGGACGGTGCTCGGGCGCGGGCTCGACGCGCTGGCGCTGGATCCGGGCGCGACGGCCGAGCGGCGCCTCAATGCGCCCGCGCTCACCCCTTGAAGGTGGAGGGACCGGCGTCCCCAAACGGCTCGTCGCGCTCGCGCACCGCGGTGCGGAAGCCGTCCTGCGCGGCACGCTGCTGGAAGGCGTAGCCCTCGGCGGTGTGGCGGGTGATGCCGTCGAAGACGGTGCCGAGCAGCTGCGTCGCGTGCAGACCCTGGGCGTAGAGCCACTGGTTGACGAGCAGCTTCATCATCTGCAGCTGGTTGAGCGGCAGGCGCGCGATCCGCTCGACGAGGATCTCGGTGCGCTCGTCGAGCTGGTCGGCGGGCGGCGCCTCGATCGCAAGGCCCCACTCGACCGCCTCGGTGCCCGACAGGCAGTCGCCGGTGAACAGCAGCCGCTTCGCGCGCTGGGCGCCGAGGCGGTGGGCCCAGTGCGAGGTCGTGGGGGAGCCCCACACGCGCGCGGGCGGGTAGCCGATCTTCGCGTCGGCGGCGATCACGAGCAGGTCGGAGCAGAGCGCGAGGTCGGTGCCTCCCGCGACGCAGAAGCCGTGCACCCTGCAGACGACGGGCGTCGGGCAGTGGAACAGCGACATGAACGCGCGGACGTTGCGGCTCATCATCGCGTGGTCGACCATCGGGTCCCAGGTGCCGCCCGGGTCGTGGTTGCGCGCGATCGTCAGCGGGTCGATCGGTGAGCCCGCCGGCGCCGCGGCGTTCGCGCCCAGGCCGCCCTCGCCCATCCCCTCCGCGCTCGCGACGAGGTCATAGCCGCCGCAGAAGCCCTTGCCGTTGCCCGCGAGCAGGATCACGTGCACCGCCGGGTCGAGATCGGCCTGCTCGACGCAGCGCTCGAGCTCCGCGATCAGCGTCGGCGTCAGCCCGTTGCCGCGCTCGGGGCGGTCGAGTGTGATCCGCGCGACGCGACCCGTCACCTCGTAGCTCATCGTCTCCATCCGCGCAGGATAGGCTCACGGCGTGAGCGCAGCACTCGGTTGGGGAGCGCTGGCGGCCTCGTCGCTCGTCCTCGGCGCGTTGCTTGCCCTCGTGCGCCCCTGGTCTAAGCGGTTGATCGGGCTGGTGCTCGGCTTCGGTGCGGGCGCGTTGATCAGCGCGGTCAGCTTCGAGCTCGCGCTCGAGGGCGACAGGAGCGGCGGGTTCACGGCGGTCGCGGCCGGACTGGCGCTCGGCGCGATCGCCTACTACACGCTCGACGGCGTCGTCGAGCGCATCGGCGCCGGCGGCCGCTCGCGCGATCGCCGCACGAGCGGGACCGCTCCCGGCCCCGCGCTCGCGCTCGGCGCGTTCCTCGACGGGATCCCGGAGCAGCTCGTGCTCGGCATCGGCCTCGCGGGCGGCGAGTCGGTGAGCCTCGGGCTGCTGGCGGCGATCTTCGTCTCGAACCTGCCCGAGGCGATCGGCTCCGCGAGCGCGATGCACGGCTCCGGCCGGCGCGCCGGCTCGATCCTGCTGCTGTGGGTCGGCGTCGCGATCTGCTGCACGCTCGCGACCGTAGGCGGTTACGCGCTCGGCGACAGCGCCTCCGGGACGGTGCGCGCCGGGATCGACGGCTTCGCCGCCGGTGCCCTGCTCGTGATGCTCGTCGACTCGATGATCCCCGAGGCGACGCAGGAGGCCGGGCGGCAGGCGGGCCTCATCACCGTCCTCGGCTTCGCGCTCGCGGCGGCGCTGTCGGTCGGGTCATGAGCACCGACGCCTCCCCAAGCCGCACCACCGCCTGGGCGCAGAGCGTCGGCACGCCGCTGCGCGACTTCCTGCGGACCGAGTCGGGCGGGGCGGCTGTGCTGCTGGCGGCGACGCTCGCCGCGCTCGTGTGGGCGAACGTCGACCTCCACTCCTACGAGCGTGTGTGGGGGACGGAGCTGTCGGTTCGGCTCGGAAGCGCGACGCTCACCGACGACCTGCGGCACTGGGTCAACGACGGACTGATGGCGTTCTTCTTCCTCGTCGTCGGCCTGGAGGCGCGGCGCGAGCTGGACATGGGCGAGCTGCGGGAGCGGCGGCGGATCGCGCTGCCGGCATGCGCCGCGCTCGGCGGGATGGCGGTGCCGATCGCCATCTTCCTCGCCTTCAACGGCGGCTCCTCCGCCGCGCACGGCTGGGGCATCGCGATGTCCACCGACACGGCGTTCGCGATCGGCTTGCTGATGCTCGTCGGGCCGCGCTCCTCCGCCCGTCTGCGCGCGCTGATGGTGACGCTGCTCGTGATCGACGACCTCGTCGCGCTGACCGTGATCGCGACCGCGTACACGACCCATCTCGACGTTGCTCCGCTGCTGATCGCGCTCGGGCTGCTCGCCGCCGTGCTGATCGCGCGCTGGCTGAGCGTTCGGCGCTGGCTCGTCTACGCCGTCCTCGGCGTGGCGCTGTGGGTGGCGGTGCGCGCGTCGGGGATCGATCCGGTGATCGTCGGACTCGTGATGGGCCTGCTGACGTATGCCTACCCCGCCGCTCGCTCGGACCTCGAGCGTGCGACGGACCTCTTCCGCCTCTTCCGCGAGCAGCCGACGCCCGAGCTCGCGCGCGCGGCGCGCGTCGGCGTCACGTCGGCGATCTCGCCGAACGACCAGCTGCAGCACCGCTTCCACCCGTGGTCGAGCTACGCGATCGTGCCGCTGTTCGCGCTCGCAAACGCGGGCATCGCGCTCGACGGCGGCTTCGTCGGGCATGCGCTCGGCACGCCGATTGTGCTCGGGATCGTGCTCGGCTACGTGCTCGGCAAGCCCGCCGGCGTGCTGGGGGCTGCCTGGCTCGGGCGGCGCGTGTCGGCGGGGCGGTTGCGGCTGCCGGTCGGGTGGGGCGCGCTCGCCGGTGGCGGCGCCGTGGCCGGCATCGGCTTCACCGTCGCGCTGCTGATCGCGAGCCGTGCGCTCAGCGGCGAGCCCCTGCAGGAGGCCAAGCTCGGGATCCTGCTCGCGGCGGCGTGCGCGTCGCTGCTGTCGTGGGCGGTCTTCCGCGCGATCGACCGCCTGCCCCTGCGGCGCCGGCTCGCGCTGCTGATCGGCGCCGCGGAGGAGATCGAGGACCTCGCGCTGCCCGTCGACCCCGAGCACGACCATGTGCGCGGACCGCAGGACGCGGCGGTCACGCTCGTCGAGTACGGCGACTTCGAATGTCCCTACTGCGGCCGTGCTGAGGCGGTCGTGCGCGAGCTGCTCGCCGACGTCGGCGACCTGCGCTATGTCTGGCGCCACCTGCCGCTCACCGACGTCCACCCGCAGGGCCAGATCGCCGCGGAGGCGGCGGAGGCGGCCGCGGCGCAGGGTGCGTTCTGGGAGCTGCACGCGCTGCTGTTCGAGCATCAGGATGCGCTGCGCGCGCCCGACCTCGTGCGCTACGCGGAGCAGCTCGGGCTCGACACCGAACGCTTCACCCGCGACCTGCAGCGCAACGCGGGCGCCGGCCGCGTCGCCCGCGACGTCGAGAGCGCCGACCTCAGCGGCGTCTCCGGCACGCCCACGTTCTTCGTCAACGGCCGACGACACCACGGCGCCTACGACCTCGAGACGCTGACCGCGACGGTGCGGGCGGCGAAGGCACGGACGCTGCTCGAGCGCAGAGCGGCCTAGAGGCGCCAAAGCCGGTCAGCGCTCAGCCTGGGTTTGAGAGGATGGCTTGCGCGGTAGGTGTAGGCCAGAAAGGGGTGTACCTGTGAGGCAGGGAAGGCTGCTGTGTGCGCTGGCGGTCGGAGTGGCCGTTGCCGCGCCGATCAGAACCGATGTCGAGCCCGCTCAGGCGCTTGCGCCGGTCAAGGTGACCTTGCCGACCGGGCAGGTGACGTTGCCTCCTGTGCAGGTCACGGCGCCGCCTATGGCGCCTGTGCCGTCGCTCACGGTCACGGTCGCCAGCCTGCCGCCGGTGACGACGCCGAGCCTGCCCGCGGTCCCGAAGCTGCCGCCGGTCTCTGTGGCGCCTTCGCCGAGTCTGCCGTCCGTCTCCCTCCCTTCCACCCCGGCGCCGTCGAAGGTCTCCGCGCCCGCGGTCCGCCTGCAACAGGACCCCGCCGCTTCCGAGCGCTCGGGAGCGCCTGCTGCCGCGACCGCTCCGGCGTCGGCTGCTGCGCCCGCCGCCGCGCCATCGCGGACACAGCGAGCCACCGACACCTCCGCCGGCCTGCCTCATGCACCGGCGCGGCACGTCGGCAGTCGCAGTCGCGATCGCGTCATCGCCCACGGGCACCGGCATGTCCAAACGCGCCGTCGGCTTCATGCGATCGTCAGGCGGCTGCAGGGCTGTCTGGTCCAGATCGGCACGACCGAGCGTCGAGTGCTCACGTTGCGCGCCGGCATCGGCGCCGTCGGAGCGTTCTCGCGCGAGCAGACAGCGCGCCGGCTCGGACTCAGCCCAGTGCGCGTCGCACGGATCGAGCGCCGCGGCCTGCGTCGCCTCGCCGCGCTCGGACGCTCCGGCAGCTGCACCCGTGCGAGCGCCGCGTCCTCCAAGCTGCCCCTGGCCCTGACCGCTGCTCCATCGATCGATCCTCGCGCCGGCGCCGGCGCCGGCCTCAGCGCCGGTGACCGCGGTGCCGTCAAGGGCGTCTCCGCGCACGGTGGCTCCGAGCGCAACGGCCCGTCCGTGCCGCTGCCGCCCAGTCCTCCGGGCGGCACGCTCATAGTGCTCGCGTTCGCCGCCGGGATCCTTGCGCTCATTCTGCTCGTGCGGCGCGAGCTCTCGCGGCGCTGAGCGCCCGTCGGCGCCAGGGGGCTGGGATCATCCGGGGATGACCGCTGAGGCTCGCGTCGTCGGGCTGGCGCTGACGCCCGTGAAGGGCCTGCGTCTGGTGGGGCGAGACGAGATCCTGCTCGAGCGCGACGGCGTGCCCGAGAACCGTCGTTTCCATCTGATCGACGCGCACGACCGAATGGTCAACGGCAAGCAGCTCGGCGGGCTGTGCGCCGTGATCGCCGACTACGACCCCGCGTCGAAGCGGCTCGCGCTCCGCTTCCCGGACGGCACGGTCGCGTCGGACACGGTGCGGTACGGACCGTCGATCGCCACGCGTTTCTTCTCGCGCACGCGCCCGGCGCGGCTGGTCGTCGGACCGTGGGCGCAGGCGCTCTCCGAGCACGTCGGGCAGCCGCTGCGGCTCGTCGAGGCCGGCGACGACGGCGGAGCTGTTGACCGCGGCCGAGCCGGGGCGGTCTCGGCGATCTCCCGTGCGTCGCTGGATCGACTCGCCCGCGAGGCCGGGACGCCGATCGACTCACGCCGCTTTCGGATGCTGATCGAGCTCGACGGCCTCGACGCCCACGCGGAGGACGACTGGGTCGGTGCCGCCGTGCGTCTGGGCGAGGCGACCGTCCGCTTCCACGGCCACGTCGGCCGCTGCCTCGTCACGTCGCGAGATCCCGAGCACGGCGCGGTGGATCTGCCGACGCTGGACCTCCTCGGCGCCTATCGTCGCAGCGCGGACACGACGGAGCCGCTGGCGCTCGGGATCTTCGGCGAGGTCGTCGCGCCTGGGCGCGTGCGCGTGGGGGACGGGGTCGACGTCCGACCCTGAGTTCGCACCCCGTCACCGAAAGCGACCACCATGGGCATCATCATTCACGGGACCTGACCACGACTTCAGGAGTGACCATGGCCGGCTCTTCCACCCAGGGAATCAAGACCGTTTTGCATCCCGTGTCCGACCTCGCGAGGGCCAAGGCGGTGTACGCCGCCCTGCTCGGCGTCGAACCGCAGGCCGACGGGTCCTACTACGTGGGCTTCGAGGCCGAGGGCCAGCACATCGGACTGGTGCCGGGCGGTGGGCCGCAGGGCATGACCTCACCGGTGGCCTACTGGCACGTGTCGGACATCGAGGCGAAGCTGGCCGAGGTGACCGCCGCCGGTGCCACCGTGAAGGAGCCCGCGCACGACGTCGGCGGCGGGCGCCTGGTGGCCACCGTCACCGACCCCGACGGCAACGTCCTCGGCCTGCTGCAGGACCGCTGAAGCCGACATTCCCGCTTCGTAGCACGTTGATGCTACACTCGTGCACATGGCGCATGAGGTTTCCGTCCGCGACCTTCGCAACAGCACCGCCGCGGTGGTCGCCGCGGTGCGCGCCGGCGAGGAGCTGACGCTCACGGTCAACCGCGAGCCGGTCGCAGACATCGTCCCGCACGTCGAGCGCCGCAGCCCGTGGGTGGCCTCATCGGTGTTGCGGCGGATCGTGCGCGAAGCGCCAGCGGACGCGGGTCTGCTCGACGACCTCGCCGAGATCCGCGGCACGCTCATCGAGGACGGGTGACCCGCGCGATCGCCGACACGTCGGTCTTCATCGCGCAGGAGGCCGGCCGGGAGCTTGGCGAGCTGCCCGACGAGATCGCGGTCTCCGTCGTCACGGCTGCCGAACTCGAGCTTGGCGTCCTGCGCGCGAAGGACACCGACACCCGCGCCCGCTGCCTCGCGACGCTCGCCCAGGTCCGCGCGACCTACCCGCTCTTGTCGGTCGACGCTGAGACCGCAAGCTGCTTCGCGCGCATCGCAGCCGCAGAGCTGGAGGCCGGTCGCCGTATCCGGCGCCACGACGCCTGGATCGCTGCGACCGCTCTGCGCCATGGCGTGGCTGTCGCGACCCAGGATGTGGACTTCAGTGCGTTCGCAGCGGTCACCGTCGTCCGCGTCTGAAGCTGACGCTGTGACGGCCTGCGGCGTGACGACGGTGCAGAGCTAGTCGGCTTCAGCTGCGAGCGCCTGAACGCTGTGTTGGGTCAGCGGAAATTCCTGATCCAGATTGAGCTGCTCTCCTGCTGGTGCGCTGTTGAGGGCGGCGAGCAGCGTTTCGTCCTTCTCCCAAGGCCATGTCGGAGATCCGTACTGCCGGTAGAAGAGGAAGGAGCGGTCAGCGAGAAACAGGCGTCGACGGTCACGGTTGTAGGTGAGTACGAGCGGCTGGACGCCGATCTTGACCTGGAGTCGGTCAACGCGATCGAGCGCTTGCGTCAGGTCACTCTGGCGTATGGATGCGTCTGCATCAGCGGTCTGGATGCGCTTCAAGAGCTCGCGTGAGTCAATACCTGCCACAAGCTCTTCTGAGGTACCAGCGGTGAAGGCTCGAAGCATGTGCTTGTACACCTCAAGGCCCTCAGTCATGCGCTTCATCCCGCGCACAAAGTCGTCCGCAAAGGCGTCGTAGCGAGCTTTCATCCGCTCTGAAATCGTGGTGCGGGCGCGGTCGAGTTCGCCGCCCGCACCTAGCTGTGTCCGGTGCTCCTGGCGTTCGAGAACACCGGCGTGGAAGCACAGCTGCTCGGCGAGCCGCTGCACCAATCCCACGTTGCCGTATGCATCCCGAACGAGACATGCTCGAAGGTCGGGCAGCATCTCGATGTTCAGTGCCTCACTGCCCTTCTGGAGTACGGCATCGAGATCATCGTCGGACCACACAAGCCGAACGTCCTCGACGCGGCCATCAAGGTCGCCGTTGTAGTACGTCAGCAGATGGTCATCCGGCCAAATGCCCACCACGATCACGTAGACGCCGTAGTCACCGAGTGCCTTGAGCATGAACGCAAACGCCTTGCGATGCTCTTCGGAAACGTAGTGAAAATCCTCTACGACCATTCGCTTGCCAGAGGCAAGCAGTACCCGGGCTACCCACGACAGGTCGGCTGGCGTCTTGCCGATCGGTGTCGTTTCTGTCTCTTGTTCTCGGCTGGCTCTCCCGCCTCCGTGAGCGTCAACTTGAAGCTTCCCGAAGATCACATTTCCAAGCTGTCCGCCGCCCGTGAAGTCGAGTTGCCCCTCGAATTGTCCTCGGCCTATCTGTCGGATCTCGGCACGGACATCAAGTTGGCCAAGGGCTTCACGGAAGACGGACTCAGGAGTGCTCTCGACCTGGCACTGCACAACGATGGTCTTATCGGCGTCGAGCAGGTGGCCTCGCAGCCACGACTTTCCCTGCTTAGAGTCGCCGTGGATCGCGATATGGCGCTCGGTACTGAGGTAGTACCCCAGCAACTCGTCCAATCCCCCGCGGTTGACGTACGACGCAGGGTTCACATGCGTCGCAATCCCAAAGACCTCGTTCAGCGGAATTGCCACGACTGGAGGCTAACTGACACGGACGACGGTGAGCCAGAGCTTCCGGGATGTCGGCCAGCGGTGGACTCGTCTGCTGCAGCGTTCTCGCGCTAGTCATCCGTGTGGTCTCTGAGGGTGCCGTTTGTGGCAAGCCGAAAAGCGTCCGCAGCAGACGCTTCCCCCCGATGGCGAGACCCGGACTCGAACCGGGGACACCACGATTTTCAGTCGTGTGCTCTACCAACTGAGCTATCTCGCCGAGACGGGCCATGGTAGCCGGTCGCGGAGGGCGGATGTCCGGCCACGCGGGGCCTCAGGCGTCGCGTGCGCTGCGCACGCGCTCCGCCTCCTGCTGGCGCAGCTCGATGCGTCGGATCTTTCCTGTGAGCGTCTTCGGCAGGTCCGGCACGAAGTCGATCAGGCGCGGGTAGGCGTAGGCGGAAAGGTGGTCGCGCACGTGGGTCTTGATCTGCTCCGCGAGCTCGTCGGAGGGCTCGTGGTCCTCAGCGAGCACGACGAACGCCTTCACGACCATCCCGCGGCGCTCGTCCGGTGAGGCCACCACCGCGGCCTCCGCCACCGCCGGGTGCTCGAGGCACGCGGACTCGACCTCGAACGGGCCGATCCGGTAGCCGGCCGAGATGATCACGTCGTCGGCGCGGCCCTCGTACCAGTAGTAGCCGTCCGCATCGGCCGACGCCGCGTCCTTCGTGTGGAACCACTCGCCGCCGAAGGTCTCGGCCGTCGCCTCGTCCTTCTCCCAGTACCCGAGCGGGTAGTGCGGGTTCGTCCGCGCTCGCAGGCAGATCTCACCGCGCTCGCCCGCCGCCACCGGCCGCTCGTCCTCGTCGAGGATCGCGACCTCCCAACCCGGCACCGGCTTGCCCATCGAGCCCTCGCGCACCTCCATCCACGGGTAGTTGCCGACCAGCGGATACGACTCCGAGAGCCCGTAGAAGTCGAGCACCGTCACCCCGTACTGCTCGCGGAACCAGCGGATCGCCTCCGGGTTCAGCGGCTCCCCCGCGCTGCACACGCGCCGGAAGCGCTGCGGATACCGCGTTCCCGCGTCGGCGATGCCCATCATCGAGCGCATCGCCGTCGGCGTCGTGAAGACGTTCGTGACCTCGTGCCGCGAGAGGAAGTCGAGCTGCTTGTGCGGGTCGAAGCCGCCTTCGCGCTGGTAGACGTACTGGACTGCGCCCAGCCGCCATGGCCCCAGCAGCGGCGCGATTCCCGCCGCCCACGCCCACTCGCCCATGCCGTGGAAGCGCTCGCCCTCCTGCACCTCATGGCAGAGGACGAACTCGTTGTGCGCGAGCAGGTAGCGGTGCGCGTGGACGATCCCCTTCGCGAGCCCGGTCGTGCCGCTCGTGTAGTAGAGCTGCGCCGGATCCTCGCTGGACGTGTCGGCGCAGACGAAGTCCGGCGAGCCGCTGGCGAGCAGCGCGTCGTCCAGCACGAGCACGTGCTCGACCAGCTCACGCTCGACGCGGTCGGCGTTCCCGGCGTTCGTCACCAGTACCTTCGGGCGCGAGTCCTGCAACCGGTGGCGGATCCCCTCGTCGCCGTAGAGCACGCTCATCGACAGCAGGATCGCCGCCGCCTTCCACGTGCCGAGGAACGCGGCCGCCGTCTCCGGCGTGGGCGGCAGCAGCATCGCGACCCGGTCGCCGGGCTCCACGCCGTGCGCGCGCAGGACGTTCGCAAAGCGGTTCGACGCCTCCTGCAGCTCCCCCCACGCGACCTCGCGCACGTTGCCGCTGAAGTCCTCGTGGATCATCGCGAGCTTGCCGGGCGGGTGCTTGTCGCACACGTCGCGCGCGATGTTGTAGCGCTCGGGCACCTCCCAGCGGTGCTGCGCGCATGCCTCCTCGTAGGTGCCCACGCAGCCAGCCTAACCCCCGACCGGCGCCTGTCGCAACGGACCCCGGCTACGATCGGCCCATGAGCCCTCGCCGCCTGCTCGCCACCGTCGCGCTCGGCCGCCTCGCCTTCGGCGTGCTGCTGACCGCCAAGCCCGAGACGACCGTCGGTCCCGGCTGGGTCGGCGCCGAGGAGGCCGAGCGGCCCGCGACGACGCTGCTGTTCCGCTCCGTCGGCGCCCGCGACATGGCGCTTGCGCTCGGCACGCTCGGGGCGCTGCGTCAGGGCTCGCGCCTGCGGCCGTGGCTGCTCGGCGCGATCCTGGCCGACGCGGTCGACCTCGGCGCCACGTTCGCCGCCGGCCGCGCGATCCCCGCGCAGGGAAAGGCGAGCATCGCGCTGGTCGCCGGCGGCGCGATCGGCGCGCAGGTCAGGCTCACGCGTCAGCTGGACTAACCGCCGCACCTAGCCCGGCGTTGCGCCGGACTTAATGGAGGCCGGCCCAGCGCTTGAGCTGCGGCAACGGGTCGATCGGGTGGCCGCCCTCGACGTACCAGCCGCCGACCCAGATCTCGAAGTGCAGGTGCGGTCCCGAGGCGTCGCCGGTCGCCCCGACTTGGGCGAGCTGTTGGCCTGCGGCCACCGCGTCGCCGACCTTCACGAGCACCGTGCCGCGCTTGATGTGCATGAAGACGTAGTCGCGCCCGTCGGAGCCGTGCACGACGAGGTAGATCCCGGCGCAGCACGGCTGGTTCGCCTTCCACAGCACGCTGCCCGCCAGCGGGGCGACGATCGGCGTGGTGCTGGCGGCGAGCACGTCTTGGCCCTGATGGATGTGGCCGGTGCGTCCGGCGCCGAAGCGCGCGTCCTCGCCGCCGAAGCTGTACGCGCCGGTGAGCGGGAAGACCCCGGGGACCGTGCTGTCAGCGGACGGCGTCGGCGCCGGCGTCGCAGCGACCGGCGGCTTGGCCTTGTGCTGCTTCGGCTTGACCTTCCGATGGACGACAGGGCGACGCGGCTTGCGACCGGCCTTCGCGCCACCCGTGCGGGCGCTCGACGCGGTCTGCGGCGGCTGTGCGCCGGGCTGCGCTCCGCCGTTGTCCCCCCCGCTGGTCGTGCCGACCACGCTGCTCGGGGCCGCGCCGCCAGCATTCGCCGCTACCGCCGTGCTGGCCGGAAGCGCAAGCGCCGCGACCCCGAGAGTCGTGAGGAGGAGAGAGGCGCGAATGAATCGAGCCATCGCTTCCACCTTCGACTCATCGGCACCCCCGCCTGAGGAGCGCAAGCGGCCTTGCGCGCGTTTGTCCGCCCGCTGACCGCGACTATGTGCCCAGCAGACGCGTCAGCAGTGCCGCCGCTCCGGCTTTCGACAGCGGCTCGTTGAGGTTGCCGCACTTCGGCGACTGCACGCA
>DASRAV010000053.1:0-40257 GCA_035637995.1 Conexibacter sp. | reverse complement strand
CCGCCATGTCGACGACCTGCGACCCGGCGATGCGATCGTGCTCGAGCTGCCCTATGCGCGCTTCACGTACGCGGTCCAGCGCACGCAGATCGTGGCACCGAGCGCGCTGTGGATCACGCGCGACGTCGGCTACGAACGGCTCGTGCTGTCCGCGTGCCACCCGCTCTACAGCGCCGCGCAGCGGATCGTCGTGTTCGCGCGGCTGCGCTCCGAGCGCCCGCGCGGAGCCGCCGGCTGATCGGGTGTCCACCTTGCGCAGCGTTGCTCATGCGCGGTCGATCCCGGCCCGATACCAACCATGACGTCGGGCACCGGTACCACGGAAGCGGAGTCCGTGGTGGTGGCCGTACGCCCCCATCGGAGCGTCGTGGCAGGGAATCGATGAACGACGAGATCACCAACATGAAGGTCACAGAGCTCAAGGCACGGATCGCGCGCGCGGAGTACGACGTCGACGTCCACGCCGTCGCCAGCGCGTTCGTCACGCGGATGCTGCGGGTGCACGCCACGCTGCGGCGCGCCGACGTGCGGGAGCTGCTCGGCGACGCCTGCGAAGGGACGCAACTCCCGGCCGCGTAGCCGCCGCGATCACAGCTCGTGCTCGTAGCCGCGCAGCGCTGCGCCGGCGACACCGAGGTCAAGCGCGGGCTCGCCCGCCTCGACCGTGCCGATCCACGTGAGCGGCGCCGCGGCCTCCGCCGCAGTGCGGGCTGAGGGCGGGACGCAGACGCACAGCTCGTAGTCCTCGCCGGCGCTTGCGGCGAACGCGGCCGGCTGCTGGCCGAGCGCGTGCGCGACCCCGACGGTCCCGCGTGCCAGCGGAAGGCGGTCGAGCTCGACCGCGATCCGGACGCCGCTGCGCTGCGCGAGATGACGCGCGTCGGTCGCGAGCCCGTCGGAGAGGTCGATCATCGCGTGCGCGCCCGCCGCGGCGAGCGCGCGCCCTTCGGCGAGCCGCGGCAGCGGCCGCAGGTAGCGCTCCACGAGCTCCTCCGGGCCCTGCGCGCGGCCCTCGAGCACCGCCAGCCCCGCGCCGGCGTCGCCGAGCGTGCCCGTCACGCCGACGAGATCGCCGGGCTGCGCCCCGTCGCGCCCGACGAGCACCTCGGCGTCGTCGGCCCACCCGACGACCGTGACCGCGAGCATGAGCGCCGGTCCGCGCGCGACGTCGCCGCCCGCGATCGTGGTGCCGGTCTCGGCGGCGAGCGCCTGCGCCGCCTCGAACAGCGCGAGCACGTCGAGCTCGCCCAGTCCGGCCGGCAGGACGAGCGCGAGGTACGCCTCGCCCGCCTCGGCGCCCATCGCGGCGAGGTCCGAGAGCGCGCCGGCCAGCGCGCGATGCCCGACGTCCGCCGGCGCGCAGCGCCCCCCGAGCGAGGGGAAGTGCACGCCCTCCACCATCGTGTCGACGGAGGTGACGGCATACGGGCGAGCGCGCACGACCGCGGCGTCGTCGCCGATCCAGCGCACGACGCGCGGCTGATCGTTGGCGAGAACCTGCTCCAGCGCCGCGATCAGCGCCAGCTCACGCATGAGCGCAGCTCAGCGGTGGCGGTAGACGATGCGCGCGCGGTCGAGATCGTACGGCGAGAGCTCGCAGCGGACGCGGTCGCCCGGGAGGATGCGGATGCGGAAGCGGCGCATCTTGCCGGCGACGTGGCCGAGGACGACATGGTCGTTGTCGAGCTTCACGCGGAACATCGCGTTCGGCAGGGCCTCGATGACCTCGCCCTCCAGCTCGACCTTTTCTTCCTTCGGCACGCGAGAACCGTACCAATACGCAGGTCAGCCGGCGGGAGCGCCTGCGCCGCCGCCCTTCTGGGGCGGCTTCGGCGGCGGCGGAACCTGCGGCGGGTGCGCGTAGGCGTTCGGGTCGTAGCCCGGATCCCCGGGCTTCTTCGCGCCGCCGGGCGTCGTCGTCGTGCCGTCGGGGTTCGTCCCGCCCTTCGTCTTCGGGTCGGGTGCCTTGCCGGCGTAGGTGCCGACGTACGGCGTGCCGACGAACGGCTCCGTCGGCGCCGGCCAGTCGCTGCAGTAGGAGCCTTTCTCCACGCTCATGAGCGCCTCCCAGATCGGCGCTGCGACGGTCGCGCCGAAGATGCTGCTGCCGAGCGTGCGCGTGTCGTCGGGGTAGCCGACCCACACGGCCGTCGAGAGCTTCGGCGTGATGCCGACGAACCACGCGTCCGTGTTCGAGCTCGTCGTGCCGGTCTTGCCGGCCTCGGGGCAGCCGATGCTGATGCCGGCGGCGGTGCCGCTGGTCATCACGCGCTTCATCGGCGCGATCACCTTCGCCGTCTCGCCGTCGGTGAACTCCTTCTTGCGCTGCGGCTTGCCGAGGTCGTCGACCTTGCCGTTCGGATGCACGACCTTCTCGATCGCCGTCGCGGTGTTGCGCCAGCCGCCGTCGGCGACCGTCGCGTAGGCGTCGGCCATCTCGAGCGGCGATACGCCGTACTTGAGGCCGCCGATCGCCTCGGCGTAGTAGCCGTTCAGCGGCGAGGTGATGCCCATGTCGTGCGCGGCCTGGTCGACCTTGTCCGGCCCGATGTCGGCGCCGAGCTGGGCGTAGACGGTGTTGTCGGAAGGCGGCAGCGCGTTCGCGAGGCTGATCGAGCCGCTGTAGGAGTGGTCGTCGGTCTCGACGTGCCACGTCGGCGCCTCCGGCAGCCAGCCCGGCAGCAGCTCGTGCGAGTTGTAGAAGGTCGTGTCGGGGTCGATCCCCATCCGCACGGCCGCCATCAGGTCGATCACCTTGAACGTCGAGCCCGGCTGGCGGTGCGCCTGCGTCGCGTAGTTGAAGACGGTCTGTCCGTACGTCGCCGAGGAGGCCATCGCGAGGATGTGGCCGTTGGCCGGGTCGATCGTCGTGAGCGCCGCCGAGGGCCCCTGATAGATGGCGAGCTCGCGCGCGATCGCTTCGCGCGCGACCTCCTGGAAGTGAAGGTTGATCGTCGTGTAGACCTTCAGCCCGCCCTGGTCGAGCACCTTGCGTCCGTAGCGCTTGATCAGCTCCTGCTTGACGTAGTCGAAGAAGAACTGCTCGCGGCGCTGCGCGTAGAAGTTCGAGCGGTGCACGCCGAGCGGCGAGGCACCGGCGCTGTCGGCCTCGCCCTGCGAGATGTATCCGGCGCCGACCATCGCCTTCAGCACTTCGGCGCGCCGGCTGCGCGCGCCGGCCGGGTTGTCGAACGGGTTGTAGTCCGAGGGCGCCTGCGGCAGCCCGGCCAGCAGCGCCGCCTGCGGCAGCGTCAGCTCTGAGGCGGGCTTGCCGAAGAAGACGCGCGCCGCCGCCTGGATGCCGATCGCCGTCTGTCCTCCGACGGTGCCGTAGGGGACGTTGTTGAGGTACTTGGTGAGCACCCACGCCTTCGAGTGCTCGTGCTCGAGCTCGTTCGCCAGCTTCGCCTCGCGGATCTTGCGCGTGAGCGTCTTCTGGAAGCGGTCTTCGGGCGTGTAGAGGTTGCGTACGAGCTGCATCGTCAGCGTCGAGCCGCCCTGCGACGCACGATCCGAGGTGACGTTCTTGAACGCGGCGCGCACGATGCCGACGTAGTCGACGCCGCCGTGGTGATAGAAGCGGCGGTCCTCGATCGCGACCGTCGCGCGCTTCATCACGAGCGGGATCTGCGAGCTCTGGACCGGGTTGCGCAGCGTGTCGCCGGATATGAAGCCCAGCCGCGTGCCGTCGGCCGCGTAGACGGTCGAGACGGCGCCCTGCGGCTGCGGCCGCAGCTCGTCGATGTTGGGCGTGTCGTGCAGCACGCCGCCGACGTAGACGCCGAACGCGACCCCGCCGCCGACGGCGGCGAGCAGCAGCAGCGTCGCGATGACGATCAGCGCCCGCCGCAGCGGACTGGCGTGGCGGCGCCGACGGCGCCTCTGTCGCTCTCGACGGGTCACAAGATCTGGTGCGAGCCGGCTGCGCGAGCCGGTCCGGGTGCGGGGAAAAGTGTAGCCGTGGAGGGGTTTCGGCCCGCGCGGAACCCCTCCTGCCGCGGTGTCAGACGGCGGCCAGCAGCCCGGCGGCGCGTAGCGCCCGCAGCGCGTCCGCGCGCAGCGCCGAGGCGCGGACCGCGCGCACGTCCGGCGCGACGCGGCCGCGCGCGAGCGTCACGCGGATGCCGTCCGGCATCACGTCGGCGATCTGGGCGTCCGTGACGCCGTCGAGCTGCGAGAGCGCGTCGAGCGCACGGTCGGCGTCGACGGCATGCGGCAGCCACAGCGCGACCTCCAGCACGACGAGCGGGTCGAGGATCGTGTCGTTGTGCAGGATGCCGGCCGCGAGCCGCTCGTTCGGAACGAACATGCGCCGCCCGTCGGTGCCGCGCACGACGGTGTAGTTGAGGCGGACGTCCTCGACCGTCCCGCTCTCGCCCTCGATCGTGACGGCGTCGCCGATCCGCAGCGGCTGCGCGATCGTCAGCATCACGCCCGCGATCAGGTTCGCGAGCGTCTGGCGTGCCGCGAAGCCGACGATCGCGGCGACGAGCGCGCCGGAGGCCAGCACGCCCGCCGCCAGGCTCTTCAGGCCGGTGAACTGCGCGAGCGCGACGAACGCGAGCACGAGCAGGACCGCAAGCACCGACAGCCGCCGCAGGAAGCGCAGGCGCGTGTCGAGCACCGGCGTCCGCATGGGAAGATCCTCGCCGAGCATGGAGCGCGAGCGTACCGGCAGTCTCCGCGTGGCGTGGCCCGCGCTGTGGGCCTCGCGCCTGGCCGTGTGGTCGGCGGGGCTCCTCGGGCTGTTGTGGTTCGGCCGCGCTGCGGGCACCGAGCAGTTCGATCCGACCGGGTTGACGACGCCGTTCTCATACCTCGGGAACCTGCTCGTCGCACCCGCCGCGCGCTGGGACTCGGTCTGGTTCCTGTCGATCGCGCGCGACGGCTATCTCGACCCTGCGAACCCGGTCGCGAACGGGGATCACGCGAAGGCGGCGTTCTATCCGCTCTACCCGCTGCTGACGAGCGCGGCCGGCTGGGTCGTGGGCTCGGAGCTGATCGGCGGCCTGCTCGTCTCGCTCGGCTGCTTCCTCGCCGCGCTCGTGCTGCTGCATCGTCTCGCGACGATCGAGCTCGGCGAGCGCGACGCGCGCGGCACCGTGCTGCTGATCGCGTTCTTTCCGACGGCGCTGTTCTTCTCCGCCGTCTACTCGGAGTCGCTGTTCCTGCTCGTCTCCGTCGGCGCCGTGCTCGCCGCGCGGCAGGGGCGCTGGGCGTGGGCCGGGCTCGCGGGCGGGCTCGCGGCGCTCACGCGCAACAGCGGCGTGCTGTTGCTCGTGCCGCTCGTGCTGCTGTTCCTCTACGGCCCGCGCGCGGACCGCCCGCCGCTGCCTGCCCGCGCCGGCGCGGTGGCGCGCTGGCTGCCGCGCTACCCGGTCGCGCCTCAGCTGCTGTGGCTCGCGCTCGTCCCGCTCGGGCTCGGCGCCTACCTTGCGTATTGCGCGATCGAGCTCGGCGACGCGCTCGCGCCGTTCCACGCGCAGGCGCTGTGGCTGCGCCACTTCGTGCCGCTCGGCGCGCTGACCGACGGCGTGCGTGCCGCCTGGCTCGGGCTGCGCCAGCTCGTGCACGGCTCGCCGACGCCGGTGTACTTCAGCGCGAGCGGCGGCGACCCGTTCAACACCGCGGGGCAGAGCCTGATGCTGCTCGGCTTCCTCGTCTTTGCGCTGCTCGCGCTGGCGGGTGCGCTGCGGCGGCTGCCGTTCGCCTACGGGGCCTATGCCGGCGTCGCGCTGGCGATGACGCTCTCCTACCCGGTCGACGCGCAGCCGCTGATGTCGCTGCCGCGCTACGTCGTCGTGCTGTTCCCCTTGCAGATGTGGCTCGCGCGCTGGTGCGGCGAGCGCGGCCGGCTGGAGCGCGCCGTCGGCGTGAGCGCCGTTCTGCTCGGCCTCATGACGGTGCAGTTCGTGCACTGGGGCTTCGTCGCGTGAGCGTGCCGCGTGCCCTGCTGCTCGACGCGCTCGGGACGCTGGTGGAGCTCGAGCCGCCCGTCGCGCCGCTGCGCCGCGAGCTGCGCGAGCGCTTCGGCGTCGAGCTCGGCGAGCGCGATGCGGCGGTCGCCGTGCGCGCGGAGATCTCCTTCTACCGGGCCAACCACGACGAGGCGCGCGACGCGGCGGGCCTCGCCCGGCTGCGGCGGCGCGCCGCGGAGGCGCTGCGGGACGCGCTGCCACCGGAGCTGCGCGAGCTGCCGCTCGCTCCGCTCACCGAGGCGCTGCTGGCCGCGCTGCGCTTCCGGCCGTTCCCCGAGGTGCCGGGGCTGCTGGCCGCGGCGGGTGAGCGCGGGATCCGGCGCGTCGTGGTGAGCAATTGGGACGTCTCGCTGCACGGCGTGCTGGAGCAGACCGGGCTCGCGCCGCTGCTCGACGGCGTCGTGACCTCGGCTGAGCTCGGCAGCGCGAAGCCCGCGCCGGCGATCTTCGCGCGCGGGCTCGAGCTCGCCGGCGTGGACCCTGCCGCCGCGCTGCATGTCGGCGACAGCCTCGCGGAGGACGTCGCCGGCGCGCGCGCGGCCGGGATCGCCGCGCTGCTGCTCGTGCGCGACGGCGCGCCTGCGCCGGCCGGCGTCGAGACGATCCGCTCGCTGCGAGAGCTTCCGGGGCTCGGGGTGGATGGCTGAGACCTCGTACGCTGAAGCGATGAGCACCGTGGTGCCGGACGGCGGGTCGCCGCCGTGGAAGCCGTGGACGGCGCCCGTCGCGCTGGTGGTCGCGTTCCTGTTCGCGATCGTCGGCGGGCTGATCGTGGCGATCGTCGGCGCCGCCTTCGGTGCGAGCATCGACGATCCGCCGCCGGCGGTGAACATCGTCGCGACGGTCGTGCAGGACGGCGGCTTCATCGGCGCCGCGCTCGTGTTCGCGGGCCGCGAGGGCCCGGTGTCGCTCGCGCGGTTCGGGCTGCGCCCGGCGGCGCTGCGCACGTCGCTCGGTTGGATGGCGCTCGCGTTCGCGGTCTATCTGGCGTTCTCGGGCGCGTGGATGTCCGTGCTGGACCTGCACCAGAAGGACAACCTGCCGAAGGAGCTCGGCGTCGAGTCGAGCACCGCCGCGCTCGTCGCCGTCTGCGTGCTCGTGACCGTCATCGCGCCGATCGCGGAGGAGCTCTTCTTCCGCGGCTACTTCTTCGGCGCGCTGCGCAATTGGCACGGTCCGTGGCTCGCCGCGGTGGTGACCGGCCTCGTGTTCGGCGCGATCCATGTGGGCTCGGCGCCCGTCGCGTTCCTCGTGCCGCTGGCGATGCTGGGCTTCATGTTGTGCGTCGTGCGCTGGCGGACCGGGTCGCTGCTGCCGTGCATGGCGCTGCACGCCGTCAACAACGGGCTGGCGTTCGGCGTCTCCGAGCACTGGATCGCGTGGCAGGTGCTGCTCCTGATCGCCGGCGCGACAGCGGTCGTGCTGCTCGCCGCGACGGCGTTCGTCGACCGCGAGCCGGCCGGCCGGGCGCTCATCTAGGATCCTCGGCCGATGTTGCGTCGCCTCTCGCTGCTCGCCGCGCTCCCGGTCGTGCTCGCGCCTGCCGTCGCGAGTGCCGCGGCGACGAAGCCGCACGGGAAGCCGAAGGCCACCGGGCGCATCGGGCTCCAGGTCGCCGGCGCGTACGCGCTCGGCGCGCGTCAGCTCGCGGTCACCGGGCGGGAGCTGAAGATCGAAGGGCGGATCGTCCCCTACGTCCCAGGCCAGCGGGTGAGCGTGCGGATCTGGCGCGGGCACAAGCTGATCAAGCGCGTCACCGTGACGCCGAAGCCGACGCACACGAAGAAGACGGCCGTCTTCAGCGCGCGCTTCACGCCGGAGAAGAGCGGCGACGTGCAGGTCTTCGCGGTGCACGAGCAGACCGACGACCAGCGCGCGCTCTCGACGCGCGCGCCGCTGTTCGTCGTGACGCCGGCCGCCGGTCCCGGCACGCGCAGCCCGTTCGTCTCGTTGATCCAGCAGCGCCTCGCCGCGCTCGGCTACGCGACGCCGCAGTCGGGTGTCTACGACGAGCTCACCGGCCTCGCCGTCCTCGCCTTCCGCAAGGTGAACGGGATGGAGCGCATCACGACGCTCAGCCCCGACGTCGTCGATCGCGTGCTGCGCGGCGTCGGCGGCTTCAAGATCCGCTACCCGCAGCATGGCCGCCACGTCGAGGCGAACCTCGGCTGGCAGGTGCTCGCGCTGATCGAGAACGGCAAGGTCGTGCGGGCCTACGTCACCAGCTCGGGCAAGCCCTCGACGCCGACGGTGCTCGGCTCGTTCCATTTCTACTCGAAGACGATCGGCACCAACGCTCTCGGCATGGTCGACTCGAACTACTTCATCCGCGGATACGCGATTCACGGTTACCACGACGTCCCGGCGTACAACGCGAGTCACGGCTGCCTGCGCGTGCCGATCCCCGACGCGCGCGCGATCTACGACTGGGTCCATCTCGGCGACGGGATCGACGTCTACTACTAGAGCGTGTCGATCCGTCATCGCGCGGATGCCCCGGGCTGGACTTGAACCAGCGACCCCCCGCTTAGGAGGCGGGTGCTCTATCCGCTGAGCTACCGGGGCTGAGGGGAGATCGTAGACCCTCACCGAGCACCGCGAGACCCTAGGCCGCAGGCAGCGTGCGCGCTTGCGTACGCCCCGGGTTGTTGGCTTGAAGGCGCTCGTGCGGAGTGCTAGGGTCACCTTGACCGGAACCTAGGTTTTCACTGTTCGGTCTTACGCGTAGTGCGGCGTTCGAAGACGGGGAGGTCTGAGTACGGCGAAGACGCACTTGTCCCGTGTGGCACTGCTCCGCGGGATGTGGCGCGTAGAGAACCTTCATTAAGACTGGCGCCGCCGATTTCCCCCAATGCGGCGGCGGCCATCCCGGCTCGACGCGGATGGGCTGGGAGAACAGCGGGCGAGAAGGTGTTTGCCCAGTGTCCCGGTGGCGCCTCCCTCAGCGCCGGGACAATCGAGACGGGCATGGACGCTACGGCGCCACTCCGGGCGCCCGCCTCACTTGGGTGGCGCCCCGGCTCCCCGGTCGGACCGGCGTCCTCACCTTCTCGCCCGCACCATCTTCGCGGCCCGCTGACGCCGGGACTCACGGCGTCGGGCGTGCTGCGCTGAGCGAAAGGACGCTCGATGAGGACGCGAAGGAATGGAGCTTCAGGCAACGGTCGCGGCGATGGTCGCGTGCGACTGGCGCGCGAGCGCCACGGCAACCGCGCCGGATGGCGCTCGCACACGTTCAGCGACGGGGTGTGCTCGATCACGCTCACCGCCCGGCTCGACGCCGGGACGACGGATCGGCTGCGCGGACGGCTGCGCGAACTGGGCGATCGTGGCTGCGAGCGCCTGATCGTGGATCTGAGCGCGGCGCAGGAGCCGAGTCTCGAGGCGCCCGCGCTGCTCGCAGGGGTCTTCCGCGCCCAGGCGGCGGGCTGCGAGGTCGTGGTCGTGCTGGCACGCGGCTCGGCGCTCGACATGGTGCTGCCGGCGCGGATCGCGGTCGCATGGTCGCTGGCCGACGCACGACGGCTGCTGGTCACGGAGGATGGGCAGCGCAAGCGGCCCGTGCCGGCTGGGACGATCTCACCCGGCGATCGGCATGCTCTCGCGGTGCGCCAAGCGCTCCGATGGGCCGCACAGGCTGCCGGAGCCGGCGACTACGACCGTGCGCTGCGCGGGTTGGCGACGATCGAGCGTGTCGAGGGTGCGCTGCCCGAGGACTGGCAGTCCCGCCGCCAGGCATGGATCACCGCCAGCCACGACCGCGCCACGCGCGTCCCCGGCGCGCGCGGGTAGCGATCACAGCAGCTTCCTCCTGAGCCGAGCATCGGGACCTGTGCGCTTCCGTGAAGGTTGCGCACAGGCCCCTGAGCCTGTGCTATTCCAACCCTGCCATACAGGAGTTGCGTCGGCGTGGGCGAACTGGTGACGGCAGCCAGTTTGCGAGTTGGTCGACGATGGAGGAACGCCGGTGAGGTGCCGAACAGGCGGAGCGTGCCGATGAGCGTCGGTGCCCCAGGCCTGCTGGCAGAGGAGCAGCGCTTCGAGCATGTGTTCGAGGCTGTGGCTGCGCGCTCGCCGCTGCAGCTCTTCTGGCGCCGCCTGCGCGCGGACCGGCTGGCGCTCGTCGCGCTCGGCGTGATCGTCGTGCTGGTGCTCGTCGCACTGCTCGCGCCGCTCATCGTCAAGCTGCTCGGCGCGCCCGGGCCGAACGTCCAGGACACGCACGCGGTCGACCAGTTCGGCACGCCGCTCGGCCCCAGCTCCGGGCATCTCTTCGGCGTCGACCCGCTCGGTCGCGACGTGCTCGCGCGCACCGTCTACGGCGCGCGCGTCTCGCTGCTGGTCGGCGTCGTCGGCACGACGGTCGCCGTCGGGCTCGGCGTCACCGTCGGTCTGCTCGCCGGCTACTACCGCGGCTGGGTCGACACGCTGCTCTCGCGCCTGATCGACGTCGTGCTGTCGTTCCCGGTGCTGCTGCTCGGCCTCGGCGTCGCCTCCGCCTGCTCGCTCGGCAACGGCTGCCTCGGCGGCGCGATCACACCCGGGCTGCGGACGGTCATGCTCGTAATCGCGATCGTCAGCTGGACGTCGATCGCGCGCGTCGTGCGCGGACAGGTGCTGTCGCTGCGCGAGCGCGAGTTCGTGCTCGCCGCCCGCTCGCTCGGCGCTTCGGGCCGCCGCGTCGTCTTCCGCGAGATCCTGCCGAACCTCGTCGCGCCGATCGTCGTCTACGCGAGCCTGCTGCTGCCCCAGGCGATCCTGTTCGAGGCTGCGCTCTCCTTCCTCGGCGTCGGCGTCTCCCCGCCGACCGCGAGCTGGGGCTGGATGATCGCCGACGCCGCCGAGAACTTCGACACGCAGTGGTGGTACATGCTCTTCCCCGGCGCGGCGCTGCTGCTGACCGTGCTGGCGTTCAACCTGCTCGGCGACGGCGTGCGCGACGCGCTCGACCCACGGACCGAGCGATGACCTCCCCTCCCGATCCCACGAAAGGACCGACCATGGCACGCGCACTCGCACGGGCACTTGTGGCGGCTGCGCTGACGCTGGTCGCGGCCCTCACGCTGGCAGCCTGCGGATCGGGCGGCGATACGACCGCCGCGCAGATCGACAACGGCTCGACCGGCAAGCACGGCGGCACGCTGAGGATCCTCACCGGCGAGGATCCCTCGAGCCTCGACCCGGGGGTCACCTACTCGAGCCTCGACCTCAACGTGCTCGCGGGCACGGAGCGCACGCTCTACGCGTACAAGCCGGACGATCCGGCGAAGATCGTGCCCGACCTCGCGGCCGGGCCGCCGCAAGTCTCGGCGGACGGCAAGACGCTCACGGTGAAGATCCGCAGCGGCGTCCACTACTCGCCGCCGGTGAACCGGGAGGTGAAGGCGCAGGACGTGAAGTACGCGATCGAACGCGGCTTCAATCCGCACGTCGCCAACCCGTACGCGAGCACCTACTACGGCGACGTGGTCGGCGCCGCGAATGCGACCGGCGGCCCGATCGCCGGCATTCAGACGCCCGACGACCACACGCTCGTCTTCAAGCTCTCGCGCCCGACCGCGTCGCTGCTCGCGCAGGCGACGATCCTGCCGCTCTCCGTCCCCGTCCCGCCGGAGTACGCGAAGCCGTTCGACGCGCACGCGCCGTCGGACTACGCCAACCATGTCGTCGCGACCGGCCCGTACATGCTCGCGGCGGACAAGAGCGGCAAGGTGCTCGGCACCGGCTACAAGCCGGGGCGGCTCATCCGCGTCGTGCGCAACCCGAGCTGGAACGCGTCTACCGACGACCGACCGGCGTACCTCGACGCCATCCAGTGGACGATCGGCGGCACGCCGACCGTCTCCGGCCGGCAGGTGCTGAACGGCAAGGGGATGGTGCTCGGCGACCCGCCGACGGCGGCGATCGTGAAGCTCGCCTACCAGCATCACCGCGACCAGATCCTCTTCGTCGAGGGCGGCGGCTCGCGCTACATCGCGCTCAACACGCAGGTGCCGCCGTTCGACGACGCGAACCTGCGCAAGGCCATGGCCGCGTCGCTCGACCGCGAGCGGATGCGGATCGTGCGCGGCGGCGCCGTCGTCGGCGACATCGCGACGCACTTCCTGTACCCGGGCGTGCTCGGCTTCGACGAGGCCGGCGGCCTCGCCGGGCCGGGCGAGGACTTCCTCGCCGCGCCCGCCGGCGACAAGGCGGTCGCCGCGAAGTACATGAAGGCCGCCGGCTACCCGAGCGGCAGGTACACCGGCACCGAGACCGTGCAGGTCATCGGCCTCGCCGGCGAGCCCGACGACAACGACGCGCAGATCGTCGACCAGGCGCTGCAGGACCTCGGCTTCAAGACGAGCCTCAAGCTCGTCGACGCCTCGGTCATGTACGGGCGCTTCTGCGCGCTGCCGAAGTCGAAGGTGCAGGTGTGTCCGAACCTCGGCTGGGTGCGCGACTTCGCCGACCCGCAGACCGTGCTCGACGCGGCCTTCAACGGCGCGGCGATCTCGCCGGAGAACAACCCCAACTGGCCGCAGCTCGACGACCCCAAGATCAACGCGGCGATGAGCAAGGCGGAGGTCGCGGTCGGCACCGAGAAGCGCGCGCAGGCGTGGGCCGACATCGATCGCATGATCACCGCCACCGCAGCCGCGATCCCGTGGCTGTGGGACAAGCAGCCGAACCTCTTCTCCGCTGACGTGCGCTGCGTCCCGGAGCTGTGGAACCAGGGCCACTGCGACCTCGCCTACAGCTCGCTGAAGTGACCTAGGTGCTGGGCTACGTCGTTCGCCGGCTGCTGTGGGGGCTGTTGCTCCTGCTGCTGGTCAGCGCGCTCACGTTCGTGATCTTCTATGTGCTGCCGTCGGCCGATCCGGCGCAGCTGCGGGCGGGCCGCAGTGGCTCGCTCGCGACGCTCGCGGCGATCCGGCACAACCTCGGGCTCGACCGGCCGCTCACCGTGCAGTACTGGACGTTCCTGAAGCGGCTGGTGCTGCACGGCGACCTCGGCTACAGCTATTACAGCGACGCGTCCGTCCGCTCGCTGCTCTTCGACCGCATCGGGCCGACGGTCTCGCTCGCGCTCGGCGCGGTCGTCGTGTGGCTGCTCGTGAGCATCCCGATCGGCATGATCTCGGCCGTGCGCCCGCGCAGCTGGCTCGACCGCCTCACGATGGGCGGCGCGCTGCTCGCCCTGTCGCTGCCCGTCTACTGGGTGGGGCTCGTCGCGCTCTACCTCTTCTCCGACGACATCGGGAAGTGGCCGCTGCTGCCCGGCGCCGGCTCGTATGTCCCGCTCGCGCAGAGTCCGTGGGAGTGGTTCACGTCGCTGATCATGCCGTGGCTCGTGCTCGCCTCGACCTACGCGGCGATCTACGCGCGCCTGCTGCGCGGCAACCTGATCGAGACGCTGTCGGAGGACTACGTGCGCACGGCGCGCGCGAAGGGGCTCTCGGAGCGGCGCGTGATCCTGCGCCACGGCCTGCCGCCCGCGGCCGGGCCGCTGATGACGCTCGCAGGGCTCGACCTCGGGCTGCTGCTCGGCGGCGCGGTGCTGACCGAGACGATCTTCGGCATCCCCGGGATAGGCCGCCTCAACTACGAGGCGATCGTGCACGCCGACTACCCGGTGATCCAGGGGACGGTGCTGCTCGCGGCGATGTTCGTGATCGTCGCGAACATCGCCGTCGACATCGGCTACGCCTATCTCGACCCGCGGGTGCGCACGGCATGAGCGCCGGCGCCGAGGCGCTGCTGCGCGTCGAGGAGCTGCGCGTCGGCTTCGCGACCGGCGACGGCGTCGTGCAGGCGCTCGACGGCGTCTCGTTCGCGCTCGAGCGCGGGCGCACGCTCGGGATCGTCGGCGAGTCCGGCTCGGGCAAGAGCGTCGCCGCGCTCACCGTCATGGGTTTGACGCGCGGACGCCGCACGCACGTGGAGGGACAGGTGCTGCTCGACGGCGAGGAGCTGCTCGGCGCCACGGCTGAGCGGCTGCGTGCGCTGCGCGGCGAGGCCGTCGCGATGGTCTTCCAGGACCCGTTGTCGGCGCTGCATCCCTTCTACCGCATCGGCGCGCAGCTGTCGGAGGCGGTGCGCGCGCATCGCGACGTGGATCGCGCGGCGGCGCGACGGCGGGCGCTGGAGCTGCTCGAGCTCGTGCGCCTGCCGGAGGCCTCGCAGCGGATCGACGCCTATCCGCACGAGCTCTCGGGCGGGATGCGCCAGCGCGCGATGATCGCGATGGCGCTCGCGAACGAGCCGCGGCTGCTGATCGCCGACGAGCCGACGACCGCGCTCGACGTGACCGTGCAGGCGCAGATCCTCGCGCTGCTGCGGACGCTGCGCGACGAGCTCGGGATGGCGATGATCCTGATCAGCCACGACCTCGGAGTCGTCGCCGAGGCGGCCGACGAGATCGCCGTCATGTACGCCGGGCGCATCGTCGAGCAGGCGCCGACGCAGCGGCTGTTCGCGGCGCCGCAGCATCCCTACACGTGGGGCCTGCTCACCTCGACGCCGCGCCTGGACGCCCCGCGCGGCGCGGCGCTCGTGCCGATCCCCGGCCGGCCGCCGAGCCTGATCCACCCGCCGTCGGGCTGCCGCTTCCATCCACGTTGTCCGTATGCGCGCGAGGAGCATCGCCGCGTCGATCCGCCGCTCGCGCCCGTGCCCGGCACGCCCGCGCAGCAGGTCGCGTGCCTGCTCCCGGCCGACGTGCGGGGAGCGCTGTGGCGCCGGCTCGCGGCGGGTGCGACGCCGGACGAGGCGCGGTCCGCGGCCGGGCTAGCGCCGGAGCCGGCAGCATGACGCCGCTCGTCGAGGTCGACCGGCTCGTCAAGCGCTTCCCGCTCACGCGCGGGGTCGTCTTCCAGCGCCGCGTCGGCGTGGTGAGCGCCGTCGACGACGTGACGCTCGCGGTCGCGGAGGGGGAGACGCTCGGGCTCGTCGGCGAGACCGGCTGCGGCAAGAGCACGCTCGGGCGGCTGATGATCCAGCTGCTGGAGCCCACCAGCGGGACGATCCGCTTCGACGGCGAGGACGTCACGACCGCGCGCGGCGCGCGGCTGCAGGGACTGCGGCGCGAGCGCCAGATGGTCTTCCAGGACCCGTCCGGGTCGCTGAATCCGCGTCGCACGATCGGCGCGATCGTCGCCGAGCCGTTCGCGATCCACGGGCTGCTGCGCGATCGCGACGAGCGCCGGGCGCGCGTGCAGGAGCTGCTGGAGCAGGTCGGGCTCAACCCCGAGCACTACAACCGCTATCCGCACGAGTTCTCCGGCGGCCAGCGTCAGCGCGTCGGGATCGCGCGTGCGATCGCGCTCGGGCCGCGCCTGCTCGTCGCCGACGAGCCGGTCTCCGCGCTCGACGTCTCGATCCAGGCGCAGATCGTCGCGCTGCTGCGCGACCTGCGCGACCGTCTCGGCCTCACGCTCGTGCTGATCAGCCACGACCTCGCCGTGGTGCGCCACCTGTGCGATCGCGTCGCGGTGATGCGCGCGGGCGCGATCGTGGAGCTCGCGCCCGTCGACGAGCTGTTCGAGGCGCCGCAGCATCCGTACACGTGCGAGCTGCTCGCCGCGATCCCGCGGCTGCCGATCGGCGGCGGTCAGTCCTCGTCCTCGACGTAGAGCGACTCGCGCGCGAGCTCCTCGCCCTTCGTCGAGTACAGCTTCACGTCGAGGTAGTCGCCGCGATAGGCGTCGGGCGCGACGAGCGTGAAGCGGCCGTCCACCAGCGTCGTCTGGTCGACGACGAGGTCGGCGAGCTCGGCGGTGGCCAGCTCGGCGTGGTCGACGAGCGGGACGCCCCAGATCAGCGTCATGTCGGCGACGTTGCCGCTCTCGCCACGCCAGCGGCCGATCACCTCCTCGTTGAGGTCGACCTGCCAGTCGGGGTTCGCGTCGGCGGTCTCGCTCGTGAAGTCGGCGTGCGCGGCGAAGTCGTCGGGGGCGCCGTTCGGGTCGTTGGTCCCGTCGGCGAACGAGACGTAGCCGAACAGCTCATAGCCGCTGCTCGTGCGGCTCGTCGCCGGCACGTATGTGCGCCCGCCGTAGGTGCGATCGGGGAACCAGGCGATCTCGCCCGGCTCGCCCAGCTCCTCGCCCTCGCTGTCGATCTCGCCCACGGCTGCGAGGAAATGACTGCGCAGCGTGTCGGCCCAGCGACCGTAGGGCAACGACTCCTGCGGCGGCTCGGCGGCGAAGCGGATGACGAGGCGGTCGGTCGGTCCCATGCGGCGGGAGCCTACTGGGCGCCTGCGGGCGCGGGGATCTCGACCAGCAGCGTCACCGGTCCATCGCCCACCAGCTCGACCTCCATGTGCGCGCCGAAGACGCCGCGCTGGGCGCCGAGCTGCTCGCACACGCGCTCGTACAGCGGCTCGGCTAGCTCAGGTCGCGCCGCCGCGACGTAGCTCGGCCGGTTGCCCCTGCGCGCGTCGCCGTAGAGCGTGAACTGGCTGACGCACAGCACCGCGCGCTCGCCCAGCGGCTCGTTCATGCGTCCCTCCCCATCGGGGAAGACGCGCAGCGCGCGCAGCTTCTCGGCCAGCTTGTCCGCGATCGCCGGCGTGTCGTCGTGGGTCACGCCGAGCAGCACGAGCAGGCCCGCGCCGATCGAGCCGACGACCTCGCCTTCGACGCGCACGCTCGCGCGCGTCACGCGCTGGACGAGCGCCCGCACCGCTCAGGCCTCGCGCAACTCCGCCGCCGCCAGCTCGGGCGCGACGATGTTGAGGTGCACGCCGGTGCCCAGCTCCAGGCCGGCGAGGTGGGTGAGGCGCGGCAGCACGTCGATCCGCCAGCAGAAGTGCTCCGCGCCTCGCGGCGCCGTGCGCACCCACAGGTTCAGCGGCGGGCTCGCGCCGAGTCGGCGGGCGAGCCGGCCGAGCACGTCGTGCAGCAGCGCGGCGCCGGTCGGGCCGTCGTCTTCGAAGCGCGCGCGCGGACGCCGCGGCGCGAGCAGCAGCTGGTAGGGCAGGCGCGAGGCGTACGGGCACAGCACGACCGCCTCGTCGTCGATCGCGACGATGCGCGCGCGCCGCCGCACCTCCTCCTGCACCAGATCGCCGAGCAGGTTGCCGTCCATCGTCCGCGTCGCGTACGCGCCGAAGCGCTCGCGCTCGCGCGCCACCGCCGCCGGGACGAAGTCGAGCGCGTAGAGCTGCGCGTGCGTGTGCGGCAGGGAGGCGCCCGCCTCGCGCCGCTCGTTCACGAGCACATGGACGTAGGCGGCGTCGGCGTGGGTGCGCATCCGCTCGCGCCACACGTCCATCGCGGTCGCGACCTGCTCGGCGGGCAGTTCGGCGAGCGTCGTGACGGACTGCGGCGCGTTGACGATCACCTCGTGGCCGCCGCGTGCCGGGTGCGCGCTGAAGAGATCGGGGAGCGCGTCGGGCTCCGGCGCGGTCGCGTCGGCCGTGAGCGCCGGGTACAGGTTGGGGACGACCCGCACGCGCCAGCCGGGCGTGTCAGGACGGGCGGGACCAGGTCCGTCGCGCAGCGCGAACAGCTCGGGCGGGGTCTTGGACTCGTGGCCCTCGGCGAACGGGTCGCCCGCCGGGTCCAGCGGCTCGGTCGGGGGCGCCGTCAGCCCGGAGTTGGGGCGGTTCGCGCGCGCGGCCGCGATGATCGTCCGCAGCCCCGTCAGCGGATCGACGCGCAGCTCAGGCAAGCCGCTTCTCCATCGCGACGTGCTCGATCCCGGCCTCGACGAAGCGCCGCCCGCGCGCCTCGTAGCCGTCGCGCGCGTACAGCTCGATCGCATAGGTCTGGGCGTGCAGCACGATCCGCCGCGCGCCGCGTGCGCGGCTCTCCGCGTCGGCTGCGCGCAGCAGCTCGCCCGCGATCCCCTGGCGGCGCGCGTCGGCCTCCACCGCAAGACGGCTGAATTGCACGGTGCGGTCGACGAACAGCAGGCGGCAGGTGCCGACGACGAGCCCGTCGCGCACGGCGACGAGGTGCAGCGCGTCCTCGTCGCGGCCGTCGAGCTCCTCGCGCTTGGGCACGCCCTGCTCCTCGCAGAAGACGCGGTGGCGCAGCGCGAGCGCCGCCGCGAGCTCCTCCGCGCCGTCGGCCTGCCGGATCTCGACGCTCACGAGCGCAGCGCGTAGCGCGCGATGTCGGCGGTCAGCTGGGCCTCGTCCCGGTACTGGCCCTGGTGGACGAAGGCGACCTTGCCGTCGCGCCCGTAGAAGATCGTCGTCGGCAGGCCGGCGCGGACGCCCGCCGCGTGCGCGATCTCGCTGTTCTCGTCGGCGTAGCTCGGATAGGAGAGCCAGTGCGCGCTGAGGAAGCCGTGCGCCTTGCCGGCGGTGTCCTGCGTGTTGATGCCCAGGAACGCCACCCGCCGCCCGTACGCGACCGAGCTGCGTTGGAAGAAGGCGATCTCCACGCGGCATGGCACGCACCACGAGGCCCACGCGTTCACGACGACCGGACGGCCGTGCAGCGACGCGATCCGCGCGTCGTATGCGCTCTGCCCGCCGCTCAGCAGCGTGTCCGCCTGACGGTGCAGCGAGGCGAGCGCCGGGGGTGAGCTTGCAAGCCGCTTCCCCGCCTCCGCGGGGGTCGGCACGCGGACGTGTGCGCTCCCCGATCCGCAGCCCGACAGGAGGGCGACGACGACCAGCGCACAGACGCCGAGCAGACCGAGGTTGGCGCGCATGGCGCGAAGCTTGGCATATCGACGAATCCGCCCGTCTTATCTGCTTCAATGTGGATATCCTGCTGTACGTAGTGAACGGGGAAACGCTGGTGAGAGTTCTCCCCGTGCCCGGCACCCGCCGGATCTCCTGAGTCGCCGAGCAGCTTCACTGCGACTCCCTCATCGCAGAGGCACGTCCATCCCAAGGCAAAGCCTGCAGGCCGTCCATGGCTGAATCCACGTCCGTTCCCGACGCTGCCGCGCTCAAGCGAGCGGAGCGCTTCACGCGCGAGCGCTTCGTTCACGAGGGCGAGGAGCCCGCGGACGCGCTCGCGCCCGGCAGCGCCCGCCGCCGCGCGCTCGACGCCGCGCTCGTGGAGCTCGACGCGGGCGCCAAGGCGCCGTCCGTCGCGTGGCGGCGCGAGTACGCGCTGCTGCTCGGCCTCGAGCGGGTTCTCTCCGAGGAGGAGCCGCGCCTCGCCGACGGCACGCTGTTGTCCCCGCATCAGGTCGACGCGCTCTCCGGCACGCTGACCGCGCTGATGGCCGAGGCCCAGCGGATGGGCAACGGAGCCGGCAACGGCCGTGCGGCGCCGGTCGCGGAGGCGGTCCCCGAAGAGGAGGTCGAGCTCGCATCGGTCGCGATCCCGGGCGAGGAGGAGCTCGAGCTCGAGGAGGGGGAGCCCGAGGAGGAGCCGCAGGACTGGCACGACGAGGCGGACGCGGACGACGTGCAGCTGCCCGAGCAGCCGGAAGATCCGAACGCCGCCAAGCGCTTCTGGTTCGAGCACGCGACGGGCGCCGGCAAGACGGTCGCGGCGCTCGGCTTCGTCGAGGCCTCGCGCACCGGCGGCGTGCTGATCCTCACCCATCGCCGCAACCTCGTCGACCAGTTCCACGGCGAGCTGCGCGACCGCGGCTACGCCGATCGCATCTGTGCGCCGCTGCTCGCCGGCAAGGACAACGCCAGAGGTCCGGTCACGGTCGAGACCTACCAGTGGTTCGTCCGCAACGCGGGCAAGGTCTCCGACGCCTACACCGTCGTCATCTGCGACGAGGCGCACACCGCCCTCGGCGAGAAGACGAGCGCCTCGATCCGCGCGTGGGGCGGACCGGTCTTCGTCGGCATGACCGCGACGGGCGCGCTGATCGCCCGCCACGTCACCGACCTGTTCCCGACGCAGACGTCGCGCTTCGACCTCGCCCAGGCGGCGCGCCGCGGCGTGATCTCGCCTTTGCGCTGCATCCGCATCCCGCCCGGCCCGGGCGTGCGCACGATCGCGAAGGTGCCGCTGCGCCGCGGCGACGTCGACACCGAGTTCGACCAGGAGCTGCTCGCCGAGCTGCTCGACCAGCTGCCGTTCAACCTCGCGATCGCGGACCTCTACAAGTCGCGCTTCAACGGTGTGCCCGGCGTCGTCTACAGCGCCGGCGTGCGGCATGCCTACAACGTCGCGCAGGCGTTCCGCGACGTCGGCGTCAAGGCGCAGGCGGTCTCCGGCGAGACGCCGAAGCGCGAGCTGGCGCGGATCCTCGCCGAGTACGAGCGCGGCTCGATCGACGTGCTCGTCAACGCGCAGCTGCTCGCCGAGGGCTGGAACTCCCCGCGCGCGACGATCTGCATGCACCTCGCGCCGACCGCCTCCAAGCGCATCTACCAGCAGCGCGTCGGCCGCGTCACGCGCCGCCATCCGGGCAAGGAGGCGGGCGTCGTGATCGACTTCGTCCATCCCGCGACGAAGCACGACGACCCGGTCGTGACGCTGCACTCGCTGCTCGACCGCGACGTCTACCGCGGTGGCGCGATCGTCGTCGGGCCGGTGCGCCGCGGCCGCGGGCGGCGCGTGCGCGTCGAGCGCCGCGTGCTGCCGGTGACGCCGGATCCGGACCGCCGCGCGGAGGTCTTCGAGCGCGAGCTGTGGCGGATCGCCGTCGAGCATCTCGACTACGGCGAGCAGCACGTGTGGGCCGCCCTGGCGGGCGCGCGCGTGGCGCCGAACGGCTGGCGCCGCGCGAAGGCGATGCTGCACTTCGATCGCCAGGGTGAGCTGAAGCGGCGCTTCCTCGTCACCGCGCTGCAGCGCAACCGCAACGCCCAGCTGCGGCTGCGCGCCTTGCAGGAGATCGCCGCCGCGCGCGACGCCGAGGCCTTCGACACGGCGATCGACCTGATGGCGACGTGGACGCGCGACGAGCGCCGCGAGGGCGTGAAGATCATGCTGCAGGCGCTCGCCGAGAAGCGCATCGGCCGCAGGGACCAGGCGAACGCGTGGATCTGGCGGATGGCCGAGTACACGCGCGAGGTGCACGAGGAGTACGCCGTGCAGCGCTGGCCGGAGACGAAGCGGCTGCTCGGTCTGCTCGTGAACTCCTCCGGCGCGGCCCACGCGCGCAACGCCCGCCGGCTCGTGCACGCTGCCCGCAAGCAGGACCGCCGGCTGTCGGCCGCGCTGCTCGCCGCGGCGCTGGCGCACACGCCGGAGGCCGAGGAGGCGCTGCGCGGCGCCCGCACGCGGATGGCGCGCAAGCCCTCCGCGCTGGCGCGCGAGCTGCTGCGCAACTTCCCCAAGGGCCGCCGCGGTCGTGGCGGGCGCCGCAAGCGCAAGGGGCCGAAGGAGGGCGTCGCGCAAGGTGCCGCCGTCGCCGCGGCCGGTCGCGTGGAGGCGCTCGACGACGAGCTGGACTTCGACGACGTCGCCGACGGCCCGGCGCCGGAGATCGTCGAGGAGGCCTACGACGACGCGATCGCCGACGGCGACGACGACGGTCCCGACGACGACGATCCGCCGCCTCCGCCACCCACGCCGATCCGCCCCGACGTCGAGGAAGCGGTCGCCGAAGCGCTCGCGCATGAGGACGGATCTCCGGCGCCCAAGCGGCGGCGGGCTCCGGCGAAGGCGCCGGCTGCCTCCACGGAGACGAACGGCACCAAGCCGCCCGCGAGACCGCGCCGATCGCGCGCGAAGGCCGCGGACGCCGAGTAGCTCAGCTGCGACGCGGCTGACGCACCGCACTGCCGAGATGCACTTCGCCGGCGTCGATCAGCAGTTCGCCGGTCGCCGTGACGACCCGCAGCCGCCCATCGTCGGCGATCCCGTCGGCGGTGCCAGTTCCGTCGGCCCACGCGATCTCGCGTCCCAAAAGCGCGTCGCGAGCGCGATACGCCTCGATCACCTCCTCGCTCGGAGCGGCGAGCCAGCGTCCGAGCGCGTCGAGCAACAGCGCCAGCGCCCGCTCCACGTCAGCCGGCTCCCCGCCGAGCGAGGTCGCGATCGCGCGCAGCTCCGGTGGGAACACAGCTTGCTCGACGGCGACGTTGACGCCGATCCCCAGCACCACCCAGCCCTCCTGCGGGCGGCCCTCGGCGAGGATCCCGGCGACCTTGCGCCCGTCCAGCAGCACGTCGTTCGGCCACTTCACGAGGGCGGCCCGCCGTTCGCGGTCGAGCTGCTCGGCGACGTCGGCGACAGCGAGCGCCGCGAGCATCGGCAGCAGTCGCGGCGGGTCGCGCAGCACGAGCGAGCACGCGAGCGCGCGCCCGGCGGGCGTCACCCACGCGCGGCCCTGGCGCCCGTGCCCGGCTGTCTGCTCTGCGGCGGTCACGAGCGTCCCATGCGGCGCGCCCGCGGCGGCGAGCGTCTGCGCGCGCACGTTCGTCGAGTCCACGCTGCGATGGTGCAGGCGGGGAACGCCGAGCATCAGCGAGCGGCGTCCGCGAGCAGCGCGTCGAGCAGTCCGTCGATGTCGTGCTGCTCGGCTTCGACGTGCGGTGACAGCCCCCGCTCGCGCAGCGCGTCGCTCGTGACGGGACCGATCGAGACGAGCCGCGCCGCGGTGTCGAGCGCGCCGCCGGTGGCGCGCAGCAGGTTGTGGACCGTCGAGGCGGACGTGAACGTGACGTAGTCGGCGCTGCGCGCCGCGTCGGCCTGCTGCGGCGAGAGCGGCTCGGCGACCGTCTCGTACAGCTCCAGCACGTCGACCTCGGCGCCGCGGGCGCGCAGGGCGTCCGGCAGCACGTCGCGCGCAACCCGCGCGCGCGCGACGAGCGCGCGGACGACCGGCGCCTCGCCGAGCGCCTCGACGAGCGACTCGGCGACCGCCCGCTCAGGGAGGACGTCCGCGAGCACGCCGTGCGCGCGCAGGGCGCGCGCGGTCGCCGGGCCGATCGCCGCGACCCGCGTTCCGTGCAGCGCGCGTGCGTCGAGCCCGGCGCTCGCGAGCCGCTCGAACAGCAGCCGCACGCCGTTCGGGCTCGTGAGGCAGACGAGGTCGTAGCGCGACGGATCGGGCACCGGCCCGTCGAGCGCGACGATCCGGATCACCGGGGTCTCGACGACGTCGGCGCCGAGCGCGCGCAGCCGCGCCGCCAACCCGCTCGCCTGCTCGCGCGCACGCGTCACGGCGACGCGCCGGCCCGCGAGCGGGCGCTCCTCGAACCAGCGCAGCCCCTCGTCGCGCAGCGCGGCGACCGGGCCGATGAGTGTGATCGACGGCGGGCGGATCTCCGCCTCCGCGGCGCGCGCAGCAATCGTCTCCAGCGTTGCGAGCACCGTACGCTGACCGGGCAGCGTCCCGCGCTCGATCACCGCCGCCGGCTCGTCCGCCGGTCGCCCGCCGGCGATCAGCCGCTCGGCGATCCGCGGCAGCTGACCCACGCCCATGTAGAAGACGAGCGTGCCGGGGAAGGCGGCAAGCGCCGGCCAGTCGATCGCCGATGCGGGCTTGTCGGGATCCTCGTGGCCGGTGATGAGCGCCACGGCGCTCGCGCGGTCGCGGTGCGTGACCGGGATGCCCGCATAGGCGGGCGCCGCCACGCCCGCGGTCACACCGGGCACGATCTCGAAGGGGATCCCGGCTGCGCGCAGCACGAGCGCCTCCTCGCCGCCGCGGCCGAAGACGAACGGGTCGCCGCCCTTCAGTCGCACGACGCGCCTGCCGGCCGAGCCGTGCTCGACGAGCAGGCGGTCGATCTGCTCCTGGGGCATCTGCGGCCCGCGCCCCTCCTTGCCGACGTAGATCCGCTCGGCGTCGGGCCGCGCGCCGTCGAGCGCGCCGGCGGGGACGAGGCGGTCGTAGAGGATCACGTCGGCGGCGGCGATCAGCTCCAGCGCGCGCGCCGTCAGCAGCCCCGGGTCGCCGGGCCCGGCGCCGACGAGGTGGACGACGCCCGTCATACCCGTGTGCCCTCCGGCGTGCTCGCCGGCGGTGGTGCGCCGGCACCGGCAGCCTCGACCGCGCACAGCAGCTCGTCGGCCCCGGCCGCGCGCATGCGCTCGCCGACCTGTGCGCCAAGCCATTCGGGCTGCGCTCCGAGCGGATCGCTCAGCTCGTCGCGCAGCCATGCCGAGCCGTCGGGCAGGCCGAGGAACGCGCGCAGCGTCAGCGCGCCGTCTGCCGCGAGCGCGGCATGCGCTCCCAGCGGCGTGTGACAGGTCGCGCCGAGCGTCCGCACGAGCGCTCGCTCGGCGGCGAGGCACGCGGCCGCGTGCGGATCCTCGAGCGCCGCGGCCGCCTCGCGCACCCGCCGGTCGTCCGCGCGCGCCTCCAGCAGCAGCGTCCCCTGGCCGGGCGCCGGGACCAGCTCGTCGAGCACGCCACCGGCGGCGTCGGCGCGGCCGAGCCGCAGGAGCCCCGCCAGCGCCAGCACGATCGCATCGCACGCGCCGTCCTCCAGCTTGCGCAGCCGCGTGTCGACGTTGCCGCGCAGGGCGACCACGTCGAGATCGGGGCGGACGGCGCGCAGCTCCGCCGCGCGGCGCAGGCTGCTCGTGCCGACGCGGGCGCCTGCGGCCAGCGCTGCGAGCGACGGGGCGCCGCAGAGCGCGTCGCGCGCGTCGACGCGCTCCGGCACGCCGACGAGCGCCAGCCCGTCCGGCAGCTCGGCGGGGACGTCCTTCGCAGAGTGGACGGCGACGTCGATCTCGTCGGCGAGCAGCGCCAGCTCCAGCTCCTTGACCCAGCGCGACTTGTCGCCGGGCAGCTCGCCGCGGTCGCCGCTGGTCGCGATCGGGACGACCTCGGCGCCGTCGCCGAGCAGGCGCGCGACGTGCGACGCCTGCGCCAGCGCCAGTGCGCTGCCGCGCGTGCCGACGCGCATCAAGCCTGGCGCCGCGCGCCGCGGCGCGGCAGCGAACGGACGTCCGCGAGCTCGTCCTGCGCGTCGACGCCCTCGACGACCTCGTCGAGCCCGAACAGCTCGCGCACGACCTGCATCCGCAAGTGCACGCGCTCGTCGGCCATGTCCTTCATCCGCAGCGTCGGCTCGTGCAGCACGCGGTTGACGACCGCCTGGGCCAGCGCTGCTATCCGCTCCAGATCGCGCTCGGAGGCGGACTCCCAGCGGGCCGCGTTCTCGCGCACGAGCTGCTCGGCGATCGCCCGTCCGCGCTCGCGCAGCGCGCCGAGCGTCGGCAGCACCTCGAGCGCGCCGAGCCACGTGGCGAACTGCTGGATCTCCTCCTCGACGATGCCCTCCGCCTGGCGCGCCTCCGCCTCGCGCACCGAGCGGTTGCGCTGTACGACCGCCTGCAGGTCGTCGATGTCGTAGAGCGCGATGCCCGGCACGTCGCGCACGTCGGCGGCGACGTCGCGCGGCACGGCGAGGTCGATGATCAGCAGCGGCCGGCCCGCGCGCGCCTCCATCACGGCGGCCAGCTCCTCGCCGCCGAGGATCGGATGCGGCGAGGACGTCGCGCACACGAGCGCGTCGGCGCGCTCCAGCTGCGTCGGCAGCTCGTCGAAGCTCATCGCCTGTCCGCCGAAGCGCCGCGCGAGGCTGACCGCGCGCTCGTGGCGGCGGTTGGCGACGAAGATCGCCTCGACGCCGTGGTCGGCAAGCGCGCGCGCCGCCAGCTCGCTCGTCTCGCCGGCACCGAGGATCAGCACCTCGCGTGTCTGCAGCCCGTCAAGCTGCTCGCGCGCGAGCGCCGCCGCGACGGAGGAGACGCTCAAGCGCCGCTCGCCGATCTTCGTCTCGCTGCGGACGCGCTTGCCGGTCGCGAGCGCGGCCTTGAAGAGGTGGTTCGTCAACGGGCCGGTCGTCTGCGCCGCGAGCGCCTCCTCGTAGGCGCGCTTGACCTGGCCCTGCACCTCCGCCTCACCGACGATCATCGACTCCAGGCCGGAGGTGACACGGTAGAGATGGCGCGCCGCGTCGCAGTTGCGCAGCGCATAGATCGAGGCGGCGAGCTCCGTCGGGCGGATCCCGGCCTTGCGCGCAAGCATCCCGAGCACCGCCGTCTCGGCCTCGACCGGGTCGCCGGCGACGAGGTAGATCTCGGTGCGATTACACGTCGAGATCGCGACCGCCTCCTGCACGCCGGCGACGCCGCGCACGTCACGCAGGAAGCCGGCGACGGACCCGGGCGTGAGCGCGAGTCGTTCGCGCACCGCGACCGGCGCGGTCTTGTGCGAGACGCCGATCGCCAGCACCTCGCTCATCGCGGCTCCCCGCTTGCCACGGGCTCGCCGCTGCCGGCGCGTGCACGCGCCTCGAGCGCGGCGTTCAGCTCGGCGAGCTCGCGCTCCATCCGCTGGAGCTTCGCCGCCATGATCCCGAAGTAGATCAGCAGCACCGCGACGAACACGACGAACGCGCCGGCGACGTACTTCCCCGCCTCGCCGAGCGGCAGGGCGGGAGCGGCTGCGAGCAGCGAGGCGATCATGACGTCGCCTCTGCCGTGCCGCGCGGTCTTGCCGGAGCCGACCCCGTGCCGGCGCCGTCGACGGCGGGCGCCGCGCTGCGGCCCAGCGGCGCGACGGCCTCGTCGCCGAGCAGCCGTCGGCGCAGGGCGCGCAGCTGCCAGGAGGTGCTCTTCGACGTGATCTCGTAGGTGCACATGAGCGCGAACAGCAGGGTCATCGCAACGATCGCGACGACGAACGTGAGCGCCATCTGGCTCGGCATCCCACCGTCGCTCGTCGCGAGCACGCGCGGGTGGACGTACGCCGTCGCCGCACGCACGGCCATGAAGTTCAGCGGCACGAACGCGCCGGCCATGATCGCGAAGACCGAGGCGTAGCGCGACTGGCGCTCCGGATCCTCGATCGAGAAGCGCAGCGGCTGGTAGGTCGCGAACAGCAGGAACACGATCAGGAACGAGACGAGCGTCGGCTCGTCCCACACCCACCAGTGACCCCACGACGCCTTCGCCCAGATCGCGCCCGTCACCAGCCCGAGGATGTTGAAGATGATCGCGATGTGGATCACGACGTAGGAGCGCAGGTCCCACGCGCGGTCGCGCGTGCGCAGGTGCAGCGCCGCGAACACGCCGCCCACCACGTATGCGATCAGCGTCACGATCGCGACCGGCACGTGCACGTAGAAGATCTTCTGGATGAAGCCCTGGTCGGCGTCGAGCGGGGCGTAGAAGAAGACGAGCGCGAAGGTCGCGGTGAGTGCGGCGAGGGTGGCGAGCGAGAGAACTCGCAGGCGCTTCCCGTGCATGCGTCAATCCTCCAGGAGGAAGTCGAAGACGGCGTAGGCGAGCAGCCCGAAGACGAGATCATAGAGCGCCAGCACGGCCAGCCACTTGGTAGGCAGCGCGCCCGCGCCATCCGCTGCGAGCAGCGGCGCGCTCGCGCGCGCGGCGGCGATCAGCGCCGGCACCAGCATCGGCAGCGCGACGATCGGCACGATCAGGTCGCGCGCGCGCGTGCGGATCGCCAGCGCGGAGACGAGCGTCCCGACGACCGCGAGCGCGACGTTCAGCAGCGCCAGCACGAGGATCAGGCCGGGCAGCGCCGGCCACGGCGAGGGGCCCAGCAGCAGGATCGAGAAGGCCGCCACCGCGACGAGCTCGACGAGCGCGAGGAACAGGAACAGCGCGCACGCCTTCGCGACGAACAGCGCGGTGCGGTCGATCGGCGCGAGCAGCACGCCGTCGAAGCCGCCCTCCTCCTGCTCGGAGACGAACAGCCGGTTGATCCCGAGGATCGCCGCGAACAGCAGCGTCACGAGCAGCACGCCGGCGGCGAGCCGTCCCGCGACCTCGTCGCGGCCGAGGCCGAAGTGGAACAGCACGAACGTCGTGACGGTGAACAGCAGCATCGCCGGGACCGCCTCCGGCGCGCGGCGCTCGAGCAGCAGGTCCTTGCGCAGCAGCGCCATCGACGGGCGCATCGGGTGCCGGAGGTGTCCACGTGGCCACCGAAGCCGGGTCCCGTTCTCCTTCACCGGTAGAGCTCCTCGATCGCGCCTGCGTCGAGCTCGCCGGCCGGCGCGAGCAGCGCGACGCGCCCGTCGCGCAGCCCGAGCGCGAGGTCGGCCTCGGCGAGCCCGCCCGCGGGGTCGTGGCTCGTGATCACGCGTGTGCGTCCGCTGGCGCGACCGATCAGCGGCTCGATCAGCTCCGCCGCCGCCGGGTCGAGGTTCGCGCGCGGCTCGTCGAGCAGCAGCAGCGGCGGGTCGTGCAGCACCGTGCGGCAGACGGCGACCCGCTGCAGCAGCCCGCGCGAGAGCGTGCGCACGGGATCGTCGGCGCGGCCGGCGAGGCGCGTGCGCTCCAGCAGCTCCTCGATCCGCGCGGCGGGCAGCTTGTGCAGGCGTGCGTGGAAGCGCAGGTTCTCGCGTGCGCTCAGGTCGCGGTAGAGCAGCGCCTCGTGCGCGAGCAGGCCGACCCTGCCGCGGACCGCCCAGTCGCGGTCCGGCAGCGGCTCGCCGAGCACGGTCGCGGTGCCCTCCTGCGGGCGCAGCAGCGTCGCGAGCACGCGCAGCAGCGTCGACTTGCCGGCGCCGTTGGGCCCGAAGACGACGAGCGTCGCGCCGGTGGGGACCGTCACCGTCACGTCGTCGAGCGCAGCCCGCTCGCCGTAGCGCCGGCCGAGCCCGCGCAGCTCAATCGCCGGTTGGGCGTCCACCCGCGCGCTCCAGGGTCGCGACGACGTGGGGCAAGGTCGGGGCGAGCACGGGGAAGAGCTGCGCGATCGCCCTCGGGCTGCCCGGCAGGTTGACGATCAGCGTGCGCCCGCGGATCCCGGAGACCCCGCGCGACAGCATCCCCATCGGCGTGTGTGCCAGCGACGCCGCGCGCAGCGCCTCCGCGAAGCCGGGCGCGTCGCGCTCGATCACCGCGCGCGTGGCCTCCGGGGTCACGTCGTCGGGGGTGAGGCCGGTGCCGCCGGTCGTGAAGGCGAGCGCGATCCCGCGCTCGGCATAGCCGCGCAGCGCGCGCTCGATCGCATCGCGGTCGTCGCCGACGAGGTCGCGCGCGACGACCTCGCAGCCGGCCTCCTGCGCGAGCCGTGCCAGCTCCGCACCCGAGATGTCTTCGCCCGCGCCGCGCGCGAGCGTCGTCGAGATCGTCAGGATCGCCGTCTGCACGGCGGCGAGTCTACGCGCCGCGCCGCCAGTCGCCGGAGCGGCCGCCGGACTTCTCGAGCAGGACGACCTCGGCGATCGAGACGTCGCGCTCGATCGCCTTGACCATGTCGTAGACCGTCAGCGCCGCCACGCTGGCGGCCGTGAGCGCCTCCATCTCGACGCCGGTCTTGGCGCTCGTACGCGCCTCGGCGGTGAGCGTGACCGTACCGCCCTCGACGTCGATCGCGGCGGCGACGTCGACGTAGGAGAGCGGGAGCTGGTGGCAGAGCGGGATCAGCTCCCAGGTGCGCTTCGCCGCTTGGATGCCGGCGATTCGCGCCGGCCCGAGCACGTCGCCCTTCGGCGCGTCGCCGTCGCGGACGGCGGCGGCGGTCGCCGGGCGCATCCGCACGATCGCCTGTGCGACGGCCCGCCGGTCGGTGACGTCCTTGCCGCCGACGTCGACCATCCGCGCGCGGCCCGCCTCGTCGAGGTGCGTCAGCTCGGCCATCGCCGCTGAGTGTGCCACGGCACCGCGCGCGGCGCACCGCTGGCTCAGGCGCCGACGACGGTGACCGAGTCGAGCGTGCCGGACACGTTCGCCTCGGCGCTGGCCGCGCCGCCTCCTGCGGCGATCGCCGTCCATGACATGAGGAACTGGAGCTGCTCGCCGGCCGCGGTGGGCGGGTCGAGTCCCGCGAGCAGGAGCAGCCGGCGGTTCACGAGCCTTGTGCCGTCGTCGCGGCGGCCCAAGCTCGTCGCGTGGTAGTCGAAGACGGTCGTGCGCGAGACGACCGGCGCCTCGAACGACCGCTGGCGCAGCACGGCGAGCTGCAGGACGCTCTCGCTCATGGCATAGCCCGGGAAGAAGACGGAGTACGCCTCGACACGGGTGCTAACGCGTGCCGTGACGTTGAACGAGGCGAGCACGAGGCTGCAACCGTCGGGCGCGAGCAGCTCGCTCCCGACGGTGATGCCCTCGTGGTCCAAGCCGGCGGCGGTGAAGGCGGCGGAGGCGGCGAAGCGTCCGTTGCTGTCAGCGCGCGCGTTCGCGCCGACATTGACCCGCGAGAGGAACGGCTGCCTGAGCGTGACGGGGCCGAGCACGTCAGGGCCTCTCCGGACGTGCGGCGGGTGGCGAGGGGTCGTGGCTCGCCTCGCCGGCGGCGAAGGTGAGCACGTCGACGAGCGTGAACGCCTGTGCGGGCCGGCCGGTATGACGCGCGAGCACCTCCACGACATGCTCAGAGTGCAGCTCCGCGCTCGCGAGCGCTCGCAGCATCGCGCCCTGACGCGCTCCGAGCCGTGGCTCCGAACCGAAGGCCTGCCGCAGCCCAGCCTCGTCGGTTGGCAGCCCCGCCTCCGCCAGGGCTGACGGCAGCGCCTCGTGAAACGGCGCCAACAGCTCGGCGAGCTCGGCGCGGATCGCCTCCTCGCGCTCGGCGATGCGCTGAACGCTGGCCGCGCGCAGGCGCTCCATCGCGGCGAGCGCCTGCTCGCCGCCGGACGTGGGCCCGCGCTGCAACTCCCCCATGGACGTCGCCCCCTGTTTCCGATCCCTGGCGGGGCGACTCTACACGACGTTTAGGTGCGTCGTGACGGCGAGCGCGGCTCGGCGCCGTGCGCTCAGGCCGGCGCGTGGGTGCGCTGCGCCGCGGCGATCAGGTCCACGACCGCGCGCTCGTCGCCGTCGCGCAACAGCTCGATCGGGTCGGGCGAGCCGTTGACGATCCCCTCGAAGAAATCCTTGCGATCCTGGTAGGTCGGCAGCGTCGCCTTCGCCCAGCCGCGGGCGTCGTTGAGCATGACCGCGAGGCGCGCGTAGTCCTCGCCGAAGAGGCCGGCGATCTCGCGCTTCATCCGCTTCGCAAGCGCCGGCGAGGCGCCAGCGGTGGAGATCGCGATCGCGAGCGGGCCGCTGCGCACGATCGCGGGCAGGATGAAGTTGCACAACGGCGGCACGTCGACGACGTTCACGAGCATCGCGCGCCGCTCGGCGTCCTCGTAGACGCCGATGTTGACCTCGGAGTCGTCGGTTGCCGCGATGACCATGAACGTGCCCTCGAGGTCGGCCGGCTCGTACGGGCGCGCAATCCACTGGATCGAGCCCTCCTCGGCGTAGGCTGCGAGCGTCGGCTCCAGCTCGGGCGCGACCACGGTCACGTCGCCGTCGCAGGCGAGCAGGCCCTCGACCTTCTCCAGCCCCACGTCGCCGCCGCCGACGACGAGGCAGCGCCGCCCCTTCAGCTTCAGACAGGCGATGTAGAACGGCGTCTCCAGCATGTCGCGCACGCACGACTGGTCGCAGATGCCCTTGCGCAGCTGGCAGACGCACTCCTTGCCGCTGTAGGCCTGTGCTGGCATCCATCGGAGGGTATCGCTGTCGGGCACACTGCCGTCCGTGACCGAGCTGTCCACCGACCGCCTGACGCTGCGCCACTGGAGCGCGGCCGATCGCGAGCCGTTCGCGGCGCTCAATGCGGATCCCGAGGTGATGCGCTACTTCCCGGCAACGCTCGCCCGGCCGGAGAGCGACGCGCTCGCGGATCGCATCGAGGCCGCTCTCGCCCTCGACGGCTGGGGGCTGTGGGCGCTGGAGGAGCGCTCGAGCGGCCGCTTCGTCGGCTTCACCGGCCTCGACCGGCCGGGCTTCGAGGCGCACTTCACCCCTGCGGTGGAGATCGGCTGGCGGCTGGCGCGCGACGTGTGGGGTCGCGGCTATGCGACCGAGGCGGCGCTCGCGGCGAGCGCGTTCGCGTTCGACGTGCTCGGGCTCGGCGAGCTCGTGTCGTTCACCGCGGAGGCCAACGCGCGGTCGCGCGCGGTCATGCGCCGGATCGGGATGACGCACGACTCCGCCGACAGCTTCGACCACCCCGGCTTGCCTCCGGGTCACCAACTGCGCCGGCACGTGCTCTACCGGCTTGGGAGGCCAACTACCCTGGAGCGGTGACCGGGGAGCTGTTCGACGACGATGCGCTGATCCGCCGCGTGCACCGCGAGCACGTGATGGCGCTGTCCGGACCGCGCGCGTTGCTGATGCAGGCAGCTCATCCGGTCGCGTTCGCCGGCTTCTTCGCCCACACCGGCGCACTCGACGAACCGTACGAGCGGCTCAACCGCACCGCCAAGATCGTCGAGCTGGTCGTCTATGGCCCGCGCGCCGAGGCGGAGCGCGCGACGCGGCGGGTGCGTGCGATGCACAAGCGCGTGCGCGGCGAGCTGAGCGAGCCGGCCGGCCGCTTCCCCGCCGGGACGCCGTACGCCGCCGACGACCCGGCGCTGCTGCTGTGGATCCTCGCGACGCTCGTCGACTCCGGGCTGACCGTCTACCAGCGCTACGTGCGCGGTCTCACGCGGGCGCAGCGCGACGCCTACTGGCGCGACTACCGCGTCTTCGGCCGCCTGTTCGGGCTGCGCGAGACGCAGATGCCGGCGACGATCGAGGACTTCGACGCCTACGTCAGGGACGTCGTGCGCAACGACCTGGAGGTGACCGACGAGTCCCGCCGGCTGGCGATCGAGATCGTCATGCACCCGCCGGTGCCGCTGCGCGCGCGCCCGCTGCTCGAGCTCGCGAACTTCGTCACCGTCGGCCTGCTGCCGCCGCGGATTCGCCGCCAGTACGGCTTCGCTTGGGATCCCGTGCGCGGACTCGCGCTGCGCAGCCACACCGAGTACGCCAAGCGCCTGCTCGTGCCGCTGCTGCCCTCGCGGTTGCGCTACGCCGATCGCAGCGGCCTGCGCGAAGCGGCGTAGGCGCCGCTCAGGGCTCGCGCCCGCGCCCGCGGCGGATCTCCGCCAGCCGCGCGGCCAGCTTCGCCTCCGCGTCGTCCGGCGCGTAGAACCGCTCCCCCACGATGCCCTCGGGAGCGACCTCCTGCGGCCCGAGATGACCTGGATGGCGATGCGGGCTGTCGTAGCCCTCGCCGCGACCGCCGGAGCGCAGCGCCACCGGCGGCGGCTCGGCGCCGTGGTCGCGCACATGGCCGCGCGCGGCGCCGATCGCCCGCTTGGCTGCATCGGACTTCGGCGCCAGCGACAGGTAGATGGCAGCCTGGGCGAGCGGGAACTGCGCCTCCGGCAGCCCGACGCGATCGACGGCCGCGGCGGCCGCGGTCGCGACCGTGAGCGCCTGCGGGTCGGCGTTGCCGACGTCCTCGCTCGCGAGGATCACCATCCGCCGCGCGATGAAGCGTGGGTCCTCGCCGCCCTCGAGCATCACCGCGAGGTAGTAGAGCGAGGCGTCCGGGTCGGAGGCGCGTGTCGCCTTGATCCAGGCGGAGATCGTGTCGTAGTGACGGTCGGCGGCGCGGTCGTAGTGGAGGATCCGACGCTGCAGCGCGTCCTCGGCGTGGGCCTGCGTCACGACGCCCTCGGGCGCGGTCGCGCACGCCAGCTCCAGCGCTGCGAGCGCCGTGCGCGCATCGCCGCCGGCGCGCGCTGCGAGCAGCTCGACCGCATCGTCCTCGACGCGCGTCTCACCGCACTCGCCGCGGTCGAGCGCGCGCCGCAGCAGCGTCCGCACGTGCTCCTCCGTCAGCTCCGTCAGCTCGTAGACGCGGGCGCGCGAGAGGAGCGCGCCGTTGACCTCGAACGACGGGTTCTCCGTCGTCGCGCCGATCAGCGTCACAAGCCCCTCCTCGACGGCCGGCAGCAGCGCGTCCTGCTGGGCCTTGTTGAAGCGGTGGATCTCGTCGAGGAAGAAGATCGTCCCGCGCCCCATCTGGCGGCGCTCGGTCGCACGTGCGATCACCGCCCGCACCTCGGGGCGGCCGACCTCGACGGCGCTCAGCTCCTCGAACGCCGCATCCGCGCTCGCGGCGACGATCCGCGCAAGCGTCGTCTTGCCGCTGCCGGGCGGGCCGTGGAGGATCATCGAGTGCGGGCGGCCCTGCTCGATCGCCGTGCGCAGCGCGGAGCCGGAACCGAGCAGGTGCTCCTGCCCGACGAGCTCCTCCAACGTGCGCGGACGCATGCGCGCCGCGAGCGGCGCGTCGGCCGCGGCGCGCCGGGGCTCGGCGTCGGCGGGCTCGAACAGCGAGTCCATGGCGCACAGTCTGCCGCAGGCGGTTGCCGGTAGGGCATCGGCCGATTCGTCCTGGCGTAGCATCCGCACGCGATGACCGACCTCCAGCAGGCGAGCACCGAGCTGCTCCAGCAGCTGATCCGCTTCGACACGGTCAACCCGCCCGGCAACGAGCGCGCGGCGCAGGAGCACCTCGCCGGCTATCTGACGAGCGCCGGCTTCGCGTGCGAGCTGCTCGGCGCCGTGCCCGAGCGCCCCAACCTGATCGCGCGCCTGCGCGGCGACGGGGCACCGCGGGCGAAGCCCGTGGTCGGACCGACGCTGTGCCTCCTCGGGCACGTGGACACGGTCCTCGCCCACCCCGAGGAGTGGACGCACGACCCCTGGTCCGGCGACGTCGCCGACGGCTTCCTGTGGGGTCGCGGCGCGCTCGACATGAAGTCGCAGGTCGCAGCGGAGATCGCGGCCGCCGTCTCGCTCGCGCGCGCCGGCTGGCGGCCCGCACGGGGCGAGCTGCTGATCGTCGCGGTCGTCGACGAGGAGACGGGCGGCGCGCTCGGCGCGCAGTGGATCACCGAGACGCACCCCGACAAGGTGCGCTGCGACATGCTGCTCAACGAGGGCGGCGGCGCGGTCTTCGAGTACGCCGACCGGCGGCGCTACGGCGTCTGCTGCGCGGAGAAGGGCGTCTTCCGCTTCACGATCGCGACCGACGGCGTCGCCGGCCACGCGTCGATGCCGAAGATGGGCGACAACGCGCTGCTGAAGCTCGCGCCGGTGCTCCAGCGGCTCGGCGCGCGCCAGCCCTCGTACGCGCTCACGGCCGAGCCGGCGGCGTTCCTGCGGGGGCTCGGCGAGGATCCGGAGGACCCGGTCGGCGCGGTCGCGCGGCTTGCCGCGGACGACCCGCGACTCGTGACGATGTTCGAGCCGATGCTCGGCGTCACGTTCACGCCGACGCGCGTCGCCGCGTCGGAGAAGGTGAACGTGATCCCGAGCCGCGCCGAGCTGAAGGTCGACTGCCGCGTCCCGCCCGGCCTCGGCGAGGACGAGGTGCGCCGCGCGATCGCGCAGGTGCTCGGCCCCGAGGACGGCTTCCGCATCGCGTTCGACGAGCGCGTCGTCGGCAACCGCTCGCCGCTCGATTCACCCCTTCGCGACGCGATCGACGACTGGATCGCCGCCAACGACCCCGGCGCCGAGACGGTTCCCGTGATCCTCCCCGGCTTCACCGACTCGCGCCACTTCCGCAACGCCTTCCCCGACTGCGTCGCCTACGGCTTCTTCCCGCACCGGCACCAGACGCTGTTCGAGGCGGCGCCGCTCGTCCACGGCGCCGACGAGCGCATCGACGTGCGCGATCTCGGCTACGCGACGCGTTTCTACGCTGACGTCACGCGGACGTTGCTCGGATAGGAGTCGAGCGTTGCGCTCTTGCTGCCGATGAACGCACCGATGGTTCTCGCGTCGTTTCTCGGCTCCTACGACTTCCAAACCTGGGCTACGACCTGGCTGCCCATCATCTTCATGGGGCTGCTCGTCGTGCTGCTGATCGTTGCGGTGCGCTACATGCCGCGCACGAAGCCGCACGAGATCAAGCCCGCCGCGTCGCCGAAGATCGCCTGGGACGAGATCGCCGGCGTGGACGAGGCGAAGGACGAGCTGCGCGAGGTCGTCGAGTTCATGCGCGACCCGAAGCGCTTCAAGCGCCTCGGCGCGACCGTGCCGCGCGGGATCCTGCTGCACGGCCCCCCAGGCACCGGCAAGACATTGCTCGCGAAGGCGGTCGCGCACGAGTCGGGCGCGAACTTCTTCGCGCAGTCGGCGGCGTCGTTCGTCGAGATGTTCGCCGGGCTGGGCGCGGCGCGCATCCGCCGCCTCTTCCGGATCGCGCGCAAGAAGGCGCCCGCGATCGTCTTCATCGACGAGCTCGACGCGGTCGGCGGGCGCCGCGGCAGCGACATCTCCGGCGAGAAGGACCAGACGCTCAACCAGCTGCTCGTCGAGCTCGACGGCTTCGGTGGGCGCGGCGACGTCGTCGTCATCGCCGCCTCGAACCTGCTCGAGAAGCTCGACCCGGCGCTGCTGCGGCCCGGGCGCTTCGACCGCCAGGTCTTCGTCGCGCCGCCCGATCGCCGCGGCCGCGAGCGGATCCTGGAGGTCCACACGCGCGGCAAGCCGCTCGCGCCGAGCGTCGACCTCGACCTGATCGCGCGCCAGACGAGCGGCCTGACGGGCGCCGACCTCGCGAACATCTGCAACGAGGCGGCGATCTTCGCCGCTCGCCGCGACCGCGACATGATCGGCGCGGTCGACTTCGACGCCGCGCTCGAGCGCGTCGTCGCCGGGATGCAGGCCCGCCGGGCGCTTGGCGAGAAGGAGAAGCGGATCGTCGCCTACCACGAGGCCGGCCACGCGCTCTGCGCCGAGTTGCTGCCGGCGGTCGACCGCGTTCACCGCATCTCGATCGTGCCGCGTGGGCGTGCGCTCGGCTTCACGCTCAACCTCCCCGACGAGGACCGCTATCTGAAGACGCGCGAGGAGCTGATCGACCGCATGACGATGCTGCTCGGCGGCCGTGCCGCGGAGCAGCTCGTGTTCGGATCGGTCACGACCGGCGCCGCCGGTGACTTCGAGCACGTGACCGCGCTCGCCGCGGCGATGATCGACGAGTACGCGATGGGCACGCGCGTGAAGCTGCGCCGCATCGACGCCGACCGCAGCGCGGAGGCGACGAAGCGGTTGCGCGACGAGGAGCAGGCGGAGCTCGCCGACGGCGCCTTCCGCAACGCGCTCGAGCTGCTGGGCACGCATCGCAGCTACCTCGACCAGCTCGCTGCGGCGCTGCTGGAGCAGGAGGTGCTCGAGCGCGCCGACATCGACCGCGTGCTCGCCGAGCTGCCGCGCCCGACGGGCGCCGCCGGCGGCGACGTCGGTATCGCGGCCGCGGACTGAGTCGGCGGGACCCGCCTGCGGTGGCCACGTGGCCACCTCCGGCACCCGGCTAGACTCCGCCCGCATGCTCGGCCGCATCGATCACGTCGGCGTCGCCGTCGAGGACCTCGACAGCGCGATCAAGCTCTACCGCGACACGCTCGGGATGCCGCTCGTGCATCGCGAGACGGTGACCGAGCAGGGCGTCGAGGCGGTGCTGCTCGACGTCGGCGAGGGCCATGTTGAGCTGCTGGCCCCCCTTGGCCCGGAGACGCCGGTCGGCCGGTTCCTGGCGAAGAAGGGCCCGGGCCTGCACCACGTCGCCTACCAGGTGGCGGACATCGACGCGACCCTGGAGCAGCTCGGGGCGGCGGGCGTGCGCCTGATCGACGAGGCTCCGCGCATCGGCATCCGCGGCTCGCGCGTCGCGTTCGTGCACCCGGCCGCGACCGGGAGCGTGCTCACCGAGATCGTCCAACCGGCGGAGGGACACTGATGGCGGAGGTCAAGCTGCAGCGGATCACGATCGGCTTCCACGGGCAGGCGCTTGCCGCGCGCGTGGCCGGCGACCAGCTCGCCTCGCTGCGCAAGGCGCTCGAGAAGGGCGCCGATCGCTGGCATGAGCTGGAGGCCGAGGACGGCACGGTCGTGATCGACCTCGGCAAGGTCGTCTTCGTGCAGGTCGACGCCGGCGACAGTCGCGTCGGGTTCGGCGCCTGAGCCGTCCGAGCTACCTCGGCGTGCACGGCCCGTCGGATATCGTCGCCGGTGGGATGCTCGAACACGCGATCGGGGGAGCGGTATGAAGGTCGGGATCGTCGGGATGCCGAACGCGGGCAAGTCCTCGCTCTTCAACGCGCTCACGCGCGCCGGCGTCGAGGCCGCCAACTACCCGTTCACGACGATCGAGCCGAACGTCGCGATCGTGCCGGTCGCCGACGCGCGGCTCGAGCGCGTGGCGGCGACGTTGAGAGCGTCGGAGGTCGTCCACGACACGATCGCCTTCCACGACATCGCGGGGCTCGTGCGCGGCGCGCACGAGGGCGAGGGGCTCGGCAACCAGTTCCTCGCGAACATCCGCGAGACGGACGCGATCGTGCACGTCGTGCGCGCGCACGGCGACGAGAACGTCGTGCATCCGGAGGGCCGCGTCGACCCGCGCGCCGACATCGACACGATCGAGACGGAGCTGGTCTACGCCGACCTCGAGCAGGCCGAGCGCCGCGTCGAGCGCGTCGAGCGCGACGCGAAGCGCGGCGACAAGGCGGCCGTCGCGGAGGAGGCGTGGCTGCGCGAGCTGATCGCCGCGCTGCAGGAGGGCCGCCCGGCGCGCACGGTGCCGCCGCCGGAGGAGGCGCCGAACGCGCTGCGCGACCTGCAGCCGCTGACTGCGAAGCCGGTCCTGTTCGTCGCGAACGTCGACGAGGGCGACGAGGCGGTGCCGGCCGACGTCGTCGCGCACGCCGAGGCGCACGGCGCGCAGGCCGTCGCGGTCTCCTCGCGGATCGAGGCGGAGCTCGCCGAGCTCGACGAGCAGGAGGCGGCGGCGATGCGGGAGGAGCTCGGGATGGCCGAGTCCGGCCTCCAGCGCGTCGTGCGCGGCGCGTTCGCGCTGCTCGACCTGATCGCGTTCTTCACCGCCGGCGAGGGCAAGCCGGCGCAGTCCTGGCACCTGCGGCGCGGCCTGACCGCCTGGCACGCCGCCGGCCAGATCCACTCCGACATCCAGAAGGGCTTCGTGCGCGCCGAGGTGATCGGCTGGCGCGAGCTCGTCGACGCCGGCGGCTACGCCGGCGCCCGCGACCGCGGCACCCTGCGCACCGAGGGCCGCGACTACGTGATGACCGACGGCGACGTCATCACGATCAAGTTCACGCCGTAGCCGTCCCCTCACAGCCGCGACGCGTCGCCCGCGCCGCGCAGCCGCGCGGCGAGCCGGTTCATCCCGAGCGCCTCGGCGGCGTCGGCGCCGGCCGCGAGGTCGGTCGCGCGATCGGGCGGGCGCTCGACCGCGACGTCGCGCAGCGTCGCGACGTCGAGGAACGCGCGCAGCTCGTCGGCCTGCTCGCGCAGCGCCGCGGCGACGCGCGGCTTCTCGCCGTCCGGCGCCGCGAGCGCGGCCTCCAGCGAGCCGTGGCGGCGCAGCAGCTCGGCGGCCGTCTTCTCGCCGATCCCGCGCGCGCCGGGCAGCCCGTCGGACGGGTCGCCGCGCAGCGCGATGAAGTCCGGCACGAGCGCGGGCGCCACGCCGTAGCGGCGCTCGACCTCCTCCGGCCCGACCTCCTCGACGCCCTTCACGCCCGTCTTCAGGTAGAGCACCGTCACGCCCGGCGCGGCGCACTGGAAGAGGTCGCGGTCGCCCGTCATCAGCAGCGCCTCGCCGCCCGCCGCGAGCTCCGCGCGCGCGAACGCGTGCAGCAGGTCGTCCGCCTCCAGGTCGCCCGCGTCCATGCACGTCCAGCCGAACGCGGCGAAGAACGCCTCGGCGCGCGCGAGCTGCGGCGCGAGCCCCTTCGGGACCGGCGGGCGGTCGGCGTGGTAGGGCGGATAGAGCGCCTTGCGATACGCCGCCGCCTCCGCCCCCGAGCAGACGACGACGGCGCGCGGCCCGCGGTCCGCCACGACGCGCAGGATCGCGTTCGCCGCGCCGAGCAGCGCGTTCACGGGCGTCCCGTCCGCCCCCGCGATCGAGTCCGGCAGCGCGAAGAACGCGCGGTAGAGCAGCGACGGCGCGTCGACGACGAGCAGCGGGGCGGCCACGGCCGCAGCGTAGCCCGCGAAGCGGCGCGGGCGGGGTTCGTAGCGGTCTAGCCTTGCCCGTCCCAGCGGCAGACGGCAGAGGAGGCGCATCCGTGCTCACGCTCAACGGCATCGACGACATCAAGGCGCGCATCGGCGAGGAGCTCGGCGTCAGCGACTGGCACGAGGTCACCCAGGAGGCGATCGACGCCTTCGCCGACGTCACCGGCGACCACCAGTGGATCCACGTCGACGTCGAGCGCGCGAAGGAGACGCCGTTCGGCGGCACGATCGCGCACGGCTACTACACGCTCTCGCTCGCGCCCGCGCTGCTGGCGGAGATCATGCGCTTCGAGGGCGTGCGCATGGGCGTCAACTACGGGCTCAACAAGATGCGGCTGCCGGCGCCCGTGCCGGTCGGCTCGCGTGTGCGCATGCGCGCGACCCTCGCGAGCTACGAGCCGATCCCGGGCGGGGCGCAGGCGACGCTCGGCCTCACGTTCGAGGTCGAGAACCAGGCGAAGCCGTCGTGCGTCGCCGAGGTGATCTACCGCTACTACGCCTGAAGCACGTCGGGCCCGGGCGCGTCGGCGATTTCCAGGTCCGATTCGACGGTGAAGCCCATCGACTCGACGAGCGTCCGCGTC
>DASRAV010000052.1:0-46085 GCA_035637995.1 Conexibacter sp. | reverse complement strand
GTGAGCCCACGGCGCCGCGCGGAGCGCGCGGCCTACGCGCGCCGTCGCCGCGCGGCGCTCCCGTGTGCGCTCGCCGCGTTCGTCGCGTTGGTCGTCGCGACGACGTCGAACATCCCGGCGAGCTTCGCGGGCGCGACCGTTCCGTCGCTGACCGTCGTGCTGCCGCCAACCCTCGTGGCGGCCGCGACGCCTGCCGACGAGTCGCCCGCGAGCGCCGACGCGAGCGACGCCGCGCCCGCCGACACCCGCGCGCCAGTCGACACGTCGAGCCCGCAACCGACCCGTCACCACAAGGCCGACGGCGGGAGCCATCCGGATCCGAGCGGCACGGACGTCCCATCGATCCATCACGTGTTCCTGATCGTCCTCGCCGACACCGACCTCACGACGCTCGGCAGTGACACGGCCCCCTATCTCACCGGCACGCTGCGCGCGAAGGGCACGCTGCTGACCGACTACGTCTCGGCGGCGCGCGGCGCGGTCGCGAACGGCGTCGCGCTGATCAGCGGTCAGGGCCCGACCGCGCAGACCCTCGCCGGCTGCCCCACCTTCGCCGACGTGACGCCGGACACCGTCGGCGCCGACGGCCAGCAGCTCGGCGACGGCTGCGTCTACCCATATGCGACCGGGACGATCGCCGACGAGCTGCACGCCAACGGCCTCGACTGGCGCGCGTATCTCGAGGGCGCCGGCAGCGCCTGCCGACACCCCGCCGTCGGGGCGCCCGACCCGCTGCCCGCGCCGACGGTCGACGCCGCCTATGCGACGCAGCGCAACCCGTTCGCGTACTTCCATTCGCTGATCGACGCGGGCGGCACCTGCGCCTCCGACGACGTCGACCTCGACGCGCTCGACGCCGATCTCGCGCGCGGCGCGCACGCCCCCGCGCTCTCCTACATCGTCCCCGACCGCTGCCACGACGGCAGCGCCGTGCCGTGCGCGCCCGGGGCGCCGGCGGGCGCTGCGGCCGCCGACGCGTTCCTCGCCGGCGTCGTGCCGCGGATCCTCGCCTCACCGGCGTGGGCGGACGGCGCCCTGCTCGCGATCACGAGCGACCAGCCGCCGCCACCGCCGCCCGCTGCGCCACCGCCGCCGACGACGACGCCGACCACCCCCCAGACGACGCCGACGCAGACGACCCCCGCCCCACCGCCGGCGACGACCACGCCGACGCAGACCACGCCCGCCCAGACGACGTCGGCTCCAAGCGCGACGGCCGCCGCCGCCCCGAGCGTGTGCTGCGAGCCACCGACGTATCCGAACGTCGGCGACGCCGCGGCGGCGGGAGCCGGGCGCGTCGGCGCGCTGCTGATCGGCCCGGGCGTGCGCCGCGGCGTCACCGATGCGGCACCCGCGAGCCATTTCACGCTTCTGCGCACGATCTCGGATCTCTTCACGTTGCAGCCGCTCGGCTACGCCGGTGCGGCCGCGCTCGTTCCGCTGCCCGCGCGGGTCGTTCGTCGCCGCAGCTGAGCAGTCCGGTCAAGACGGCTCATCCGCTGCGCTAGTCTGAACGAGGGGCATGCGATGAAGTCCGTTCAGGAGCGCCAGCAACAGGAACGCGAGCGGAAGCTCGAGGAGATGCAGCGCCAAATCGAGCAGGGGACGCTCGTGATCCGTCAGATGACGGACGAGGAGCGCCGCGAGAACCCGCCGAAGCCGCGCCCCGAGCGCCCGCGCCAGCGGCGCTCCTGATACCTACGCCGCCACCGGCTCCTCCGCTGCCTCCGGCGCCGTCTCCTGCGCCACCTCCTCCGGCCGCACGTGCGGCACGAACAGCAGCGCGAGCACGACGCCGAGGAGCGCGAAGCCGGCGCCGACGGCGAACGCGCTCTGGAAGCCCTCGGTCAGCGCGCTCGTCGCCGCTCCGGGCGACGGGCGCCCGCCGACGCCGCTGAGCACGTGGCTCGTGCGCGCGGCCGCAACCGAGGAGAGGACCGCGAGCCCGAGCGCGCCGCCGACCTGCTGGGCGGTGTTGAGCAACCCGGAGGCGAGCCCGGCCTGGTTGTGCTGCACGCCCGCCATCGCGGTGATCGTGAGCGAGACGAACGAGAGCCCGAGGCCGACGGCGACGATCACCGACGGGATCAGCACGTCGCCGAGGTAGGAGCCGCCGTAGGAGACCTGCGTGAACAGCAGCAGGCCGATCGCGGTGAGCGAGAGGCCGGTCACGAGCACCGGCTTGGGCCCGACGCGCGTCACGAGCTGCGAGGCGGCGCCCGCCGAGGTGATGATCGCGACCGACAGCGGCAGGTAGGAGAGGCCCGCCTTCAGCGCTGAGAAGCCCAGCACCTGCTGCAGGTAGAGGGAGATGAAGAAGAACATCGAGAACAGCGAGGCGCCGACGAGCAGCGCGACGGCGTCCGCGCTGGCGACGTTGCGGTTGCGGAAGATCGTCAGCGGCATGATCGGGTGCTTGGTGCGCAGCTCCACCACCACGAAGGTCACGAGCAGCACGCCGCTCAGCCCGATCAGGCCCAGCGTCTGGAAGGAGCCCCAGCCGGCGTTGTGCGCGTCGAGCAGCGCGTAGACGAGCGCGACGAGCCCGGCCGTGACCGAGACGGCGCCCGCGACGTCCATGCTCGTGCGCTCGTTGCCGCGGCTCTCGCGCACGAAGCGCGGCGCGGCGAAGGCGGCCGCAGCCCCGATCGGCACGTTGACGAACAGCACCCACTCCCACCCGGCCCACTCGGTCAGCATCCCGCCCATCAGCACGCCGACGGCGCCGCCGGCGCCCGCGAGCGCGCCCCAGATCCCGAGCGCCTTGTTGCGCTCCGCGCCCTCGGTGAACGTCGTCGTGACGATCGAGAGCGCGGCCGGCGAGAGGATCGCCGCGCCGAGCCCCTGCACGCCGCGCGCCGCGATCAGCCAGCCCGCGGAGGTGGCGAAGCCGCCCGCGAGCGAGGCGAGTGAGAAGACCCCGAGACCGACGATGAACACGCGCCGGCGCCCGAACAGGTCCGCGGCACGGCCGCCGAGCATCAGGAAGCCGCCGAACGCGAGCGTGTAGGCGCTGACGACCCACGGCAGGCTGCCCTCGGAGAAGCCGAGCGCGGTCTTGATCGAGGGCAGCGCGACGTTCACGATCGAGGCGTCCAGGATGACCATGAACTGGGCGATCGCGAGCACGGCGAGCGCCTTCCAGCGGCGCGGGTCGGGCGTGGTCGCGAGGGGCGGGGCGGCGAAGGACATGGTTGCGGGCTCTTTCGCTGGAGGGCTACAATCCGGAAGCGATCTTCCGCTTCGTCCCCAGGACAATACGGAGGAAGGATTCCGCTTGTCAACCCCAGCGCTCGAAATCCAGCCCAGGCGTTTGCGCGCGGACGCCGCGCGCAATCGCGCCAAGGTGCTCGACGCGGCGCGCGCCGCGTTCGCCGAGCACGGCACCGACGCGCAGATGGAGGAGATCGCGCGCCGCGCGGGCGTCGGGGTCGGCACGGTCTACCGGCACTTCCCGACGAAGCAGGCGCTTGCCGAGGCGCTCGTCGAGGAGCGCTTCAAGCGGACGATCGCCTACACGACCGAGCTGCTCGAGGAGCCGGATCCGTGGCTGGCGATCGTGAAGTCGTTCGAGTTCTGCGCCACCACCCAGGAGCAGAACCGCGCCTGGGCGGGCGTGCTGGCCGGGATCGCGGGCGGCAGCGGCGCGATGCAGCCGGCCGAGCACCAGCTCGGGCAGTTGCTCGCGAACACCGAGCGGATGCTCGACCGCGCTCGCGCCGCGGGCGCGATCCGGCCGGACCTCAAGCCGGCCGACATGCCCCCGCTCTACTGCGGCCTCGCCGCCGTCGTCCAGGCCGGCGTCGCCGACTGGCGCCGCTACCTCGAGCTGCTGCTCGCCGGGCTGCGCGCGCCCGCGTAGCCAGGCCGATGAGCGGATTCTCACCTGCGCCCGCGGCGCGGCCGCAAGACTTCGGCGGATGAGTCGCGGCACCAGAGGGACGACGACGCGCGTGCGTCGCCGGCGCGTGCGTGCGCCGCGCAGATGGGTCGCGCTCGCGCTCCTCGCCGCGGCCGTGGCCGCCGGAGCCGCGGCCTGGGCGCTGATCTCGACCGCGGGCGACGACTCCGGCGCCTCCGCCGCGGAGGTCCACCGCTTCCACTCGCTCCCGGGCCTCGATCCCGACGCCGTCACGGTCGCCGTCGCGGCCCACCGCACGGCGCCCGGCTACGTCTTCCTCGCGGTCAAGCGCGGCGCCGGGCAGGACGGGCCGCAGATCGTCGACGACCAGGGGCACGTCGTCTGGTTTCACCCGGCCCCAGCGGGGATGGCGGCGACCGGCTTCCGCGTCCAGCGCTATCGCGGCCAGCGCGTGCTGACGTGGTGGCAGGGACACACGCACAACGGTCACGGCCTGGGCGAGTACGTGATCGTCGACGACCACTACCGTCGCATCGCGACCGTGCATGCCGGCAACGGCCACCGCGGCGACCACCACGAGTTCCAGCTCACCGACCACGGCACGGCCTACCTGACCGCCTATGTGCCGCGCAAGATGGACCTCACCGCCGTCGGCGGCCCGCGCGACGGGATGATCTACGAGTCCGTCCTGCAGGAGGTGAACGTCGCGACCGGGCGCGTCGTGTGGGAGTGGCGCAGCGCCGATCACGTGCCCGTCACCGAAGGGATGACGCCGCCGAAGTCCGATCGGCCGCACGACTACTTCCATCTCAACGCGATCGACGTCGACCGCGACGGCAACCTGCTGCTCAGCGGCCGCAACGTGCACGCGATCTACAAGATCAACCGGCGCACCGGCGCGATCATGTGGCGGCTCGGCGGGCGGCGCAGCGACTTCAGGTTCGGGCCGGGCGCGCGCTTCGCCTTCCAGCACGACGTCCAGCGCCGCGACGACGGCACGATCTCGCTGTTCGACAACGAGGCGACACCGCCGCAGGCCGACCAGTCGCGCGGGCTCGTGCTCCACGTCGACGAGCGCCACCGCACCGCAACCCTGGTGCGCGCCTACACGCACCCCGACAAGCTGCTCGTGGGCGCCGAGGGCAACGTGCAGACGCTCCCCGACGGCCACGTCTTCATGAGCTGGGGAGCGGCCGGCCACGTCACCGAGATGAGCCGCCGCGGACGGCTGCTGCTCGACCTCCGGCTGCCGCCCGGCTCCGACACCTACCAGGCCTACCGCTATCCCTGGCACGGCGAGCCGCTCACCCGCCCGGCGCTCGCGGCACGGCGCGGCACCGGGGAGCGCATCACAGCGTGGGCGAGCTGGAACGGCGCGACCGCGGTGCGCAGCTGGCAGGCGCTCGCGGGCGACGACCCGAACGCGCTCGCGCCGCTCGGTTCGCCCGTGCCGCGCACCAACTTCGAGACGACGATCCCCGCACGGACCACCGCGCGCTACGTCGCCGTGCAGGCGCTCGACGCCGACGGGCAGGTACTCGCCACCTCGCGCGCGATCGAGCCGGTGCGATGATCGCATTTGCTATTTCGTAAAGTAGTATCTCGTAAAGTAGCTACTCATACGATAGTGCTTTACACTTGAGCACATGGCCATCGACATGATCGATCGCGAGTCAGAGCGGGCGCTGCTCGAGGAAGCCCGCTCGAAGCTGCCGAGCCTCGTGGTGATGACGGGCCGACGACGCGTCGGGAAGAGCTTCCTGCTCGCCACGGTCCTGGCCGAAGAGCGCGTCGTCAGCTTCCAAGCCGACGAGCAGGACGAGCATGCGCAGCTCGATCTGCTTGCACAGGAGGCCGCCCGCCTGCTCCCCGGCCAGCCTCCGCTCCAGCTGGCGGACTGGGATGCCGCGCTGAGCTTCTTCGAGCGCGAGGCGCTCGCCGGCGGAGCGCTCACCGTCGTGCTCGACGAGTTCCAGTTTCTGTGCGCGGCGCAGCCGGCGCTCCCATCGATCGTGCAGCGCTTCTGGGACCGCTGGCAGCGCGGCGACGTGCCGATCGCGCTCGTGCTGTGCGGCAGCGCGCTGAGCTTCATGGACGGCCTGCTCGACCACGGCTCGCCGCTCTTCGGGCGCGCGACGCAACGTCCGTTCCTCGCCCCGCTCGACTACCGCGACGCCGCCCGCTTCGCACGCAACACGGATCCCGTCGCACTGCTGCGCCGCTACGCCGTCCTCGGGGGGACCCCGCAGTATCAGGTGTGGGCAGGCGATCGGCGGCTGGAGACGCTGCTGCGCACGGCCATCCTCGCCAAGGGGCAACCGCTCTACGCCGACCCGCTCCATCTGCTGCGAGAAGGCGAAGGCGTGCGCGACCCGGGCACCTACTTCTCGATCCTGCGCGCGATCGCGAGCGGAGCGACGCAGCACAACCAGATCGCACAGCAGGTCGGCCTGGCGACGGCGAACCTCAGCCCGCGGCTCGCGCGCCTGGAGGAGCTGGGCTACGTCTGCGCGTGGAAGCCGCTCACCGTCGGGGGCCGCGAACGGCGCGCGAGCTACCGCATCGCCGACCCCTACTTCCGCTTCTTCTTCCGCTACGTCTTCCCGAACCGCAGCCGCCTCGAGCGCGGGCGCGTCGACGACGTGGCGGCCGAGATTCTCGTCGACCTCGACAACCTCATGGGGCGCGCATTCGAGGACTGCTGCCGCACGTGGGTCGGGCGGTACGCCGAGGAGGCGCAGGTGGGACGCAGCGAAGAGCTCGGCTCGTGGTGGTCGCGCGACGGTCGCGTCGAGGTCGACGTCGTGGGCGTGCGCAAGGCCCGTTACGCGTTCCTCGGCTCGTGCAAGTGGCGCCGCGTCGTCGACGTCGACGTGCTCGACGACCTGCGCGAGGCGCAGTCCGCCCTCGGGGGGGCTGCCGCCACCGCGCGGCTGGCGCTCTTCGCCCGCTCCGGATTCACGTCCGCTCTGCGTGAGCGCGCGCAGCGGGAGGGCGTCCTGCTCGCGACGGCGGCGGACCTGTTCGTCTGAAGCGCTACGCCCCAACGCGCACGACGGTGAACGTGCGCGAGCCGCCGGGCGTCTCGACCTGCACGGCCTCGCCGGCGCGGGCGCCGATCAGCGCTTGGGCGACGGGCGACTCGATCGAGAGCTTGCCGTCCTTCGCGCTCGCCTCGGCGGCGCCGACGATCCGGTAGGTCGCGACCTTGCCGCTGGTCTCGTCGCGCACCTCGACGGTCGTGCCGAAGCCGACGACGCCCTCCGGCGCGGCGTTGCCGTCGACGACGGTCGCCCCGCGCACGCGCTCGACGATCCGCTTGATGCGCGTCTCGAGGTGGGCCTGGTCCTCCTTCGCCGCGTGGTACTCGGCGTTCTCCTTCAGGTCGCCCCACTCGCGCGCGGTCTTGATGCGCGCGGCGATCTCTGCGCGGCCGACCGTCTCGAGCTGCTCGAGCTCGGCGTGCAGCGCGTCGAGCCCCTCCTGCGTGATCGCGTACTCCCCGTCCATCGGGGAAGTGTCGCAGGAGTGGCTACCGTAGGGCGGCATGCAGCTCGTCCCCGACTCCCCGAACGTCGAGCTGCGCACGGACGCCGAGCGGGGGCGCATCGTCGTGCTCTCGTTTCCCTACGACCCGCACATCGTCGAGGTCGTGCGCGCGATCCCGCACCGCCGCTTCGACTGGGACGCGCGCGAGTGGTGGGCGCCGCTCGACGACTGGGTCGCGCTGCACGTCGCGGACGTCCTGCGCCGCTTCCCGGAACTGACCGCGAGCGAGCAGGCGAGCGCCTGGATCGACTCGATCGAGCAGCGCTGGATCGGCCACGTGCGCACCGCCCGCTACGACGGACGCGGCTGGTGGGAGCTGGAGACCGTCGCCGGTCCGGTGCCGGAGGCGCTGCGCGCGGGCGCGATCGAGCGCGACGAGCGGCTGCTCGTTCCGCTCACCGCAGCCAACGCGCACGTGCTGCGCGAGCAGGAGTCGGCGCGCCTCGACGCCGCCGCCGAGCGCTGCGTCGCCGCGCTCGAGCTCGGCGACGACCCGCCGCCCGCGCGGCTGATCGCGACGCACGGCGTCGACGGCGCGCGGCTGCGGCTCGAGGTGCTGTGGGACCCCGACAGCGGCACCGCGTTCGGGCAGCTGCCCGGCTGCGAGGGCGAGCGCGCGGTGCCGGTCGACCCGTGGCTCGCCGAGCCGCTCGACGCCTTCCTCGCGCTGCACGGCGTCGAGGTCACGTACACCGCGGCGCCCGTGCTGGAGCGGCTGCGCGCCGATGCGGCCGAGGCGGCGGCCGCGATCCGCGCCTCGCGCGCGACCGACGGCGAGCCGATCGCGGAGGTCGCGGCCGTGCTCGGCGGCACGCTCGAGCCGTTCCAGTGGGCGGCGGTGCACTATGCGCTGCACGCCCGCCGCACGTTCCTCGCCGACGAGCAGGGGCTCGGCAAGACGGTCGAGGCGCTCGCCGCGCTGGAGGCCGACGACGCCTTTCCGGCGGTCGTCGTCTGCCCCGCCTCGCTGAAGCTCAACTGGGAGCGCGAGGCGGCCCGCTGGCTGCCGCACCGCAGCGTCGCGGTGATCGAGGGCCGTGCCGCCGTACCGCGCGCGGCCGAGATCGCGATCCTCAACTACGAGGTCGTCGCCAACCATCGCGAGCTGCTGGCGCTGCGCCGTCCGCGCGCGCTCGTGCTCGACGAGTCGCACTACTGCAAGAACCCGCAGGCCAAGCGCACGCGCGCGGTGCGCCGGCTCGCCGAGGCGCTGCCGCGCGACGCGCTGCGCCTCGCGCTGACCGGCACGCCGGTGCTCAACCACGCCGAGGAGCTGATCAGCCAACTGCGCGTGCTCGGGCGCATCGAGGACTTCGGCTCCGGCGCGCGCTTCAAGGCGCAGTTCCGCGGGCCGCTGACGGAGGAGCGGCTGCACTGGCACCTGCGCCGGCGCTGCTTCGTGCGGCGGCTGAAGTCCGAGGTGCTGCCGCAGCTGCCGGCCAAGCGCCAGGTCGTCGTGCCCGTCGCGCTCGACAACGCACGCGAGTACAAGCTCGCCGAGGACGACGTGATCGCCTGGCTGCGCGAGCAGCCGCTCGACCTCTCCGAGCTGAACGCGAAGATCGCCGCGACGCTGCGCGCCCAGCGGCTCGCGCAGCTCGGCACGCTGCAGCGGCTCGCGGCGCGCGGCAAGCTGCACGCCGCGCTGGCATGGATCCACGACTTCCTCGCCTCGGGTGAGCCGCTCGTCGTCTTCGCCCGCCATGTCGAGGTGCAGGAGGCGGTGATGGAGCGCTTCCCGCACGCGGCGCACCTGCTGGGCCGCGACAAGTTGGAGGCGCGCGAGGAGACGGTCGGCGCATTCCAGGCCGAGGGAGGCCCGCAGCTGATCGTCTGCGCCACGCGCGTCGCCGCGCAGGGGATCACGCTCACGCGCGCCTCCAACGTCGCGTTCCTGGAGCTGGAGTGGACGCCGGCGATGCACGACCAGGCCGAGGACCGCTGCCACCGCATCGGCCAGCGCGACGCGGTCACGGCCTGGTACCTGCTCGCCGCCGGCACGATCGACGAGACGATGGCGCGCCTGATCGCCCGCAAGCGCGGCCTCGTCGCCGCCGTCACCGACGGCAAGCGCCTCGACGGCGACGGCCTCGTCGAGGCGGTCGTGCGCGAGCTGCGCGACGGCCGCCCGTTCCGGCATCTGAAGCCGGTGACGGAGCCGGCGGCGATGACGTGACACCGAGGAACACCGGCTATCGGCGCGTAAACCGGGCAAGCCCTGCGAAGCTGCGCGCGATGCGGGCCCGGGGACAGTTCGCGATCGCCGTCGTGCTGGCGACGTGCGCGGCACCAGCCGGGGCGGGTGCGGCCACGCCCGCGAGCGGCAGTCCGCTGCACCGGCTCGCGACCGCGCCGGGCGGCATCGCCGCTGTCGCGTACGCGGGACCGATGCGCCTGTACGCCACGCCGAGCGCGCTGATGCGCGTCGGCCCCAGCGGTCGCGCTCGGCAGCTTCTGCGCTTGCATGGCGGGCCGATCCAGCTCGAGGCCTCGCCGACGACGGTCGCGCTGACCGAGCAGCGCGGATCGCGCATGACGCTCCTCGTCGGCCCGCCGACCGGACCGCTGCGGGTGATTGCGCACTGCCGCGGGCGCTCTGCGGAGATCCCGTACTCGCCGCTCGCCGTCGCCGGGCGACTCGTCGCGGACGCGCTGACGTGCGCGCACGGATCCTCGCCCGGAGCGACCCGGATCCGCATCCACGACGGCCACACGGTGCGGACGCTCGCGGCGGAGCCGGGCCGACGCTTCACGTGGCTCGCCGGCGCGCCGGGCGTGCTCGCGACGGGGAGCGTCGCGAAGGGCACTGAGGAGCCGGTACGCCTCGAGGTCCGCGACATCGACACGGGCGCCGTGCGATACGCGATCGAGGGCGTTACCGGGGCGGGCGTCGACCCCACCTTCGTCGTCGACAAGCGCGGCACCGCGGTGTTCTGCCCGAGCTTCCGTTCCCTTGCGTGGGCCTCGCCGGCCGAGCCGCGCGCGCACCGCATTCCGCACAGCGACTGTCCCTACGTCGGCGAGCTCGCGTTCGCACACGGGACGATCGCCTTCTGGGAGCACCACGAGCGGATCCGCGTGGGCGACCTCGCCGGGCACGTCCGCACGCTCATGCACCCGGCCGACGGCCAGGCGTTCGACTGGGACGGCCGTCGCCTGCTCGTCCGGGGGCTCGACTGCGCAAACGACTTCCTCGGCGAGCTGGGTCCGGGCGCGCAGTCCTACCGCGGCCCGTCATGCGACGTGCACGTGGCGGCCGTGACGCGTGAGTCGGACGATCGCAGCGTGGCCGTGCGGCTCGACTGCCCGCAGGGTTGCCGTGGCGACCTCGAGCTCGGCGTGGGCGCGGGCGGAGGCGACGTCAGCTATCGCGTCAGCGGACCTGGCGGCACCGTCCATGTCGCGCTCGAGGACCGCGTGCGCCGGGAGCTGAGCCGCTACCGCAGCGTCCCGTGGCACGTGACCGTCTCCTACGTGAACCCGAGCAACGGCGGCGGCTTGATGCCGAGCATCGAGGCCGGCGGCGCCCTTCCGGGCGACGGGTCGCTCGCGTACCCGCCTCCTCCTCCTCCGGCGCCGGAGACCTGACGCGGTCAGCCCGCCGCCTTACGACAGCGGCGGCGACGAGGGCGGCACTGGTCAGGGTGCCGCCCTCGCCCACCTCCTCCCTCGGCGTCAGCGGTGGCAGCCCCTGACGCTCAGCGGCTGCTGCACGCTCAGGTTCCTGCCGTTCTGAGCGGCGAAGGTGATCGACGCGGTCCTCTGCCTGGAGCGCTTCGAGCAGAGGTTCTCGGCGTTGCCGACCGGCCCATGGCTGCCTGAGGTCAGCCGCAGGACGAACTTCGTGATCGGCACGTCGGGCACCGTCGTGAACCGCGTCGCGAGCCTGATCCCGCCGGGGATCTTGATCTTGCCGACGAGGTCGAAATCGACCTGCCCGCGCAACGCGACGATCAGGTTCGGCAGCGATCCGGCCGGCTTCGTCGGGTCCGTGACGAAGTACACCCCGCCCCGCAGCGCGTGCGGCAGCAGCGGCGTCACCGCGACGGCCGTCCCAGCCCGGGCCTGCTCACAGTGACCGGACTCGAACTGCGCCTGCGTGCAGGCGTTGTTCACGACGTCCAGCCGCGCGTTCAGGCTCGACGGCAGCGAGACCGAGACCGACTTCAGGTTCGCGTCACCCTTCGGCATCGTCACCGTCGAGGTCAGCGGCGTCGAGGCACGATGCCCGACATGACCCTTGCCGCCGACGGTGAGCGTCATCTTCGGATGGAATCCGAGCGAGGCGCAGTCGGCCACCTGGAACCGGTTGCTCACGTGAGCGACCGTCCCAGCTGTGGAACGAATTCCCGCGGTGATCTGCTTCGGCGCACAGCTTGTCGGATTGAGGACGAAGCCGGAACGGTCAAGCGTCACATTGACGAGTCGCACCTGCAACGGGATCCCTTCCAGCATCGTCGGCAGTGGGTCGGTCACGGCCCGCAGCGTCGCGTCGTGCCTGTCGACGTAGATCGCCGAGCGCACCACGACCGTCCCGAGATCGAACGGCCCGGCCACGACCGGCACGACGACCGAGAGGCTGAACGGCGCATGCTTGTAGCGTCCGCCGAGATACACCCGGCCGGTGACCGAGAAGGGGTCCGGCCCCGGACCGGCCTGCGTCGTCACGGTCCCGATCTGCGAAGCCGCGCCGCAGGTGCCGGCGCGAGCGGCAGCGCCACTGCAGAGCTTCACGCTCGCGATCTTCGCGAGCAGACCGTCAGGCAAGCGAACCGAGTCGATTGCCGAGAGCTCTTGGTCGTCATCCGACCGCGACACCGTGATCGACAGGGGCGAATGACGTCCGGCGATCGGATTGAGCGTCTCCGCGACGAACCCGGGCTGGAACTGTGGCCGCGGACACGGCGCGCCATGTCCATCGTGTGAGGTTGTGAAGCTGCTGTCAGACTCGACCGTCTTCCCGCTCCACGAGGTCATCACCGCCTTCGTGGTGTACGTCCCGCACGTCGACGGGTTGGTGAGCGGCGCCCGATCTCCGCCGAAGAACTCCAGGTGGAGGTTCGAGAACGGCAGCTGGGGCTGATTGTCGAACGAAGCCTGGAGCTGGCCGTTCGCACTCTTGCTCGGCGACACGCCGCCGGCAAGCTTCACGATCACCCCGGGCCCCTTCGCCACGATGTAGATCGCGATGAGCGAATGCGACGGGTTCTGATGCGGAGTCGCCAGGTACACCGACCCCTGGGCTGGCTGATCCAGCAGCGGTGTCGTGATCGACACGGTCCCGACCTTCGAAGAATCCGGGCACGTCGGGTCCGCGGTGCTCTTCAGCGCGATCTGCGCCGGTGAGCAGGCTCCGAGCCCACCCGCCGAGGACGGCGAGACGCGTACGCCCTCGGGCAGCGTCACGACGGCCTTCTTCAGGTCGGACTCACCGACGAGATCGGGATTCTCGCTCTGCGGCAGGTTCAGGTCGAACTCGTACCCCGAGGCACCCGGAGACGCGGGCGTCGCGGGACGCGCGGTGAACGTGGGATCGAACGGGACCTGATCGCACCCGGTCGTCCCCTGCTGCGCCCCGGGCCAACCTGGGTCCGGGAAGTTCGGTGCGACGTGCGAGAAGAAGCTCGCATGCTGGAACACGCCCGGATTCGTCCAGGAATCCGTGCTCAGCGATGTCTCCAAGCCCTGCCCCGAATTCGCCGGGCACGAGGTCGGCAGGCGCAGGAAGGGCTTCACCGGCAGGTCCGTCGTACAAGCCGGGCCGCCTGATGCAGGGCCTCGCTGCCCCGGACATGAGCGCTCGGCATCATGCGCGGGCGAGGTCGGCGTGCCCCACAGCGTGAGATCCGTGCCGAGCACCGGAATTCCCTCACTGATGTTGCGCGCATTGACCGACAGGCCATAGTCGCTGCCGCTGCGCACCGCAGCGTCCAACGTGACGATCACGCGTGCGAAGTTAAACCCGAGGCGCGCCGGCACATTGGGCGGTGGCACCATGTTGAACACTGGAAACGGCGGGCTCGTCCCAAATATCGGCTGCGTGATCCGCACGGTTCCGAGTTGTGATGCGGATGGGCAAAGTGGCCCGCTGGATTCAGGCGTGAACGCCAATTGGTCCATCCGGCACGTCGCGACCGCCGTCGGGTTTCCGACCAGACCCGGAGCCACGTCGACGAACACGTCCTTGACGGGCTCGTCCGGCCACGGCGAGGGAATCCCATACGGCGACAACGACTCCGTATGCGCGTTGAAGCGGATCTCGGTCGCAACCGCGTACGGATGCCCGCCCGCTTGGGTGAACGGAGTGCCGCTCGCGTCTGCCGTCACCTGCCCGTCGAACGCTTCGATGCCGAATGCGGCGCCAGCCGACGCCGACAACAACGCGACTAAAGTCGCCGCAGCCGTCAACACGAGCAACGCGCGCGCCACCATCGTCGTATGCGCTCCTGTCTGAGTAGCCATGTTCATCATCACCGACCCTTCCGGGCCGCTGCCCGCCTCGCCGCGTGACGGTGCTTCACCTTCACGCACTTCGCCTTGCCATGCACGCGCCTGCGCGCATGACCTCGCCTGCACTTCCGCGGCTTGCTGTTGGCATGACGCGATGACTTGACGTTGCCAGCTCCGACAAAGGTGCTGCTCCCTCTCGGCACGAACGCGTGCTGAGCAGCCTGAGGCCCACGGCACGCATCGGCTGTGCATGGCGGCGCAGATCCGACCGGCTCCGGAAGCCCCCCTCCCACGCGCGCGTCATAGAGATCCTGCTGGCGATCCTTGTCCCACCCGACAAGTTGGTCACGCGTAATGAAGAACACGTCATGTCCGTCCGCGCTCGCCTCCATGAAGTACGCGCCGAGGCTCTCGGGCGCACCGCTCGACAGCAGGTGCACCTCACCATTCGACGCGTCGTACTCGTACACGTCGTCGGTGTGGTTCCGGTCGTCCGCTTCCAAGCTATCACCCGTTTGAAAGAACGCGTAGCGCCCGTCAGTGGACAGAGGATGGTTCAAGAACGATGAGTTGCTCCCCATCGAGATGGTGTTGAAGTCGAACCGGGCGTCGGTCTGGCTTGGCGCGTCCTGGTTCCCCGGGTGACACGAAATGCAGATGGGTGAGCTCGCGCCCCCGTTCACCGTCGCGTCATAGGCGTAAACCTCACGACAACCTGCGCTGACCGGACATGCATCGCCTACCCCGGAATGCGGCAGCTCGACGGTGTCGCCGGTTCCTCGCGCAGCAAAGAGCAGATGCCTCCCATCCGGAGATACCCGGGCCGCTTGCCCAACTGTCCAGTCCGAGCTCACCAGGAACGCCGCGTCATCGTTGACATCGGCGACCTCGTGAACTGTCTGCGTCACTCCGTCGTCATGCCAGACGAACAGACGTCGCCTGTCGGTGGTCGGCTTACCGGCCTCGAGCTGGCCCTCCGCGACGAAGTAGGCGTAGCTTCCATCAGCGCTTGCTCCGACCAGGCCGAGCACACTCGCACCAGGCCCGGACAACAGCTTCAGATGGTGACCTGAGGGTGCATTGACGTCATACCGATAGAGGCCAGAGCCATTGCTGTCAGTCAGGTTCTCCGCACTCGTGAAGAAGACCTCCGAACCATCGGGCGTCGCTGCCCAGAAGGTCGCGTCCGATGGCGTCGGATCGGGCACCGTGCGCTCGGATGCGTTGATGTGTACGGTCGTTGCGCCAGGCGTCCCGTTGTCTTGGCGCATGTAGAGCGCTCCCGCGCGAGTGTCACTGGTACCCCGCACGGTGAAGAAGATTCGGGTGCCGTCCCGCGAGATCACATTGGGCGTGTATGCCGCATTGAACCCAGGGAGGTAAAACGCTCCCTGTCCCGCTTGCGAGTTCGCCGCCGCCGCCCCGCCGTCGCCGGCGGGCAGAATCCCGGCCAACCGCACGACACCATCCGCCCACTCATAGAGATGGAACGGACAGCTATCACCGCCAGGACCTGGATCGCATGGCGGAACGTCAGCCGTCAAGCTCTCGCTCGACTCGAACACCACGTGCGAAAAGTCCGCAGACGCGCCTGCGAAAGCCGGCTGGTCGGCGGGGCTCGCCGGGAGTGCGCCACTGCAACCGGGGCAGTCGCTCACCAAGCGGTAGTGACCCGACCCAGGTATGCGCAGATCATCGCGCACGTAGATGTTGGGGACATCCTCCGTGAAGGGCGACCCAGCGGTGAGCGGTGTATGCGAGAGAAAAATGCCCTTAGAGGCATCCGGAGACCAATCCCCCATGTACCGGGGCTCAAGACCCGCGAAGGCCGCCTCAAACAGCGAAAGCGGCCTCAAGCCACCGGATGTGATCGCGTGAGTGGCCCAGCCGTTGGTGCCAGGCTTCGCATCCCGCACGCTCAGGTACTCAACTGTGATGCCCGTGCCACGTACGTCACCGAAGCCGGTGAGCGACGCGAACCCCACGGCACTCCCATCGCTCGCTGCACGCGTTCGCCCGCTGTCGGGCAGGACATCGGCGCCGTTCTTCTCTGGGGGGGACACCAACTCCCACGCCCGATGGTCAGGAAGCGCAGGCACTCCAGCTGCCAGGACGGAGTTTGCTCCGGCGCCGCTCAGGCCAGCGACAAGCAACGCCGCACACACCAACGCGCGACGTGACGCCGCGTGCTCACCTAATCGCACCACACTCTCGCTCCTGTCTAGGGTCTCCTTTGGCGACGGTAGCTCAACGCGCCCTTAAACTGCAAGGCGATACACTGGCTTTCTGCGCTCGCGTTGGTTTCCAACACGCTGTTTCCTGTCTGTTGACTTACCGGTTTCCGGCCCGTAGTTTGCATCTAGGCCCGCGGAGGAAAGGTCCTAGGTGCTATTGGGCGGTTCACCTAGTAGCCGACGTTCCTGACCAAGTGGGAAGCAATCCAGATGCCCGGAACTCCCGCGGCTTTAGCGTGCGTGACGGTTGCCCGCCGTGCACCACGCCCGCTATCAGTTCTGAGTGCTCGCTAAAGGGGGGATGCCGCGCTCATGCGCTAGTTGATATGGAGCCATGTGATAACCATGGTTATGACCCAACCACGCTAACCGTTAAGGAGAACATATGCATATGCGTACAAAGCTCGTGTTCGCGGCGCTCGTCGCGGTACTCGCGCTCAGCTTCGGAGCGGGCACTGCTGCTGCACTAAGATCGCTCTCACTCAGCGGCGAAACCACGCTCACTCTAACTTCGAGAGCGCTGACGTTCAAAAGCGCCTTCGTCGAAGTCATATGCGAAGTAACGATGGTCAAAACGCTCTCCAGAACCATCCCCAAGATCTCAGGTATACTAGCTGGTGCCGTCACAGACGTTAGAATAGCAATACCGAGATGTAGAGTCAGAGGCCTCGGAGCCGAAGCAGTAAACAATATCAGTGTGCTAAGAGTCGGAGTAGCGGAAAACTGGCGCCTGTTCTATAAATCAATACTAGGCACTCTACCGAGAATAACCGGTGCAATCGTCAACATTGCCAACTCGCATACGTTGATAGACGTGACGGTTTTCGGCGGCAACGTGAGATGCCTATACGACGGTGAAATAGAAGGGCTAGCGAGCCTCGACGCCACCGGGAAAGTCGTTTCCCTAGTCTCCATCGGAAGAGAAAGACTCGAAAAGGAAAGAGAAAGCAACGGCGCGTGCTCACAGAGAGGGAGCTTTATCGCGACGGGCGCCGAAGGACAGCTGGTCGAGAGAAGTAACACCACTATTACACTAATATAACTAACATCTACTCCATGGGGCCGCTCTCAGCGGCCCCATGGATGGTGCTGGCGTAACTCAGACCGCTCGATCATTCGGCTGGCCATGACTACACGTGCCCATCCACGCTGGAGGCGACATGCACAACCGCATCACACTCCTGACCGCAGCGCTCACCGCAGCGCTTGCCCTGAGCTTCGGAGCCGGGGCTGCCGCCGCACTAAGATCGCTCTCGCTCACCGGCGAAACAATGCTCACTCTAAACTCGAAAGCTTTCACGTTCAGAAGCTCATTTAGTGAAATTATATGCGAAGTAACGATGGTAAAAACACTGGTACGAGCCATACCTAAGGTCGAAGGAACTACCATTGGGGCCGTTACTGAAGTCAGATTCAATATTCCATCCTGTAGAATTAGAGGCACTGGGGTAGAAAGAGTTAACAGCATCCAAGTGCTAAGAGTCGGGGTGGCCGAAAACTGGCGCCTCTTCTATAAATCTATACTAGGCACTCTACCTAGAATAACCGGCGCAATCGTCAACATTGCCAACTCGCATATATTGCTAGACTTGACTGTATTCGGAGGAAATGTCAGATGCCTATACGACGGTGAAATAGCAGTACTAGCGAGACTCGATGCGACCGGAAGAATCGTCTCCCTAGAATCCATTGGAAGAGAAAGACTCGAAAAGGAAAGAGAAAGCAACGGACTGTGTTCTCAAAGAGGAAATCTTCTTGCAACAGGCATCGAAGGACAATTGAGAGAGCAGAGTAGAACGACCATCACACTAATGTAACTGAGAGGCTCATTCCATGCGGTCGCCCTTGGCGGCCTCATGGATGGTGCTGGTGTCGAACCTCATACCATTCACATCATGGACTCGTCATGACCACGCGGGCCCATCCCACGCTGGGAGACGATATGCACAACCGCATCAAACTCCTGACCGCAGCGCTGGCCGCAGCGCTTGTCCTGAGCATCGGAGCCGGAACTGCCGGCGCACTAAGATCGCTCTCGGTCGGCGGAGAACTTACGCTCACCCTAAACTCTAGAGCACTTACCTTTAGAAACTCTCTTTTCGAAGTGATAGCTGGAGCAACAATCGTAAAAACCATGTCAAGAACCATACCGAAGGTTGAAGGCGCCTCAGTCGGGGCCGTGACGGAAGTGAGATTTGACATACCAAGAGCTAGAATTAGCGGCTTTGGAGCCACGAGAGTCAACGACATCAGAGTTCTAAGAGTCGGCACTGCAGGGAACTGGAATCTCTTCTATAAATCTATACTAGGGACTCTACCCAGAATAAACGGAGCGATCATGAAGATCGCGAACTCGCACATACTTATCTCTGTGGACATCTTTGGTCCTCCTCCAACTACATGCCTATACGATGGAGAAATAGAACTGCTAGCCAGACTTGACGCAACCGGGAGAATCGTTTCGCTAGAATCGATTGGAAGAGACAGACTCGAAAAGGAAGCAGCAAGTAGCGGCATCTGTTCCCAAAGAACAAACTTCGTCGCAACGGGTGCCGAAGGACAGCTCGTCGAGTTAAAGAACACGAGCATCATCCTAATCTGATTGGCAGTCCGATCTGTGAGGCCGTCGCATGGCGGCCTCACACCGCTCCTTAGCCTGGCGTTCCCGCCTTCACAACCTCAACCGCCAGCGGCTCGCCCTCGACGTCGATGGGCGAGCGCAGGCGCGCGTCCTCGCCGTTGTAGACGACCGCCGTCGCCAGCGTCTCCTCTGCCACATAGCCCTCGTGCGTCCGCGCGGCGGTAAGCAGATCCTCGCTGCCGCCCAAACGCAGCTCGATCCGGTCCGTCACCTCGACACCGGCCTCGCGGCGTGCCTGCTGCACAACGCGCACGATCTCGCGCGCCAGCCCCTCGCGGCGCAGGCGCTCTTCGACGGCGGTGTCGATCGCGACCGTCAGCGCGCCGCGCGTGGAGAGCACGAGCCCCGCCCGCGGCTCGCTGCGCACGATGATGTCGTTCTCCGCCAGCGCGTAGGTGTGCGTCGGATCGAGCTCGTCGCCGGTTGCGACCGCGACCGTCACGACGCCGTGGTCGCGCAGTGCGCGCAGCGCCTCCTCGCCGTCGCGGGTGCGCAGCGCGGCGACGATCGCCGGCAGGTCGCGCCCGCAGCGCGGGCCGAGCCGCTGCAGGTTCGGCAGCACGACCGGCCGCTCCAGCTCCGCGACGTCGGTGACCGTCTCGAGCGCCTTGACGTTCAGCTCGCCGAGCACGAGGTCGCGCAGCCGCCCGACGGCGTCGCGCGTGCGCTCGTCGCCGCACACGATCGCGCGTGCCAGCGGCTGGCGTACCTTCACCTTCGAGCGTCCGCGCGCATCGCGCCCCAGCTCGATCGCCTCGCGCACCAAAGCCATGTCGGCGTCGAGGCGCCCGTCGACCTTCGCCCCGTCCGGCTCCGGGTAGTCGCACAGGTGGACCGACTCGGGCTCGGCACCGAAGTCGCCGGCCGCCCCGCCGACGAGGTTGGAGTAGATCTCCTCCGCCACGAACGGGACCGCGGGCGCGAGCAGCTTCGCGGTCGTGACGAGGCACTCCCGCAAGGTCGCGAGCGCCGCCGGCTCGCCGTTCCAGAAGCGCCGGCGGGACAACCGGATGTACCAGTTGGAGAGGTCCTCGACCCACTTCGCCGCCAGCCGCACGGCCGTCGTCGCGTCGAACGCGTCGATCCGCTCGCGCATCTGCAGCGTCAGCTCCTGCAGCCGCGAGATCGCCCAGCGGTCGAGCGCCGGGCGCTCCGAGAGCGGCGGCGCGCCGGCGGCCGCGTGCTCGTCGAAGCGCTCGATGTTCGCGTAGAGCACGTAGAAGCCGTACGTCGTCCACAGCGGCATCAGCAGCTCGCGCACCCCGGTCTCGACCGCCTCGGCGCTGAAGCGGTAGCCGGCCCACGGCTGCTGGGAGGCGAGGTAGTACCAGCGGAAGGCGTCGGCGCCGTGGGTGTTCAGCACCTCCCACGGGTCGACCGCGTTGCCGCGGCTCTTGGACATCTTGTGGCCGTGCTCGTCCTGCACGTGGCCGACGCAGATCGCGTGCTGGAACGGGATGTCGTCGAACAGCAGCGTCGAGCACGCCAGCGACGTGTAGAACCAACCGCGCGTCTGGTCGATCCCCTCGCATATGAACGTCGAGGGGCACTGTTCGGCGACCTCGCGTCTGCCCTCGAACGGGTAGTGGTGCTGCGCGAACGGCATCACCGCCGAGTCGTACCAGGTGTCGATCGTCGCCTTGACGCGCCGCATCTCACCCCCGCAGCCCTCGACGGTACAGCCCCAGGCGACGTCGTCGATGAACGGCCGGTGCAGGTCCTCGGGCAGCGCGCCGGCGACCTCGCGCAGCTCCGCGAGGGAGCCGATGCAGTGGCGCGCGTCGCAGCCGGTAGCGTCGCACTCCCAAATTGGAAGCGGCGTGCCCCAGTAGCGGTCGCGTGAGAGCGCCCAGTCGACGTTTCCCTGCAGCCAGTTGCCGAAGCGCCCGTCGCGCACGTGCGCAGGACGCCAGTCGATCCGCTGGTTCTGCGCGAGCATCGCGTGGCGCTGGTCGCGCGTGGCGATGTACCAGCTCTCCTTCGCGTAGTAGAGGAGCTTCGAGTCGCAGCGCCAGCAGTGCGGGTAGCTGTGGACGTACGGCGCGGCGCTCCACAGCTTGCCGGCCGCGCGCAGCTCCTCGACGACGAGCGGCGTCGCGTCGCCGACGAACATGCCCTCGTAGCCGCGGATCCGCTCGTCGTAGGTGCCGTCCTCGCGCACCGGGTTCACGAGCGGGATCCCGTGGCGCTCGCAGAGGACGAAGTCCTCCTCGCCGAACGCCATCGCGGTGTGCACGAGCCCGCTGCCCTTGTCGAGCACGACGTGGTCGGCGGCGAGCACGGTGTGGCCCTTGGGACCGTGGTCGGGCAGGCGATCCAGCGGCGGCTCGTAGCGCGTGTCGACGATCGCGCGCCCGCCGAAGCGCTCGAGCACCTCCGCCTCCTCGCCGAGCAGGTCCGCCATGCGCTCCTCGGCGACGACGAGCACCTCATCGCCGACCCGTGCGCGCACATACGTCAGCGACGGGCTGATCGCCACCGCGCAGTTGGCGAACAGCGTCCACGGCTGCGTCGTCCAGATCAGCAGCTGGTCGCCGGCGCGCAGCGGGCCGCGCGGCTCGGTCACCGGCAGGCGCACGGTCGCCGTCAGGTCCTCGGTCTCGGCATAGCCCATCGCCGTCTCGTGCGAGGAGAGCCCGGTGCCGCAGCGCGGGCAGTAGGGGACGACTTTGTGGCCCTTGTAGATGAGCCCCTTGTCCCACAGCTCGTGCAGCGACCACCAGACCGACTCGATGTACTCGGGATCGCCGGTGCGGAAGGCGTGCTCGAGGTCGATCCAGAAGCCGACGCGCTCGGTCAGGCGCTCCCAGCTGGCGATGTAGCGGGCGTTGGACTCGCGGCACTTCTCGTTGAACGCCTCGATCCCGTACGTCTCGATCTCGCGCTTGGAGTTCAGCCCCAGCTCGCGCTCGACCGACAGCTCGACGGGCAGGCCGTGGCAGTCCCAGCCGGCCTTGCGCGGGGCGTGGAAGCCGCGCATCGTCTTGTAGCGCAGGTACAGGTCCTTGAACGAGCGCAGCAGGACGTGGTGGGATCCGGGGTCGCCGTTGGCCGTCGGCGGGCCCTCGGAGAAGCTGAAGACCGGCCCGTCGGCGCGTGCGGCGAGCGAGCGCTCGAACACGCGCCCCTCGCGCCAGCCGGCGAGCACGCGCTCCTCCAGCGCCGGAAAGTCAGGCCGCTTCTCGACCGGCCGGTGCGGCTCCATCGTCATCCCTGCTCCCCCTCTGACAGCGTCAGCTCAAGCCGCTTGTTGATTCTGCCCTTGCTCTTGTACGACGGGATCTCGACGCGCCCGATCTCGCGCGTGCTCGCGACGTGCGTGCCGCCGTCGGCCTGCAGGTCGAGCCCCTCGATCCCGACGACGCGCACGACCGCGATCGACGGCGGCAGCAGGCTCACCTTGTTGCGGATCAGGTCCGGGTCGCGGTCGGCGTCGGCGCGCGCCATGAAGTCCACGCGCGTCGGGCGCGCGGCGGCGACCTCCGCGTTGACCTTCGCCTCGATCTCCCGCACGAGCTCGCCGGAGAGGTGCTCGAACTCGAAGTCCATCCGGCCGCGCAGCGGCTCCATGTTGGCGCCGGTGACCTTCGCGCCGTAGTCGCGCCAGACGACCGCGCAGAGCACGTGCAGCGCCGTGTGCGTGCGCATCAGCGCGTAGCGGCGCTCCCAGTCGAGCTCGCACTGCAGCTCGGTGCCGACGGGAGGGGCGGGGCCGTCCAGCTCAAGGACCGCCCCGCCCCCTTTCACCCGCGCACCCGTCAGCTGCCAGGTGCGCGCCCCGTCCGTCACGGTCCCGCGGTCGTGCGGCTGACCTCCGCCCCCCGGAAAGAAGGCGCTGCGGTCCAGCTGCACGGCCTCCCCCGCGGACTCCGTGACGATGGCGGTGAAGCGGCGGCAGTACGCATCCACCTGGTACAGAGGCGGCGCCTCGGTCGATGCCTGGGTCACGACATCAGACAAGGCGCACGCTCACCTCCCCCAGGCGGTCGAACGTCGCGTACGCCGCCTGCCCCGGAGCGACCGGCACCGCCCGCGCCACCGATCCCGGCAGCACGATGTCGCCGGGCTCGAGCCGCTCGCCCTGCTCCGCCAGGGTCGCGGCAAGCCATGCCACGGCCTCGGCAGGGTGGCCGAGGACATCCTCGCCACGCCCCCTCACGACGTCAGGCCCCACCGCGAGGCTGACGCCAAGCTCTGCGACGCGGACGTCCTCCGCGTCATGCCAGTCGCCGATGACCGCCATCCCGGAGGAGGCGTTGTCGGCGACGGTGTCGACGATGCCGATGCGCCACTGCGCGATGCGGCTGTCGATCAGCTCGAGCGCAGGCGCGAAGGCCTGCGTGGCTTCCAGCACCTCCTCGCGCGTGATGCCCGGTCCTTGAAGCCCGCTCTTGAGCAGGAACGCTATCTCCGCCTCCACGCGCGGCTGGATGAAGCGGTCGGCTCTCAGCTGCGCGCCCGACCCGACGACCATCGACTCGAGCAGGTAGCCGCCGTCGGGCGTCTCGACGCCCATCATCTCCTGCATCGCCGCGCTCGTGAGGCCGACCTTCCAGCCGCGCAGCTCCTCGCCTTCGGCGGTGCGCAGCGCGCGGCCCATCGCCTGCACGCGGTAGGCGTCCCACAGCGTCAGCTCCGGGAACGTGGCCGACAGCGGCTCGACCGGCTCGCCGCGCAGCTCGGCGTGCCACAGCAGTCGTGCGAGCGCCTCGTGGTGCGGGGTCAGCGCGCTGGCCTCCAGCAGCGCGGCACGCGGCCGCTCGGTGCTCGTCACCTGTGCGGGCTGTTCGGTATGCATTGCCATCACGCCACCTCCTCGCGTATCCGCATCTCGACCTCGACCTGGACCTGGAAGCCTTCGCGCAGCTCGCCGGCGACCTCGAGGATCACGTCCTCCTGGCCGGCGATCACCTCGCGTCTGCCGAGCGCGAAGAAGACGTCGCGCGGGTCGACGCCGAACTCCTGCGCGATCCGGCGCACGTGTTTCGAGTAGCCGGAGAAGACCCCCGCGAGCCCGCTGACGATCGTCACCGAGTCGGTCGCCGGCAGCGTCTGCACGAGCTCGCGCTCTGCCAGCTCGGCCGCTTCGAGCATCGCGTAGAGGTCGATGCCGGTCTCGTGGCCGAGCCGCATCAGCACGGCGACGAGCACCTCGAGCTGCGTGTTGCCGGCGCCTGCGCCGAAGCCGCGCGCGGTGCCGTCGAGGATCGTCGCGCCCTGCTCGACGGCGGCGATCGAGTTCGCGATCCCCAGCGAGACGTTCTCGTGGCCGTGGAAGCCGATCGCCATCGAGGTCCCCTCGACGAGCGCCGCGACGCGCCGGCGCACGTCGTCGATCAGCAGCGCGCCGGCCGAGTCCATCACGATCGCGCCCTGCGCCCCGTAGCTCTCCAGCTTGCGCGCCTCCTCCGCGAGGCGCTCGGGGGAGCACATGTGGCACATCATCAGGACGCCGTGGACCGGCTTGCCCTGCTCGCACAGGTAGGTGACGTGGCGCTCGGTGAGGTCGGCCTCCGTGCAGTGCGCGCCGACGCGGAAGATGTCCGCCCCCTCCTCCAGCGCGACGTCGAGGTCGCGGCGCATCGTCGCGAAGCCCGGGATGCCGAACGCGCCGAGCTTGACGTCGGTGAGCTGCTCGCGCGCGATCCGCAGCATCTCGCGATCGCTCAGCAGCGACTCGCCGACCTGCAGCGAGGACGCCCCCAGCCCGTTGCCGTGGCCGACCTCCACGATCGGGACTCTCGCCGCATTCGCCGCCGCCGCGTAGCGGCGGATCTGCTCGGGTTCCAGCCGATGCGACACCGCATGGTTCCCGTCCCGCAGCGTCGGATCGCTGATCAGGATCTTTGCCATTCCCCCAAGTCCCCCTAGTTCCCCCAACTCTGGCTGCGCGCGGTGACCGGCTGCTCCTGCCGCAATGCCCGCGCCCGCTCCTCCGCCGCCGCGACCGCGGCGCAGGTGATGATGTCCAGGTTGCCGGCGTAGGCCGGCAGGTAGTCGCCCGCGCCCGAGATCTGCACGGTCATGGCGATGCGGCCGTTCTCGTGCAGCGGCGCCAGCGCGAGCCGGTAGCCGGGCACGTAGCGCTGCACGCGCCGCACCATCTCCTCGACGGCCGCCGTGAGCGTCGTGAGGTCGACCTCGTCGGCCTTCGCGAAGATCGTGTTCTGCATCGTGATCGGCGGACTCGACGGGTTGACGATCAGGATCGTCTTCGTCCGCTGCACACCGCAGAAGCGGGTCACGGCCGCCTCGGTCGTGGCGAGGTACTCGTCTATGTTGATGCGCGTCGCCGGCCCGACGCTGCGCGAGGCGCTCGTCGAGACGATCTCGATGTAGTCGACGTGCGGCTGGGTCGCGACGATGCAGTACGCGAGCGGCACCGAGGCCTGGCCGCCGCACGTGACCATGCAGAGGTTCGGCTCGTGCGCGCAGTCGGCGAGGTTGAGCGCCGGGATGCAGAGCTTGCCGAGCTTGGCCGGGGTCAAGTCGATGACGGGCAGGCCCAACGGCGAGAGGATCTCCCAATGCCGTTTGGCGTCGAGCGCGGAGGTCGCGTCGAAGACGAGGTCGAAGCCGTCCGGGTCGTCGGCGATCGCGTCGATCGAGAGATCGCTCACCGGCACGCCGAGGTCGCGCGCGGTGCGCATCCCGACCGAGTCGAGGTTGCGCCCGACGAACAGGTTGCACGTCAGCAGCGGCGAGCGCTGGACCTTCAGCAGCAGGTCGGTGCCGATGTTGCCGGTGCCGATGATCCCGACGCGCAGGTGACCGTCGGATCTGTGGACCAGGCGCGGTCGCGGGTGCTCGGCGCGCTGGGCGTCCCCCACGCCTGCGCCGCCCGGAGCTCCCGCGACCGCTACCGATGCCTGGTCCATCCCCCCTGTCTCCCCCTCGCCACGAGCACGCCTACGACGCCACCGTTCCCGGATCGAGCAGGATGCCCAGGAACGGGCACGTGTCGGTCTGCACCTCGTGGACGATCAGGCGGTGGTGCACACCCGCCGGAATGTGGATCGACGCCGGCGAGACGAGCTCGATCCGGTCGTCGGCGAGCTCGACCTCGAAGCGCAGCCCCGGCGTCACGCACAGGTAGAGCTCGTCGTGGTCCTCGTGCACGTGCAGGTCCGCGTGCGGCGCGCCGGCGAGCTGCGCCGCGTCGACCGCCGCGATGCTGAAGGGCGTGCCCGGCAGCGTCTGCGGCGTCACGTACATCGGCGCCGGCCCGTGATGGCCGGCGAACTCCTGCATCACGGGCAGGCCCTGCGTGACCACGACCCCCGAGCGCTCCGCGACCTCCATCACGCGTCCTCCGCGTTCTCGTAGAGCAGCAGGACCGCGCCGGGGAGTCCCAGCTCCCGCGTCGCGCGATGCGTCCAGCCGGCGGCGGCGAACGCCTCGTCCCAGCCGTCGGCCGTGAGCAGCTGCTGGCGCATGATCGCGTGCAGGAGCGTGAACTCCGGGCGCCAGCGCTCGTCGAGGGCGCCGCTGGCCGGCTGCACCTCGGCGACGAGCATGTGCGCGCCGCGCGGCATCATCGCGCCGAGCGTGCGCAGGTAGGCGACGAGCGCGGTGCGGCCGTGCTCGAAGATCTCATGCAGCAGGAAGAAGGCGACGGCGAGGTCGGCCTCGCGCAGCTCGGGGATCGCGGACAGGTCGCCGGCGTCGCCGCAGCGGACGCTGACGCGCTCGCCGAGGCCGGCGGCGGCGATCGCGCGCTCGGCGTCCTCGCAGGCCTCCGGCGCGAGGTCGATCCCGAACCCGGTCACGTCGAAGCGCTGCGCGGCGGCGAGCAGGAAGCGCGCGTTGCCGCAGCCGAGGTCGACGACGTGGTGGAAGTCGACGCCCTCCAGCACGGCGGTGGCGTGCGGCGCGACGTCCTCGCGACCGATCAGCGCCGAGCCGTCGGCGACCCAGCGGCCCTCGCGGATCACGTCGCTGCCGTAGCGCTTGGCCCCGGTCGAGAAGGCGCCCAGCTCGGCGAGCACCTCGCCGTAGCCGCCCTGCAGCCAGACGAGATAGCCCTTGTCGCGGCAGATCGCCGCGCCGTGCGGCGTGAGCGAGAAGGCGCCGTCGCGCTGCTCGACGATCCCGCGCTGGGCGAGATAGCGGAGCGTCGCGAGCGGGAGGCCGTCCGCTCCCTCGTCCGCGTCGGCGGGAATCCCGCCGGCCTCGAGCCGCTCGAGCAGCCCGGCGCGCTCCAGCGAGGCGAGCACGCTCGTGAGCGCGAAGCCCTCGAACAGCTCGAAGACGGGGCGCTCTGCGCTGCTCGTGCCCATGGCTGCGACCGCGTCGTCGCGTACCAGCGGCGCCGCGTCGCTCATCGGCATGCCGCCCGCGCGTCGCCCAGCCCGAGCCGCTCACAATTATGAGTCTGAATCCACATCGTTCTCATTGAGTTGGAGCAACTCGAAGCAGCCCGACGCACTGGAATCGTGGTCATGGCGGCCCCCCAAAACGGGGCTCCCCGATCGTCCCCCGACGCCCGATGTAGCGGCGTCAGTGCTTGTTATATGCCGGGGCGTCCGGTCACGTCAAGCGCCGCGGTTGGCCGCACGACCCTCGATCCTCCAAGCGTCCGCCCGCGACCCCCGCCGCAGCGTCCCGGAAGTGCAGCGCAATGCGAATTAACGCGTTCCCGAAGATCGGGCGAGCGTTGGACCGCATCCCGCTGTACTACGTCTTGGCTTAACGTCAACTCAACAATGCGGCGGCCGGCTCGAGCGCGCGGCGAGCCGTCGGTGCTTCGAGCACATGCTCGGCCGGATCGAAGCGACGCGTCGCGCGCCGGAAGCTCCAGGAGGTCCCCGGCCACAGCGTCGTGTTGCGCCCGTGCGCGTCGAGATACCAGCTCGCGCAGCCGCCCTCGGTCCAGACGGTCCCGCGCATGCTGGCCTGCAGCCGCGCGTTGAACGCAGCCTGAGCGCCTTCGCGCGTGTCGAGCACGGCCGCCCCGCGCGCGTCCATCGTGCCGAGCGCGTCCAGCACGTAGGCGAGCTGCGACTCGATCATGAAGACGATCGAGTTGTGCCCGAGGCCGGTGTTCGGGCCGACGAGCATGAACAGGTTCGGGAAGCCGGCGATCGTCGTGCCGCGCAGCGCCTGCATCCCCTGCTCGCGCCAGACGTCGCCCAGCAGCCGGCCCTCGCGGCCGCGCAGTCGCTCGCCGGCGGGCATGTCGTTGGTGCGAAAGCCGGTGCCGTAGACGATCGCGTCGACCGGGTGCTCGGCGCCGTCGCTCGTGAGGATCGAGCGCGGGCGGATCTCGGCGATACCGGCCGTCACGAGCTCGACGTTGGGCTGCTGCAGCGCAGGGAAGTACTCGTTCGACATCAGGATCCGCTTGCAGCCGATCTCGTAGCCCGGCGTGAGCTTCGCGCGCAGCGCGGGGTCGGCGACCTGCTGCTGCAGATGCGCGCGCGCCATCCGCTCCGGCACGCGGCTGAGGCGGTGGAACTTGAACGGCAGCACGTACGTCTCGCGCCCCCAGTAGACCGCGCCGCGCACGGCGCGCTGACCTGCCGGCAGCACGCGGAAGAGGCCGCGCTCGCGCGGGCGGACCGCGCGCCCGGGGTGGGGCATGATCCACGGCGGCGTGCGCTGGAAGACGCTCAGCTTGCCGACGAGCGGCTGGATCCGCGGGACGACCTGGACCGCGGAGGCGCCGGTGCCGATCACCGCGACGCGCTTGCCGGCGAGGTCGGCGTCGTGGTCCCAGCGGGCGGTGTGGAAGGCGGGGCCTGCGAAGGACTCGGCACCGGGCAGCTGCGGGATCGACGGCTCGCTCAACCCGCCCATGCCGGCGACGAGCACGCGCGCGGTGAAGGCGCCGCGCGAGGTCTCGACGTGCCAGCGCTGCTCGTCCTCGCTCCAGCTCGCGCCGGTCAGCTCGGTGCCGAGGCGGACGTGCGGGCGGATGCCGAAGTCGTCGGCGACCTTGCGCAGGTAGGCCCAGATCTCCGGTTGGAGCGCGAACGTCCGGCTCCAGGCGGGATTGGGCGCGAACGAGAACGAGTAGAGGTTCGAGGGCACGTCGCACTGACAGCCGGGATAGGTGTTGGCCTGCCAGGTGCCGCCGACGTCGTCGGCGCGCTCGAGCACGACGAAGTCGTCGCGGCCCGCCTGCTTGAGCTTGATCGCGATGCCGAGGCCGGCGAAGCCGCTGCCGACGATCGCGACGTCGACGTGGTCGGGCAGGAGGGCGGTCTCGGTCATGTGCTCGCTCTCGATCATCTGGTCGTAGAAACGCTCCGTTTCCTACTGTACCATGTCGTTTCCAGATGGCGAGCACACCCTCACCCATCCCCCGCTCGCTCCCGCGCGGCCGCCATGCGGCGGCCCGCGAGATCGTGCTCGCCTCCCAGCGCGGCCGGCTGCTGGAGGCGATGGCCGCATGCGTCGCCGAGCACGGCTACGCGGCGACGACCGTCGCGCAGGTCGTCGCGCGCGCCGGCGTCTCGCGCAAGACGTTCTACGAGCACTTCGCGGACAAGCGCGCCTGCTTCCTCGCCGCCTGGGAGGCCGGCACCGAGATCCTCTTCAGCCAGCTCGCCGAGGTCGCGCAGGAGACCGAAGACTGGCGCGCCCGCCTGCGCGCCGGCACCGTGGCGTTCCTCGAGGTGCTCGCGGCCGAGCCCGAGTTCGCGCGCTCGTTCATGATCGAGGTGCTGAGCGTCGGCGAGGAGGCGCTCGCGCGCCGCGCGCAGATCCACGAGCGCTTCGCCGTCGTGCTCGGCGAGACGTACGCCGCCGCCCAAAAGCAGGGCGCGGGCCTGGGCCCCGTGCCGCCGTGGGTGTTCCGCGCCGCCGCCGGCGCAGCCTGGGAGCTGATCGTCGAGCACCTGCGCACCCGCGGCGTCGAGGACCTCGTCGAGCTCGCCCCGCACATCGAGCGGATCCACCTGGCGCTGCTGCGCGGGGACTACGCGGAGGCGTAGCGAAGGCGCGCGCGAATCGTTGCGATGCGCGGGGTGATAGCACGCATGGACGCATGATAGCGTCGGCGCTACCCTCCTTCCCGTGAAGCAGCTGATTTTGCGCGTGTCCGACGACCTCCACCGCCGCATCGCCGCCCGCGCCGCCCGCGAGGGGCGCAGCGTGAACGCCTGGGCGAGCAGCTTGCTCGACGCGACCGTCGACGCGGACGTCGCCGAGGATCGGCAGGCGCGGGCGGACGCGAAGGCGGCGGCGCTGGGGTTCCTGGTGGACGTCGACGCCCCCGCGATCGACGAGGAGACGTATCGGCGCGGGCTCGCAGAACTGCAGGAGATCGCTCCCGAGGTAGTTCGGATCCTCGAAGAGGACCGAGACAGAGAGCTGTGATCGCCTACGTCGACTCATCGGTCCTCGCCCGGGCGTACCTGGGCGACGAAGACGGCTCCGCCGAGGCGAGGGAGCTGCTCGCGGACCGCTCCGTGGCGAAGTACACCGGCCGCTGGACCCGCCTCGAGGTCTCGGCGGCGATCGTCCGCGCCGGGCGCGGTGGGCGGCGCGTCCCGGTGACGCGCCGGCTCGCGGCGCTGGACACCGACCTCCGGCGCCAGGGCGGACGCGTCAAGGTCCTCGCGGCCGATGACGCAGACGTCGAGGCGAAGGCGCTCGAGCTCGCACGAACCCATGGCCTGCGCGCACTCGACGCTCTGCACGTCGCGCTCGCGTCGATCGCGATCCCGCCACTCGCCGACCGCGGCGAGCCGATCGCGTTCGCCTCGCGCGACGGCGATCAGGCCGCCGTCGCAGAGTCACTCGGCTTCGTGCGGGCCTGATCGCGCCCCTCGGCGAGCAGCGACGCGCCCGCCGCGCCGGCGAGCGCCACCACCACGACGGCGAGCGACAGGACGATCGGCGGATGCCAGACGTCCGCCAGCAGCAGCTTCGCCGCCACGAAGCCGAGGATCGCCGCCAAGCCGACGTTGAGGTAGCGGAAGCGGTCGAGCATCCCCTCCAGCAGCGCGTAGAGCGAGACCATCCCGAGCAGGCTGAACGCGTTCGCGGCGAAGACGACGAACGTGTCGCGGGTGATCGCGAAGATCGCCGGGATCGAGTCGATCGCGAACATCACGTCGAACGCCGCGACCATCAGCAGCGCCGCCAGCAGCGGCGTCGCCGTCCGCCGGCCGCCGACGCGCGTGAGCAGACGGTCGCCGTCGTACCGGTCGGCGAGCGGCACGACCCGGCGCAGCGCGCGCATCGCCAGCGTCGTGTCTGGGTCGATCTGCTCGTCCTGCTGGCGCGCGATCTTCACCGCCGTGAGCGCGAGCAGCGCGCCGAGCACGTAGGTCGTGGCCGCGAATGCGTCAAGCGCGGCAGCGCCCGCGAGGATGAACACGGTGCGCAGCACGATCGCGCCCGCGACGCCGTAGAGCAGCACCCGACTGCGCTGCGCGGCCGGGACACGGAAGAACGCGAACAGCACCGCGAAGACGAACAGGTTGTCGAGCGAGAGCGACTTCTCGATCAGGAAGCCGGCGAGGTAGGCGCCGGCCTGCTCGCCGCCGCCGAGCAGTGCGAGCGGCAGCGCGAACGCAAGTCCGACCGCCGTCCACAGGACCGACCACAAAAGCGCGGTGCGCGTCGACATCTGGGCTCCTTCGAGTCGCTTGGCTCGAAGGTTTCGCCCACCGCTCTGACGGCCGGCGCGCCGGGCCCGTGAGGGCCGTGCTGACGAACGCGCCGTGTCGCAGGGCTACTTCCCTTCCGAGCGACGAACGATAGCGAACCTCGCTCAGATCGCCGCGCCCTGCTCCAGCGGCTCGATCCCATGCGCGCGCATGCCGCGCTCGAGCTCGGCGACGACCAGCTCGATCGCCGCCACGTGCGCGTAGGCCTTCGACTCTGCGGGGATCACATGCCACGGCGCCGCCGGCTGGTCGGTCCGCGCCAGCATCGCCTCGACTGCGACCTCGTAGTCTGCGCGCCGCTCGCGGTTGCGCCAGTCCTCGTCGGTCAGCTTCCAGCGCTTGAGCGGGTCCTGCTCGCGCTTGCGGAAGCGGCGCAGCTGCTCGTCGGAGGAGATGTGCAGCCACAGCTTCACGAGCACCGTCCCGTCGCCCGCGAGGGCCCGCTCGAAGCCGGCGATGTCGTCGTAGGCGCGCGTCCACTGCGCCTCGCTCGCCAGCCCCTCGACACGCTCGACCAGCACGCGCCCGTACCAGGAGCGGTCGAGCACGGCCATCCCGCCCCAGCCCGGGAGCGCCGGCCAGAAGCGCTGCAGGAAGTGGTGGCGCTTCTCGGTCTCGGTCGGCGCCGCGTACTGCGCGACGCGCACGTGTCGCGGGTCGAGCGGAGCGACGAGCCGGCGGATCGCGCCGCCCTTGCCGGAGGCGTCCCAGCCCTCGAACACCACGCACAGCGGCGGCCCGAGCCGATCGTCGCCGAGCAGTCCGCCCGCCTGCAGGCGCAGCGCGAGCAGCCGCCGCTGCGCTGCCGCCAACCGCTCGTCCGCCTCGGCGGCCGGCAGCGAGAGCGTGAGATCGGCGGCGCCGAGCCTCGCGTTCGCCATGCCCGCACCATATCCATAGGATTGACGGGAGGGGGATGAGCACCGACGTCGTCAAGCCCAGCGCCGCGCTCTCCGAGCGCCTTGCCGCACGCACGCTCGCGCTCGTCGACGCACGCTCGGAGTCGCGTGCGGAGGCGGAGCTGGCGGCCGCGGTGCTGCGCATGCTGGTCGACGGCGGCGTCCCGGCCCGCGACGCGGGCGACACGTGCGTCCTCGCCGGCGCGACCGCGCGGGAAAAGCGACCGCTCGTGCTGCTGCTCGGGCACCTCGACACCGTCCCGGCGCAGGGCAACTGGCCGGGGCGCCGCACCAAGACGCACGTCGAAGGGCTCGGCGCCGCCGACATGAAGGGCGGCGACGCGGTGATGCTGGAGCTCGCGCTGGCGCAGCTCGACACGGCCGTCGACGTCGGCTACGTCTTCTTCGGGCGCGAGGAGATCGCCTCTGCCGAGGGCGCGCTCGCGCCGCTGCTGGCGCGTGAGCCGGGGCTGTGCCGGGCCGACCTCGCGATCGTGCTGGAGCCGACGGCCAACGCGGTGCAGGCGGGCTGCCTGGGCAACATCGACGCGACGTGGACGTTCCGCGGGCGCGCCGGCCATTCTGCGCGTCCGTGGCTCGCCGACAACGCGATCGAGCGCGCCGCGCGCGGGGTCGCCGCGCTCGCCGCGATCGGTCCGCAGGACGTCGAGCACGGCGGGCTCACCTACCGCCAGGTCGCGTCCGTGACGCAGTTGGAGGCGGGCGTCGCCTCAAACGTGATCCCGGGCGAGGCGGTCGCGAACGTCAACTTCCGCTACGACCCCGCGCTCACCCCCGCCGCGGCGGAGGCGACGCTGCGGGGCTGGTGTGAGCCGCATGGCGAGGTCGAGGTGCGCGGCGTGACGCCGGGGGCGCTGCCACCGCGCGGCAACCCGCTCGCCGATGCGCTCGCGCGCGCGTCCGGGGCGTCGATGGAGCCCAAGCAGGCGTGGACGCCGGTCGCCGAGCTCGCCGCCGCCGGCGTCGAGGCCGTCAACTTCGGGCCGGGGGATCCCGCCTACGCCCATCGCACCGACGAGCGCGTGGAGATCGCCGCGCTCGTCCGCTGTCACGAGGTCCTGGCCGGGTTCCTGTGCGGCTGAACCCGTTCGTCGAGCAGGCGCCGACGTATCCGCTCTCACGCGTGGCGAGCGCACGCGAGGCGGCGCGGGCGCGCGGGATCGAGCCGGTCGACCTCAGCCTCGGCCAGCCGAGCGACCCGATCGCGCCGTTCCTGGCCGCGGCGCTCGTCGAGGCGATCGCCACGACCCGCTTCGACGAGTATCCGGCGTCCGCGGGCCTGCCGCGGCTGCGCGAGGCGATCGCCGGCTGGGTCGCCCGCCGCTACGGCGCGCGGCTCGACCCGGACACCGAGATCGTGCCGACGCTCGGCTCCAAGGAGCCGATCGCGACGCTCGCGCGGCTGTTCGCGGAGCCCGGCGACGCGATCGCCGTCGGCTCGCCCGGCTACCCCGTGCCCGAGCGCAGCGCCCGCTTCGCCGGGCTGCGGATCGCCGAGCTGCCGCTCACCGCCGCGGGCGGCTGGCTGCCCGACCCCGACGCGGTGCCATGGGACGACGTCGCGATCGTCTGGCTCAACTTCCCGCACAATCCGACCGGCGCGATCGCTCCACCCGCGCTGCTCGCCACGCTCGCCGAGCGCTGCCGCACCCACGGCGCCCTGCTCGCGGTCGACGAGGCCTACTCGGAGCTGTGGTTCGGCGAGCAACCGCCCGGCTCGGCGCTCGCGCTCGAGGACCGCACCGGCGTGATCGTCTTCAACACGCTCTCGAAGCGCTCCGGCGTGCCGGGACTGCGCTCGGGCTTCGCGGCCGGGGACTCCGAGGTCGTCGCGCGACTCAAGCGCCACCGCGTCGACGTCGGCACGACGCCGCAGCTGTTCGTGCAGCAGGCGTCGATCGCCGCCTGGAACGACGAGGCGCACGTCGAGGCCGCGCGCGCGAGCTACGCCGAGCGGCGCACGGTGCTCGCCGGCGCGATGGAGCGCGCCGGCCTCGTCCACGCGGGCGCCGAGGCCGGCATGTTCCTGTGGCTGCGCGTGTCCGACGGCGACGACGTCCACGCCTTCGAGGCGCTCGCCGACCGCGGCGTCCTCACCGTCCCGGGCTCATGGCTCGGCCCCACCGGCGCCGGCCACCTGCGCGCCTCCTTCACGCCGCCGCTCGCCGAGCTCAAGCGCGCCGCGGAGCTGCTCGCCGGCTAGAGCGACGCCCCGTGGTCGCGCACGAGCGCCTCGATCGCGGCCTTGTCGTGGCGCTCGCCCTCGGCGAGGCGCTTGATCACGAGCACGCAGGCGAGGCCGAACGTGCCGCCGGCGAACTCACGGGGTCGCGTGGCGGCGATCGCGACCGACCAGTCGGGCACGCGGCCGCGGGAGATCTCCTCGCCGGTCTGGGCGTCGAAGACGGGGATCGTCGGGCCGAGGATCGCGCCGGCGCCGAGCACGGCTCCGCGGCCGACGCGCGCGCCCTCGACGACGATGCAGCGGCTGCCGAGCAGCGCGTCGTCCTCGATCACGACCGGCTTGGCAGCCGGCGGCTCGAGCACGCCGCCGATGCCGACCCCGCCGGAGACGTGCACGTTGCGCCCAACCTGCGCGCAGGAGCCGACGGTCGCCCACGTGTCGATCAGCGTGCCCGAGCCCACGCGCGCGCCGACGTTGACGAAGCTCGGCATCAGTATCGCCCCCGGCTCGAGGTAGGAGCCGAAGCGGGCGGAGGCGCCGGGCACCACGCGCACGCCCGGGTACTCCTCCTTCAGCGGCAGCCGGTCGGCGAAGCGAAACGGTCCCGCCTGCGAGTGCTCGAGCCTGCCGACGCGGAACATCAGCAGCAGCACGTGGCGCAGCCACTCGTGCACGACGACCTCGCCGTCCTCGCCGACCTCGGCGATCCGCGCCTCGCCGCGGTCGAGCAGCCCGACCGCCTCGAAGACCGTCGCGCGCGCCTCGGCGTCCGCTTCGGTCAGCTCCGTGCGCTGCTCCCACAGTGCGGCGATCCGCTCGCGCAGCTCGGCGTGCGCGGCCGTCTCGGTCGCGCTCATGCGCTCCCGACCCCCTGCGGCGCCAGCACGTCCGCCTCGAAGCGCAGCGTCCCGAAGTAGTCGCGCTCGACCTCCTCCGCGCGGCGGATCAGCTCGACGCCGCCGTCGGCGCGCAGCAGCAGCTCCTGCGGCTTGAGCTTGCCGTTGTAGTTGAAGCCCATCGCGATCCCGTGCGCGCCGGTGTCGTGGATGCAGAGCACGTCGCCCTCGCGCAGCGCCGGCAGCTCGCGCTGTATCGCGAACTTGTCGTTGTTCTCGCACAGCCCGCCGACGACGTCGACGCGCTCGAGCGGCCGTTCGCCGTCGTCGCCAAGCAGCGTGACGTGGTGGTAGGCGCCGGGGTACATCGCGGGCCGCATCAGCGCGGCCATGCCCGCGTCGACGCCGGCGTACTCGCGCCACTTGCTCATGCGGTTGGCGACCGTCGTGACGAGCACGCCATGCGGACCGGTCACGTAGCGTCCGGACTCGACGAACAGCGCCGGGCGGCGGCCGGTCAGCTCCGCGTGCGCGTCGAGCAGCCGCACGGCGCCCGCGCCGAGCGCCTCGACGTCGAGCTCCGGCTCTCCGGGGCGATACGGGATCCCCAGCCCGCCGCCGAAGTTGACGAACTCGCACGCGATCCCGAGCTGGTCGTGCAGCTCCTGCTCCAGTTCGAGCAGCATCGCGAGCGTCGCGAGCAGCGGCTCGACGTCGAGCCGGTTCGACGCGACCATCGCGTGCAGGCCGAAGCGCCGGGCGCCGAGTGCCTGCGCCGCCGCATAGGCGGCCACGAGCTGGTCGCGGCGGACGCCGAACTTCGCCTCCAGCGGGTTGCCGATCATGCCTTCGCCCACGAGCTCCCCACCGGGGTTGAAGCGGAACGAGAGCAGCGACGGCGCCCGTGCGAGCTTCGCGAGCATCGTCACGTCGTCGACGTTGACGATCGCGTCGAGCTCCAACGCACGGTCGAACTCCTCGTGCAGCGTGTTGTTCGACGTGAAGAAGATGTCCTCGCCGCTCGCACCGCACATGCGCGAAAGCTTGAGCTCGGCGATCGAGGCGCACTCGAAGCCGCAGCCGCGCTCGCGCAGCAGCCGCAGGATCGCCGGGTTCGGCAGCGCCTTCACCGCGTAGTACTCGCGGAACGGCGTCCCCTCGAACGCCGCCAGCAGGCGGTCGGTCGTCGCGCGGATCCCCGCCTCGTCATACAGATGAAACGGGGTCCCGTAGTGCTCGACGATCGCGGGCAGCTCGCGCTCCAGGCGCGCAGCGAGGCTCGCCTGCATCGGCACGGCGCCGCGTCCTCCCTACGCGGCCGGCTTGGCGGCGATGATCGCGCGGCGGCGCGGCCCGGACAGCGGCCGTTCGTAGACGAACTCGGTCGTCAGGATCGGCGTGAAGCCGGCCTCGACGAACGCGTCGGCGATCCACTGCGTCGAGAGCCAGTGGAAGCCGTTGACGCCCGGCGCGGGCTTGACCGGATCCTCGCCCGGCGGCACGTCGTTGGAGACGACGACGATCCCGTCCGCGGAGGTGAGCCAGCCGCGCATGCGGCGCAGGACCGTCTGGCAGCCGCCGAACTCGTCGTAGAGGTGGCCTATGAGGCCGTCGGCGTAGATCACGTCCCAGGCGTCGGGCGCCGGGTCCCACGCGCGGATGTCGCGCGCGATCGCCGGCACGCCGTGGCGACTCGCGATCTCGACGGCAGCCATGAGCGCGTCGACGGCGAGCACGTGGTAGCCGTCGCGACAGAGCATGCGCTCGACCATCGCGTTGCCGGCGCCGACGCTCAGCAGCTTGCGCTCCTTGTCGTGCTCGAGGAACTCGCCGAGGCGCTCGACCATCCACTCGCGGTACTCGGGCGAGCAGATCGACGGCGTCGTGGAGTCGCCGCGCGCCTCGCCGCGCTCCCATTTCTCGAAGAGGTTCTCCTCCTCGGCCTCGACGTAGTAGGCCTGAAGGTCCTCCTCCAGGCGCGTCGGCTGCGGGGCGCGGTCGCGCGCGTCCGCGTGCTTGCGGCGCGTGAAGGTCGCCTGCCCGATTTCGTGCATGGTCGTCTCAGTCCCCCGTTGTTGGACAGCGCACCAGCACGACCTGAGAGCCTCCCCCAAATTAACTGCTGGCACGTGGGCATTCGCCCCGTAACGACGCGCATTATATCTGCGGCACCCCGCGGGCGCAACGTCCGTTCACCACGTTAATCGTCCTTTCGAAGATCGATTATGCAAGCCGGTGGAGATCGACGTGCGTGCAACCATGTGCGGATGCCCACACTCGATCCCGCCACCTCGGTCGGCCGCGTTGCGCTCACGGTCGCCGACCTCGCGCGCGCGCGAACCTTCTACGAGCGCGTCGTCGGATTGCGCGCGCCGGCCCACGACGGCGAGCGCGCGAGCCTCCGCCCCGCCGCCGGCGGCCCGCCGCTGGTCGAGCTCCTCGGTGACGCGGACGCCCCGACGCCGCCGGCGAGCGGATGCGGCCTCTTCCACCTCGCGCTCCTGCTGCCGAGTCGCCTCGAGCTGGCGCGCGCGCTGCGGCGGATCGTCGCCTCCGGCTGGCCGCTCAGCGGCGCCTCCGACCATCTCGTCAGCGAGGCGCTCTACCTCTCCGATCCCGAGGGCAACGGGATCGAGATCTACCACGACCGCCCGCGCGAGGAGTGGCGCCGGCGCGACGGCGAGCTGGAGATGGCGACGCTGCCGCTCGACCTGCAGGAGCTGGCGGGCGAGCTGCGCGGCGGCGAGGCGACCGACGCCGGGATGACCGACGCTCGCATGGGCCACGTCCACCTGCGCGTCGCCGACCTCGCCGCAGCCGAGCGCTTCTATGCCGACGCACTCGGCTTCGAGGTCACCGTGCGCAGCTATCCGGGAGCGCTGTTCGTCGCCGCCGGCGGCTACCACCATCACGTCGGGCTCAACACCTGGTCGAGCGCGGGCGGGCCGCCACGGCCGCCCGGCACGCGCGGCCTGCACCACGTCGAGCTGCTCACGCCGCGGCCCCGGGAAGTGGCGGAGCGAGCCGCGGCCGCCGGCTATGCCACGCGCGAGTGGGACGACGGAGCGCTCGTGACCGACCCGTTCGGCAACGACGTGCTGCTCAGCGCGCCGCCCCCGAACGGGGGGTAGACGCCCGCCCTCTCTGACCGACCGCTCGGTCGGCCCGGTACGGTCGCGCCATGACCACGATCTCCACGACAGACCTCGACGTCTTCCCGCTCTGCCTCGGCGGCAACATCTTCGGCTGGACCGCCGACGCCGAGCAGTCCTTCGCAGTGCTCGACGCGTATGCCGCCGCCGGCGGGAACTTCATCGACACCGCCGACGGCTACTCGCGCTGGGTGCCCGGCCACGACGGCGGCGAGTCAGAGCGGATCATCGGCGACTGGATGGCCGCGCGCGGCAACCGCGATCGGATGATCATCGGCACGAAGGTCGGCGGCGGCGGAGACGGACTCGCACCCGAGCATATCCGTGCCCGCGCCGAGCTCTCGCTGCAGCGGCTGCGCACGGATCGGATCGACCTCTACTACACGCACGTCGACGACCCCGACACGCCGCTGGAGGAGACGCTGCGGGCGCTCGACGCGCTCGTGCGCGAGGGCAAGGTGCGCTACATCGCCGCCTCGGAGTACAGCGCCGAGCGGCTCGCCGCGTCGCTCGCCGTCTCCGATCGCGAAGGGCTCGCGCGCTACGTCGCGCTGCAGCCGCACTACAACCTCGTCGAGCGCGACGTCTACGAGGGCCCGCTGGCCGAGCTGGCCGTGCGCGAGCAGCTCGCCGTCTGCCCCTTCTTCGGCATCGCGAAGGGCTTCCTGACGGGCAAGTACCGCCCCGGCAAGGTCGTCGAGAGCGAGCGCGCCGAGGAGGCCAACCCGCTGATGGACGCGCGCGGCGTCGCCGTGCTCGCGGTGCTCGACGAGGTCGCCGCCGCGCACGCGACGAGCCTCGCCGCGGTCGCGCTCGCCTGGCTGCTCACGCGGCCGGGGATCGTCGCGCCGCTCGCGAGCGCCCGCACGACAGAGCAGCTCGCCGAGCTGCTGCCGATGGCGCAGCTGCAACTGGACGACGACGAGCTGGCGCGCCTCACGGCGGCCTCTGACGGCTAGCGGCCTCCGCGCGGTCGCGCGCCACGAGCCAGCCTCCTTCCCGGGGATACCTGGCAAGATCCTCATCAAACTCCGAGGCCGCTTCTTAATACGTCGTTACCTTGCTTGGGTAGCCTCGCTACACGATGAGGTCACCACGGCATCTGTGGACGGGGGAATGGCGCTCGGAGTCCGAGCGCGCGCGCGAAGCGGCCGACGAGGCGGCGGCGCTGCGCAAGCCGGAGCGTCCGGAGGCCACGGCGGGCGGTGTGGACGACGTGGACGCCGGCGAGCGCGCGGGCGCGCCACGTGGCCGCGGCTCGTTCGTGCTCACGCTCGTACTCGGCGCGCTCGCGCTCGCGGGCATCGCGTTCGCGGCCGGGATGCTGCTCGAGGGCGGCACCGGCTCGGGCGGCCCATCCGCACTTCCGGCGATCGCGAGCAAGCCCGTCAAGCCGCACCATGGACAGACGCGCGCGGGCGCGATCTACGCCGCCGTCTCCCCCGCCGTCGTCTCGATCCGCACCGACGAGGGCGAGGGCACCGGCTTTCTGATCGACCGCAACGGCACGCTCGTCACCAACGACCACGTCGTGGCGGGCAGCACGCACGTCGTCGTCCACTTCGGCGTCGACGGCGACGCGCTCGGCGGCGACGTGCTCGGCACCGACCCCTCGACCGACCTCGCCGTCGTCAGCATCGACCCGGCGCAGATCCCGCAGGGCGCGACGCCGCTGAAGTTCGCCGACTCGCGCGAAGTGCAGATCGGCGACCTCGCGATCGCGATCGGCAACCCGCTCGGGCTCGATCGCACCGCCACGGAGGGGATCGTCTCGGCGCTCGGTCGCACGATCCAGTCGCCGAACGGGTTCTCGATCAACGACGTGATCCAGACCGACGCCCCGATCAACCCCGGCAACTCCGGCGGCCCGCTGCTCGACGCCAGCGGCCACGTGATCGGCATCAACGCGCAGATCGCGACCGCCGGCACAAACGGCAGCATCGGCATCGGCTTCGCGGTCCCGTCGAACACCGCCCGCCAGGTCGTCCCGCTGCTGGAGCAGGGCCGGCGCGTCCCGCACGCCTGGCTCGGCCTGCGCGACGGCCCGACCTCGGCGACGAGCCCGGACGGCGCGAAGGTGGTCCAGATCTTCCCCGGCAGCCCGGCGGAGCATGCCGGCGTGCGCGTCGGCGACATCATCAAGCGCGTCGGCGAAGCAGCCGTCCAGACCCCTGAGGACGTCGCGACCGCGGTCGGCGACCACAAGCCCGGCGAGCAGGTCGACGTCGTCGTGGAGCGTGGCGGGAGCACGCTGACGCTGCACGCAAAGCTCGGAAAGCAACCGACGCGCACGCCGTGAGCTTCGCGGCGCCGCTCGTCCTGCTCGCGCTGCTCGGGCTGCCCCCGCTCGCCGCCTGGTACGCGCTGGGCCAGCGCGACCGCCGCGCCGCCGCGGCCGCGTTCGCCGCGCCCGCGCTGCAGCCGTCCGTCGCGCCGCGCCGCCCGCGCTGGCGCCGCCACCTGCCGATGCTCGCGTTCGCGCTCGCGCTCGCCGTGCTCGTGCTTGCCGCAGCGCGCCCGCAGCGCACGGTCGCTGTCCCCGTCGAGCGTGCCTCGATCATGCTCGCGACCGACGTCTCCGGCTCGATGCTGGCGACCGACGTGCACCCGAACCGCCTGATCGCCGCCAAGCGCGCCGCGCGGGAGTTCCTCGCCAAGGTGCCCGCGAGCGTCAACGTCGGCGTGCTCTCGTTCAACAACCACGCCACCGTGATCCAGAGCCCGACGCGCAGCCGTGCCGACGCGCTCGCGGCGATCGACCAGATGGCCGTCAGCGGCGGCACCGCGACCGGCGAGGCGATCGCGACCGCCGTCAGCGCGCTGCGCAACGTGCCGGGTGAGAACGGCCACCGTCCGCCCGGAGCGATCGTCCTGATCTCCGACGGCAGCGCGACGAGCGGGCGCGATCCCGTCGCCGCCGCGCACGTCGCCCGCGGCTTTCACATCCCCGTCTACACGGTCGCGCTCGGGACCGCGCACGGCACGATCGAGGCGCCCGGCCGCGGTGGCAAGACGCATTTGGAGCACGTCCCGCCGGACCCCGCCGCGCTCGCCGCGATCGCCCACGCGTCGGGCGCCCAGACCTTCACCGCCGCCGACGCGCACGGCCTCAGCGCCGTGTACGAGCGGCTCGGATCCCAGCTCGGCCACCGCACCGCGAAGCGCCAGGTCACCTCGGCGTTCGCGGCCGGCGGCCTGCTGCTGCTGCTCGCCGGCGCCGGCATGTCCCTGCGCTGGTTCGGCCGCCTCGTCTGACACCACGAAAGGAGCCTGTGACGTGACCCCCGACCCGTTCGACGACCACACCCTCAGACGCGATGACGCGCGCGAGGTGCTCGAGGAGGCGCTGCACGAGATCAAGCGCGTGATCGTCGGGCAGGACGCGATGCTCGAGCGCCTGCTCGTCGCGCTGCTCGCCGGCGGCCACGTGCTGCTGGAGGGCGTGCCGGGACTCGCGAAGACGCTCACCGTCAAGACGCTCGCCCAGGTGCTCGGCGGCACGTTCAAGCGGATCCAGTTCACGCCGGACCTCGTCCCCGCCGACCTCGTCGGGACGCGCGTCTACCGACCCGACACGGGCAAGTTCGAGATCGAGCTCGGCCCGGTGTTCGGCAACTTCCTGCTCGCCGACGAGATCAACCGCGCACCCGCGAAGGTGCAGTCGGCGCTGCTCGAGGTGATGCAGGAGCAGCAGGTGACGATCGGCGGCGAGACGTTCCCCGTGCCGCGGCCGTTCCTCGTGATGGCGACGCAGAACCCGATCGAGTCCGAGGGCACCTACCCGCTGCCGGAGGCGCAGGTCGACCGCTTCCTGATGAAGGTGCTCGTCGACTACCCCTCGCGCAACGAGGAGGCGGCCGTCGTCGACCGCTCGCTCACGGCGCCGGCGCAGCCGCGCGAGCGGCTCTCGCTCGCGGACCTCGAGCGCTACGCCGAGGCGGTGCAGGGGGTGCTCGTCGACCGCGAGGTGATCTCCTACGCGGTCGCGCTCGCCGACGCGACGCGCCGGCCCGAGCACCACGGGCTCGACGACGTCGCCGCGTACATCGAGTACGGCGCGAGCCCGCGCGGGCCGATCGGGCTCGTGCAGGCGGCGCGCGCGCTCGCGCTGCTGCGCGGGCGCGGATACGTGGCGGTCGCCGACGTGCGCGACCTCGCGGCCGACGTGCTGCGCCACCGCATCGTGCTGTCCTACGACGCGCTGACGGAGGACGTGACCGCCGACGACGTGCTCGAGCGCGTGCTCGCGACCGTCGAGGAGCCGCCCGCCGACCACATCCAGCGCCGCGCGAGCGCCGCCTGAGCCGATGAGCGCGAGCACGGAGCGACCGCGGCCGGCGCCTGACGCGCGGCGTCAGGCGATCGCCGCGCGCGCGCTGCGACCCCCCGCCGGGCGCCAGGGCCCGGGCCCGATCCCGCACGGGCTGCTCGGCTCGCTCGACCTCGTGATCGCGCGCCGCGCCGCCGGCGCGCTGCCGGGCGACCGCCGCGCCGCCGGCCTCGGCGCGGGCACCGAGCTGGCGCAGCTGCGGCCCTACGAAGTCGGCGACGACGTGCGCCAGATCGACCCGTCGGCGACCGCGCGCACGGGCGTCCCGCACGTGCGCCTGCACGTGCCCGAGCGCACGCTGACGACGTGGATCGCGCTCGACGTCTCGCCCTCGATGGCGTTCGGGACGGCGCAGCGGCTGAAGTGGGACGTCGCGGAGGGCGCCGTGCTCGTGCTCGGGCGGCTCGCGGTGCGGCGGGCGGGCCGCGTCGCGCTGATGACGTTCGGCGGCGGGCGCCCGCGGCTGCTGCCGCCGCGCGGCTCGAAGCCGGGCGTGATCGCGCTGCGCCGCGCGCTCTCCGAGGGCGTCGCGCCGGACGGCAGCCACGACCGCGGCGCGCTCGCCGAGGCGCTGCGCCGCGTCGGGCGCGTGGCGGGGCAGCCGGGGCTCGTCGTCGTCGTCTCCGACTTCCGCGACCAGGACGGCTGGACGCGCCCGCTCGGCGCGCTGCGCGCGCGCCACTCGGTGCTCGCGCTCGAGGTGCGCGACCCGCGCGAGGCGCACGTGCCGGCGGTCGGCCGGCTCGCGCTGATCGACCCGGAGACGGGCGAGCGCGCCGAGATCGACACGTCGAGCCGGCGCGTGCGCGAGCGCTTCGCGGCGCTGGAGGCGGAGCGGCGCGAGCAGGTCGAGCGCGAGCTGCGCCGGCTCGCGGTCGAGCACGTCGTGCTCTCGACCGACGGCGACTGGCTCGACGCGCTCGGGAGGCGCCTGCGGTGACGTTCGCCGAGCCCACCCTGCTGCTGACGCTGCTGCTCGTGCCGGCGGCGCTGCTCGCGCAGCTCGCGAGCCGCCGGCGCGCGCGCCGCTACGCGGTGCGCTTCACCGGCGTCGCGACGCTGAAGGCGGCGGCCGGGCCGACGCCGGCGTGGCGCCGGCAGCTGCCGATCGCGCTGCTGCTGGCGGCGCTCGCGGCGCTCTCGCTCGCGCTCGCGAAGCCGCAGAAGACGGTGGCGGTGCCAATCGAGCGGGCCTCGATCATGCTCGTGACCGACCACTCGCGCTCGATGATGGCGACCGACGTCGACCCGAGCCGGCTGACGGCGGCCAAGCGCGCGGCGCGGCTGTTCCTCGACCGCCTCCCGCGCGGGATCCGCGTCGGCGTGACGACGTTCGCCGAAGCGCCGGACGGGACGCAGATCCCGAGCCGCGACCACGGGCTCGTCGCGCGCATGGTCGAAGCGCAGGTCGCCGACGGCGGCACGGCGACGGGCGACGCGCTGGCGGTCGCGCTCGACGCGCTCCAGCACGAGCCGAAGGACGCGGACGGCAAGCTGCCGCCGTCGGCGGTCGTGCTGCTGTCGGACGGCGCGACGACGGCGGGGCGCGACCCGGTCGAAGTCGCGCAGAGCGCGCGGCGCCTGAAGATCCCGATCTACACGGTCGCGCTCGGCACGCGCGACGCGACGGTGCCGAACCCCGGCTTCGGCCCGCCGCTGCTGTCGGTCGCGCCCGATCCCGAGACGCTGAGACGGATCGCCGAGGCGTCCGGCGGGCGGGCGTTCACGGCCGAGGACGACCAGCAGCTGTCGGCCGTTTACGAGACGCTCGGCTCCCAGCTCGGCACCCGCGACGTCAAGCGCGAGGTCACGGCCGCGTTCGCGATCGGCGGCCTCGTGCTGCTGCTCGGCGCCGCCGCGGCGTCGACGCGGTGGGCGGGGCGGCTGCCGTAGTCCAGGGTCGACTCAGTAGCTCTCGCAGGCGATGCCGTCGTTGTCGGCGTCGTGCTCGGGGTCGGAGCCGGGGGTGACGGTGAAGGAGTGGCCGATCTCGCTGCAGTTGAGGCCGGCGTAGTCGCTCCCGCCGCCGCCACCGCCGTAGCCGCCGCCCGACGGCTCGGCCTGGACGGTGATCGTGCGAGTCCGCGTGTGCACGACGCGGCGCACGCGGGTGACCGTCCGCACGTGCGTGACGGGCACCGTCTCGGTGCGCACGAGCGTGTCGGTCTCGGTGACCGTCTTCGTCTCGCCGCCGCCGGCCGCGCCGACCGCGAGCCCGACGAGCAGGCCCGCCACGCCGATCGCGATCATCGTCCGCCGCCGCTTGCGCGCGCCGTCTTCGCCCATCGCTCCTCCTCCCGGGTCCACACCGAACCGGAAGCTAGAGCAGCGTGCGGACGCGTCAGCTGACGACGGCCCAGGGCTCGACGCGCCAGCTCGTCACGAGCCCGCGCCCTCCGCGCTGAGCGCGCGCGCCGGCGCCGTGCGCAGCCAGACGATGTCGCCGCGGCCGAGCTCGAGCTCGTCGGCCTCCGTGCGCGTCAGCTGGGCCGTCACGGACGTGCCGTCGGTCAGCATCAGCTCGGCCCGCACCTCGAAGCCGAGGTGCACGACGCGGCTCACCATCGCCTCGCGCGCGCCGTCGCCCTCGGCGTGCGGCGCGAGCGCGATGTCGTGCGGGCGCACGAGCGCCCCGCCGACCTGGCTGACCGGCCCGAGGAAGCCCATCACGAACGCGTTCGCCGGGCGGTCGTAGAGCTCGCGCGGGCTGCCGACCTGCTCGATCCGCGCCTGGTCCATCACGGCGATCCGGTCGGCGATCGACATCGCCTCCTCCTGGTCGTGCGTGACGAGCAGCGTCGTCACGTGGACCTCCTCGTGGAGCTTGCGCAGCCACTCGCGCAGGTCGGCGCGGACCTTCGCGTCCAAGGCGCCGAACGGCTCGTCGAGCAGCAGCACCTTCGGCTCGACGGCGAGCGCACGCGCAAGCGCCATCCGCTGGCGCTGGCCGCCCGACAGCTGCGAGGGGTACCGCGCCTGGTAGCCGGCGAGGCCGACGATGCCGAGCAGCTCGTCGACGCGCTCGCGGACCTCCGCCTTCGGACGCTTGCGCACGGTCAGCCCGAACGCGACGTTGTCGCGTACGGTCATGTGCTTGAAGGCGGCGTAGTGCTGGAAGACGAAGCCGACGTTGCGCCGCTGGGGCGGCAGATCCGTGGCGAGCTGATCGCCGATGATGACCTCGCCACCATCCGGCTCTTCCAAGCCGGCGATGACGCGTAGCAACGTCGACTTGCCACTGCCGCTCGGACCGAGCAGGGCCGTCAGCGAGCCGTCCGGAACGTCGAGCGAGACGTCGTCGAGGGC
>DASRAV010000051.1:0-92011 GCA_035637995.1 Conexibacter sp. | reverse complement strand
CGATCGTCGCGGTCCTCCCCGGCGTCAGCGTTCGAGCATCCGCGCCATGACCTCGAGCGCGCCCGCCTTGTGCAGCGGCTCATTCAAATTCCCGCACTTCGGCGACTGCACGCACGACGGGCAGCCGTGCCTGCAGCGGCACTCGGAGATCAATCGATGCGCGTCGCCGACGAGTCGCTCGAAGCCGCGGTACCCGGCGCGCGTGATCCCGACGCCGCCAGGGTGCCCGTCATAGATGAAGATCGTCGGGCGGCCGGTCTGCGCATGCGCATTGGTGGAGAGGCCGCCGATGTCCCAGCGGTCACACATCGCCAGCAACGGCAGCACCGCGATCTGCGCGTGCTCAGTCGCGTGCAGGGCGCCGAGCAGCCGCTCGAGCCCGAACGCGGCATCCGGGCCCAGCGTCCGCTCGTCCAGCTCGTACCAGAGCGCCTGCGTCGTGAACGCGGTCTCCGGCAGCTCGAGTGCGCGGAAGTCGATCTGCTGATGGTCGGCGAGCGCCTTGCGCTGGTAGCCGGTCACGACCTCCGTCACCACGACCGTGCCGAAGGACAGCCGCACGCCCATCGTCTCGCGCCGTTCGATCAGCCGCTCGATCGCGGTGTTCGTCTCGCGCTTGGGCTGCGTGAACCAGTCGCCGTCGAACGGCCGCAGCAGCGCGCGTCGGTCGGCGAGGTCGAGCTGCTCGACCTCGTAGGCGCGCCCCAGGTGCAGGTACACCGCGCCGTCGTGCGCGGTCGAGAAGGCGCGCGCCGCCTCGAGCGTTCCGATCAGCTCGCCGGAGGAGGTGTCGATCAGCGAGAAGACGTCGGCCGAGGAGGAGCGCAGCGGCACGCGCGCGGCCGGGTAGTCCTCCGGGGACCGCAGCTGGAACCCGCCGCGACGCTCGACGAGCAGCCCGGCGCTGACGAGCCGCTCGGCGTGCTCGTGCCAGTGGGGGCCGAGCACGTCGGCGTCGCCGGAGGTCAGCGGACCCTCGTGCGCGGCGCACAGCAGGTGCGCGGCGTGGATCTGCTCGCTCTCGTGGTCGAGGATCGCGGCCTCCACCGGCCGCCCGAGGAACTCGTCCGGGTGCCGGCAGAAGAACTGGTCCAGCGCGTCCTCGCCCGCGACGTACACCGCAAGCCCGCGCCCGCGCCGACCCGCGCGCCCCCACATCTGTCGCAGCGAGGCGACCGTCCCCGGGAACGTGACGCAGATCGCCGCGTCGAGCTCGCCGATGTCGATCCCCAGCTCGAGCGCGTCGGTCGCCACGACGCCGCGCAGGTCCCCGCTCGTCAGCCGCTGCTCCAGCTCGCGTCGCTGCTGCGGGGTGTAGCCGGCGCGATAGGGCGCGATCCGCTCGGCGAGGTCGGGCCGCGAGCCGCTCTGCAGCCGCGCGGTCGCATGGCGCAGGATCAGCTCGACCGCCTTGCGCGATTTGATGAAGCAGATCGTCCGCGCGCCCTCGAGCACGAGGTCGGCGAAGAGGTCGGCGGCCTCGGAGAGCGCGGAGGCGCGCACGCCGAGCGCCTCGTCGAGCATCGGCGGGTTCCACATCGCGATCCGCCGCTCGGCGGCCGGTGCGCCGTCGCGGTCGATCAGGCGGATGTCCTCCAGTCCTGTGAGTCGCTCAGCCAGCTCCAGCGGGTTCGCCACCGTCGCGCTCGCGAGCAGGAAGCGCGGCTCGGTCCCGTAGGCGGCGGCGAGCCGCCGCAGGCGCCGCAGCACGTTGCCCATGTGCGAGCCGAAGACGCCGCGGTAGACGTGCGCCTCGTCGACGACCACGACCGCGAGGTTGGAGAGGAAGTCCCCCCACGCGCGATGGTTGGGGAGGATCCCGACGTGCAGCATGTCGGGGTTGGTGAGCACGACGTTCGCCTGTCGGCGGATCGCGGTGCGCTCGACCTTCGGCGTGTCGCCGTCGTAGATCGCCGGGCGCACCCGCTCGAGCTTCAGCGTCGCGAGCGCGCGCGCCTGGTCCTGCGCGAGCGCCTTCGTCGGGTAGAGGTAGAGCGCGCGGGCGCGCGGGTCGACGAGCAGCTGCTGCAGCGTCGGCAGGTTGAAGCACAGCGACTTGCCGGATGCGGTGCCGGTCGTGACGATCAGCGGTCCCTCGATCGCCGCGAGCAACGCCTCCTCCTGATGCGTGTGCAGCGACTCGATGCCGACGCGCTCCAGCGCCGCGCGCAGCTGCGGGTGCAGCTCGGGCGGGATCGACACCGCCTCGCCGGCTCGCGGCGCGACGACGCTCTCGTGCACGAGCCGCTCGTCCGCGCGTCCCCGTTCGAGCAGCGTCGCCCAGGGCTCGGTCTCGGAGGCGACGACCATCGTGTCGATGGTACGCGCCGGCCGCGTGCGAGACTCCACGGCCGAATGCGCTGCGTCTACGTCGACCTCGACGGCACTCTGCTCGGCCCCGGCGCTTCGCTGCTGCGCGGCGAGGACGGGGGGTTCAGCCTCGACGCGGTGCGCGCGCTGCAGGCATGCCATCGCGCCGACGTCGAGGTCGTGATCTTCTCCGGCCGGCGGCAGGCGCAGGTGTTCGAGGACGCGCGCCTGCTCGGCCAGGGGGCGTACATCTTCGAGGCCGGCTCGGGGCTCGTGATCGACGGCGAGCTCGAGTGGCTCACGGGCGGGCTGGAGCCCGACGGCGACGTCACGATCCACGACCAGATCACGGCCAGCGGCGCCCCGGCCCTGCTGCTCGAGCACTACGCGGGCCGGCTCGAGTACCACGCCCCCTGGCACGTGAACCGCGACGTCTCGCACCTCTTCCGCGGGCTCGTCGACGCGTTCGAGGTCGACGCGCTGCTGCGCGAGCACGGCCACGGGCAACTGCGCCTCGTCGACAACGGCGTCGTGCGCTCGCGCTCGGAGGATCTCGCCGGCCTGCCGCTCGTGCGCGCCTACCACCTCGTTCCCGCGGCGGCGTCGAAGGCCGGCGCGGTCGCGCGCCACATGCAGGTCCGCGGCTACGCATCCGAGGACTGCATCGCGATCGGCGACTCGCGCGAGGATCTCGGCGCCGCCGCGGTCGTCGGCAGCTTCTGGTTCGTCGGCAACGCGCTCGAGCGCGACCCGACGCTGCGCGAGGCGATCGACGGCCGCGCGAACGTCCGCATCGCCGAGGGCACCTACGGGGCGGGCGTCTACGAGGCGGTCGTCACGACGCTGGCGGAGCGGACGTAGGCGGCAGCGCGCTCAGGCGGCGATCGCCTGGCGCTCCGCCCGCGGCGAGGACGCCAGCTGCACCGGCGGCTGCTGCGGCCGGTCGTCCCCGCCGGGCAGCGCCAGCTTGACGATCTTCTTCACGACGCTGCCGAACTGCTTGGTGAGCGGCCCGGCGTTGTACGGCAGCCCGTAGCGCTCGCAGATCTCGCGCACCTCGACCGCCAGCTCGGCGTAGCGGTGCGCCGGGATGTCCGGGAACAGGTGGTGCTCGATCTGGTGGCTGAGGTTGCCGCTCAGGATGTGGAACAGCGGGCCGCCGGTGAGGTTGGCCGAGCCGAGCAGCTGGCGGTGGTACCACTCCCCGCGCGTCTCCTCCGCGGTCTCCTCCTCGGTGAACTCGTGCGTCCCCTCCGGGAAGTGGCCGCAGAAGATGATCATGAACGCCCACACGTTGCGCACCGCGTTGGCGGTGAGGTTGCCGGCGAGCGTCATCGGCGCCGACGGGCCGGCGAGCGCCGGGAACAGCGCGTAGTCCTTCAGCGCCTGCCGGCGCCCCTTGCGCCAGATCGCCCGCAGCATCGCGCCCTTGTCCTTCCACGACGACTTGCCCTCGGCGATGCGGTCGACCTCCAGGTCGTGCAGCGCCACGCCCCACTGGAAGAAGAGCGCGAGCAGGACGGCGTACACCGGGTTGCCGAGGTAGTAGGGGTGCCAGCGCTGCTCCTCGGACATCCGCAGCACGCCATAGCCGATGTCGCGGTCCTTGCCGAGGATGTTCGTGTGGGTGTGGTGCATGTAGTTGTGCGAGTGGCGCCACTGCTCCGACGGGCAGGCGCTGTCCCACTCGAAGGCGTGGCCGTTGACCGCCGCGTCGTTCATCCAGTCGTACTGGCCGTGCATCACGTTGTGGCCGATCTCCATGTTGTCGAGGATCTTGGAGAGCGACAGGGCGGCGGTGCCGGCGAGCCAGGCGGGCGGCAGGAAGCTGACGAACAGCAGGCCGCGCCCGCCGATCTCCAGCCCACGCTGGGCCTTGATGATGCGCCGGATGTAGGCGGCGTCGCGCTCGCCGAGGTCGGCGGTCACGCGCTCGCGGATCGCGTCGAGCTCGCGTCCGAAGGCGTCGAGCTGCTCGCGGGTGAGCTGCGGTGGTGCGGTGGTCGTCATGGCGGGGCTCCTCGCAGCGGAAGTCGGAAGGGGTCAGATGTCGAGCGTCACGTCGCCGACGGGCACGTTCACGCAGATCTGGATCAGCTCGTCCGGCGCGTCGGAGACCTCGCCGGTGCGGACGTCGCGAACGCTGCCTGCGACCTTGCGGCAGCTGCACGTGTGGCAGATGCCCATGCGGCATCCGGACTGGGGCGTGAGGCCGGCGGCCTCGGCCTGGTCGAGCAGCGACGCGCCGCTGTTCTGCGCGGCGCGCCCGCTGCGCGCGAACTGCACGCTGCCGGTGGCCGGGTCGCCGGGCTCCGCGATCGGCACGATCGCCGGTGTGAAGGTCTCGACGTGCAGGTGCTGCTCCCAGCCGTTCTCGGCCCAGGTGCCGCGCACGGCGTCCAGCAGCGCGGTCGGCCCGCACGCGAACGTCTGCGCCGCGATCGGGTCGATGCCGGCCGCGCGCACGTGGCCGCGGTTGAAGCGTCCCGTCAGCTCGCCCGTGCGCGGGCGTCGCGAGTAGCCGTGCAGCAGCCGCACGTTCGGATGGCGGGCGGCGAGTGCGCGCAGCTCGTCCGCGTAGGCGACGTCGCGCTCGTCGCGGGCGTAGTGCAGGAAGGCGATCGGTCCGTCGTGGCCCTCCTCGCAGAGCGTCCGCAGGATCGACGTCACGGGGGTGATGCCGCTGCCGCCGCTGATCAGCAGCAGCTCGTGCGGACGCTCGTCGGGCAGTGCGAAGTCGCCCTCGGCCTGCGAGAGCGAGACGACCATCCCGGGTCGAGCGCTTTCGTGCAGGAACGGCGTGACCTGGCCGTCGGGCTGCGCGTGCGCGGTCAGCTCGAGCAGGTCGCCGGTGTGCGCGGAGGAGGCCGGCGAGTAGCAGCGCGTGCGCCGCACGCCGTCGACCTCGACGCTCAGGCGGACGAACTGACCGGCGCGGAAGCCCTGCCAGTTCGCGTTGGGGCGCAACGTCAGCGTGACGCTGCGCGCCGTCGCATGGCGCACGGCGAGCACCTCGGCGCGCACCTCGCTCAGCGAGAACGCGGGGCGGACCAGCTCGACGTAGCGATCGACGCCGTGGGGGGTCGTGAGTGCCTCCAACAATGAGGAGCCGAGCAGGCGGCGGGTGAGGGTGGGCGACACGCTGATCTCCATTTCAGTGAACAGTCGTGCACAGAGTAGACATACGTCGTGTGCAAGTCCAGGTAAGCTGTGTGACATGGGGCACACGCCTTTGGTGAACAGCGAGACACCCGTCACGCGACGGGAGCAGAAGGAACGCACGCGCATCGCGCTGCTCGACGCGGCGCTGCGCCTGCTCGAGGGCAAGAGCTTCGGCAGCCTCGGCCTGCGCGAGGTCACGCGCGAGGCGGGCGTCGTGCCGACCGCCTTCTACCGTCACTTCGACTCGATGGAGGAGCTCGGGCTGGCGCTGATCGACGACTCCTTCCGCACCCTGCGCCGGATGATCCGCGACGCCCGCTCCGAGACGCTCGCCTACGGCGACGTGATCCGCAGCTCGGCCGAGATCCTCGTGCGCCACGTGCACGCCCATCAGCTCCACTTCCGCTTCGTCGCACGCGAGCGCTCGAGCGGCGTGCCCGCGCTGCGCCAGGCGATCCGCGCCGAGATCCGCCTCTTCAGCAGCGAGCTGGCGACCGATCTCGCCCGCTTCCCCTATCTCGATCGCTGGAGCACGGAGGACCTCGGCGTGCTCGCGACGCTGATCGTCAACACGATGGTCTCGACCGCCGAGGCGATCGTCGACGCGCCGAGCGGACGTCCCGAGGTGGAGGAGGAGATCGTCCGCAACGCCGAGAAGCAGCTGCGGCTGATCGCGCTCGGCGTCCCCTCCTGGCGCAGCAGGTAGCGTCGGTCGCTATCCGCTCGCCGGCGGCACGTCCTCCACGCTGCGCCCCGCGAGCCACGCCCGCAGCCGCGCCCACGCCCTCCCCCACACACCGCGCTGAACCGGACGCCGCCAGCGCGCCGGGGGAGGCACGGTCGTGCGCACGAGCGCGACCCATTCGTCGAGCGGCAGGTCGCCGGCGATCAGACGGCTGAGCGCGTCGTTGACCGGCGCCTCGATGCCCGCGCCCGCCAGTGCGCGCGCGAGCAGCGGCACCGATTCCAGCGACTCGACCGCCTGCCCGATCTGCGCCGGGATCTGCGCGGACGGGACGCCCTGCGCGAGCAGCTCCCCGGCCCGGCGGTTGCGACTCTGCGGCGCGAGCGCGGTCGCGACGAGGTCTCCCGTGCCGGCCAGTCCGATCATCGACTCCGGGCGCGCGCCGAGGCCCTCGGCATAGCGCCACACCTCGGCGAAGATGTGCCCGGCGGCGGCGCCGGCCGCATTGAGTCCCTGCGCCTCCGTCGCGCCTGCCGCCAGCGCCGCGGCGTTCTTCGCCGCACCGGCGAGCTCGACGCCGACGGGATCGTTGGACTGCTCGCAGACGACGCCCGCGCGGATGAACATCGCCGCAAGCTGGCTCGCGAGTCCCTCGTCGCTCGAGGCGGCGACGAGCGCGGCGCCGTCGCGCACCATCTCCTGTGCATGCGCCGGCCCGCCGACGCAGGCGACCCGCGCGGTGCCGAAGCGGGCGCGCAGGAGTGCGGTCGGGGGCGTGCCATGCGGCGGCACGAGCCCCTTCGCGAGCGAGACGATCGCGGCACGGCGCGTGAGCCCGGCGCCCTCGAGCCCGACGATCACCTCGCCGAGCCCGAGCGACGGGACGGCGAGGAAGACGTAGTCGGCCCGCCCGAGCCCGACCGACGCGGCTTCGATCCGCAGCTCCCTCGGCAGCTCGACGCCCGGCAGGTACGTGCGGTTCTCGCGCGCGGCCGCCAGCTCCTCGGCCTGCTCGGCGGTGCGCGTCTGCAGCGTCGTGCGCATTCCGCTGCGAGCGAGCAGCAGCGCGACCGCGGTCCCGAACGAGCCGGCGCCGACGACGACGGCCCGCCGCAGCGGGATCGGGGGACGCGGCAGCGGGGGCACGGGCGAAGCTTTTCAGACGAGCGTCGCGAGCCGCCGCCCGGCGTTCTCCAGCCCAGCGGCGTCGTCCGCTTCGAGCACGAGCTGGAGGTCGAGGATGCGCGCCCCGAAGGCGTCGAGCGTGCGCGCGCCGACGGCTGCGAAGCATGGAACGCCCGCCTGCCGCGCGCGTGTCGCCGCCTCGCCCGGCGCCTTGCCGGCCAGCGTTCCGAGATCGAGCTCGCCCTCGCCGACGATGACCGCGTGCGCGGCGCGCATGCGCATGTCGAAGTCGAGCGCGTCGAGCACGAATGCCGCACCGTGCTCCAGGCGCGCGCCGCATGCATCGCGCAGCGCGCCCGCGATCCCGTCGCCCGCGCGTTCGAGGCTCATGCGCACGTCGCACAGCACGACCACCCGCGCGCGCACGCCCCCGCCGTCGACGAGCGCCTTCGCGGCGCCGGCGCCGCCGTCGGCCGTGCGCACGTCGCCCGCTCCGACGAGCAGCACCTCTGCTCCGGTCTCCGCGGCGGCGAGCAGCAGCTTCCCGGCGGGGGCGCTCGACTCCGTCGCGCGGTCGAGCACCGATCGCAGCTCGAGGATCGCGGTGCCGCCGTCCTCGACCAGCCCGATCCCGACGTGCCGTCCCTCGACCTCGACGGCTGCCGTCTCCCCGCCGAGCGCGGGCAGCAGCACCTCGAGCGTGCCGGCGCCGCCGTCGGCGATCGGGCAGGGATCGATCGGCCAGCCGCCGGCCTCCAGTCCCCGCGCGAGCGCCGCCGCGACCTCCGGCGCGCGCAGCGTGCCCTTGAAGGCGGCCGGGGCGATCAGGATCGGGGCGCGGGCGATCGACGTCATGACGTCTCATCCTGTCACCCTGTCCGGTGATGGCGCGCGATCACACGACGCTCGACGTCGCCGGGCATGAGGTCCGGCTCTCGAATCCGGGCAAGGTCTACTTCCCGGAGACCGGCTACACGAAGCTGGAGCTGGTCGAGTACTACCTCGCCGTCGCCGAGCCGGCGCTGCTGCACCTGCGGGAGCGTCCGACGACGCTCAAGCGCTACGTCGACGGCGTCGCCGCAAAGCCCTTCTTCCAGAAGCGCGTGCCCGATGGCGCGCCGGAGTGGCTGCAGACCGCCACGGTCACGTTCCCGAGCGGCCGCTCGGCGCGCGAGCTCGTCGCCGACGACGCGGCGCATCTGGTGTGGGCGGTGAACCTCGGCGTCGTCGACTTCAACCCCTGGCCGGTGCGCCGCGCCGACCTCGACCATCCCGACGAGCTGCGCGTCGACCTCGACCCGACGCCGGAGGCGAGCTGGGACGACGTGCGCCAGGTCGCCCTGTGCGTGTGCAGCGTGCTCGAGGACCATGACCTCGTCGGCTTCCCGAAGACGTCGGGCTCGCGCGGGATCCACGTCAACGTGCGCGTCGTCCCCGAGCAGAGCTTCACGGAGGTGCGCCGCGCGGCGCTCGCGCTTGCGCGGGAGGTCGAGCGGCGCGTGCCGGAGCTGGCGACGAGCAAGTGGTGGAAGGAGGAGCGCCACGGCGTCTTCGTCGACTACAACCAGAACGCACGCGACCGCACCGTCGCCTCGGCATGGTCGGCGCGCCCGACGCCCGACGCGCGCGTCTCGATGCCGCTCACCTGGGATCAGGTCGCGGAGGTCGATCCCGCCGCGTACACGATCAAGACGGTCCCCGACCTGCTCGCCCGCGACGGCGACCCGCACGCGGCGATCGACGCGCGCCCCGGCTCGCTCGACGCCCTGCTCGCGCTCGCCAAGCGCGACGAGGAGGAGGGTCTCGGCGACGCCCCCTGGCCGCCGAACTTCGCCAAGCAGCCGGGCGAGCCCAAGCGCGTGCAGCCGAGCCGCGCGCGCAAGGACACTGGCGACTAATCCCGTCGGTAGCGGCCCTCGACGTACTCGTCGACCCAGACGCGCGAGCTGCGCCACGTCCCGTCGCGGCCCTTCACAGCTCGCAGGCGACCGCGTACGGCAGCGACGCGCAGCGCGTTCGCCGACAGTCGCTCGCGTGACAGCGCGGTCAACGGCACGAGCCGGACGGGTCCGGCGACGGCAGGCACGACGAAGCGATGGAGGTTGTCGAGGATCGCGCGCGCGAAGAACTCGCCAAGCGGACCGCAATCGCCGTCGTCCGCGCGTCGCAGGGCGGCGAGGTACCGCTCACGGTCGCCCTTGCGGATGATCGCCGGCGGGTAGCCGAGCCGCACGAGCAGCAGGTTGAGCAGCAGCCGACCGGCTCGCCCGTTGCCGTCGAGGAACGGGTGGAGCTGCTCGAAGCGCGCATGCAGCCATGCCAGCTCCGCCGGCACGTGCGGCGCGTCGAGTCCGCGCAGCGCCTGCGCCTCGGCGATCCAGTCGTCGATCTGCATCGGCACTTCCGTCCACGTCGGTGGCCTCATCCCACCCGGGAACGTCTCGATGTCGTGGCGGCGGAACGAGCCGGGGCGTTCGTCGTCGCCCGCCTGCGGATGCGGTGCGATGTCCCACGCCGGATCCAGCGCGAGCGTGTGGACGTGGCGGATCTCAGTGAGCGTCACGAGCACGCCGCCGGACCATGCGCCCGGCGCGACGCCGTGGCGGTAGACCCACTCGGCGGCGTTCGCGTAGCCGCGCACCTCCATGTACTCGCGCAGCTCCTTGTTGCCGACCGCGCGCCCCTCGTCGAGCAGGCGCGCCACCTGTGCGAGGACGAGCGTGTTGCCCTCGATCGCGGTCGAGTGGTGCGTCTCGTCGAGCCAGATGTCATGCCAGATCGCCTGCGCCTCGAGCGGGGCCGGGAGGCCGCCGAGCTCGTCGCGCAGCTCGCCGATCTGGGCGTGAAGTCGCGCGTAGAGCGCGGAGCGGGTGCGGCGGCCTCTTGTGGACACGAACGCGACCATACGGCGGCGAATTTGTTCGGTCTACCGCAAATAAATTGTACAGAATACTTTTAGTGCTCCGTGCGGCCCGCCTAGCCCGCCAGCTGATCGATCCCGCACTCGCGCGGCGCCTTGTCCTCGCGCCAGCGCAGCAGCTTGGTGCCGTGGCGGATGCGCTGGCCGCTGACCTGCTCCCACGCGATCTCGACGACGAGCTCCGGGCGCAGCGCGATCCACTCCAGCTCCTTGTCGCTCTTCCAGCGGCTCGGGTCCGCGCTGCCGCGCTCGCCGGTCTCGTACGGTGCGAGACGCGCCACCAGCTCGCGCTTCTCGGCGGGGCGCAAGCCGGACGTGTGGCCGACCACCTGCAGCTCGCCCTCGGGCGTGTAGAGGCCGAGGATCAGCGACCCGACCGTGCCCTCCTCCTTGCCCGGACGCCAGCCGACGACGACGCAGTCGCTCGTGCGCTGGCGCTTGACCTTCACCATCGCGGTGCGCTTGCCGGGCTGGTAGGGCGCGTCGAGCAGCTTCGCGACGACGCCCTCTCTGCTGTGCAGCCACGCGCGGGCCTCGTCGGCGCTGCGCAGCGACGGCGCCAGCTCCACCGGCGCGGCGTCGAGCGCCTCCAGCGCCGCGCGCCGCTCGCCGAACGGGCGCTCCATCAGCACCTCGTCCTCGCGCGCGAGCAGGTCGAAGGCGATGAAGCGCGCCGGCGTCTGCTCGGCCAGCAGCGCGATCCGCGACGCCGCCGGATGTATCCGCTGCGAGAGCGCGTCGAAGTCCTGCTGCCCGTCCTCGCCGTCGATCACGATCTCGCCGTCGAGCACGTAGCGCCCGGGCGGAAAGCGCAGCTCGGGGAAGTAGCGCTCGAGCGGCTTGCCGCTACGCGACTGGAGCGCGAGCTCGCTCCCGTCGACGAACGCGAGCGCGCGGAAGCCGTCGTACTTCGGCTCGTACGCCCATCCCTGCTCCTCCGGCAGGGAGGTCCGCGAGCGGGCGAGCTGCGGGAGGATCGGTGGGGACAGCGGGAGCGCCACGCTCTCGCGATCGTACCGGCCGCATCTGCAGGACCACGGCCGCGAGCAGGACGAGCGCCCCGCCGAGCAGCTGCACCGGTCCCAGGCGGTCGCCGAAGACGACGAACGCCGCGACCAGCGCAAGCGGCGGCTCGAGCATCGCGAGGATGCTCGCGCGTCCCGGTCCGAGCCGGGCGACGCCGCCGAGGAACGCGCTGATCGGAACCACTGTCGAGCCGAGCGCGATCGCGACCGTCCAGCTCCACGCGGCAGCCGGCATCCCGAGCTGCAGCGATCCGGTCAGCAGCCCGCCGGCGCTGAAGGACACCGCCGCGCCGCTGCAGATGAGCGCGGCGAAGGTGAGCGGGTGGATGCGGGCGTTGATGCGCTCGGCGGCCAGCACGTAGCTGGCGAACAGCAGCGCCGCGCCGAGCGGCAGCAGCATGTCGGCGGTGTCCCCGCCGGCGTGGACGCCGCCGGCGAGCACGAGCGTCACGCCCGCCATCGCGAGCGCAAGCGCGACGAGCCGGCGGCGGGAGGCCGCCTCGCGCCGCAGCGCGATCGCCCCGAGCACGACGAGCGCCGGGTAGACGAAGACGATCAGCTCCGCGAGCGAGGCCTCGATGTGCGCGAGCGCCTGGAACATCAGCTCGGTCTCGCCCGCGTAGAGCAGGAGTCCAAGCCCGAAGGCGGCGAGCGCGTCGCGTCGCGTGAGCGCGCGCGCGACGCCGTGCCGCGCCGCGAGCAGCCACAGCACGGCGGACGCGATCACGAAGCGCGGCGCGAGCAGTGTCGTGACGTTCGCGCCGGCGGCATACGCGAGCTTCGCGAAGACGACCATCGCGGCAAAGCTCGCGGCCGTGGCGACGCACAGCAGGACGCCCTGCCGTTCGCGGCGCGCGGCTGAGGCGTGAGCGGGGGACACGAGCATGCCATCACGATAGGCGCAAGATGCTCATTGGAGTAGCCTTGATCTGCTTCGGGAGCAATAGGATTTGCCTTGACTCTGCAACAGCTCCAATACTTCCTCGCCGCGATCGAGCACGGCAGCTTCAGTGCCGCCGCCGACGTGCTCCACCTCGCCCAGCCATCCCTCTCCGAGCAGGTGCGTCGGCTGGAGGCCGAGCTCGGCGTGGCGCTGTTCGTGCGCGCCGGCCGGCGCCTCGTGCTCACCGAGGCCGGACGCTCACTGCGACCCGAGGCGGAGTGCACGGTGGACGCGGCTGCCCGCGCGGCAGCGTCAGTCGCCGAGGTTCGAGAGCTGACCGGCGGCACCGCGACGTTCGGAACCTTCGGCGACGCGCCCAGCTGGCTGATCGGCAACGTCGTGGCGACGTTCCGACGCCGCCACCCCGCTGTGCGCGTCCGCGTGGTGGGGCTCAACTCGAGCGAGGTCGCCGACGCGGTTCGCGAGGGCGAGCTGGAGGCCGGTCTCATCATGTTGCCGGTCGACGACACCGGGCTGGACGTGCGCACGAAGCTGGACGACGAGGTCCTCTACGTCAGTGCCGAGCCCGAGCGCGTGCGCGCCCCCGTCGCGATCGAGCAGCTCGCGACCGTCCCGCTCATCCTCGCCGACGTGCGCTGGGGCGCCGAGGATCCGACTCGCCGGGCGCTGTTCGAACGGGCGCAGCGCGCCGGCGTGCGGATCGAGCCTGCGATCGAGGTGGAGGCGATGGAGATCGCGGTCGACCTCGTCGCACGCGGGCTCGGCGACACGATCGTCTCCGAGATGGTCCTGCGGCACGGCACGATCCCGAAGTCGCTCGGCATCGTGCCGTTCGCCGAGCCGCTGCGCGCGACGCTCGCCTTCGTCTCGCGCCGTGGCTCCCCGCTGTCTGCGGCGAGCCGTGAGCTGGTCGCGCTCGCCGAGCAGCAGCTCGAGTCGTTCATGAAGCGCACCGCGACCCGACGCTGAGCGCTCACGCCGCGCTTCGTGCGCCGCGTGCGAACCACTACGATCGGATCATTGTCAGGCCGGCGCTGGCCGGCAACGCTCCGACGGAAGGTGAGCAAGCTCGTGTCGCACGACCACGCCACGGTCGCCGAGGAGGAGTACCTCCAGGTGCTGTTCTGGCTCTACGAGGCCGGCCTGCCGATGACCGGCGCCAATCTCGCCCGCGCGATGCAGCTCTCCGCACCCACGGTCCACGAGATGCTCGGGCGGCTCGAGAAGGACGGCTACGTCACGCGCGGTGAGGATCGCGTGATCGCGTTCACCGAGGACGGTCGCCGCCACGCGGAGGAGATCACGAGCCGCCATCGGCTGATCGAGCGCTTCCTGACGGACGTCGTCGGCGTGCCGTGGGACGACGTGCACGAGGAGGCCGAGCAGCTTGAGCATGGCATGTCCCCGCGCTTCGAGGCCTACGTGCGCGCCGCCGTCGGCGACGCCGCCACCTGTCCCCACGGACACCCGATCAAGGTCGGCGAACGCGTCAGCGGCGTCCCGCTCGCGGACTGCGAGGTCGACGCGACGGTGACGATCCTGCGCTTCGAGAACGAGGCCGAGGACCTGCTGCACTACCTCAAGCGCGAGGGGATCGAGCCCGGTCTCGAGGGCACGATCGCCGCGAGCGACGACGAGCACATCGCGATCGCGACCGCCGCCGGCGAGGTCGCGATCACGCGCAGCGTCGCCGAGACCGTCGCGGTCCTCGCCGACCCCTCCCCGCCGCCGCGCACCGCGATCCCGCAGCAGCAATTGGTCCTCGGCCGCGAGCGCTACGGGCGTTAGGCGTTACGCCGCGACGCCGAGCGAGCGGACCGCGTCGGCCAGGCGTGCGACGCCCTGCTCGATCTGCTCCGGCGTGACGCCGGAGTAGGCGATGCGGAAGGCGTTCTCGCCGCCCTCGATCAGGAAGTCGGTGCCCTTGACGATCGCCACGCCACGCTCGGCGGCGGCGGCGAACAGCGCGTCGCCGTCGGTGCCCTCGGGCAGCTCGACCCACAGGAAGTAGCCGCCCTGCGGCGCGACGAAGCGCGCCTCGGGCAGCTCGCGCTCAAGCGCCGCGCAGAGCGTCTCGGCGCGCTCGCGCAGCGCCGCCTTCACCGTCTCGATCGAGGTCTCGAAGGAGCCGCCGCGGCAGAACTCGTTCACGATCGACTGCGCGACCATGTTCGGCGAGATGTAGGTGTTCGTCGCGAGCTTGGCGATCCGCGCGATCAGCTTCTCCGGGCCGACGAGGTAGCCGACGCGGATGCCGGGGCAGACGGTCTTCGAGAAGGACGAGGCGTAGACGACGCGGTCGGCTGCGTCGAGCGAGAGCATCGTCGGCAGCGTCTCGCCGCTGAAGCGCAGCTCGACATACGGGTCGTCCTCGAAGATCGTCACGCCGTGCTCAGCCGCGAGCGTCACGAGCTGATGGCGCTTCTTCGCCGAGAGCGTGTAGCCGGCGGGGTTCTGGAAGTTCGGGATCAGGTGCGCGAGGCGCGGCACGGCACCGTCCGCGATCAGGCGCTCGATGCCGCCGACGTCGACGCCGTCCTCGTGCAGGTCCACCGGCCGCACGTCGGCGCCGCGTGACCGCAGCGACAGCAACGTCCGGTCATACGTCGGCTTCTCGACGACGACGACGTCCCCCTCCTCGACGAGCGCCTCGAACAGGAACGCGTCCGCCTGCATCGAGCCGTTCGTGACGATCACCTGCTCTGGCGCGACGCCATGGCGCTCGGCGATCCACGCGCGCAGCGGCGGGTAGCCGATCGACGTGCCGTAGGCCGTCGTGCCGGCGGGATCGCTCTGGAAGGCGCGGTCGGCCGCGGCGCGCAGGCCGTCGACGTCGACGATGTCGAGCGACGGAGCGCCGCGCGCAAAGGAGATCGAGGCGGGTTCGGGAGCCATGTGGCTCAGAGTAGGGAAAGCGCGAAGGGCGTGTCAGGCCGAGAGCAGCTCGGCGGCGATCGCGGCCGTCTCGGTCGGCGTGCGACCGACGCGGACGCCCTTCGCCTCCAGCGCCCTCGCCTTCGCCTCGGCGGTGCCCTGCGTGCCGGAGACGATCGCGCCGGCATGGCCCATCGTCTTGCCGGGCGGGGCGGTGAAGCCGGCGATGTAGCCGACGACGGGCTTCGTCACGTGCTCGGCGATGTAGTCGGCGGCCTCCTCCTCGGCGCTGCCGCCGATCTCGCCGGACATGACGATGATCTCGGTCTCGGGGTCGTCCTCGAAGAGGGCGATCACGTCGATGAAGCTGGAGCCGGGGACCGGGTCCCCGCCGATGCCGACGATCGAGCTGTTGCCGAAGCCGCGCTGGGCCAGCTCGTTGCCGATCTGGTAGGTCAGCGTGCCCGAGCGCGAGACGACGCCGACGTTGCCCGCCTTGAAGAACGACGCCGGGATGATGCCGACGTTCGCCTTGCCGGGGGACAAGATCCCGGGGCAGTTCGGACCCACGAGGCGCACGTTGGGGTTGCGCTTGAGCTGCGTGTACACGCGCAGCTCGTCGTGGGCGGGGATGCCCTCGGTGATCGCGACGATCAGCTCGATCCCGGCGTCCTCGGCCTCGAGGATCGAGTCGGCGGCGAAGCGCGGCGGGACGAAGATCATCGCCGTGTTCGCGCCGGCCTGCGCGACCGCGTCGTGGACCGTGTCGAAGACCGGGATCCCCTCGACGTCCTGCCCTCCCTTGCCGGGCGTCACGCCCGCGACGACCTGCGTGCCGTACGTGCGGTTGTTGAGCGCATGGAAGGTGCCCTCGCGACCCGTCAGGCCGGTGACGACGAGCCTCGTGTCGGTGCCGACGAGGACGCTCACGCCGGGGCCCCCTGGGCGGCCGCGAGCTCGACGACCTTCTGCGCAGCGCCGAGCATCGTCGCCTCGGTGTGGACGTTGGGCAGCGCCGCCTCCGCCAGCAGCGCGCGCCCGGCGACGTCGTTCGTGCCGTCCAGGCGCACGACGAACGGGACCGTCGGCTTGACGAGGTCGAACGCCTCGATCAGGCCCTTGGCGACCTCGTCGCAGCGGGTGATGCCGCCGAAGATGTTGAACAGCACGGCCTTCACCTTCGGGTCGGAGAGGATCACCTCGACGGCGCTGACGATCGCGTCGGCCTTCGCGCCGCCGCCGGCGTCGAGGAAGTTCGCCGGCGCGCCGCCGGCCTGCGCCACCACGTCGAGTGTGGACATGACCAGCCCGGCTCCGTTGCCGAGGATGCCGATGTCGCCGTCGAGCTTCACGTACGTGAGCCCGCGCTCGTGCGCCATCTGCTCTTGCGCGTCCTCCTGGGAGGGGTTGCGCAGCGCCGCGTTCTCGGGGTGGCGGTAGAGCGAGTTGCCGTCGAGCGTGACTTTCGCGTCGAGCGCCCTCACGTCACGATCGGCGGTCACGATCAGCGGGTTGACCTCGACGAGCATCGCCTCCTCGGCGACGAACGCGGCGTAGAGCTTCGCGAGCAGCGCGCCGACCGGACGCACCACGTCGGCGTCGACGCCGGCCTCGAACGCGAGGCGGCGCCCGTGGAAGTCCTGGAAGCCGAGCAGCGGGTCGACGTGCAGCCGCGCGATCGCCGTCGGGTCCTCCTCGGCGACCGCCTCGATGTCCATGCCGCCCTTCGTCGAGAGCAGCACGAGGGGAGCCTTCGCGGCGCGGTCGAAGACGATCGAGGCGTAGTACTCGAGCGCGATGTCCGATGCGGCCTCGATCCAGACCTCGTGGACGGTGAAGCCGCGGATGTCCATCCCGAGGATCGCCTGCGCGGCCGCCTCGGCCTCCGCGCGGTCCTTCGCGAGCTTGATGCCGCCGGCCTTGCCGCGCCCGCCGATCAGCACCTGCGCCTTGACGACGCACGGGTAGCCGATCTCCTCGGCGGCGGCGACAGCCTGCTCGACGGTGTCGGCCGGCTTGCCCGTCGGCACGGGAATCCCGTGGCGGGCGAAGAGCTGCTTGCCCTGATACTCGAGCAGGTCCATGACGGCGCGGGACTCTACCCAAGGCTCGTCGGCGACGTCGCGAGAGGACGCAACCCGGAGTCGCGGCGCGCTCTGAGCCGCTTCCAAGGCATAATGCCCGGCCCATGCCGATTCCGAAGAACGTCACGTTCGTCACCTTCGACGCGTACGGCACGCTGATCGACTGGGAGGGCGGCGCCTACGACGCGTTCGTCAAGGAGGCCGATCGCGACGAATTCACGATCGACCGCGACGCGTTGATCCCGCTGTTCCACGAGACCCAGCAGCAGATCCAGGCGGGCTCATATGAGCTCTACGCCGAGGTTCTGCGCCGCACCGCCGTGCAGATCTCGCAGGAGCTCGGCTGGCCGCTGGAGCCCTCGCGCTCGGGCTTCCTGCCGGACTCGGTCCAGCGCTGGCCGGCCTTCAAGGAGGCGAACCCGGTGCTGCAGAAGCTCGCCAAGCAGGGCATGAAGCTCGGGCTGATCGCGAACATCGACGACAAGCTCCTGGGCCAGACGCGCCGCCACATCCCGCACGACTTCGATCTCGTGGTGACCGCGCAGCAGGTGCGCTCCTACAAGCCCGATCCGGCGCACTTCAAGGAGTGCGAGCGGCGGGTCGGCTCCAAGAAGGGGTGGGTCCACGTCACGTCGAGCTACTTCCACGACGTGGAGCCGTGCCTGAAGGCGAAGATCCCGGTCGTCTGGGTCAATCGCAGCAAGCAGCAGCTCGACGCCGGGCAGAAGAAGCCCGACGCGGAGGTCCCGAACCTGCGCGAGGCGATCAAGCTGCTCGGCGTGACGTAGGCCGCCGCCTGTGCGCGCCGTCGGCGTCCACGCGGACGTCATCGTCGTCACGAGCCGCATCTGGCAGACGACCTGCACGCTCGTGCGCGGCGGCGCGGAGGCGTTCGTGATCGACTCGCCGTTGCTGCCGGACGAGCTGGAGCTGCTGCCGGCGGTCGCCGAGCAGGCCGGCTTCGCGGTCGCCGGCCTGCTCGTCACCCACGCCGACTGGGATCATCTGCTCGGACGGCTCGCGTTCCCGGAGGCGTCGATCGGCTGCGGCGAGACGACCGCCGCGCGCCTGGCCGCCGAGCCCGGCGCCGCTGCGCGCAGGCTGCGTGCGTTCGACGAGGAGCACTACGTCGAGCGTCCGGCGCCGCTCTCGCTGCCGGGCGCGCAGGCGCTGCCGGTGCCCGGCTACTGCGCGGTGGGAGAGCTCGAGCTCGAGCTGCATCCCGCCGACGGCCACACCGCCGACGGCACGGCCTTCTGGGTGCCGTGGGCGCGCGTGCTGGTCTGCGGCGACTACCTCTCGCCGGTGGAGATCCCGACGATCTCCGAGGGCGGCTCGCTCGACGCCTACCGCGCGACGCTCGCGCGCCTCGAGCCGCTCGTCGCCCGGGCCGACACCGTCGTCCCGGGCCACGGAGCGCCGCTCGAGGCCACCCGCGCCGCCGCGATCCTGCGCGAGGACCTCGCCTACCTCGAGGCGCTGGCCCGCGACGGTGCCGATGCTCCGCTTCCACTCGCCCGGCGTACGGGTGCGCAGCGCGAGGTGCACGCGCGCAACGCGGCGCTGATCGACGCCGCGCGCGCCCGCAAGTCGTGAGGACGTCCGTGTCCCCACGGCTGCGGTGCGTGTCGTCCTAGTGAGCGGCGATCTCGCCGAGCAGGCCATGCTGCTCGTCGCCGATGCCGGCGCTGAACAGCAGCCCGTGCGGCGTGCCGAAGGTGCCGTTGCCGAAGCGCAGCGCCCACAGGCCGTCGATCTGGATCGGGTTGCCGTCCGCGTTGGTCAGCTGGTCCTCGAAGCGGCCGCTGCGGCGATCGTAGGCATGGATCTTGCCGTCGCCGAAGTTGCCCACCAGCAGGTCGCCGTCGAGCCCGCCGAAGTGCCGCGGCGCGATCGCGAGGCCCCACGGCGCGTTCAGGCGCCCCTGCGAGATGAGCCGCTTGATCAGGTGTCCCTTCGTGTCGAAGACGTCGACGAACCCCAGGCCCGCGCCTGCGACCTCGTCCTCGGCGTCGGCGTCCTGCTTCGCGTACGCGACGTAGAGGCGCCCGCCCAGCTCCTGGATGTTGAACGGCGCATATCCGGCCGGCAGCTTGTCGTCGGTGAAGGCGCCCGGACGGCTGACCGGGTGGAACTGGTCGTCGAAGACGTCGATCTTGGCGCCGTGGAAGTCCGCCGCGTACAGGCGGGTCCCCTTCTTCTTGGTGCTCGCGATCGCCAAGCCCTTGTAGATCGCGCCCCGTGTGGTCACCTCGAGCCGCGCCTGCGTCGCCGGCGGCACGTTCGGGCTCCAGGCGGTGATCTTGCCGGCCTCGGAGTCGAAGATGAAGCGTGCCGGCCCGCTCGCCGTGCCGGCGCGGACGACGAACCCGTTCGTCGGGTTGTAGACGATGCCGGTGGGCGCGCCGCCGGGGATGCTCACGACCAGCGGGGCGATGACCGGGATGCCGCCCCGCACGGCGCCGGAGTAGATCGTCGAGACGTTTGTGCCGTTGTCGGCGACCCACAGCGGTGTGCTCGGACCGGCGGCGAGGCCCCATGGGTTGACGAGGTTGCGATCGGTGATGCGTGCGACGCCGGCGATGTCGGAGACGAGGTTGCGCTGCTTGAAGACGTGGTGATGGCCGCCGCTGCCTGCACCGGCCGCGTTCGTCCCGGCCAGCCCGAGTGCGGCGACCGCAGCGAGAACCCCAAGCCACCGGGCCGACCACCTCCTCCCGCGGGACGTCGCGGTGCCGGGGTGCCTTCCAGGACGGGTCGCAGACATGCGAGCCTCCTCGTGCGTCGGAGCTGGAAGACCTAGGTTCACCAATCCGCTCGAGGCCTATCCCGCATCCGGGGATCTCGTCGCGAAGACGCTCCGCACCGCAACCGACCCGGTAGTTGGTTAGGGTGCCGCGCCGATGAGCGAGCCCTCAGTCATCGCACGAGGTCTGCGCAAGGCGTATGACGGTGTCGTCGCGGTCGACGGCATCGACTTCAGCGTGCGCGCGGGCGAGTGCTTCGGCTTCCTCGGCCCGAACGGCGCCGGGAAGTCGACGACGTTGAAGATGGTCTATGGCCTCGCCGCGGTCGAGGGCGGAGAGTTGCACGTGTTCGGCTAGGACGTCGTGTGTCATCGTCGCGACGTGAAGGCGCGTTTCGGCGTCGTGTTCCAAGACGACAACCTCGACATCGACCTCACAGTCCACGAGAATCTGCTCGCGCAGGGCTGGTACCACGGGCTCAGCGGTCGTGTGGCTCGTGCGCGCGCCGACGAGCTGCTCGCGCTCGCCGCGCTGGAGGAGCGCCGCGATGCCTTCCCGCCCCAGCTCTCGGGCGGCATGCGTCGCCGCCTGCTAATCGCCCGCGCACTCGTCGGGACGCCGGCGCTCGTCGTGCTCGACGAGCCGACGACCGGGCTCGACCCGCAAGCGCGCCTCACCGTCTGGGAGAGCCTGGACCGGCTGCGCGGTGAAGGCGTCACGCTGCTGCTCACGACGCACTACATGGAGGAGGCGACACGCTTATGCGGCCGCCTCGCGATCATGGACCGCGGGCGAATCGTCGACGAAGGCGCGCCCAAGGAGCTGATGCGGCGCCACGACCAGCCGGATCTCGAGGCTGTCTTCCTGCAACTCACGGGCCGAAAGCTCGACGCGTGATTCGCACACCGAGCCTGCGCTGCGCGCTGAGCGTGTGGCGGCGCGACCTGCGTCTGTTCTCGAAGCTGTGGCGCGGAACGCTGCTGCCGCCGTTCCTCGACCCGGTCGTCTACTTCCTCGCGCTCGGCTTCGGGCTCGGCGCCTTCGTTCACAGCGTCAACGGCATCCCCTATCGCGACTTCATCGCTCCGGCCATGTGCGCCTCGGCGACGCTGTGGGCCTCGTCGTTCGAGGCGACGTTCGCCTTCTTCTGGAAGATGGATCACTCGCACCTGCACGAGAACATCCTCGCGACGCCCGTTGAGCCCGAGGATGTGGTGCTCGGCGAGCTGCTGTGGGGTGCGACGCGCGCGGTCATCTACGCGACCTCGTTCCTCGTCGTGATCGCGCTGCTCGGCTACGTCCACAGCCCGTGGGCGCTCGCGCTGCCGCCGTTCCTGTTCCTCGGCGGGCTCGCGTTCGGCGCGCTCGGGCTGGCATACACCGTGCTGATCCCGAGGATGGACTACTTCACCTTCTACTTCACGCTCATCGTGAACCCGATGTTCCTGTTCGGCGGGATCTTCTTCCCGGTCGACTCGCTGCCCGAGTGGGCGCAGGCGGTCGCGTGGCTGCTGCCGACCGAGCACCTCGTCTCGATCGCGCGCACGCTCGCGGGCGGCGAGGGCTCGCTGATGACGGTGCTCGGGCACAGCGTGTGGCTCGTGATCGCCACGACGCTCGTGACGCTTGTGCCCCTGTACCGCTACCGGCGGCGCATGGTCGCCTGAGCGGCCCCTACTCGGCCGGCGGCGAGGTGATCGTCGCGATCGGGTCGCCGGCGCCGATCGCGGCGCCCTCGGCGATCGGGAGCTCGGCGATCGTGCCCGCCTTGTGGGCGGTGATCTCGTTCTCCATCTTCATCGCCTCGATGATGCAGAGCAGCTGGCCCTCGGCGACGGTGTCGCCCTGCTTGACGAGCACCTTCCACATGTTGCCCTGCATCGGCGAGGGCAGCGTGTCGCCGCCCGCGCCGCCGCCGCCGCTCTTGCGCTCGCGTCGCGGCTTGCGCGCGGCGGCTGGAGCGGCGCCGTTCGACGCCGCGACGCCACCGCCGTAGGGCGGGCCGATCACGGTCACATCGAAGCGCCGGCCGGAGACCTCGACGGTGTAGGCCTGCTCGAGCTTCGCGGCGGTCTCCTCGTCCTCGTCGCTCGGCGCGGGTGCGGGGAACGCGAGCGTCTTGAGCCACTTCTTGTCCTCGACGAGGTCGCGGCAGGTCTCCGCGTTCGCCCACTGCTCGGTCGCGAGCAGCGCGGTGTGGAAGGGGATCAGCGTCTTCAGCTCGCCGATCTCGTACTCGGAGAGCGCACGCAGCATGCGGGCCGTCGCACTCGCGCGGTCGACGTCCCAGACGATCAGCTTGGCGACCATCGGGTCGTACATCGGTGAGACCTCGCCGCCGGGTCCGACGCCCGAGTCGACGCGCACGCCGGGGCCGGACGGCTCGCGGTAGACGCCGATCTTGCCCGGCGCGGGGGCGAAGTTGCGCGAGGCGTCCTCGGCGTTGATGCGGCACTCGATCGCGTGGCCGCGCAGCACGACGTCGTCCTGTGTGACGGACAGCGGCTCGCCGGCGGCGGCGCGCATCCCCTCCTTGACGATGTCGATGCCCGTCGTCATCTCGGTCACGCAGTGCTCGACCTGCACCCGCGTGTTCATCTCGAGGAAGTAGTACTCGCCGTCCTGCAGCAGCCCCTCGATCGTGCCGGCGCCGACGTAGTCGACGGCGGCGGCCGCATCGGTCGCGATCTTGCCGATCTTCGCGCGCAGCTCCGCGTCGACGGCCGGTGCCGGCGACTCCTCGATCAGCTTCTGGTGGCGGCGCTGCACCGAGCAGTCGCGCTCGCCGAGGTGGATGACGTTGCCATGCGTGTCGGCGAGCACCTGCACCTCGACGTGGCGCGGGTCGGGCAGGTAGCGCTCCAGGTACACCGTCGCGTCGGAGAAGAACTTCTCGCCCTCGCGCGCGGCGCCCTCGAAGGCGGCCTCCAGCTCGTCGTCGGTCAGCGCGACGCGGAAGCCCTTGCCGCCGCCGCCGCCCGCGGCCTTGACCGCGACCGGGAAGCCGATCGTCTTCTCGATGATCTTGCGCGCCGCGGCGACGTCGGCGACCGGCTCGGTCGTGCCCGGCACGATCGGCACGCCCGCCTTCTGCATCAGCTCGCGCGCGGCGGTCTTGGAGCCCATCGCCTCGATCGCGCTCGCGGGCGGGCCGATGAACGTGATGCCTGCCTCCGCGCATGCCGCCGCAAAGGCGGCGTTCTCGGCGAGGAAGCCGTAGCCGGGGTGGATCGCGTCGGCGCCGCACTCCTTCGCGACCTCGAGGATCTTCTCGATCACGAGGTAGGACTCGGCGGCGGGTCCGGGCCCGATCAGGTACGCCTCGTCGGCACGCTGGACGTGGATCGCGTCGCGGTCGAGCTCGGAGTAGACGGCGACGGAGGCGACGCCGAGCTCCTCGCACGCGCGAATGACTCGTACCGCGATCTCGCCGCGGTTGGCGATCAGGACCTTCGAGAACATCGGCGCCGAAGGATATCGGTGGAAGGCCAACTGTCGGCCTGTCACCGATCTGCTCAGGATCGCGGCGCCGCGATCATCCCGGCGCCGACGGTGTCGTTCGTCGCCTCGTCGATCAGGATGAAGCTGCCCGTCGTGCGGTTGCGCTCGTAGGAGTCGAACGCGAGCGGGGCGCTGAGCCGCAGCCGCACGTGCCCGATCTCGTTGAGCGCGAGCCCGTGCGTGTTGTCCTCGCGTGCGAGCGTTTCGACGTCGAGATGCCAGTCGACCTCCTCGACGATGCCGCGCACGGCGCGCGTCGCGTGCTTGATCGCGTAGCGCCCGCCGACCTGCAGCGGCGCGTCGGCCATCCAGCAGACGATCGCCTCCAGCTCGCGCGCCACCGTCGGGGCGTCGGACGGCCGCGCGATGATGTCGCCGCGCGAGACGTCGAGGTCGTCCTCGAGCAGCAGCGTGACCGACTGCGGCGGGAACGCCTCCTGCAGCGAGCCGTCCATCGTGTCGATGCCCGCGAGCCGCGTCGTGCGGCCCGACGGCAGCACGACGACCTCCTCGCCGGGCTTCAGCACGCCGCTGGCGATCTGGCCGGCGTAGCCGCGGTAGTCGTGGTGGGCGTCGTCGTTCTGCGGGCGCACGACCCACTGGACCGGGAAGCGCCAGTCGTCGAGGTTGCGATCGGCGGCGATCGGCACCGTCTCCAAGTGGTCGAGCAGCGTCGGTCCCGCATACCAGTCCATCGGCTCGGAGCGCTCGACGACGTTGTCGCCCTTCAACGCCGAGATCGGGATGAACGTCGCCTCCGTGAACTCGAGCCCCTCCGACCAGCCGCGGAAGTCGGCGACGATCGCGTCGAAGACGGACTCGTCATAGTCGACGAGGTCCATCTTGTTGACGGCCACGACGAGGTGCGGCGTGCGCAGCAGCGCGCCGATCGCGGCATGGCGGCGCGACTGGCGCACGAGTCCGTTGCGCGCGTCGACGAGCACGAGCGCGAGGTCGGCCGTCGAGGCGCCCGTGACCATGTTGCGCGTGTACTGCTCGTGGCCCGGGCAGTCGGCGATGATGAAGCGGCGCTTGTCGGTCTGGAAGGAGCGGTACGCGACGTCGATCGTGATGCCCTGCTCGCGCTCGGCGCGCAGGCCGTCGGTCAGCAGCGCGAGGTTCAGCTCGCCGTCGCCGCGTCGTTCGCTCGTCTCCTTCACGTGGGCGAGCTGGTCGGCGAGGATCGACTTCGCGTCGTGCAGCAGGCGCCCGATCAGCGTCGACTTGCCGTCGTCGACCGAGCCCGCCGTCGCCAGGCGCAGCAGCTCGGTCGAGGCGATGTCGACGGCGGGATGGCCGTTCGTCTCGTAGGTGGCCGACATCTAGAAGTACCCCTCCCGCTTGCGATCCTCCATCGCCGCCTCGGTGACGCGGTCATCCGCGCGCGTCTGGCCGCGCTCGGTGATGTCGGTCGCGGCGATCTCGGCGACGACCGCCTCGAGCGTCGTCGCGGTCGAGGCGACGGCGCCGGTGCAGGTCATGTCGCCGACGGTGCGATAGCGCACGGTCTCGTTGAAGATCTCCTCGCCGTCCATCAGCTGCACGAAGTCGCTGGCGGCGTAGAGCATCCCGTCGCGCGCGAACACCGGCCGCTCGTGCGCGAAGTAGATCGGCGGCAGCTCCAGCTGCTCGCGCTCGATGTACTGCCACACGTCGAGCTCGGTCCAGTTCGAGATCGGGAAGACGCGCACGTGCTCGCCCTTGCGCACGCGGCCGTTGTAGAGCGCCCACAGCTCCGGGCGCTGCGCCTTCGGGTCCCACTGACCGAAGTCGTCGCGGAAGGAGAAGATCCGCTCCTTCGCGCGCGCGCGCTCCTCGTCGCGGCGCGCGCCGCCGAACGCGGCGTCGAAGCCGTGCTCGGCGATCGCGTCGAGCAGCGTGACGGTCTGCAGGCGGTTGCGCGAGGCCCGCGGCCCGGTCTCCTCGACGGCGCGACCCCTGTCGATCGACTCCTGCACGGAGGCGACGATCAGCCGCTCGCCGACCTCCTCCACGAGCCGATCGCGGAACTCGATCACCTCGGGGAAGTTGTGGCCGGTGTCGACGTGCATCACCGGGAACGGGAACCGCGCGGGGCGGAAGGCCTTCTCGGCGAGGCGCAGCAGGACGATCGAGTCCTTGCCGCCGGAGAACAGCAGCACGGGCCGCTCGAGCTCGGCGGCGACCTCGCGCATGATGTGGATCGCCTCGGCCTCGAGGGCGTCGAGATGGGACAGCTCGTAGCTCATGCGGATTCTGCTGCAAGTTGAGCACGCGTGCGCTCGGCACGTGCGCGAATTCGGTGAAGCGTCCCCGCCGCGACCGCGACCGCGATCGGTACGAGGAAGATGACAGAGACGGGATAGTCGGCGCCGGCCTTCTTCAGCAGCGCGAGTCCGGCGGCGAGGAGGACGATAGCGAGCGTCGGGCGCAGGGCGTTCTCCGGCAGCCGGAAAGCGAGATTCGACCCGATCCACACGCCGGGGATCGATCCGATCAGGATGTTGCCGGCGAGCGCGAAGTCGACGTTTCCGCTGACCACGTGGGCGAACGCCGCCACCCACAGCAGCAGCGCGGCGTGGAAGACGTCAGTGCCGACGACGCGCAGCGGCTTCAGCCGGAAGACGAGGATCAGGCCGACGGCGATCAGCGCGCCGCTCCCGGCCGAGGTGAGTCCGAGCACGAATCCGACCGAGACGCCGATCAGGACGGCCGCCACCTTGTGGCGCCGCTCGAACTCGACCGTATGGCGCTCGTTGGCGCCGGACATGAACAGCGCGCGCGCAAGCACGGCAAGGCCCGTGAGCAGCAACGCGCCGCCGACGAGCACGAGCAGGACCGTGTCGAAGTTGTCGCCGAGCGAGTCCTCGAGCAGGTGCAGCACGTAGACGCCGCCGAGCGCGCCTGGAACGCTGCCGACCGCGAGCCACAGCGCGATGCCCAGGTCGACGCTGCCGCGGCGCCAATGCCGCCAGCCGCCGACCGTCTTCGTGACGGCCGCGTAGGCGAGGTCCGTCCCGACCGCCGTCACCGGAGCCGTCCCGAGCACGAGGATCAGCAGCGGCGTCATCAGCGAGCCGCCGCCGATTCCGGTCGTGCCGACGAGGATCCCGACGAGGAGTCCGAACGCGATGACGAGCGGCCAGTCCATGTCGATCGATCCGGCAGGCGCCGGTCAGCCGTGCAACCCGCACTCGAGCTTGTCGCTGCCGGCCCAGCGCCCGCTGCGGTCGGCGGCCGGAACGGTGCAGTGGGTGCAGCCGATCGACGCGTAGCCGCGATCGTGCAGCGGGTTGTACGGCAGGTCGTTCGCGTGGATGTAGCGCCAGACGTCCTTCTCGCTCCAGTCGGCGAGGGGCGCGGCCTTCCAGATGCCGTGCTTGGGGTCCCAGCCGATCTTCGGCGTGCCCGCGCGTGTCGGCGCCTGGTCGCGGCGCACGCCGACGATCCAGCCGTCGACCTGGCTGAGCGTCTCGCGCAGCGGCGTCACCTTGCGGATCTCGCAGCAGCGGTCGGGCTCGCGCTTCCACAGCTCGTCGCCGTGCTGCGCAGCCTGCGCGGCGAGCGAGATGCCGCTGGCGGCCTCGATCTCCATCCCGTAGCGCTGCTCCATCGCCTTCCACGTCTCGTACGTCTCGGGGAAGAGCACGTTCGTGTCGAGCGTGAAGATGCGCGCCTGCGGCTCGACCTTCATCAGCAGGTCGAGCAGGACCGACTCCTCCTGCTGAAAGGAGCATGCGAGCACGAGGCGCGGGTGGAGACGCTCGACCATCCGCGCGATCACTTCTTCGGCGGACAGCGTCTCGGCGCCGTCGGCGATCGTCTGGTCGATGGGGGCGCTCGTGCTCATGAGGACAGTAAAAATATCAAAACCCGAGCGGATTTCGGGAATTTCATGCGGCAAGCAGGCTCGGGAGCTCGGCCATGCGCGTGAACGGCGTCGCTCCGGCTGCCCGAAGCTGCTCGGCGGGCGTGCGCTCGGCGTATCCGAAGACCCGCATCCCCGCCGCTCGTCCGGCCTGCGCCCCTGCCGGACTGTCCTCCACGATCGCGGTCGCGGCGGGGTCGAAGCCCATCCGCGCGGCGGCGTGCAGGAACAGATCGGGTGCGGGCTTCCCCTGCGCCACGTCGTCGACGCTGAAGATCGCCGCGTCGTCGAAGAGGTCCAGCAGGCCGCCCGCCGCCAGCCCGCGGCGGATCCGCTCGTGGTCGCCGCTGGAGGCGACGCAGCACGGCAGCGCGATCGCGTCCAGCGCCGCCGCGATCCCCGCGACGGGCTCGAGGTGCTCGTCGAAGGCGGCGAACAGCCGCTCGCGGTAGCGCTCGCGCAGGTCCGGCCACGGCGGGTGGCCGAGCCGCGCTTCGATCACTGCGAGCCCGTGTGCCCAGGAGCGCCCCTTGAAGTCGCGATCGATGTCCTCGGGCGTCGTCGGCAGCCCGAGCTCGGTCAACGTGTGCGCGAGGATCGGCGCCGCGAGCAGCTCGCTGTCCACCAGCACCCCGTCGCAGTCGAAGATGACCGCGCTGAAGCTCAACGACCCCACGGATGTGGGTCGCCCCACGCCGCGGGCATCTCGTCCTCGCGGCTCACACCCTCCAGCAGCGCCGTCCGCGTCCACGCATCGACCGCCGGCTCGACCGCAACCACCACCGGCGCCGTCTCCCGCATGAACCGCTCCAACGCCGCCACGACCGCCGCCGCCTCCTCAGGCGAGGCGGAAGGAGCGACGATCCTCAACTGCGGACGACGGTTCACGACGAGGAGGTTATCTGCCTGGCGGCTCTGGCTGAGCGATGGATCGTCGTTCCTGACAAGGACGCAAGGAGCGTGGCCTGCTTCGCAGGCGAGCGACTGAGGACGCCGTCAGGGGCGGCGAGACACGCTCAGACAGCGCACTCGCCCTCTCCTCGGACGACTTCGAATGGCACGTTCTTCGTCCAGTCGATGAACAGGTTCATGTTCTCGAGGTTGAACTCGGCGGGCATCGAGAGGTCCTTCACGAGTGCTTCGAAGGCGGCGGTGCCGACGCGCTCGGCGAAGGCGTTGAACTCCTCGCCGTCCTGGCGGTCGGACTCGTAGAAGCGGATCCAGCGCTCGACCGCGTCGGGCACGCGCTTGGATGGGATGCGTGCCTTGAGGCGGGCGCCGTAGGCGACCTCGCCGCCCTCGTAGCGCCCGCCGATGTGCGCGATCGAGGCGGGGATCGTCTTGTCTCCGACCTTGATCGAGGCGCCGTAGAAGCCGATGTTGGCGATGTGGTGCTGGCTGCAGCCGTTCGGGCAGCCGGACATCTTGATGTGGATCTTGCGCGTCAGCTCGTCGTCGATCTGCATCTCGTCGATCTTCTGCTTGACGGCCTGGTTGAGGCCCATCGAGCTGGTGATGCCGAGCTTGCAGGAGTCGGTGCCGGGGCAGGAGACGACGTCGGAGATCTCGTCGGCGCCGGCGTCGCCGAGGTCGAGCGCCTTGAGCTTGGTCCAGACGTCGTAGACGCTCTCGTCGCGCACCCAGCGCAGGAGGATGTTCTGGTGCACGGTCGTGCGCGCGTAGCCGCCGGTGTGCTCGCGCATGATCGCGGCGAGCCCGCGGAACTGCTCGGGGGTGAGGTCGCCGCGGGTGATCTTGATCTGGACGGCGGAGAAGCCGGCCTGGCGTTGCGGCGTGACGTTGGCGGCGCGGAAGCGGTCGAACTCGGAGAGGTCGCCGTTCGGCGAGCCGTAGCTCGCGGGCGCGGCGGGCGCGTTGGCCTCCTCGTCGTGGATGAACAGGCGCGGCTGCGGGTCGAAGTCGCGCTCGGCGACCCAGTCGCCCTTCAGCTCCTCCTCGACCTGGTTGCGCAGCTCGTCGATGCCGAACTTGTCGACGAAGACCTTGATGCGGGCGCGCGCGCGGTTCACGCGCAGCCAGTCCTGGCGGTTGAAGATGCGGAAGACGGCCTCTGCGACTTTCAGGTAGTCGCCGTTGTCGGCCTCGACGAACTCGTAGAGCGTCGGGGCGACGCGGGGCATGATCGACGTGCCGCCGCCGACGCGCACCTCGAAGCCCTTGACGCCGTCCTTGACGCGGCTCAGGAAGGCGATGTCGTGGATGCCGGTGATCGCGCGGTCGGCGTCGGAGCCGGTGAACGCGGTCTTGACCTTGCGCGGCATCAGCTGCGTCGTCGGGTGGCGCACGAAGTAGCGCACGTAGGCGCCCGCGTAGGAGGTCGGGTCGAAGATCTCGTCGTCGCAGACGCCGGCCCACGGGTCGGCGGTGACGTTGCGCACGGTGTTGCCGCAGCCCTCGCGGCTGGAGAGGCCGGCGTCGCTGATCACGCGGATGAACTTCGCCGCGTCCGGAAGCGGGATGTGGTGGATCTGGATGTTCTGCCGGGTCGTGACGTGGCCCTTGTTGAGCGGCGCGTACTGCTCGATCGCGTCGGCGAACGCCTCCATCTGCTCCGGGCTGACGCCGCCCCACGGCAGCTTCACGCGGATCATCTGCACGTCGGGCTGGCGCTGGCCGTAGACGCCCTGCTTGAGGCGGAAGCCGATGAACTCGTTCTCCGGCGTGCCGCCGTCGAGGAACTTGTGCGCCTCGGTGTCGAAGTCGTCGAACTCGCGCTCGAGGATCGGGATCACATGTCCCGGGACGTCCTGGACGACCTCGGGGTTGTCGAGCGAGCCCGGCTTGCCGGTGCTCTTGCTCTGCTCTTGGACCGAGGTCGGCTCCATGCGCTGCATTCCTCCTTCGACGGGCGGGCAGGTCAAATGTACCAAACCCGGTTCTGATTCAGGGGTTTAGACGTCAGCCTGTCGGCCGGGCGACCGGCAGCCCTGCCGCGGCCCACGCGGCGATGCCCCCGGCGAGGTTGTACGCGTCGTAGCCGGCGCCGCGCAGCGCCGCGACCGCCATCGCCGAGCGGCTGCCGGTGTGGCAGTAGATCAGCACCGGTCGCTCGGGATCGATCTCCACGGCGCGGTCGCTCAGCTCGGTCAGCGCGATGTGCACGTCGCCGGCGATCACGCCGTCCTCGACGCGCTCGTACGCGAGCCGCACGTCGACGGCCTGCCAGCGCTCGTCGTGCAGGTGCTCGGCGGCGTCGGCGGGGGTGAGCTCCGTCGCGACGTCGTTCATGCGCGAGAGGGTAGAGGGTCCGTCGCGCGGGCCCGCGATCATCCACGCCCGTGCTGCGGGAGATCGGGAACGGCGCGTGGACCCGCCGGCTGACGCTGCTCGGCTGGCGCTACGACTTCGCGGTTGGGGCGAAGACGCTTGGCGGCGGCTGGCGCAAGCGCACATGGCTGGCGATCGAGACGTCCCAGCACGACTCGCCGGTACCGCTGCTCGACGCCGCCGGCCGCTCCTACTGGCGCTTCGAGGACGCCTTCTACTGGGAGGACGAGCAGCTCGAGGCCGCCGACGTGCTCGCGCTCGTGCGCGACCGCGAGCGCCGCCGTCAGCGCAAGCTCGAGCGCGCGCACATGGCGCTCGCGCTCGACCGGGAGGCCGCCCCGCGGCGTCAGGCGATCTCGCGCGAGCTGCGCCTCGCGGTCTTCGAGCGCGACGGTGGCCGCTGCGTCGAGTGCGACTCGAGCTTCGACCTGCAGTACGACCACGTCATCCCGGTGACGATGGGCGGCGCGACGAGCGTCGAGAACCTCCAGCTGCTGTGTGCGCCGTGCAATCAGCGCAAGGGCGGCTCGCTGGGCTGAGCGCTGCGCGGCGTGCGAGCAGCCTCGCGGCTACAGCGGGATGTTGCCGTGCTTGCGCTTCGGGCCCGGCTCGCGCTTGGTGCGCAGCGTGTGCAGCGCGGCGATCAGCTTCGGGCGCGTCTCGTGCGGGACGATCACGTCGTCGATGTAGCCGCGCTCGGCCGCCGAGTAGGGGTTGGCGAAGCGCGCCTTGTAGTCCTCCATCAGCTTCGCGCGCCGCTCGTCGGGCGTCGGGCTGGAGGCGATGTCGCGCCGGTAGATGATGTTGACCGCGCCCTCGGGCCCCATCACCGCGACCTCGGCCTGCGGCCAGGCGAAGTTGACGTCGGCGCCGAGGTGCTTGGAGGCCATGACGTCGTAGGCCCCGCCGTACGCCTTGCGCGTGATGACGGTGATCTTCGGGACCGTCGCCTCGGCGAACGCGTAGAGCAGCTTCGCGCCGTGGCGGATGATGCCGCCCCACTCCTGCGCGGTGCCCGGCAGGAAGCCGGGCACGTCGCACAGCGTCACGAGCGGGATGTTGAACGCGTCGCATGTGCGCACGAAGCGAGCCGCCTTCTCGGATGCGTTGATGTCGAGCACCCCGGCGAGCGAGGCGGGCTGGTTGCCGACGATGCCGACCGGGAAGCCGTCGAGCCGCGCGAGGCCGCACACGATGTTGGTGGCGAAGTGCTCGTGGACCTCCAGGAATTCCCCGTCGTCGACGATCAGCCGGATCACCGAACGCATGTCGTAGGGCTTGTTCGGCGCGTCGGGGACGACCGTGTCGAGCTCCGGGTCCATCCGCTGCGGGTCGTCCGTCGGCTGGGCGCGCGGCGGCTGCTCGAGGTTGTTCGACGGCATGAACGAGAACAGGTAGCGCGCGTCCTCGAGGCAGGCGTCCTCGTCCTCGGAGGCGAAGTGGGCGACGCCCGACTTCGTGTTGTGCGTCATCGCGCCGCCGAGCTCCTCGAACGTCGGCTCCTCGCCGGTGACCGTCTTGATCACGTCGGGGCCCGTGATGAACATGTGCGAAGTCTCCTTCACCATGAAGATGAAGTCGGTGATCGCCGGCGAGTAGACGGCGCCACCGGCGCACGGGCCCATGATCAGTGAGATCTGCGGGATCACGCCCGAGCACTTGACGTTGCGCAGAAACACGTCTCCGTAGGCGCCGAGCGAGACGACCCCCTCCTGGATGCGCGCGCCGCCGGAGTCGTTTATCCCGATCACGGGGCAGCCGATCTTCGCCGCCAGGTCCATGACCTTGCACATCTTCTCGGCCATCACCTCGCCGAGCGAGCCGCCGACGACGGCGAAGTCCTGGCTGAAGACGCATACCCGACGACCGTCGATCGTGCCGTGGCCGGTCACGACCGCGTCGCCCCACGGGCGGTTCTTCTGCATGTCGAAGTCGTGCGTGCGATGGCGCACGAACGTGTCGAGCTCCTGGAAGGAGCCGGGGTCGAGCAGCTTCTCGATCCGCTCGCGGGCGGTGTGCTTGCCCTTCGCGTGCTGTTTCTCGACCGCGGCCGCGGAGGCGGAGTGGATCGCCTCCTCGCGCAGCTCGTTGAGCTGGGCGAGCTTCTCGTCGAATGTCTCCGGGGCCTTCTGACGCATGGGGCGGCGGATCTTACCCCGGCCGGGCGCGACGGGCTCGGTTCGTCAGGCGCGCGAGAACGGGCGGTGATGCGCGGAGCCGAGCGAGTCGAGCGCGCCCGTGAGCGCCGCGAGGACCGGGTCTTCGGTGACCGGCTCGGGCTCGGGCTCCGGCTCCGGCGTGATCTCAGGCTCGGCGATCGCGACCGCCTTGTCGCGGCGACGGAGCAGGGAGCGCAGCCACGAGCGGCGCGGCAGCTCGGCGGCGGGTTCGGGCTCCGGCTCCGCCTCGACCGCGGGCTCCGGTTCGGCGATCGCGACCGGTTCGGCGGTGAACGTCACCGACGTCCCCCACCCGGCTGGAGCGAGCTCGATGGTGCCGCTCGCGCGCTCGCCCTCCCAGGCGACCGTCGTCTCGGGCTCGAGCCGGGTGATCCTGATCTCGCCGAGCTCGCCCAGGTGCCGCGCGAGCGACCCCGCGTCGCTCACCTCTGCCCACAGCTCGGGCGGCGACTTCACAAGCCTGCGAGATGCCTGCAGATCGGGCATCGCGGGAGGGTTTCGCCGCCCGCGCGCCCGATTCCTGCCGCACGCCCTCGTCGTGGTCAGCCCGCATCAGCGCTTGCAGCCGGGCACCGTGATCCTGGGTCGCTGCCTCGACGTCTTCCCGTTCTGGCCCGTGAAGTCGGTTGGGAAGTGGAGCTGCTTCGTGCAGAGGTTCCGCGTCGCGGTCAGCGCACCGTCGCGGCCGCCGTGGAACTTGAGCACGAACCTCGTGACGGCGAGGTCCGGAACGGCCGGGAACGTCGTCCCGACGGCGCCGTTGTTGCCGACGTTCACGAAGCCTTCGAACTGCAGGGCGATCGGGCTCCTCAGCTGCACGACGAGCTTCGGCAGGCCCTTGTCCCGGCGGACGAGGTACACGGGCCCGGTGACCTTGCTGGGGATCAGCGGGCTGACCGCCGTCGCCGTCGCGACCTTCGCGCTCTTCGCGCACGTGCCGGCGGCGAAGTCCGTCTGCGTGCACGCCGCGTTGACGCTCGTGAGGTTCGTCGAGAGCGCCAGCGGCAGCCGCACGTGCACGCGCTTGATCGCGGCCTGGCCTTTGCCCTGCGTGACCGTCGTCGTCAACGGCGGGTGCGAGCTCCTGCCCGTCGCGCCCTTGGCACCGAGCGTCACGGCGATCTTCGGCTTGAAGCCGAGCTTGTCGCAGTCGGAGATCGTCAAGGCGGCGTGCGTCGTCGCGGTGGCGCCGCCGACGCCGGCGAACGCGGTGCTGTAGCGCTTGCGCCCACAGCTGGTCGGATTCCGCATGAAGCCGGCGCGGTCGAGCGTGATCGTCGCCAGGCGCACCGCCGTCGGCACGCCGGCCTGGTAGAGCGGCAGCGGGCTGGTCGTGGCGGTCAGGCCGCCGTTGCTGCGCAGCTGCAGGCGCACCGGCAGGACGACCAGTCCGAGGTCGATCGGTCCGAGCGTCGCCGGCACGAGCACCGACAGCGCGGCGGGATCGCCCTTCACCCGGTGCTTCGTGAGGAACACGGTGCCGGGCAGCGTCGCCGGATCCGGTCCGACGCCGACCTCGACGGATGCCGTGCCGACCTTGCTGGAGGCGGGGCACCGGCCCTTCCCGGCGACGCTCAGCGTGCAGCGCGTCAAGCCGCTCAGTTTGAGGCTGCCGACGAGCCCTGCGGGCAGCTTGATCGCCGCGGTGCTGATCTGGGTGTTGCGGTCAGGTCGCGCGAGCGTGAGCGAGTAGGAGCCCGTGCCGCCGGCCTTCGTGTTTGAGAGCGCGCCGTTGAAGTACGGCTTGAAGATGCTCAGGCAGGCCGCGCCCGCGCCGTCGTAGGAGGTGCTGAACGTCGTCGAGGCGCTGTCGTCGGGCGGCGTCGGCGTCGTCGTGCGCGTGTAGGGGACGAGCGAAGACGTCGCCCTGTGGGAGCCGCACGTCGGCGGCGTGCTCAGGATCGACCGCGAGCCGCCGTTGAACGTGATGCCGAACTGCGTGAACGGGATCTGCGGCAGGTTGTCGAAGACGGTCGTGATCCGGCCGTTCGAGCGGTCGGGACGCACGTGGCCGACCAGCTTGAGCCGCGCGCCGGGGATTGCGACGTCCACGAGCAGGCGGAACGTGTCGTTCGGCTGGGTGCCGAGGTAGACCGGCCCGGTGAACGTCTTGCCGACGACCGGCGCGACGAAGCTCGCCGTCGCGATCCGCGAGGCGGCCGGGCAGGTGGAGGCGTGCGCGGCGTCGCCCTGCGCGAACTGCGCGGCGCTGCAGGCCTCGAGGCCCGTGCCCGCCGCCGGGTTGATCGCGACGCCCTGCGGCAGCACGGTCGTCGACTGCAGCACGTGCGCGTTGTGGCGCGTGACTGCGTCGCTCGGCTTCGGATCGGGCGGCTGCGTGACGGTCACTCCGATCGACGCGGGGCTGTCGGTGCGGGTCGTCGAGAGCTGCGTCAGCAGACCGCCGCCGGTGAACGGCTCGGTCGCGCAGTCGGTTGCGAGGTAGCTGTCGTCGCCCGACAGCGACGTTCCCGGCGCGCCGTGCGAGTTCGCCGTCACCCGCGTCGAAGCCGGGATCCGGCATTGCGTCGGGTTCGTCATGAAGAAGGCGTCGCGACCGGGGATCGCGCCGAAGAGGGTCAGCGAGATGCGCGAGATCGTCAGCGGCGCGGGGCCGAAGCTGTTCGGCAGGTTCTCGAGCAGCGCGTCGTTGCCGAGGTCGACCGGACTGGTCGTGACGGCGCTGATCTCGTTGAGGCTCGTCGTCGGGCTCGTGTGCAGGCGCAGGCCGAGGAAGGCCAGGTGCGTCGTGTCGCCGGCCGGGACGTCGAGGTTGTAGACCTCGCCGGAGAGCGCGACCGGCGTCGGGGCAGGCGTGAACGCGGTCGCGTTGAGGCTATCGGTGCCGACGACGCTGCCGACCGGGCAGGCGCCGTTGGCGAGGAACGTGGCCTGGTCGCACGTTGCGGCGGCGGCCGGGCTGCCGATCAGGCCGGGCCCGAGATGGAGCGTCACGTCCTGCGCGCTGTCGAGCGGGCTGTCGTACGTGAAGTCGGTCTGGATCTGCAGGTCCGGATGTGCGCCCGACTGCGTGGTGCTCGGCGACGTCGTGACCGTCACGCCGGTGACGGCTGCGGGGGCGCCGGCGGCGAGAGCGAGTCCGAGGGCTGCGGCGACCAGGATCGCGATCGGAAGCCGCGCGTGGATGAGCCTCATGCTGCTGTCCTCCTCCTTGACGACGTCCGCATGGGGGCTCGGGCGTCTACGAGGAAAAGCTGCCCGCTGTGACCAGGCGGGCAAACGCTGTTGTGTCCAATAGAGGCAAGGTGGCGTGCCAACGCGCGCCAAAATGGCCTATCGCGTGGCGCGACGATGCGGCCGGCGGCAGCCGCGCACCGCGATCCGCGGATGCAGCCGCACGCGCTTGCCGTTCTGCCCGCGGAAGTCGGACGGCAGCCGCAGCTTCCCTCGGCAGAGGTTGCTCGTGGCCTGGAGCGCGCTGAACCTGCCGCCGTGGAACGTGAGCGAGAACATCGAGACCGGCAGGTCGGGCACGGTCGGGAACGTCGTCGCGATCCGCCCGCCCTTGCCGATGTGCACAAAGCCCTCGAACTGGATCGCGATCGGCGTACGCAGCTGGACGACGACCTTCGGCAGCCCGACCGGCTGCTTGACGAGGTAGACGGGTCCCGTCACCGCTTCGGCGAACAGCGGGCTGATCGCGCGCGCGACGCCGATCTGGGCGTGCTTCGAGCACGTGCCCGCGTCGAGCGCGGCCTGCTCGCAGGCGGCGTTGAGCGAGTCGACGTTCGCGGCCAGCGCCTTCGGCAGTCGCACGTGGGCCGCACCGATCGCCGCGTCGCTGCCGTGCGCGTGGATCACGGTGATGAACGGCGGGTGCGCGCCGGCGCGCGTGCGGTGCCTGGCGCCGAGGGAGGCGTTGATGCGCGGCTTGAAGTCGAGCTTGTCGCAGTCGCCGAAGTGCAGCGAGGAGGCCGCGGCCGCGGTGCCGCCGCCGAGCGCGTCGAAGTGGCCGTAGGTCGGCTTCGTCCCGCAGTTCGTCGGGTTGCGCATGAAGCCCGCGCGGCTGACCGTGACGGTGAGCCGGCGCAGCGCCAGCGGGATGCCCTCCTGCAGCGCCGGAATCGGGTCGCTGGTGACGTTCAGGCCGCCGTCGCCGCGCAGCTGCAGGCGCGCGCCGACGATCACCGTGCCCGCATCGACGGGACCGAGCTGCGCCGGCACCGCGACGGAGATCCCCGCCGGGTCGCCCGCCACCTTCGGCTTCGTCAGGTAGATGCTGCCGCCGAGCGTCGGCGGCTCGGTGCCGGAGCCGGCGACCGCGCGCACGGGGCCGAGCCGGCTCGACGCCGGGCACTGCGCCTTCGCGGCGAGCGCGAGCGGGCATTGGGTCAGGCCCTTGAGCGTCAGGTTGCCGACGAGGCCCGGGGGCAGCTGGTAGGCCATGCGGCCGATCGGGACGTTGCGGTCGGGGCGGACGGCGACGAGCGTGAACGTCGGTGAGGCGCCCGCCCGGCCGGTGCTGACGTCGGTCGACATCGACGGCTTGAAGATCCGCTGACAGGCGGCGCCCTTGCCGTCGAAGGAGACGGAGAAGGTCCCCGTCGAGGTCGTGGGCGCGGTGCCCGACCACGGCGTCGTGACGGCCTTCGCCGTGTGCGTGCCGCAGACGGTCGGCGTGACGAGCGCCGAGCGCGGGCCGCCGTGGAACGTGAGCGTGAAGTCGGTGAAGGCGATCTGCGGCAGCAGGTCGAAGACCGTGGTGATCTGGCCGGTCGTGCGGCTCGGGCGCACGTGCGCGGAGACCTTGATGTGCGCGCCGAACAGCGGCACGTCGAGGAAGAGGCGCAGACGATCGCCGGGCGCGCTCGAGCCGAAGTACGCCTTGCCCGGGAACGAGCCGAGGATCGGCGAGACGAAGTTGATATCGCCGACGGCCGAGGACTTGGGGCACTTGGCCGCGACGGAGGTGTCCTTGAGCTTGAACTGCGCGTCGGTGCACGCGTCGAGGCGCGCGGCGAGCGCAGGGTTCAGCAGCAAACTCTTCGGCAGGATCACCGTCGTGCTCTTGACGTGCGAGTTCACGCGCGGGATGTCGCTGGAGCCCGGCTTGACGTCGGAGGTGACGGTCGAGGTGAAGTCGCTGATCGGCGGATCGACGTTGATCGCCAGCGTGGTCGAGAACGGCACGTGCGCGCAGTCGGTCGGTGTGTAAGAGCCGCTGCGCTTGGAAGTCACGTTCGCGTGCGAGGTCGCCGTGACGGCGATGCTCGCCTTGATGCACGCCGTCGGGTTCGTGAAGAACGACTTTCCGCCGACGTAGCCGAACAGCGTCTGCGTGATGCTGTCCGTGTGCAGCCCGACGGTGATCGGGACGCCGAGGCTGAGGACCCTGGCCTTGTTCGGCAGGCCCTTCAGCGTGGCGGTGAGGCCGAGGTCGTGCGGATCGACGCTGATCGGCGAGACCAGCTTGATGCGCGGCCCGACCGGCGGCGGGATGTCGATCCCGAAGGCGGCCGGCGAGCCGGCCGGCGGCTGCAGGTTGTAGATCGTGCCGGTGAGCGTCTGCGGGGTCGGGACGCCGAGCACGTTCAGCGTCACCGCCGTCGAGACGGAGCCGACGGCCGAGTTGGCGGGACAGCTCGGCGCCGAGTTGCTGTTCGCCGCGAAGCCCGCCTGCGAGCACTCGCCGACATGGTTGACGTAGGCGACGACGCCCGGCGCGAAGTGGAGCACCAGATCGCGCACGGAGTCGGCGGTCGCACTGCCGTTGTCGCTGAACCGGAGCGTCGTGACGAAATTCGGATGCGCTGCGGCGGCGGCCGGTCCGCTCGCGGGCAGCGGCCCGGATCCGGCCTGCGGGCTGACGCCGACGCTCGTGAGCGAGAACGCACTCGCGCTGGCCGTCACGGCGAACGTGGCGACTAGCGCGGCGACCAGTGCGGGGAGGATGCGTGCGCGGGGAAGCAGCATCTGGCCGGGATGCCTTCCCGGCCCCGGGTCACTGCAAACGCGGAAGTTCCCCTACAGGTCCGGCTGGTAGCGGCCGAAGACGTCGCGCATCGCGCCGCAGGCCTCGCCCATCGAGGCGCGGTCCTTCAGCGCCTGGCGGATGAACGGCAGCAGGTTCCCGGTGCCGCGCGCGGCCGCGCGCAGCTCTTCGAGCCGGCGCTCGACGAGCTCCTGGTCGCGGTCGGCCTTGAACGCCCGCAGGCGCTCGACCTGCTCGCGCTCGGACTCCGGGTCGACGCGCAACAGGTCCGGGACCTCCAGCGCCTCGTCGACGTACCTGTTGACGCCCACGACGATGTCCTGCCCGGACTTGTAGCGCTCCTGGTAGCCCCAGGCGGACTCCTCGATCTCGTTCTTGATGAACGCGATCGCGTTGACCGAGCCGCCCAGCTCGTCGACCTTCGCGATCAGCTCGCGCGCGCGCTGCTCGATCTCGGCGGTGAGCGCCTCGACGTAGTAGGAGCCGGCGAACGGGTCGACGGTGTCGGCCGCGCCGGACTCGTGGCCGATGATCTGCTGGGTGCGCAGCGCGATCTTCGCGGCGCGCTCGGTCGGCAGCGCGAGCGCCTCGTCGAAGCCGTTCGTGTGCAGCGACTGCGTCCCGCCGCACACGGCCGCGAAGCCCTGCAGCGCCACGCGCACGATGTTGTTCTCCGGCTGCTGGGCGGTGAGGGTGACGCCGCCCGTCTGCGTATGGAAGCGCAGCTTCAGCGACTTCTCGTCCTGCGCCCCGAAGCGCTCGCGCATGATCTCGGCCCACATCTTCCGCGCGGCGCGGAACTTCGCGACCTCCTGGAAGACGTTGTTGTGGCCGTTGAAGAAGAACGCCAGCCGGGGCGCGAAGTCGTCGACCGCGAGGCCGGCGTCGAGCGCGGCCTGCACGTAGGCGATCCCGCTGGAGAGCGTGAACGCGACCTCCTGCACGGCCGAGCAACCCTTCTCGCGGAAGTGGTAGCCGGAGATCGAGACCGTGTTCCACTTCGGCACGTTCGCCTTGCAGTAGGCGAACAGGTCGGTCGTGAGCCGCATCGAGCCCGCCGGCGGGTAGATGAAGTTCCCGCGCGCGATGTACTCCTTGAGGATGTCGTTCTGCGTCGTCCCGCGCAGCTTCGCCGGGTCGACGCCCTGCTCCTCGCCGACGAGCTGGTAGAGCAGCAGCAGCACCGAGGCGGGCGCGTTGATCGTCATCGAGGTCGAGACCTGGTCGAGCGGAATCCCGTCGAATGCGGTGCGCATGTCGTCGATCGTGTCGATCGCGACGCCCGTGCGGCCGACCTCGCCGAGACAGCGCGCGTCGTCGGAGTCGAGTCCGAGCTGGGTCGGCAGGTCGAACGCCATCGAGAGTCCGGTGGAGCCGTGCGCGAGCAGATATTTGTAGCGCTCGTTGGACTCCTTCGCGGACGCGTAGCCCGCGTATTGCCGCATCGTCCACAGCTGCTTGCGGTACATGTCGCGGTGCACGCCGCGCGTGTAGGGGAAGGAGCCGGGCTCACCGAGCTGAAGCTGATCGGGCACGTCGGAGGCGTCGTAGAGCCCCTCGATCTCGATGCCGGAGTCGGTGAAGTGGCGCGGGTCGTCGGGGCCGACGATCGGTGCGATGTAGCGGTGGTCCTCGGTCGCGCTCATGGGGCGCGAAGGTTAGCGAGCGGGTGCTTGCGTACGCTCTGGCCATGCAGGTGCGCATCCGACTGTTCGCGATGCTGCGCGAGCGCGCGGGCACGAGCGAGCTGGAGCTCGAACTGCCTGACGGCGCCTGCGTGCGCGACGCGCTCGCCGCGGTCGAGGAGCTGGCGGGCGGGCTGCCGCTCGTGATGGCGGTCAACCGGCAGTACGCCGACGCGGACGCGCCGCTGGCGCCGGGCGACGAGCTGGCGCTGATCCCGCCGATCTCGGGCGGCGCGGACGCCGCGCACGTCGCGATTCGTGCGGAGCCGCTGTCGCTCGATGCGCTGGTGGAGCGTGTGCGCGACCCGCGTGCCGGCGCGGTGGTGACCTTCGCCGGCGTCACGCGCGACATGCCCTCGCTGGAGTACGAGGCCTACGTCGAGATGGCGCTGGAGCAGCTCGGCGCGATCGTCGCGGAGGCGATCGAGCGCCATGGGTTGTGCGCCGCCGCCGCCGAGCACCGCGTCGGCGGGGTGCCGCTGTCGGAGCCTTCGGTGATCGTCGCGGCCTCGGCCCCGCATCGTCCCGAGGCTTTCGCGGGCGCCCGCGAGATCATCGATCGCGTGAAGGCGCTCGCACCGATCTGGAAGCGCGAGGTCGCCGCGGACGGCGGGACGGCGTGGGTCGCCGGCACGCCGCCCGCCGATCAGTAGCGGATCGTCTCGACGAGCAGGGGCTCGATCGCGTCGCGCTCGAGATGCCATTTGGCGCCATTGATGAGCAGACAGATCACGCGATCGTTCTGGCCGAGAAAGACGGTGTGGCCCTCGCACGTGTCGTCGTCGGCGGGACCGAGCGACACCCCCTTTGTCAGGTAGAGATAGTCGGCCGCTTCGTCGTAGTCGGCGTGATCGAACCGGACGCCGCAGACGACGATCGGCTCGGCGAGACGGGCGGCGAAGTGCTCGGCGATCACAGCTTGATCCTTCCGCTGGGGAATGCCGGTGTGATGGCATCGGGCCGCGCGACGATGTCGAGAATCTCCTCGATCATCAGCACCAGCTCAGGATGTCGTCTGAGGACATGCATCCATCGTGCCAACGTCAGGACGACTGGTCTACCCCAAGGATCTTGTGTCTCGCACGGCCGCACCGGGGCGACCGTATGGCCGTGGCGGCGGGCGATCGGAGCCGGAGCGCCGTTTGTTGCACCGGTGCTCGTCAGGCGCGGCGACGGCGCGGCAAACCGCGCGAGCGCTGCGTCAGATCATCCCGCCGGCGGCGGCCGGGGCCGTCGGGTCGGTGCCGTCGCCGCCACGGCCCTCGCGCGCGAGGTAGTCCTCGGCGAGCATCGGGTGGTCCGCGCTGCGCTCGATGACCTTCAGCAGCGCCGACATCGAGGCGACCTCCTCGACCTGCTCCTTCAGGAACCACTGCATGAACTGCTCGCTCTGGAAGTCGCCGGCCTCGCGTGCGATCCCGACGAGCGCGGCGATCTGCTCGCTGACGCGTCGCTCCTGGTCGAGCGCGAGCGCGACCGGCGCGACGACGTCGGCGAACCGCGTCTCGGGCGCTTCGACGCCCGGGATCGTCACCTCCGCGTCGGCGTCCAGCAGGTACTTGACCATCATCAGCGCGTGGTTGCGCTCCTCGAGCGCCTGCGCGTAGAAGAACGCGGCCAGGCGCGGCAGCGTCTCCGCGTCGTAGTGGACGGCGTTCGCGATGTACTGCTGAGAGGCCGCGAACTCGTACGCGATCTGCTCGTTGAGCCGCTCGACGAAACGGGTGGCGGGCATGGGGCTCCTCTCGGGCAAGGGCTTCGGGGACGCGGACGCCGACGATCGTAGTGCAGGCCAGCGCTTCGGCGTGGGCCGCTGCACGCGCTAGTCTCCAGCGCCATGCCCACCTGCCTTGTAACCGGCGGCGCGGGGTTCCTCGGCTCGCACCTCTGCGACGAGCTGCTGCGCCGGGGCCATCGCGTCATCTGCGTCGACAACCTCGAGACGGGCTCGCTCGCGAACATCGAGCACATCCGCGCGCCGGAGTTCGTCCATCTCAACCTCGACATCATCGACCCGTACACGGTCGAGGAGCCGGTCGACTTCGTCTACCACCTCGCCTCGCCCGCCTCGCCGATCGACTATCTGCGGCTGCCGCTGCACACGCTGAAGGTCGGCTCCTACGGCACCCACCACACGCTCGGGCTGGCCAAGCGCCACCGCGCCCGCTTCCTGATCGCCTCCACCAGCGAGGTCTACGGCGACCCGCAGGAGCACCCGCAGCGAGAGTCCTACTGGGGTCACGTCAACCCGATCGGTCCGCGCGGCGTCTACGACGAGGCGAAGCGCTACGCCGAGGCGCTCACGATGGCCTACCACCGTCAGCAGGGCGTCGACACGGCGATCATCCGCATCTTCAACACGTACGGCTCGCGCATGCGCCCGCACGACGGCCGTGCGATTCCGACCTTCCTGCGCCAGGCGCTGCAGGACCGGCCGATCACCGTCTTCGGCGACGGCTCCCAGACGCGCTCCTTCTGCCACGTGGCCGACCTGATCCGCGGCATGATCGCGCTCGCCGAGTCGGGGTATCACCACCCCGTGAACGTCGGCAACCCGAACGAGTTCACGTTGCTCGAACTCGCTCAGGCGGTGATCGAGGTGACGGGCTCGCAGTCCGAGATCGTCTACGAGGCGCTGCCGACCGACGATCCGCAGGTGCGCCAGCCCGACATCACGCTTGCGCGCGAGGTGCTGGAGTGGGAGCCCGAGGTCGAGCTGCGCGACGGCCTGCGGCGCACGATCGACGAGTCCGGCGTCGAGGCGCTCGTCGGAGGATGACGGCGGGAAAGCTCGGAACATCCGGGCCTCGCGCGCGTTGAAGTCGCCGGGAGGTACGAACGCACGTGGCGAACGGCGCCGTCGATCTGGAGCAGGCCCCATCTGAGCAGCAGGCCGTCCTCGACGCGCCGCTGCCGGAGCGCGACGTACGTCGCAAGCGGCCGCCCGTGCTGTCGTTCCTGCTGCGGCTCGTCACGCTGCGCAAGCTGCTGCGGGTCGTCTCGCTGCTCGCGCTCGACTTCGCCGGCCTGTGGCTCGCGCTGTTCACGGCGCTGCTGCTGAAGGCGCTCGTCAAGGGCGACTACGGGCTCGCGCGCGCCGCGCACATCGCCGCCGGCGGCACGCGCGACTACATCGCGTTCGCGTATCTCGTGACCGCACTGCTGTTCGCGCGCTCGGATCTCTACGCCGACCGTCATCGCCGCCCGGGCCTCACCGGCGTGGTGACCGGGCTCTTCCAGGTGACGGTCGTGGCGCTCGTGTTCGCGCTCGCGAGCGGCTACCACTTCTCGAGCTACTACCTCTTCTACGCGACGTTCGCGTTCGCGATCGTCTTCGTCTCGGCGCTGCGCTCGGTGCACACGCGCGTGACCGGGTGGATGCTCAGCAGCGCCGGCTATCGCCGCCGCGCGCTGCTCGTCGGCAGCGGCAAGCACATCGATCAGGTCGCCCATGCGCTGGCGGCGACGCCGCGCGGGGAGATCGAGGCGGTCGGCTACATCTCGCTCACGCCGCGGCCCGACAACGGGCTGCGCTCGCTCGGGACGCTCGCCGAGCTGGCGGACGTGCTCGGCGAGCACCGCGTGCAGGAGGTCATCATCGCCGACCCGGACTTCCCGCAGGAGCAGGCCGTCGAGCTCGTCGACCAATGCCACCAGCGCGGCGTCGACGTCCACATCGCGCCGTCGACGATGGAGATCCTGATCCAGCGCGCGGAATTCGTGCCGGGGCAGTCGGTGCCGCTGTTCACGCTGCGCCCGCCGGTGTTCGAGGGCGTCGACTTCGCGATCAAGCGCACGTTCGACGTGATCGGGGCGACGCTGCTGCTGGTGCTGCTCTCGCCGCTGCTGCTCGCGCTCGCGCTCGCGGTCCGGCTCAGCTCACGCGGTCCGGTCCTGTACCGCTCTGCGCGTCCGGGGATGGGCGGCCTGCCGTTCGACTGCCTCAAGTTCCGCACGATGCGTGAGGACGCCGGCCACGCGCAGGAGGACCTCGAGGCGCTCAACGAGGCCGACGGCGCGCTCTTCAAGATCCGCGACGATCCGCGCCTGACGCCGATCGGCCGCTTCCTGCGGCGCTTCTCGCTCGACGAGGTGCCGCAGCTGCTCAACGTCGTGCGCGGCGAGATGTCGCTCGTCGGGCCGCGCCCGCTGCCGTTGCGCGACTTCGAGCGGCTCGAGGACTGGCACAAGAAGCGCTACCTCGTGCTGCCCGGGATCACGGGGCTGTGGCAGGTCTCCGGACGCGCCGAGCTCGACTTCGACGACCTCGTGCGGCTCGACTTCCTCTACCTCGAGCGCTGGTCGGTCGCACTCGACCTCGTGATCCTGCTGAAGACGCTGCCTGCGGTGCTCACGCGCCGGGGCGCCTTCTAGGGCGCTCCCGCTCCGGCCGCGCCCGCGGCCTGCTGGGCCTGGGCGTAGGAGAACTGCCCAGCGGGGTTGCGCGGGTCGAGGAAGACGGCGGCGCTGAGGACCGTGAGCGCCCTGCGCGGCTGCCCCTGAGCGAGCTCGAGCTGACCGAGCCGCAGCCACGGCTCGGCGTTCGCGGGCTGCAGGTGCACGGCGCGCTCGAGCGTCGCCCGCGCGAGCGCCGGCCGGCGCATCGCCGTCTGCGCCGCAGCGAGCGTCAGCAGCGGGTCGACGGAGAGCGGGTTGATGCGGGCGGCGCGTCGCGCGTCGACCTCCGCCTGCGCGACGTTGCCGGCCGCCAGCGCGTCGAGCGCGTGGTCGTCGGCGCTGACGGCGCGCTGCGGCTGCCAGATCGCCCAGCTCCCCGCGAGCCCGGCGGCGAGGATCGCCGCCGCGAGCACAAGCCGGCCGCGCGTCACGTGCCAGCGTGGCCGGGCGCTCATGGCGGGCGGGTCGGCTGGCGGTCCGCCGACGACCCATGCGGCGCACAGCAGCCCCGCGACGGCGGTGCCGGGGATGAACCAGGTCCAGTCGACGGCCGAGTGGACGCCGAACGCGATCGCGACGCTCGCGAGCGTGATCAGCCCGATCCGCTCGGCGGTCATCGGCTGCGGCGCACGTCGCTGCGGGCGCTGGCGCAGATCGCGCGTGCGTGCGAGCGCCAGCAGCCAGGCGCTCCAGCGATGTCGTGGGCGCACGCCCGTCGCTCGTCCCGCGGCCGCGAGCCACGCGAGCAGCAGCAGCGCGCTGATCCCCATCCCGACGAGGCCGAGGTCCGCCAGCGTCTGCGGCACGTAGCCGTGCGCATGGCGGACACGCAGGTTGTCGTTCTGCAGCGGCCGTCGCGCCGTCGCGTAGCCGTCGGCGCCGATGCCCGTCCAGGGCGCCCGGCGCCAGATCGTGAACGCGTCGCTCCAATAGCGCGCGCGCACGCTGCCGACAGAGGAGAAGCGGCTCGGATCGTTCGGCGGCTGTTGCGCGTTCGGGTCGGTGAGCTTGCTCCATGCGTGCGAGATCGACCCGGTCAGGCCGCGGTCGGACGTCGCGAGCTTGGCGGCGCCCGCGAGCGGGACGAGCGCGAGCGCCACGAGCACCGCGACGCCCAGCTGCCTGCGCACGTGCACGGCCGGCGTGGACCGCGCCATCGCAAAGGCGAGCGCGCCGCCGGCGAGCAGCAGCACGACGAGCATCGCGACGAGCAGCACGCCAAGCGAGTGACCGGCGTCGGCGCGCACGTCGATCGGCGTGCCGTCGGTCGTGAGCGCGTCGTTCGAGAACGCCCATGCGCAGACGATCGCGGCACCCGCTGCGGCGGTCGCGAGCACCGCGACGGCGCGCAGGCGCAGCGGCACCACGGCAAACCACACGCCGCAGGCGACGAGCGCCGCGAGCAGCGGCCCGCGACCCTCCGACAGCAGCAGCGCGACCAGCAGCAGGCCGAGCGCGGGCACGGCGAGCGCACCGAGCGCCGCGTGGCCCTCACGCCGCGCGCCGAGCCACAGACAGCCCGGGATCCCCAGCGCGGCCATCAGCCCGACCGCGTTCCAGTACTCGAACGGCGCGCGCAGGCGCGCATAGACGTCGAGCGGGACGATCGAGGGGAAGACCTTCACCAGCAGCGCATAGCCGGACAGCACGACGGCCGCGAGCACGAGGCCGCCGAGCACGCCCGCCCAGCGGCCGGCGGCGACGTGCGCGACGGCGACGACGCCGGCGAACAGCGCGAGATAGGAGAGCGTCAGGTTCGCCGCCTGCCAGCTGTCGTCCGGCTCGATCGACCAGACGACGGAGAGCGCGGTCCACGCGCCGAGCGCCGCGAACAGCAGCACCGTCGCACCGCCCCGCACCCCTCGCTGCGGCTGCTCCACCATGACCGCCACCGCGACCGCCGTTACGCCGAGCAGCGTGAGCGCGATCGCGACTGCCGTGGTGCGCGCAAGCGCCGCGCCGCCCCGCGCGACGAACGCGATCGCGATCAGCAGCGCGGCGACGGCGAGCGTGGTGCAGAGGTCGGGATGGGCGGCGAGCGCGCGGTGCGTGCGGGCGGCGGGGCGGGCCGCACCGCCGCTCCTAGGCTCGGCGGCGAGCGATGACACGTCGCCCGATCGTCGTCGCGGCGGGCGCGAGCGCGCCGATGCCCAGCAGCACCAGGAATACGAGCAGCGGCGTCGGCAGTCGGTGCGCGTCGCGCCCGATCGCGGGGATCGCCCCGGGCTGCACGGCGCTGCCGTCGAGCGTCACCGGCGCGCGCGAGCCCGTGTTCCTGGGCACCGCCACCGGGACGGTCCCGCCGCTGCCCGAGCCGGTCGTGCCGCTCCCGCCCGCGCCGGTCCCGCCGCCGAGCCCCCCACCGCCGCCGCCTGTGGTGCCGTTCCCGCCGTTCGTCCCTCCGCCACCGCCGCCGGGCGGATTCGCCGCACTGTCGAGCAGCGCCTGGTAGATCGCGTCGTGGCAGCTGCTGTACTCGGCCGCGTCGCCGGGCAGGTTGCGGAGCGCCTGCTTCAGCGCCGCGCGCGGGTACGTTCCCGTGAGGCCGCCCGTCGGCGAATGCAGGCAGTCATGGACGATCTGGTCGGTCACGCTTGCGGCAGCGGTCGTCGCCCATGCGAGCGTGACGGCGAGGATCGCGGTGAGGATGATCGGCCTGCGCATTGGGGGGAGGGCGGCTCCGTCGGAGCGGGGACGCCGATCGGCGGCGCCAACGCTAGCAAGGGCGGTGGATCGTGCTGCGGGTCTCGAACGAGCCGCCGCGACGGAAGTTGCGTTCCGCCGCGGGGCCGTTCCATGCCGCGCTGGCGGCGGGAGCCCGGGACCGGGGGTGGCCCCCGCCGACCAGGACCAGCGCGGCATGAGGCGTTCCCCGGCCCGAGGCGCGCCGGACCCGAGAGATCGCCCTGGGCGAATTGGTACCCCGCCTTCCAACGGTGAAAACGCCTGCGGTCACGAGCGTCCGCGTGCGTACGCGTCGACCGTCGCCGCACCGCATCGCGTCCACGTGAACGCGCGCTCCACGGTGCCGCGTGCGGCCGTCGCGAGGCGCGCTCGCTCGTCGTCGTCGGCGAGCAGCCGGTCGATCGCGGCGGCGAGCGCGGCGGGGTCGCGCGGGGGGATGCGCACGAGGCCCTCGCCCTGCGCGGCGATCTCCTCGGGGCCGTCCTCGCCGGCGCAGCCGATCGCGGGCACGCCGCCCGCCATCGCCTCGACGTAGGCGACGCCGAACGCTTCGTCCACGCTGGGGAGCACGAAGAGGTCGCTCTGCCACGCCCGCTCGCGTGCGGCGGCGGGCGGCAGCTGGCCGAGCAGCTCGACGCGCTCGCCGACGCCGAGCCGAGCCGCGAGCGCGCGCAGCGGCTCGCGCTCGGGGCCGTCGCCGACGAGCGCGTAGCGCAGCTCGGGATGCCGCGGCGCCAGCCGCGCCAGCGCCTCGACGACGTCGGCATGGCGCTTGCGTGCCACCAGGTGTCCGACGCTCACGAGCGTCGGACGTGCGTCCAAGCGCGCAGGGATCGTCGTCGGCACGTCGGTGCCGAGGTGGACGACCTCCGTCTCCGCCGCGCCGAGCGCGCGGCAGCGGCGCGCGGTGCCGGCGCTGTTGGCGAGCACGAGCCGCGCGTGCGCGAACGTGCGCATGACGTTGCGGCGTGCGCGATCGCTGCGCTGAGCGGTCGCCAGCACGTCGCCGCCGTGGACGGAGACGACGAGCGGCACCTCGGGCAGCGCGCGGCGGACGGCGTCGCCGGCGGGGACGGCGTAGTGCGCGTGGACGAGCTCGAAGGCGAACGTCGCCTGCAGGCGGCGCAGTGCACGGCGCAACGCCGGTGCCGCCCACGCGCCCCATGCCCCGTAGCTCCAGGGTCGCGGCGGGGAGAGATAGGGGACGTAGGTGACAGGGATGCCGTCGAGCGTCGCGTGGCGCGGCTGGCGCAGCGCGGCTCGCAGTGCGCCGCGGTCGCGGGAGCGCACCGCGGCGAGCGGCGGCAGCGGACGGTGCAGCACGAGCACGTGCACCTCGGCGCCCGCCTCGCGCGCCGCGAGCGCCTGCCGGTGCGCCCACACGCCGAGCACAGGATCGGCCGCGCGCGGGTAGTACTCGGCGACGATCGCGACGCGCACGGGCTCCTACCAGCGCCTGTGCCGCGCGAGCGTCCGCTGCGCCTCGGCGGCGGTCACGTACGGCCGCTCGGCGAGGAACGCGCGCGCCTCGGCGACCGCGTCGTCGCGCCGATAGCTGTCGGCGATCGGCCGCATGACGTGACGGATCGGGGTTGCGTCGACGACGCCGATCCGCCAGCCGTGCTCGCGTGCGAGCGCGGCCCAGTGCGAGTCGAGCCCCCAGCCGGCCCTGAGCGGCGGGAACGGCAGCAGCGTCTCGAACGTCGAGGCGTGGAACGCGCTCACCGGCCCGATCTCGACGAAGCCCGTCTGACGCACGAGGCTGGCGCCGCGCCGGCGCGTGACCGCCCAGGCGGCGTGCGAGCGGCGCCGGTGGGCGGGCTGCGCCAGACGCAGGTCGAAGCGCTCGGCGAGGAAGAGGAACCGGTCGAGGAAGCCGTGCGGAAGCGCGACGTCGTCGTCGACGACGAGCAGCCAGTCGCGGCCCTCGAGCGGATGCGCCGCGAGCAGCGCGTTGAGGTTCTCGAACTTCCCCGCCCCGCCGACGCCGCTGGTGGCGACCTCGACCTCGTGGCGCGAGCGCGCGAGCTCGGCGCGTGCCTGCCGCATCAGCCCCGGAGCGTCCTCGCGCTCGATCCCGATCGCCAGCACGCGCCGCCGCGGCGGCGCTTCGCCGGCGGCGCGGCGCAGCCGCCACGGTTGCAGCGTCGCCGCGCGCCGGGCGTCGAGCAGCGCGTCCTCCACGCGCGTGCGCACGCCCAGCCGCACGCCGCCCACGATGCCGCTCTCGCCGGAGGCCCAGTCGTCGCTCATATCGCTTCTCGCGTGCGTCCCAAGGCGTGCGCGGTCATCACGATCCCGTTCGCGCAGCGGCGGCGCAGCGTGTGCCAGGCGCAGCCGGCGACCGTGCGCAGCTCGCTCGCGAGCGCGGGCGCCGTGCCCTTGCGCACGTCGTGGCGGCGCGCGGCGCGGCCGCGGCGATACTGGGCGCGCGCGAGCGCGCGCAGCGTCGCGTCGGCGGCCGCGCGGCGGTGATCGAGTCCGGCGGCGGCGACGTAGCGGACCTCGCCGCCGGTCGAGCGGTAGCGCTCCTGCCACTCCTCCTCGTCGCCGGCACCGACCTCGATCGCCTCGTCGAAGCCGCCGATCGTCTCCAGCGCGGCACGGCGGATCGCGAGGTTCGCGCTCCAGCCGACGTGGATGTCGCGGTCGGCGGGGCCATGGTCGAGCGTCGTGATCGGCGGCGCCTCGCGGCCGCAGGAGCGCGGTCCCCCGCCTTCCAGGTCGGCGCGGATAGGCCCGGCGAAGACGTCGCGCTCGGGCGTCGCGGCAGCGGCCGCGAGCAGCGCCGGCAGCCACGTCGGCGGCGCGTGCACGTCGTCGTCGACGAGCACGATCAGCTCGCCGTGCGCCGCCGCGATCCCGGCGTTGCGCGCGGCGTTGGGCCCCTGCGGCGGCGCCGGCGCCAGCACGCGCGCGCCGTGGCGCTCGGCGACCGCGACGCTCGCCGGGTCTGCGCCGTCGACGACGACGACGATCTCCGCGCCGGCTGCCGCGACCTGCGGCGCGAAGGAGGCGAGCGCGACGTCCAGGTAGCCGGCGCGACTGCGCGTGGGGACGACGATCGTGGCGGGCGGCGTGTCCACGCGCGCCTCGCTAGGCCGGCGCGGCGACGGGCTGCTCGCGCAGCCACGCGACCGTTTGCGCGATCCCCTCGCGCACGCCGATCTGCGCCTCCCAGCCGAGCAGCGAGCGTGCCTTCTCCACGGAGGGCCAGCGTCGCACGACGTCGACCTCGAACGTCGGCAGGTGCGTCAGCGCGAATTCGTCCGGCGCGTTCCCGCAGGCCTCCCAGATGATCCGCGCCGTCTCGGTCACGGTCAGCTCGTCAGAGGCCGAGATGTTGAAGTCCTCGTTCAGGCCGGCCGGCGAGGACATCGCGGTGACGATCCCGTCGGCGATGTCGTCGACGTGCGTGAGCGTGCGCGTCTGCTCGCCGGAGCCGAAGATCTCCAGCGGCCGCTGTCCGGCGAGGACCTTCTTGATCACGTCGGGGACCATGTGGGCGATGCCCGGCTCGGGGTCCGGCAGCTCCCCCGGTCCGTACGCGTTGAACGGCCGGCAGATCGTGAACGGCAGGCCGTGCTCGGCGTGCGCGGCGCGGCAGTAGACCTCGCCCGTCAACTTCGAGTAGCCGTAGGCGGACTGCGGCGTGGGGCAGTCCGGCAGATGCGCCTCCGTCGTCGGGAACTCGGTCGCGCGCTCGAACACCATCGAGCTCGAGACGTACGTGAAGCGCTCGACGCCATGGTCGAGCGCGGCGCGGAAGATCGCGTTGTAGAGGCCGTTGTTGACCTCCGTCAGCGTGTGCGGCAGCTTGTGGAAGTTGCCGATCCCGCCGACGATCGCGGCGAGGTGGATGACGAGCGGGCAGCCCGCCATCGCCGCGCGCGCCTGCTCGACGTCGCGCAGGTCGCCGGTGTGGACCTCGCAGCCCTCGCGCATCCACTGCGGCGCCTGGCGCTGGTCGGAGACGCGCACTTCGTAACGCGGGTCTCCCAGCAGGCGCCGCACGACCGCGGCGCCGATCGTTCCGGCGCCGCCCGTGACCAGCACGCGCGTCATGTCCGGTCCCGCTCGCTCCGGGTGGGCGGGACCGAGCTGCGCGCCAGCTCGTCGGCGAACGCGAACACCTGACCGCTGCCGAGGCAGTTCCACGGGTCGACGACGAGGCACTCGCGCGCGACGAGCGCGGCGATCGCCTCGCGCGCCTGCGGCGTCTCGAACGCGGAGTGGTTCGCCGCCACGACGACGACGTCGGCATCGCGCAGCGCGGCCTCCAGCGGCTGCGTCGGCGAGGCGACGTGCGGATCGTGGACCGCGACGTCGGCGAGCTCGCGCTCGAGCAGGCGCACGAGCTTGTGCGCGAGCGAGTCGCGCTCGTCGTCGGTGTCGCGCTTGAACGCGAGCCCGAGCACGGCGACCTTGCGGCCGCTGAGGGTGGGGTGGGCGGGATCGGACACGCGCCGCTTCATCCCCTGCACGAGGAAGTGCGGCACCGACTCGTTCACGCGCGAGACGGCGAGCAGCATGCCCGGCGCGTTCGAGCGCTCCTCGGAGAAGGCGAAGTCCTTGCGCAGGCAGGTGCCGGCGGTGAAGCCCGGCTGCGCCATGCCGCCGCGCGGGTAGTCGCGGTTGATCAGGTCGATCACCTCGAAGACGTTCGCGCCGTACTGCTCGCAGTCCATCATCAGCAGGTTCGGCAACGCGAAGTGCGTGTAGCGCAGGATGTTCGCCCAGATCTTGGCCAGCTCCGCCTGCACCGCCGTCGTCTGCACGATCGGCGCGCCGAAGGCCTCGAACAGCTGTGCGGCGCGCTCGCCGGAGCCGTCGCCGACGCCGCCGACGATGCACGGCAGCGTGTCGATCTCCGCGAGGAAGCGGCCGGCCGCGATCCGCTCGGGCACGTGCGCGACGTGGACGTCCTCGCCCGCGCGCAGGCCGCGCCGGCGCTCGAGGTAGCCGGCGACGAACTCGGTCGTGCCGGGCGCCACGGTCGAGCGCAGCACGATCAGCTGTCCGGGGCTGAGGTGCGGCAGCAGGTCGTCGAGCGCGGAGCGGATGTCGCGCATGTCGATCTCGATGTGCGAGAACGAGGGCGTGCCGAGCGTCAGCACGATCGCATCGGCCTGCGCGGCCTCGGCGACATGGCTCGAGGTCGTCAGGCGCCCGGAGGCGTGGACGCGACCGATCAGCTGCTCGCCGCCGTCCTCCTGGAACGGCATCCGGCCGGCGGCGACGGCGCCGAGCCGCTCCGCGTCGCGGTCGATCCCGAGCACGCGCAGCCCGCGGTCGGCGAACGAGAGCGCCAGCGGCAGACCGACACGGCCGAGGCCGACGACCGCGACATCGGGGGAGGGGTCGCTCATGCCCGGGGGAGGCTAGCGGGTGCCTCGCTCGACCTGCCCGAGGCGCTCGCCGATCCACTGGCGCGCGAAGGCCGCGACGAAGCGGGGGTTGTGGCGCGCGTACCGGCGCCACAGACGCCGCGGCTCCTGGACGAGGCGGAAGGCCCACTCGAGGCCGCGACGCTGCAGCCACGCGGGCGCCTGCGGCACGAGACCGGCATGGAAGTCGAACGCGGCACCGACGCCGACGAGCACGGGCGCGTCGAGGCGTGCGCGCATCGCCGCCATCCACTTCTCCTGCTTCGGCACGCCGATCCCGACCCATACGACGTCGGGCTGGGCGAGGTTGATGCGCGCGGCGACCTCATCCAGCTCGCGCTCGGTCAGCTCGCGGAACGGCGGCGACCAGCTGCCCGCGATCTGCAGGTCGGGGAAGCGCTCGCGCAGGTTGCGGGTCAGCAGCGCGAGCGCGTCGTCGTCGCGCCCGCCGTAGAGGTACTGGCGCTGACCGGTGGCCGCGGCGCGCTCGCAGGCTCTCGCCATCAGGTCGGGTCCGTAGACGCGGGTCGAGATCGCCTGACCGAGCGCGCGCAGCGCCCACACGAGCGGCTGGCCGTCCGGGACCGTGAACGCGGCGCCGTGCACGGCCGTGCGCAGCTCGGCGTCCTCGCGCGCTTCCATCACGGTGTGGACGGCGGCGACGCAGAGATAGGCCCTTGCGCGTGCGGCGACGGCGGTCTCGATCCATTCGACGACGCGGGCGTAGTCGGTCAGCGCGAGCGGAGTCCCGAGCACGACGCTCTGGGCGACCGGCGGCAGGCCCACGTCCGCGACGGGCGGCACCGGGGAGATGGCTTCGAAGGAGGAGGTCGTCATGGGGTCGCAGGCGGAGCCTTTCGCCTGCGTGAACGTGGCAAACATCCTAAGGTTGCGCCGGATGACCCCGCGTGTGTCCGTCCTGATCGGGGCATTCAACAGCGCCGCGACGCTCGATCGCGCCATCGACGCGATTCTCGGCCAGACGGTGCGGGAGCTCGAGCTGATCGTCATCGACGACGGCTCGACGGATGCGACCGCCGCCGTCATCGCGCGTGCGCTGGCACGCGATCCGCGCATCCGCTCGCTCCCGATGGAGCGGAACGTCGGAATCGCGCGCAGCCTCAACGCGGGGTTGCGCGCGGCGAAGGCGCCCGTCGTCGCGGTCCAGGACGCCGACGACTACTCCGCGCCCGAGCGGCTGGAGCGTCAGCTGGCGGTGCTGGACGCCCGCCCGGACGTGGCGGTCGTCGGCACGTCGATGCACGAGGTCGACGAGCAGGGCCGCCCGCTGGCACCGCGCACGTCCTTCGCCGCGGGCGACGTCAACGAGGTGTTGGCGCGCTTCAACCCGATCCCAAACACGAGCGTCGCCTTTCGCCGCGACGCGGTGCTCGCGGTCGGGGGCTATGACGCGCGCTATCGCTATGCGATGGAGTACGACCTCTGGTTGCGCCTCGCCGAGCGGTGGCGAGTCGTCACGCTCGACGAGCCACTCTCGACGCGCGTCATGGGGACAGCGAACGTCGCGGCGCGCGCCGAGCGTGCGCAGACGGCCGAGGCGATCGCGATCCGGTTGCGCGCGCTGCGACGCCGCCGCACCCTCCGCGGCGCCTCCGGGCTCGTCGTGCCGATCCTCGCCTGGCTGACGCCGATCCCGCTCAAGCGGGTGCGTCGTCGCCGCCTCGGACAGGCCCCGTGAGCGCGCGCTCGTAGGCGCTGCGCACGTCGTTGCGCAGCCGCTCGGCTGTGAACTCCCGCGCGACGCGTTCGTGCGCGGCGGCGCCGAGTCGCCGTCGCTCAGCGGGATCGCGGGCGAGCCGCGTCAGGGCGACGGCGAGCGACGCCCGATCCCCCGCGGGCACGACGATGCCCGCCTCGCCGAGCGCCTCGGCGTTGCCGGGGCCATCCGCGACCACGATCGGCAGCGCGGCGCGCATCGCCTCCAGCAGCGCGAACGAGAGACCCTCGCGCGCCGACGGCAGCACGAACACGTCGGCGGCGGCGAGCAGCTGCTCGACGTCGTCGCGAAAGCCGAGCATCCGCACCGCCTCGCCGCCCTCGCGCGCGACGGCATCGGCTTGGGGCCCGGTGCCGGCCACGAGCAGCAGCAGCGGAGCGCCGCCGTCGCGGATGCGGCGGGCGGCGGCGGCGGCATCGAGCGGACCCTTGCGCCGTTCGAGCTCGCCGAGAAACAGCGCGACAGTCGTCGCGTCGGGAAGCTGCAGCGCGGCGCGGGCGGCTGCGCGGGCGGCGGCGTCGGGGGCGGACGCTGGCGGGAGCCCGTTGCGGGCGACGACGAGCCGCTGGACGATGCCGGGCGCGAGCTGGGCGAGCTCGTCGCGCTCGGTTTGCGAGGTGCAGAGCGTTACTCGACTTGCGCGGATCGCCGCACGCACGCCGGGCGCGACGGACCGTCGGCGACGCACCAGGTGCAGCCCGTGCGTCGTCCACAGCGACGTGCGCCGTGCGAGCAGCGGCAGCGCGAGCACCGCGGCCGCGTCGCCGTGGGCGTGCACGACATCGGCACGCCGCACGGCTCGGGCGAGCGCGGGGTAGCCGCGCGGGATCGACATGACGGCCGACGCGGGCGTGCGCCCGGCGCTGAGCGCGACACGCTCGTGCTCGAATCCGCCGCCGAACCCTTCGAGCAGGTCGATGTACGTCTCCGCGCCGCCGCCGCGGTGGGGAAGCACGTGGAGGACTCGTGCCATGTCGCTCGCAGGGTACGGTGCGCGGATGCCGACCGTCGCTGACGCCCCGCGCGTGCTGCTCGTCTACGCCGACCGCGTCGGGACCTCGATGGGCGGCGTCGGGATCCGCGCGGTCGAGCTTGCACGGGTGCTGCGCGACGAGCTTGGCGCACGCGTGACGATCGCCGCGGCGGAGACGGACGGTGGTGATGTCGGCGTGCCGGTGGTGGAGTTCGCGCCGCATGCCCCGCGTGCGCTCGATCCGCTGCTCGCGCGCACCGACGCGGTGATCGCGCAGCCGGGCTGGCCGGCGCTGATGCGCCGGCTCTCGCGCTCCGGGGCGCGGCTGATCTTCGACCTCTACGACCCGGAGGCGTTCGGGACGCTCGAGCACTTCGCGGGACGCGATCGCCGCCTGCGCGCGCTGATGGGCGCGTTCGCGGTTGACCGCCTGACCGACGCGCTACGCCGCGGGCACCATGTGATGTGCGCCAGCGAGCGCCAACGCGACCTGTGGCTCGGCGCGCTGCTCGGCTGCGGGCTCGTGACGCCTGAGCGCTACGACGCCGATCCAGGCCTGCGGTCGTTCCTCGATGTCGTTCCCTACGGCGTCCCGAGCATCCCGCCCGCGGCTGAGACGGAGCCGCCGCGCGCGCGGTTGGGGATCGCAGCGGACGAGCGCCTGATCCTCTGGAACGGGGGCATCTGGTCCTGGCTCGACGCGCCGACGGCGATCCGCGCGGTCGGGCTGCTGCGCGAGCGAGGCGCGCCGGTGCGGCTCGTGTTCATGGGCGCATCGAGTGCGGCGCCGGCGATCCGTGCGACGGAGCAGGCGCGAGCACTCGCGGCCGAGCTCGGATTGCTCGGGGGCGGAGTGATCTTCCACGAGGGCTGGGTGCCATACGCCGAGCGCGCCGACTGGCTGCTGGACGCCGACTGCGCGATCTCGACGCACGTCGAGCATCTGGAGACCCGCTTCGCCTCGCGCACGCGCCTGCTGGACTGCTTCTGGGCTGGGCTGCCGGCGGTGTGCACGGCCGGCGACGAGCTGGCCGCGCGCGTGCAGCGCGAGGACCTCGGCGCGGTCGTGCCGCCGGAGGATCCGCTCGCGACCGCCGATGCGCTCGCGCGGGTGCTCGATCGAGGCCGTGCGGCGTACGCGGACGCACTCGCCGCCGCTGCGGCCGACCTCGCGTGGTCGCGCGTCGCGGCGCCGTTGCTGCGCTGGCTGCGTGACCCGCCCGCCGCGTCGCCTGCACGCCGCCCGTTCGACCGCCGGCTGTCGGAGCGTCTGCGCAGTGGCGTCTACCTCGCGGCCGCGCCGGCGCGCCTGAGGCCGCCGCGGCTGAAGAGGTGAGCGTCAGCGCCCGCCGATCGTCCGCTCGATCAGCTGCTCGTAGCGCTCGGCGATCGCGGGATAGGCGTAGGGCTCGCGTGCCGCCGGTGCAGGCGCCGGCAGTTCGCCGGCGAGGATCTTGCGCAACGCGGTCATGGCGGCATCCGCGTCGTGGGTCGGAATCGCGATGCCGGTCTGCGTCCGGGCGACGATGTCGCCGGCGGCACTGCCGGCCCCGAGCACCACGATCGGCCGGCCCGTGGCGAGGTACTCGAACAGCTTGCCGGTGGCCTCGCCGGTGCGTGCGCCCGATGTCACGAGGACGAGCACGTCCGCTGCGCGTTGGAGCGCCAGCGACTCCGGGCGGGTGACGAAACCGAGGTGGCGCACGAGCTCCGGATGCCGCGCGTACATCGCTCGCTCGCTCGCAGTCTGTTGCCCGGCCAGCACGAGCTCGACGCGGCCGGACAGCGCGCGGTCCTCGTGGACGAGCCGCGCATGCGCGTCGAGGAGCGGCTGCAGGGTGCGCTCGCCGCCGAGGCCGCCCGTGTGCACGAGCGTGAGCTTCGCCGGATCGATGGCCGCCGCGGGCGGCTCGTCGGCGATTGCGGCCTCGGGGTCGAAGCCGTTGGTGATCGTCTCCACGACGACGTCATGGCGGCGTCGCAGGTCCTCGGCGAGCGGATCGCTGACCGTCACGACGGCATCCGCGCGCCGCACCGTCTGGCGCTCGAGCATGTCGTCGAAGCGGCGCTGCGGTGCCAGGGGCCAGTCGGGACGCGGCGCCTCGAAGCGCCAGCCGTCGCGCAGGTCTGCGACCCAGGTCACGCCGCGGCGCTGCAGCGCGAAGCCGACGGCATGCACGACCTCCGTGGGCGAGGTGGTGATGACCGCGTCGAACGGCGTCTGTCGATGCAGCCGCAGCGCGATGCCGACCGCGAAGGGCATCCAGCTGACGAGCTGGACGTCGGGAACGAAGATCGAGCCCCAGATCCCGGGGTCGGGGTTCCAGTCGCCCTCGTTGCCGCCCGTGGCCGTCGCGCGGCTGGCGCTTCGCCAGTTCAGGCGGGTCGCGAGCAGGTCGCGTGCGCGCACGACGCGTGTCGCGGCGTCGTCCTCTGCCTCGCCAGAGAGCACCGACGTGAGGACGGTCACGTCGTGGCCGCGACGGCGCAGCCACTTCGCGAGCGCGTAGGGTCGGCGCGCTCCGATGCTGTTGAGCGGCGGGTAGTAGTAGGCGACGAGCAGGATTCGCCGGCCGCCCGGGAGCGGCTCGTTCATGTCGCGACCCGACGCGCGACGGCGCGCAGCAGCTGATGGCCAGTTGGATGCGGGCCCGCGGGCAGGACCGCTCCGGCTCGGAGCCCCTCGACGAGTCCGCGCACGAGCAGCTTGGCGCGTCCGCGTGCGCCGTAGAGCGCGAACGGGACCGTGTCGATGCGCAGCACCTCGAACCCGGCGCGCTCGAGCAGCGTGCGCAGCGAGCGCGGTCCGTGGTGGCCGACGTGATAGGGCAGGTCGAGCGGTTGCCAGTCCGCGCCCCGCCGCCGAGCGGCGGCGCTCTCGGCATTCGGCACCTCGACGAGCAGGTGGCCGCCGTCGCGCAACGCGGCGCGAACCGCGAGCAGCGCGTCGAGCGGAGCGTCGATGTGCTCCACGACGTGGAATGCGCATGCGGCGTCGAAGCGCTCCGCCGGCAGCTCGACCTCGCCGAGCAACCCGGCACGGACGTCGAGCCCGAGCGCGTCGCGCGCGTGCGCCGCCATCGCCTCGTTCGGCTCGATCCCGCATACGTCCCAGCCGCGCTGGCGGGCTTCGTCGAGGAAGAACCCGGCGGCGGCGCCCACCTCCAGCAACCGCCCGGGCGGTTGCTCGACGTGCGCGAGCAGGTCGAGGCGAAGGCGCGACTCGTGGCGGCGCTGCGGCTCCTCGGCGAGATAGTCCCCGCCGGCGTACTCGGCGAAGTACTCGTTCCCATACAGCGCGGGATCGACCGGTCCCTCGAGGAAGGTGAACGCACAGCTCGTGCAGCGCGCGAGCGGAGCAGGGCCGAAGCGATCCTCCGGCGCGCCGGGGCCGCCGCAGATCGGACAGCGCGGGGTGGGCACAGGGGCAGCACTCGTCATGCGGTTCCCCCACCGCTGGCTCGGAAGCGCCCGCGAGGCAGCTGCGCGTAGACCTCCAGCAGTTGCTGGGCGACCGCGCGCACGTCGTGCACACGCTCGGCGTAGGCGCGCGAGGCGAGCCCGAGCTGGTGGCGTTCGCGTGGCCGGGCGAGCAGGTCGCCGAGCACGTCGGCGATCGTCTCCGGGGTCGCGGGGACGATCGGGAAGCCGACGGGGTAGCGCGACACGAGCTCCGGCAGGATGTTGCAGACGACCGGCTTTGCCATGCTCATCGCCTCGACGGCGAAGACCCCGTGTGAGCCTGAGCAGAGCTGGTCGACGACTATGTCGGCTCGCCGGCAGGCCTCGTGCACGGCCTCCTGGCTGACGCCGTGAAGCTCGACGTAATCGAGCTGCGCCCCGCGCGTGCGGAGCGTCTCGATCGCGGCTCGCACATGCGGAGTGCCCTTCGCCGCGATGCGGCTGGGTGCGTGGACGATCACCGGCACGTCCACGTCCTTTGCGGTCGGCGGCGCGGGACGGAAGGCCGCCGTGTCGACGCGGAACGGCACGACGTGCACGTGGGCGAAGCAGCGCTCGGCGAACGCGGTGAGCGCGCGGTCGCAGACGATCGCGTGGCCGCCCGTGATCGCGCTCCAGCGCCGCATGCGGCGCTCGGCGTCGGCGTCGTCGTCGTGGTCGAGGGGCACGTAGTGGGGGTTGCGGCGCGCTTCGATCCCCGGCATGCGGATGTCGCTGCCGAGGAACTCGACGACCACGCGGCGTCCGGCTCCTCGCAGTGCGCGCGCGTCGATCCCACGCAGCGCCTCAGGCAGGAAGCTGGCGCCGAAGTAGAAGTGGAAGACGTCGTGCGTGCGCGCCGCGCGCAGCGCCTCGCACGCCCACGCGACGCGCCCCGGCCCCGGGACGATGTCCGGGCCCACGGGGTAGCGGTACGCGTGCGGGCGTGCGAACGCATGCGCCGGGACGCCGACCGCTCGCAGCCCGTACGCCGCGAGTGCGGCCTGTCCGGCGACCTCGACGGGGGCGTGCAGGACGCGAATCGCGCCGCTCATCGGCGGAGCTCGCGGGCCGGGTTCCCGGCTACCGTCGCTCCGTCCGGCACCGGCTTGACGACGACCGCGCCGAGGCCGACCGTCGCGTCGACGCCGACGCGCAGCTGGTCGCGGATCGTCGCTGCCGGTGCGATCCATGCGCGCTCGCCGATCTGCGCCCCGCCGGCGACCATCGCGTGCGCGATCACCGCGGCATCACGCCCGATCCGGGCGTTGTGCGCGATGTGGACGAGGTTGTCGATGCGCGCGCCGGCCTCGATCTGCGTCGCGCCCAGCGCGCCGCGATCGATGCATGCGTTCGCCCCGATCTCGACGTCGTCGCCGATCTCGACGCTCCCAAGCTGCGGGAAGGGCTCGAGCCGGCCGTCCTCGGCGCGCTCGTAGCCGTAGCCGGCCGCGCCGATCACCGTCCCGGCGTGGATCGTCACGCCGGCCCCGATCGTCACCGGTCCGTACACGTGCACGCCGGCGTGGATGACGCCGCGGTCGCCGATCGCGACCTGCTCGCCGATCGTCGCGAGCGGGCCGACGTAGACGTCGGCGCCGAGCCGCGCCCCCGGGGCGATGACCGCGTGCGGGCTGATGCCGGTCGGCCTGGGCGGCGTGAAGTGGGCGGCGAGCACGCGCGCGAAGTCGAGCCGCGCGTTCGGCGAGGCCACGATCACTGGGACGCGGTCGCCGGCGAGCTCTGCGGCCCGTGTGGCGAGAGGCTCGTCGACGATCAGCACGCGTGCGCTGAGCGCGGCCAGCAGGTCGTCGGCATCCGGCAGCCCGGCGGTGCAGAACGTCAGGTCCTCGCCGGTCGCCTCGCGGATCGGTGCCGGACGCGCAACCTCCATGGCCGCGGCGACCGCGGCGGCAGCAGGATCGGCGGCGGCCCGCCCGAGCGTCTCCAACAGCGCCGCGACGGTTGGGCTCACACCGGCTCCCGCGCGCTGCGATGCCCGCGCCACGCGCTCACTTCGGCATCGATCGCGTCGCCGGTGCGCGCGAGGCAGCGAGGGCGGACGACGCGCTCCAGGTAGTCGAGCGGATCGGCGACCGCAGCGTCGAGCCACAACTCGGGATGGAGGTTGAGCAGCAGGCGGTACGGCGGCTCGCCGTCGAGCACGTTGCGCAGCGCGTCGGCGTCGCCCCACGCGCGGCAGCTGTCGCTGACGTAGACCATGTCCTGTTGCAGGCTCGGGTCGTGCGGGTGCACGAGCCCCGGGAGCGAGCGGAACGGGTCCGGGTGGCCGCGGTGCGGCTGGTGCATGCAGAGCGTCCGCACCGGTGCGCCGACGATCTCCGTCAGGATCCCCAGCTCCCAGTCGAGGTGCGCGCGAGCCGCCTGCTCGCCCGCGGGGTAGGTACGCATGTCGTAGTGGAGCCCGACGTCGTGGCCGAGCGACCGCAACGTCCGGATCGCGTCGCGATGGACCGGGTCGAGCGCGTTGAAGTGCTGCGTGAGTGGCATGTAGTACGTCGCGACGATGCCGCGGCGCGCCTCGCACTCCGCCATCGGCAACGTCGAGGGCGGGTCGAGGTCGACGTCGTGACGCAGCAGCACGGTGCGCTCAGGGGAAAGCGTGGGCAGGTCGGCGATCGGCGCAAAGGCGCAGCCGGCGGCACGGAGCCGGCCGAGCAGCTCGTCGTAGGCCTCGATTCCGAACTGCGGCAGCGGCATGCTCACGCCCGCGCACGATAGCGAGGGCCCAGGGCTATGATCGCGCCCGTGCGACCCCCGTCCCCCGGCGCGTCCCGATGACGGTCCTCGTGACGGGCGGGACGGGCCTGCTCGGCCGCGCCGTGCTCGAGCGGCTCGCGGGGGAGCAGGAGGTCGTCGCGCTGCACCGGCCGGCGAGCGCACCGCCGCCGATCGCCGGCGTCACGTGGCTTGAGCAGGACCTCGCCGCTCCGCTGCGCCCCGATCTGCCCGCGCGCGTCGCGGGCGTGCTGCACCTCGCGCAATCGCGCCGGCACCGCGAGTTCCCGGCGGGGGCGGTCGACACCTTCGCCATCAACGCGATGGCGACCGTGCGGCTGCTCGACTACTGCGATCGTGCCGGCGGGGAGCGCTTCGTGCTCGCGTCCTCGGGCGCGATCTACGGGCCCGGCCCGGCGCCGCTGCGGGAGGAGGACGCACCGGACCCGCCGAGCTTCTACGGGCAGTCCAAGCTGGCGGCCGAACGGGCCGCCGACGAGTTCCGCGCACGGTTCGCCGTCGCAATCCTGCGCTTCTTCTTCGTCTACGGGCCGGGGCAGGATGCGGGTGCGTTCGTCCCCGGGCTCGTGACGCGCGTGCGCGAGGGGCGCCCGATCGACCTGCAAGGCACCGACGGTATGCGCTGCAATCCGATCCACGTCGAGGAGGCTGCGGCCGCGAGCGTCGCAGCGTGGCACCGCGGCGACGCCGAGGCCGCGAACGTCGCGGGGCCGGAGATCGTGACGCTGCGCCGGATCGGCGAGCGGCTCGGCGAGCTGGTGGGGATCGCTCCGCGTTTCGTGGAGCATCCCGCGTCCGGCGACCTCGTCGCGGACACCGCACGCATGCGCGCGCGCCTGCTGACGCCGCGAATCGGGCTCGGGGAAGGGCTCGAGCGGATGCTCAGCGCGCAGACGCCGAAGCCGAGCTGACGTACCACCGCACGGTGCGCTCGAGGCCGTCGGCGAGCGACACGCGCGGGCTGTAGCCGAACGCAGCGTGTGCACGCGACGTGTCCGCGAGCAGCCGGCGCACGTCGCCCGGCCGGGGGTCGACGTGCTCGACCGGGTGATCGGGTCGACCGAGCGCGGCGAGCAGCGCGGTGACGATCTCGTTGACCGACGACTCGCTGCCGTGGCCGAGGTTGAAGGTGCCGTCGAGCGCGGCCGCAGACGTCGCGGCTGCGAGCGTGCCCGCGACGGTGTCCGAAACGTAGGTGAGGTCGCGCGTCTGCTCGCCGTCGCCGTGGATCTGCACCGGCTCACCCGCGAGCACGCGCCGTACGACGATCGGCAGCAACCCGGCGTAGGCCCCGTCGTTCTGGCGCTCGCCATACGTGTTGAACGGCCGCACGAGCACGGTCTCCAGCCCGAACGTGTGCGCGTAGCTGAGCGCCGTCAGGTCGGTCGCGGCCTTCGCGGCGGCGTACGGCGTGTGCGGCCGCAGCGGGTGCTCCTCGTCCATCGGGGTGTGCTGCGCCGTTCCGTAGACCTCGGACGAGGAGTACTGGACGACTCGCCGGATCCGTCCGGTGCGTTGCAGCTCGCAGACGGCGGTCGTCATCGCGACGTTGTGGTCGACGTTCTCGCGCGGATGGGCGAGCGAGTGCGGCAGCGGGATCACCGCGAGGTTGAAGCAGAAGTCGAGCGGCTCGGCGGGAAGCAGCGCCGCGAGCGCGTCGATGTCTGCGCAGTCGACCCGCGCGAAGCTCGCCTGCGGATGCGCGAGCGCCTCCCGCAGGTTCTCCTCGCGTCCGAGCGACAAGTCGTCGGCGACGATCACGCGCGCGGCGCCGGCGGCCAGCAGGCCGTCCACGAGGTGGCTGCCGATGAAGCCCGCGCCGCCCGTGACGAGCACCGTCGATCCGGCGATCTCAGGCAACGGTCACTCCCGGATATGCCGGCACGACCACCTCGTGCGTGGTCCCTGCTCGCCGGATCGCGTGTGCCGTCGAGAGTGCCGCCGCTCCGTCGCGGGCGGAGACCGGCGCGGCGGTGCCGTCGCGCACGGCGCCGAGGAACGCCTCCCACTCCTGGCGCAGCGGCTCGCGGCGATCGAGCGCGAAGCGCACCATGTCGCCCTCTCCGCCACCGCGCATCCGCGCGAGCGAGTCCCAGTCGGTCGCGTTCGTGGGGTGCTCGTAGAAGCACAGCTCCTGCGTCAGGTAGTCGACCGTGAACATGCCGTGCTCGCCGGTGACCGACAGCTGGCGGACCTTCGCCGGCGTGATCCAGTTGACCTCGAGCAGGCCCGTCGTGCCGTCGTCGAAGCGCAGCGTCGCGCACAGCAGGTCCTCGGCGCGCTCGTGAACGCGCTGGTCGGTCTCGGCGTAGACGCGCGCGACCTCGCTGCCGGTGAGGTAGCGCATCACGTCGATGTCGTGCGTCGCCAGGTCGAGCGCCACGCCGAGCATCGAGTCGCGATTCGGGAACGGGCTCAACCGGCGCGCCTGCATCTGCAGCACGCGCCCGATCCTCCCCTCTTCGAGCTTGCGCTTGAGCAGGACGACGGCCGGGTTGAAGCGCTCGATGTGCCCGACGCCGAGCACGAGCCCGCGAGCGTCCGCGTCGGATGCGAGCGCGAGCGCCTCGTCCTCCGATGGCGCCGTCGGCTTCTCGACGAGCACGTGCAGGCCGGCGGCGAGCGCCGCGCGCCCGACCGTCGGCAGATGGTCGACGGGCACGGCGACAGCCGCGAAGTCCAGCTCGTGGTCGCGCACCGCTTCCTCGAGCGTCGCATGCATGTGTGTGCGCGGGAACGCAAGCGACGCGGCTTCCCGCCGCGTTGCGTCGCGATCGGCGGCCGCGACCAGCTCGACACCGGGGAGGGTGCTGAGGACGCGCGCGTGATTGGACCCCATCACGCCGAGGCCGACGACGACGCCGCGAAGGGGGGGCGGAGATCCATTCGCCATGCGGGGGGACAGCTTAGAGACCGTTGCGGGCGGGGCTGCGCCGCGCACGCAGTCCCCGCCACCATGCCGCGATCGCCGGCGCCAGCGCCCGGTAGTCGGCCAGCTCCGAGCGTGTCGGGACGAGTCGCGACAGCACGGGCGCATGCGTCACGCGGCGATAGAACACGGCGCACAGCACGAACGTCGCGGAGTACGAGATCGTCGACGCGAGCGCGGCGCCCGTCGCGTGCAGCGGCGGGATCAGCAGCACGTACAGCACGAGCGTGAGCGGCGTCGTCACGAGCGTGATCGCGAGCGCGTAGCCGGGGTGGCCGCGCCCGACGAACGACGCCGACAGCGTCCCGCTCACCGCGAGCAGCGCGACGCCCGGCAGCAGGATCAACCCAAGGTCGATCGCCGGCCGGAACGCCGCCCCGTAGACGGGAACGATCAGCAGCACGAGCGCGAGCGCCAAGGCGACGGTCGAGCTTGCGACGATCACGATGGTGTGGCGCAGGCTCTTGGTCTCCACGAACGCGCGCGCCTCCTCGCTCGCGCCGTCGGCGCGGGCGCTGAGGGCGGCGATGCGCGGGAACAGCACGTCGGCGAGGGACCGTGGCAGCAGCCACATCACGCTCGTCGTCGCGACCGCGATCGAGTACTGCCCGACGGCGGCGGTCGAGGCGACGCCGGCGAGCACGAAGACGTCGAGGCGGTAGTTCGCGAACTGCAACGCGTTCGCCGCATAGCCCTTGACGCCGAAGCGGATCGCGCGCCGGAGCTGCCCGGGCTGCTCCGCCAGGCCGGCTGTCGCGCTGGAGGCGCGGCTGACGGTGCGGCGCGCCGCGACGCCGACTGCGAGCGCCGTCACGACGTGCGCGAGCGAGAAGCCGAGCACGGCGCCCGGCAGATCCAGGGTCGTGCCCAGCACGGCGACGAGCACGAGCGCTGCCGCCGACTGCAGCGCCGGCGGCAGCGCGTAGGCCTCGTAGCGGTCGATCGCCAGCGCGACGTAGGTGAAGTAGAACCACGACAGCACGAACGGCAGCGCGCCCGCCGCCACCGCGGTCGTCGCGACCGAAAGCCCACCGAACGCCGCCGGTATCAGCAGCCGCGCGAGCACGCCGAGGCCTGCCCCCGCGACGCCGGTGACGAGCGCGACGCGCCGCGCCGAGCGATATGCGCTTGGCGCGGCCCATCGTCCCGAGCTGACGTAGTAGGCGATCCCGTGCTCGACACCCAGCGTCGTCGCGACGGTCAGCAACGCGATGAGCGTCTGTGCAATCACGTAGCCGCCGGAGCCGTCGGGGCCCAGCAGGCGCGCGATGAGGATGGTGGCGGCGGCGCCGGTGACCGCGACCGTGACGCGGCTGGCCGCCGACATCACGGCGCCGCCGGTGAGCGGGCGCGGGGGCGGCTCGGACTGCGCGGTCATCGCGGCGCATTGTCGCGTACGCTCTGGCCGGTGCCCGTCCCCCTGTTCGATACGCGCACCCCGCTGGCGCCGCTGCGCGCCGAGATCCTCGCCCGCATGCAGGAGGTCGTCGAGGACGGACGCTACATCCTGGGCCCGAACGTCGCCGCCTTCGAAGCAGAGTTCGCGGCCTACGTCGGCACCGGGCACGCGATCGGAGTCGCGAACGGCACCGACGCGCTGACGATCGCGCTGCGGGCGATGGGCGTCGGCCCCGGCGATGAGGTCGTCGTGCCCTCGTTCACGTTCTACGCAAGCGCCGAGGCGATCCCGCCGACCGGCGCGACGCCCGTCTTCTGCGACGTCGACCCGGAGACGATGTGTGTGACACCCGAGACGGTGAAGGCTGCGCTCACACCGCGCACGAAGGCGGTCGTCGTCGTCCACCTGTTCGGCAACGTCGCTCCGGTGCGCGCGATCGAGGCGCTCGGCGTGCCGGTGCTCGAGGACGCCGCGCAGGCGGCCGGCTCGACGTCGCCGGATGGGCGTCCGGGCGCGCTCGGGACGGCGGCGACGTTCAGCTTCTTCCCGTCGAAGAACCTCGGCTGCTTCGGCGACGGCGGCGCGATCACGACCTCCGATCGCGAGCTGGCCGACCGCGTGCGGATGCTGCGCTTCCACGGATCGTGGGACAAGGTCACCTACGAGCACGTCGGCTGCAACTCGCGCCTCGACGAGCTGCAGGCGGCGATCCTGCGCGTCCAGCTCCCGCACCTCGACGGCTGGGCTGACGGACGGCGGGCGGCGGGCGCCCACTACGAGGCGGCCGGCCTCGGCGAGCTGGTCGCGCTGCCGGCGCCCGTGGACGGCTGCGCGCCCGCCTGGCACCTCTACGTGATCCGTCACGATGAGGCCGACGCGATCGCCACCGCCCTCGCCGCGGCCGGCCACGGCCAGAAGGCCTACTACCGCACCCCCGTGCATCGCCAGCCGGCGATGGCGCAATGGGGCGCGGACGTGGAGCTGCCCGCGACCGACGCGGTCGCGCGCACGCACCTCGCGATCCCGATCAGCCCGGTGCTGAGCCGCGAGCAGGCGGCCGAGGTCACGGGCACGATCCGCGCCGCGCTCGGCGCGCTCGTCTAGCGCCAGCGCTCGAGCAGCTCGTCGTCGCCGACGCGCCGCCCCGCGGGCGTGCGGGCGGGGACGCCGGCGACCCAGCCGCGCGGCGGCACGTCGCGCGTGACGACCGCGCCGGCGGCGACGAACGCCTCCTCGCCGACCTCGACGCCGGGGACGAGCACGGCTCCGCCGCCGATGCGGCAGGCGCGACGCAGCGTCGCGCCGCGCAGCGCGTACTCGGGGCCGTGGCGGGCCATCGTGTCGTCGTTCGTCGTCATCGCGCAGGGACCGACGAAGACGTCGTCCTCGACGATCGAGAAGCCGGTCACGTAGACCTGCGACTGGATCTTCACGCGCGCGCCGATGCGCACGTCGTTGTCGATCCCCGCACCGCGGCCGATCACGGTGCGCTCGCCGATCGTCGTGCGCTCGCGCACCTGCGCCTGGTCGCCGACGATCGCCCCGTCGCCGATGCGCGCACCGGCGTAGATCACCGCACCGACGCACACCGTCACGCCCGCACCGAGCACGAGCGGCTCCAGCTCCGGCGTCGGGCGTCCGGCGAGTCGCGGCAGCTTGCCGAGCACCGCGTGCGCCTCGATCACGCAACCCTCGCCGATCACCGTCCCCGGCGCGACGATCGCGCCCGGCCCCAGCTCGTAGCGCGGCTCAGGCGACCCCATCGACGACCTCGCGTCGCGAGTCCTCGAGCTCGTGCTGGAGCGCCTCCAGCACGCGCACGACGCGCAGGCCGCTGCGGCCGTCGCTGACCGGCGCGCGGCCCTCGCGCACGCACTCGACGAAGTGGGAGGCCTCGAGTCGCAGCGGCTCGGCGTTCGCGATCCGCGGGCTCCAGATGTCGCCCGAGCGCGTGATGTACTCGCCGTAGCCGTCGGTCGGCTCGTCGAAGCCCTTGTCGTAGACGGTCACCTTGCGCTCGAGGTCCATGTCGTCGAAGGTCGCCATGCGCTTGGAGCCGACGACCGTGAAGCGACGTTCCTTGTGCGGGTCCAGCCACGACAGGTGCAGGTGCGCCGCCAGCCCGGAGGGGAACCGCAGGAACGCGAAGACGACGTCCTCGATCCCGTCGCGCATGTAGGACTCGCCGCGTGCGCTGACCTCGTGCGGCTCCTCGCCGGCGAGGTGGAGGATCACCGAGATGTCGTGCGCGCCGAGGCTCCAGAGCGCGTTCTCGTCGGCGCGCAGCTTGCCGAGGTTCAGCCGGTTCGAGTAGATGTAGTGGATCGCGCCGAGCTCGCCCTCGTCGGCGATCTGCTTGAGCTTCGCGACCGCCGGGTGGTACTCGAGCAGGTGCCCGACCATCAGCACCCGCCCGCTGCGCTGGGCGGCGGCGACGGCGCGCTCGGCGTCGATCACCGACTGCGCCAGCGGCTTCTCGACGAAGCAGTGCTTGCCGGCCTCCAGCACCTGCACCGCGAGCCCGGCGTGCGTCGGGACCGGCGTCGCGAGCACGATCGCGTCGAGCGCGGGATCGGCCAGCAGCTCGCCGAGGTCGGCGGTGAAGCGGGTCGCCGGGTACTGCGCGGCGTAGCGCGCGCGGATCGCCTCGTCGGCGTCGCAGCACCAGCGCAGCTCCGCGTCCGGCAGCGCGTCGAAGTTGCGCGCGAGGTTGGGGCCCCAGTAGCCGAGTCCGACGACGCCGATCGAGACGCGGTCGCTCACAACCGGATGACGTGCTCGGAGCGGATCCCGCGGGTGACGCCGCGCAGGTCCACCAGCGCCGGCACCGACCCCGCGACCCGCTCCCAGTCGATGCCGGGATGCGCTGTGACGACGACGGCCATGTCGGCGCCGTCGAGCACGTCGGGGAAGGCCTCGGAGCGCAGCCCGTGGCTCGCGAGCTCGGGCACGAAGGCGTCGTGGTAGGCGACGTTCGCACCGAGGTCCTGCAGCAGCGAGGCGATCTTCAGCGCCGGCGACTCGCGTATGTCGCCCACGCCCGCCTTGTAGCTGACGCCGAGCAGCACGATCCGCGCTCCCTTCACCGACTTGCTCGCGTCGTTGAGCGCGCGCACGATCCGCTCGACGCAGTGGTAGGGCATCTGCTGGTTGACCTTGCCGGCGAGCTCGATGAACTCGGTCGTGAGGTCGAACTCGCGCGCCCGCCAGGAGAGGTAGAACGGGTCGACCGGCAGGCAGTGGCCGCCCATCCCGGGGCCCGGCTCGAAGCGCATGAAGCCGTATGGCTTCGTCGCCGCCGCGTCGACGACCTCCCAGATGTCGATCCCCATGCGGTCGGCGAGCATCGCCAGCTCGTTGACGAGCGCGATGTTGACCGAGCGGAAGATGTTCTCCAGCAGCTTCGCCATCTCCGCCGCCTCGGGGGTGCCGACGCGCACGACGTGGTCGCAGACGCGCTCGTAGAGCGCGACGGCGCGATCGCCGCACGCCTCCGTCAGGCCGCCGACGATCTTCGGCGTCGTGCGCAGCGTGAAGTCGGTGCGGCCCGGGTCCACGCGCTCGGGCGAGAAGGCGAGGTTGAAGTCGCGCCCGGCGGCCAGCCCGGACTCCTCGAGCAGCGGCACGAGCTGCTCGCGCGTCGTGCCGGGGTAGGTCGTCGACTCCAGCACGACGAGCTGACCGGCCTGCAGGACGTGCCCGAGCCGCTGGGCGGAGTCGAGCAGCGGGCCGAGGTCCGGTTCGCGGTTCGCGGTCAGCGGCGTCGGCACGGCGATCAGCACCGCCTCGGCGCCGGCGAGGTCCTCGTAGCGCGTCGTCGCGGTGAGGCGGTCGCTGACCGCGGCGAGCCGTGCGGAGGGGATGTCCTCGATGTAGGAGCGCTGCGCGTTGATCGCCTCGATCTTGCGCGCGTCGACGTCGAGGCAGACGACGTCGAGGCCCTCCTCCGCGAATGCGACCGCGAGCGGCAGCCCCACGTAGCCAAGTCCGACGATGCCGATGCTCATGCGCGCGAAGTGTAGGGCCGAGCGCCGTCGGCGCGATCGGAGCGGTAGGCCTCCGCAACGCGATCGAGCGAGCCGGCGAGCGACAGGCGCTGTGCGTTGCGCGCGAACCAGGCGGCGGTGGAAGCGCGCAGCGCCGGGCCGGCGGCATAGACGCGCAGGATCGCCGCCGCCAGCTCCGCAGGTTCTGCCGAAGCGGCGACGAAGCCGTTCTCGCCCTCGTCGACGAGCTCGACGGCGGCGTTGTCGGGGTCGCGCACGACGACGCTCGGCACGCCGCGCGCGGCCGCCTCCACGACGACCATCCCGTAGCCCTCGCGGCGCGAGGGCAGCACCATGCAGAGCGCGCGCGCGAGCGTGCGGTCGACCTCCTCGGGGGTCACGAAGCCCGGCGCGGAGGCGGCCTCGCCGAGCGTCTCGTCCGCGATCGCCTCGAGCACCGCCGGGCGCTCCGGACCGTCGCCGAGCACGACGAGCCGCAGCTCCGGCGCCTGCTCACGCGCCCGCGCGAAGCCGTGCACGAGCGCCGGGACGCGCTTCTCTGGGATGTGGCGCCCGGCGAACGTGACGAGCGGCTCCGCCGGTGCCGGAGCCGGCGTCGCCAGCGAGCCGGCGTACTCGCCGGTGAGGACGGTCGGCGCGCTGCGCAGCCCTTCCTCACGCAGCCGCGCGGCCGTCATGCGCGCGAAGCAGAACGCCCGCTGCGGGACGCGCAGGCAGCGGCGCTGCACCAGCCATCCGACGCGTCCGCCGACGGGCCCGAGGTACTCCTCCCAGTACGCGCGCGTCCACACCTCGTGCCAGTCGACGACGAGCGCGAAGCGCTGGAGCGGTCGCACGAACGCTGCCGCGAGCAGTGAGAAGTACGGGAACGAGGCGGTGTGGACGACGTCGTAGCGACGTCCGTGACGCAGCAGATGCCACAGCACGCCGAGGCCGAAGACGAGCGGCGGCGCCAGCCGCCGCCGGCCGCTGGCAGCGTCGACGTAGAGCGCCATCCGCGGCCCGACGACGCGCACGTCGACGCCCGCCACGCCCGGGTCGTCGCCGCGATCCCACTGGCGCAGCGTCAGATAGGTGACCTCGTGCCCCTCGGCCGCCAGCCGCTCGCCGAGGCTGCGGTACCAACGCTCCGCGCCGCCCACGGTATGGGGGAAGAGACAGTCGTAGACAAGGCAGATCCGCACCGGGCGCGAAGGTTGTCACACCGATGGACTAGGATCGCGGCCCGTGAAAGCGCGCGACTTCCCTCGTTTGCGCGCGTTCCAGCACGGATAGGAGCGGCTCGACTGCGCCGCGCTCGCCAATGAGCACCACCGAGAACATCGTCAGCGCGCCACCGCGCGTGGAGGCAACGGGCCGCCTGCGCGTCTCCGTGGTGATCCCGTGCCTCAACGAGGCGGAGAACATCGAGCACTGCGTCATGACCGCGCGCGCCGTGCTCGAGCGTCACGGGATCGCGGGCGAGGTCGTCGTCGCCGACAACGACTCCGACGACGACAGCCAGGCGCTCGCGACGGCCGCCGGCGCGCGCGTCGTGCACGAGCCGCGCCGCGGCTACGGGAGCGCCTACCTCGCGGGCTTCGCCGCCGCGCGCGGCGACTACATCGTGATGGCGGACGCCGACCTCACCTACGACTTCGAGGAGATCCCGCGCTTCCTCGCCGAGCTCGACGACGGCGCCGACATGGTGATCGGCGACCGCATGCAGAACATCCACCCGGGCGCGATGCCGTGGCTGCACCGCTACGTCGGCAACCCGCTGCTGTCGGGCTTCCTGAACATGCTCTTCCGCACCGGCGTGAGCGACGCCCACTGCGGCATGCGCGCGGTGCGGCGCGACAGGCTGCCCCGGCTCGACCTGCGCACGACGGGGATGGAGTTCGCCTCCGAGATGGTGATCCGCGCGGCGAAGGAGGACCTCGACATCCGCCAGTTCGCGATCGAGTACCACCCACGCGGCGGCGAGTCGAAGCTGTCGAGCTTCCGCGACGGCTGGCGTCATCTGCGCTTCCTGCTCGTCCACTCGCCCAATCACCTGTTCATCCTGCCCGGCGCGCTGATGGCGCTGCTCGGCGCGCTCACCACGCTGGTCGTGCTGACGCGCATCGACCTGCTCGGGCGCCAGTGGGACCTGCACGCGCTGATCGGCGGCTCGCTGCTGATGGTCGTCGGCACGCAGGTCGTCGCGCTCGGGCTGTGCGCGCACGCCTACGGCACCTACTTCATGAACGAGCGCGACCCATGGTTCGACCGCATGCGCGCGCGCTACAAGCTGGAGCACGGGCTGCTGCTCGGCGGTGCGATCGCGCTCGCCGGGCTGGCGATCGTCGCCGTGATCGCGGTCGAGTGGATCGACCGCGGCTTCGGCAGCCTCGGCGAGCAGCGCCTCGCGATCCTCGCCGCAACGCTCGTGATCGTCGGCGTCCAGGTCTTCTTCTCGTCGTTCCTGCTGAGCATCCTCGGCCTGCGGCGGCAGTGACACCGACCGCGATCGCCCGTCGATCCCCGACCGGCGCCTCGCCTAGCATCGCTCGGCTGTGAGCCTCCTCCTCGCCTGGTGCGTGTTCCCGCTCATGCTCCTGCTCGTGAGCGGTGGCCTCGGGCTGCTCGTGGAGCAGGCCGCCGGCGTCCGCCTCGCCGGAGTGCTGGTTGTGCCCGTCGGCCTCGCGGCGCTGGTGGCGATCGCGCAGCTGACGACGTATTGGGGCGCAACCGCGCGCCTGACGACGCCGCTCGTCGTGCTCGCCGCGCTCGCCGGCTTCGCCGCTGGGTGGCGGCGCCTGCGGGGCGCCGGGGTCGACGTGCCCCCGACGCTCGCCGCGGTGGCGGTGTTCGCCGTGCTCGGTGCACCGGTCGTGCTCTCCGGCCATGCCACGTTCGCCGGCTACACGGTGCTCGGCGACACGGCGATTCAGTTCCTCGCGATCGATCGTCTGCTCGAGCACGGCCGGGATCTCGCCGGCCTGCCCCCGTCGAGCTACCAGGCGGCGCTGCGGTCCTACATCGACTCCGGCTACCCGATGGGCTCCCAGGTCGCGCTCGGGGCGGTGCGGCCCCTGAGCGGACAGGACGTGGCTTGGGTCTACCAGCCGTATCTGGCATTCCTGGTCGCGAATCTCGCGCTCGCCCTGTACGCCATCACGACGCGCCTGATCGCGCGTCGCTGGCAGCGCGCGGCCGTCGCGTTCCTCGCTGCGCAGCCGGCGCTCGTCGTCGGATATGCGCTCCAGGGCAGCATCAAGGAGCTCGCGACAGCATGGGTCGTGGCGCTGCTCGTGGCGCTGGTCGGGCCGTTGTTCGCAGCCCGTCAGCCGGTGCGCGCGGTCGTGCCGCTCGCTGTCGCCGGGGCCGCCGGGATCGCGGCGATCGGGCCGGCCGTCCTGCCATGGCTTGCGCCGATCGCGCTGGTCGGGCTCGTGGGCACGATCCGCGAGCGCATCTCGTGGCGGGACGTCGTATCTCGCGCGGGCGTCTTCGCCGGCGTCGTCGCCGTGCTGTCGATTCCGACGTTCGCCGCGCTCAGGTCCTACGCGAAGGTCACGCAGCATGTGATCACGTCCGGCAGCGAGCTGGGGAACCTGCTCGGCCCGCTGAACCCGCTGCAGGCTGCAGGCATCTGGCTGAGCGGGGACTACCGGCTCGTGCCGGCCACGACGATCGCCGGGCTCGACGCGCGAGCGCTCACCTGGGTCCTCGTTGGCGTCGCGCTCGCGAGCGCGACGATCGGCCTCGCGTGGGCTTTGAGCCGGCGAGCATGGCTGCTGCTGGTGTACGTCGGCATCTCGCTGCTCGCGTGCGTCTACGTGATGCGGATCGGCTCGCCATGGGCAGACGGGAAGGCGTTGATGATCGTCTCCCCGGCGGCGGCGCTCGTCGCCCTGGTCGGCCCGGTGGCGCTCGTCGGGACGCGCACGCTCGAGACCCGGGTCGGCGCCGGGGTCCTCGGCCTGGCGATCGCCGCGGGGATCCTCGGCTCGACGGCGCTCGCGTATCACGACGTCAGTCTCGCCCCCCGTGACCGCCTTGCCGAGCTTGGGCGGATCGGGGCTCGAGAGGCCGGGCAGGGGCCGGCGCTCTACACGGAGTTCGAGGAGTTCGGCAAGCACTTCCTGCGCGCGGTCGATCCGACGGGCGTGAGCGAGGCGTTCTCGCCCGACGTCGCGGCGGCCGCGCGCCCCGGCGGGAACGGCGTGCGCTTCGGCTACCCGGTCGACTTGGACGACCTCAACCTCGGCTACGTGGAGCGCTTCCGCACGCTCGTGCTGCGCCGCTCGCCCGTCGCGAGCCGCCCGCCCGTCAACTTTCGCCGCGTGTACGTGGGACGCTGGTACGAAGTGTGGCGCCGCGACGACGCCGTATCGCGCCCGCTCGCCCACCTTCCGCTCGGCCGCGGCCTGCTGCCGGCGGAGCGGCCTCGTTGCGCCGACGTCGCAGCGCTTGCGCGGCAGGCGCCTCGCGGAGCCCAGCTCGCTGCCCCCGAGCGACCCGCGCCGCCGCGCTTCCTGCCGACGAAGGCGCGACGCATTCCCGGCGGCTGGCACGTCGATGGCGGTGAGCCGCTCGCGCTGGACGTGAGCGGGCAGGGCGAGCTGCTCGGCACGCTGACGATCCCCTCCGCGGGCCGCTACACGCTGTGGCTCGGCGGCTCGTTCGCGCGGCCGGTCACGGTCGCGCTCGACGGTCGGCGCGTCGCGCGCTTCGGCGACGAGCTCAGCGGTCGCGGCGAGTTCGCCGCCGCGCCGGGGTCCTTGACCTTGCGCGCGGGGCGGCATGCGGTCCGCATCTTCCGCGGCGGCGGCTCGCTCGCGCCCGGGAACGGGAACGGTGCGAGCCGGCGGCTCGGTCCGCTGATCCTCGGTCCCGCGGGGTCCGCGCAGCCCCGCGTCGTGTCCGTCCCCGTCGGGGCATGGCGCTCGCTCTGCTCCCGATCGCTCGACTGGGTGGAGACGCTGCGTCGGTAGCCGCGATCAGGCTGCGGCCGAGCGCTCGCGCTCCCGCAGCGCATGCCGCAGGCCCGCCTCGACCTCGTCGGTCGCGCGCTCCCACGTGTGCGAGGCGACGAAGTCGACCCCGGCGTGTGAGCGACGCTGCCACTCGTGCTCGTCGTCGAGCAGGCGCTCCATCGCGCCGGCGAGCGCGAGCGGGTCGAGCGGCGCGAGCGCGAGCGGCCCGCCGTCGGCGCCGAAGATCGACTCCGCGCTCACGCCCGCCAGCTCGACGCAGGGCAGGCCGCACGCGAGCATCTCCTTCGGCATCAGCGAGAAGTTGGTCAGCGACAGGCAGAGTCCGATGGTCGCCTCGCCGTAGAGCGCGGCGAGCTGCGGCGGGCTGAGCACGCCGAGGTGCTCGTAGGGAAACGGCGTCGCCGGCGGTCGGTCGGTGCCGAACAGCACGATGCGCGTGTCCGGCCGGCGGCGGTGCAGCTCCGCGAGCGCCATCAGACCGAACGGCACGGCGCGGCGCTCGGTCGAGTGGCGCGCGTAGTAGACGACGGTGTCGCGGCGGCGCGGGATGGTCGCGCGCGGTCGGTAGACGTCGTGGTCGACGCCGAGCTGGAAGGCGTCGGCTGGTGCGCCGTAGCGCTCGGCGACGAGGTCGCGCAGCCACGGGCTCGCCGCGATGCAGTGGATCCCGTGCCGGTAGGTGTCTTCGGCGAGCCGCTCCTCGGTCGACGTCGCGAAGAACTCCGGCTCGTGGTCGTTGACGACATAGGCGCGTGCGCGGCAGCCGTCGAGCAGCAGCGTCGGGTGGACCGTCTGCCAGCCGGTCGCGATCGCGACGTCGGCGCCGTGCCAGTCCGCGAAGCCCTTGAAGACCGGCCCGGCGAACGGCACGAACCAGTCGTTGACCTGCCGGCGCAGGACAGCCGGCCAGGTGTGGTCGAGCTCGCCGATCGCGTCGTGGACCCAGACGCTGCAGACGTGGCCGCGCCGCTCCAGCCGCGAGAGCAGTTGGAAGAGCGTCATGTGGCCGCCGCTGCCACGGCGCCACGGCGGCACGACGAGCGCGAGCCGCAGCCGCTCTTGCTCCGCCATCTCGGGGAGCGGCTCGAGCAGCGCTGCCGCACCTTCGCGCAGCACCTCGCCGGCGGCGGCGAAGCGGTCGTCGTCGCGCGGCTTGACGTGGCGCGCACGCGGCGGCGCGGTGTCGGGGTTGGCCTCCGTGGGCGCCGGAGCGCCCGTGTCGGCGCGTCCTTCGAGCGAGAGCCGCTCGCGCACCGGTCCGGGCAGGCGTTCGGCCCGCGAGCCGAGCGCGGAGAAGACGCGCCGCCCGCCGTGATGGACGACCGCATGCGGCGCCCAGCGCACGCGCGCCGCGGGCGGGCTGCCCTGCGCGCGCATCCAGCGCAGGTCGGCGGCGGTCTCGGCGCGCACGGTCCGCAGCGCCCGCACGGGTCCGAACTGCTCGACGTGGCCGGTCGTCGCGTACAGGCCGCGGTACTCGTCGAAGTAGCGCCGCATGAACTCCAGCGCGCCGTAGTCGTGCGCGTGGAGCACGGCGGCGCCCGGGTGGTAGGCCTTCGCCCAGCCGGCGGCGAGCAGGTCGGCGCCGAACGCCTGGTCCTCGGCGTAGGCGACGTCGCGGAAGCGGATCTGCTCCCAGCACGCGCGGCGGTAGCAGGCGTTGACGTTCGAGAGGAACGCCGGCGCGCCGGGGCCGTCGTGCAGCGTCGGTGCTGCGTCCGGCGCGAAGCCGGCGAAGTGCTGCGCGAGCTCACGCGCGATCGCCGGGCTCGTGTCGGGGCGCGGAAGGTGGGGACCGAAGGCGGCGCCGACGCGCGCGTGGAGCCCAAGCGCGTCGCGGTGGGCCGCGAGCCAGCCGGGGCACGGGGTCGCGTCCTGCGTCAGGAAGCAGATCAGCTCGCCGCTCGTGCGCTCTGCGCCCAGGTTGCGCGTGCGGCCGTGCCCGAACTCGGCTGACGGGATCTCCAGCAGCTCGACGCCGGCGGTGCGGGCGATCGCGAGCGATTCGTCGCGCGAGCCGGAGTCGATCACCAGGACCTCGTCGACGCCCTCGCGCGCGAGCGCGTCGAGCAGCTCGCCGAGGTAGCGCTCGCCGTCCTTGACCGGGATGACGACGGAGACGCGGCTCATCCGCGGAGCAGGGCGCGCTTGACGCGCTTGGCGGCGCGCGCGGCACCGCGCACGAGGCGCACGAGCGAGCGCGCCTCGCTCGCGCCGCGGCGCTGCATCAGCGCGTTGAGGTCGAGATGCCAGCGATCCAGCCAGTACGTGCGCTCCTGCGCGTCGGCGACGATGCGCGCGGTGCGCTGCGCCTGCTCGAGGAGCTCGTGCTCGAGCACGGCGACGCGCGCACGCAAGCGCCCGATCTCCTGCTGCTGGTCGCTCTCGGTGGAGGAGGTGCTCATCACAGGTTCTCGGCGATCCGCGGTGCCTCGCGGTTGAAGAACCACAGACCCAGCGCGAAGACCGCGGCGATGATAGCGAGGGGGATCAGCAGCCTGGCCGTTCCGCCGGCCGCCGCGGCGGCGGTCGGCAGCGACGGGTCGACGAACGCGTGGCCGACCTGCGTGAGGATCGTCGCGATCGGGTTGAGCATCACGGCGACGTGCTCGACCCGCTCGCCGCCCTTCGCCGCGTACTGGGCCGCCACGTAGATGATCGGCGAGCCGTAGAAGAGGATCTGCGCGACGACCTCCCAGATCGGCTGGATGTCGCGGAAGCGCACGTAGAGCACCGACAGCAGCGTCCCGACCCCGATCGCCAGCGAGGCGATGAGCATCGCGAGCGGCAGCAGCTCCAGCCACGTCCAGCGCAGCTCCACGCCGGAGATGAGCGCGAACGCAAGCACGGCGACGAAGTTCATGCCGAGGTTGAAGAGCGCTGTCAGGGCGACGGCGAGCGGGATCACGAGCCGCGGGAAGCGCATCTTGCGCAGCAGCCCCTCGCGCGTGAGCAGGCATTGCACGCAGCCCGAGGTCGTCTCGATGAAGAACGTCCACAGCACGATCGAGCCCAGCAGGTAGACCGGGTAGTGCGGGATCCCCTTCCCGAAGCGGAAGACCTGTGTGAAGACGGTGTAGAGGACGCCGAAGAACAGCAGCGGCCGCATCAGCGACCACAGGTAGCCGAGCACCGAGCCGAAGTAGCGGACCTTGAAGTCGGTCGCGGCGAGCATCAGCGTCAGGTTCCAGAAGCGCCGCAGGTCGTCGCCGAACGCCGACGGGGCGTGGCGCTTCGCCTCGACCGTCGTGGCGCTCATGCTCGCTGCACCGCGAACGTGTGGGGCAGGTTCACGACCGCGCCCGTCCATGGACCGCCGTGCACGACGAGCTTCGCGAGGTCGGCCCGCAGGTCGAGCGCGTCCGCGCCGAGGCCGGCGCGCGCGATCGACGGCGTCACCGTGTACGTGCTCTGCGTCATCACGTTGTCGAACGCCAGCCGCACGACGACCGTCTCGCCGGCCGCGAAGCCACCGGTGGCGACGTCGGAGAGGTCGGTGCTGGTGGCGAAGATCGTCGCGCCGACGTCGTTGCGCAGCGTGAAGCCGAAGACCGGGTCCTCGATCGGCTCGTGGAAGCGCGCCTCCATGCACACGCGGCAGGGCTTGCCGTGCGTCAGCTCCGAGATGCGCGCGCCCGCGGCGTCCTCGAACCAGGCGTCGACGATCTCGGCCGAGCGGTCGCCGAAGCGCTCCTCGCCGTCGCCCTCGGCGAGCTGGTGGACGGTGCGCCCGAAGTTCAGCTCGTGGTAGCGCCGCGCGATCGCAGCCGGCTCCCCGAGGTCGATCATGCGGCCCTTCTCGAGCAGCACCGCGCGATCGCAGAAGCGCTCGACGGACGACATGTCGTGCGTGACGAAGAGGATCGTGCGGCCGGCGTCCTTGAGCCGGTGGAACTCGTCGAAGCACTTCTGCTGGAAGGCGGCGTCGCCGACCGCGAGCACCTCGTCGATCAGGATCACCTCGGCGTCGACCTGGATCGCGACCGAGAAGGCGAGCCGCACGGTCATGCCGGAGGAGTAGTTCTTCAGCTTGAGGTCGAGGAAGTCCTCGAGGCCGGCGAACGCGATGATGTCGTCGAAGCGCTCGCGCGCCTGCTGGCGCGTGAGGCCGAGCATGATCGCGTTGATCATCACGTTGTCGCGGGCGGTCAGGTCCATGTTGAAGCCGACGCCGAGCTCGATGAACGGCGACAGGCGCCCGCGCACGTGCAGGTCGCCCTCGTCGATGTCGTAGATCCCGGCCAGGCACTTCAACAACGTGCTCTTGCCGCTGCCGTTGCGCCCGACGATCCCGAAGAACTCGCCCTCGGCGATCTCGAAGTCGACGTCGTCGACCGCCTGCAGCACGTCGAAGGTGTCCTTGCGGAAAGGGTGAAGCGCCCGCTCCTTGAGCGTGTGGTACTGCTGGTGCGGGAGCTTGAACGCCTTCTTGACGTTGCGGACGACGACCGCCGGCGGAGCGCTCGGCCGTGGCGCCTCGGCGTGCGCCGACGGGTTCGATGCGGTGCTCGTCAAAGCGCTTGAACGCTAGCAACCGGGAGTGAATGACTGTGGCGCGCGACGCTGGCATCATGCAGGGCCGTGCGCGCCCGCTTCCCCGTCTCTCCCGAGCGCTATCGCCAGATCGCCTTCGCGGCGCTTGCGGCGCTCACGCTGATCGTGCTCACGGGCGCGGCCGTGCGGCTGACGGACTCGGGCCTCGGCTGCCCGGACTGGCCGCGCTGCTACGGCAAGGTCGTGCCGCCGCTCTCGTTCCACTCGGTGATCGAGTTCGGCAATCGCTTCCTCTCCGGCGTCGTCGGCTTCGTCACGATCGGCGCCTTCGCCGCCGCGCTGCTGCGCACGCCGCAGCGCCGCGACCTCGTGTGGATCTCGGCGCTGCTGCCCGTCGGCGTGCTCTGCCAGGCGGTGCTCGGCGGCTTCACGGTCACGCACGACCTCGCGCCGGGTTTCGTGATGGCGCACTTCGGCCTCTCGATGGTGATCCTGATCGCCGCCGTCACGCTCGCCTGGCGCGCCGCGCACGAACCCGGCTCGCGGCCCCGCGCGCGCGATCGCGCGACGGTGTGGGTCGTGCGGCTGGCGGCGCTGCTCGGAGCTGCGGTCCTGTTCGCCGGCACGGTGGCGACGGCGGCCGGTCCGCACGCCGGCGGCAGCGAGGGCCAGCTGATCCACCGCCTGCACTTCCGCGGCGCTTCGACGCTCACGTGGGCGATCCACCGGCATGCGGTGATCGCGACGCTGCTGGGCCTGACGGTGATCTGCGCGTGGCTGCTCGCGCGCCGACGCGCCGGCGATCCGCGCCTCGTCGAGGCGCTCGTCGTGGCCGGCGTGCTGATGGCGGCGCAGGGTCTCGTCGGCAGCGTGCAGTTCGAGCTGCACCTGCCGGCCGACATGGTCTGGGTCCACGTCGCGCTCGCGACGCTCACCTGGATCGCGCTGCTGTGGGCGGTCGCCTGCGCCGGGCGACTGACGCCGCGCCGCGCGCCCGTCCCGGAGCCGCGCGACGAGCCGGCCGCCGAGCGCCCGCTCGCGCCGCTCGCCGGGCGTTGAGCGACCCGGCCGCCGCGTAAGCTGAGCCGATGCGGTCCCCCGTTGGTACGCGTCGCGTCGCGCACGCGCTGCTGCTCGTCGCGCTCGCGTGCGCGGCGCTCTGCGCGCCTGCGCGCGCTGCCGCGCGCACGAGCGCGGTGATCGCGCTGCTGCCGATGGACCTCAACCCATCGCCTCCCGGCGTCGCGCCGCCCGCGGTGGATCGCCTGATCGACGGCCACCCGGAGCTGGCGCTGGGCCTGTTGAGCGCGACGCAGTCGGGCTACAGCCCGCAGCAGGCGCTCCTGGATCTGACGGCCGGCACGCGCAGCTCGCGCGGCACCTACCATCCGCACGACCCGCCGGACATGTTCCTGCTGCCGACGGGCAGGGGCGGGCTGACGGTGAACTGGGCGGCCGCGCTCGGGCGCGCCGGCACGGCGCCCGCGAACATCGTCCCGGGGCTGCTCGCGAGCTCCGTCCCCGGCGGCGCCGGCTATGCGGGCATCGCCGGACAGCCGAACCTCGAGGCCGTCGCCGCGACCGATCGTGACGGGCACGTCGCTGCCGTCTCGCTCGGCTCGGGGGACACGCTCGCGGCGCGCACGGCGACGCTGCTGGCCGACCACCGCCTCGTCGTGGCCGCACTGCCCCCGGGCTATGCGGGCGACCGCCAGCTCGACGCGCTGATCGCCGCGCGCGCCCCCGGCGAGCTGCTGATCGCGATGCAGGATCCGCCGCCGTTCCAGGGCCCGCGCCTGCTGTGGACCGGCATCGCCGGCCTCGGTGCGAGCGACGCCGGCTTCTCCTCGGTCACGACGCGGATCCCGGGCATCGCGGCCGGCATCGACGTGCTGCCGACGGTCCTCGGGCACCTCGGCATCCCCGTGCCGGAGTCGGTGCGCGGCGAGCCGATCCGCGTCGGCGGGCCGCGCGACGCCGACGCGCTGCGCCGGCTCGACGACCGTCTCTCGGTGATCGTCGCGCGCCGCATGCCCGCGCTGCAGACGTTCCTCTTCACCTGGCTCGGCGTGATCCTGCTGGCGGGCATCCTGCGCGACCGCGCCGGCGTGCGCTGGGCGCTGCGCATCGGCGCGCTGGCTGTGATGTGGCTGCCGGCGCTGCTGCTGGGGACGGCGGCGCTCGCGCCGAGCGAGCAGGCCGAGCTGTTCCTGCTCGCGGGCGGCTCGTTCGCGCTCGCGTTGGCGACGGACCGGCTGCTGGCGTGGCCGCGCGGCCCGGCCGCCCCGACGCTCACGGCGCTGCTCGCGTACACGCTCGACCTCGCGAACCACTCGCACCTCGTCATCCGCTCGCTGCTGGGGCCCAGCCCGCGCTCGGGCTCGCGCTTCTACGGGCTCGGCAACGAGCTCGAGATCGTGCTGACGATCGTGCTGCTGGTCGCCGTCGCGGCGACGCTGCGTCGGCGCGAGCGCACGCGCGCCGGTGCGCTCGCGTTCGCGCTCGGCGGCATCGCGCTCGCCGCCGTCGCCGGCTCCGGCCGGCTCGGGGCGGACGTCGGCGCGATCTTCACGATCGCCGCCGGCGCGGCCGTCGCGACGCTCCTGATGCTGCCGGGCGGCGTGACGCGGCGGGCGCTCGTGATCGCGCTGCTGACGCCGGTCGCGGGACTCGTCGCGCTCGCGCTGCTCGATCTCGCGACGGGCGGCGACGGCCACTTCACGCGCAACGTCCTGCACGGCAGCGCGGGCGACCAGCTCAACACGCTCGAGCGCCGCTACGAGCTCGCCTGGAGCTTCGTGCGCGCCGGCTATGCGCCGCTGCTGATCATCCTGTGCGGGCTCGCGGTCGCCTACGCGCTGCGCCACCGCCGGCGCATCTACGCCGCGATCGAGACCGACGTCGTCTGGCGCGCGTGCCTGGGCGGCGGGCTCGCCGCGGCGATCTCCGGCTCGCTCTTCAACGACTCCGGCCCGGTGCTGCTGTTCATCGGCATCGTCTCGCTGACGTTCCTGACGACGTACCTGCGTGCGGCGCCGCTCGCCGAGGGCACGCCCGGCGCACGCGGCCGCGGTGTCGCGGAGCCCGCCGCCGCCGTGCCGCCGCGCGCGGCCGAGCGCGAGCCGGCCGCGGCGAGCCCGTCGTGAGTGCGTTCGCGCCGGTGGTCGCGCTGCTCGGGATCGAGGTCTCGAGCAAGCTCGGGTACCTGCTGCCGGCACTGATCGGGCTCGAGTCGATGGGGATCCCGTCGCCCGGCGAGACGGCGCTCGTGCTCGCCGCGCTCCTGGCGAGCCAGGGCAAGCTGCAGATCGAGCTGGTGCTCGCGATCGCCGCGGCCTCCGCGATCCTCGGCGACAACGTCGGCTACTGGATCGGCCGCGTCGGCGGGCGGCGGCTGTTGACGTCGCCGCGCGGGCCGATGCACCGCCGCCGCGTCATGCTGATCGCGTACGGCGACCGCTTCTTCGCGCGCCACGGTGCGAAGGCCGTCTTCTTCGGCCGCTGGATGGCGCTCGTGCGCGTGACGGCCTCGTGGATGGCGGGCATGAACCACATGCCGTTCCGCGTCTTCTTCTTCTGGAACGCGCTCGGCGGCATCAGCTGGGCGCTCACCGTCGGGCTCGTCGCCTACTTCGCGGGCGACGGCGCGGTGCACGTGCTCGAGCGCTTCGGGCTCGGCGCGGCGATCGTGTTCGCCGGCACGCTCGTCGGGGCGGTCATATGGGTGCAGCGGCGTGAGCGGCGCGAGCTGGAGGAGTGCGACGAGCACGAGGAGACGCCTGTGGCGTAGCTCGTCAGGCACGTGCCTCCCCGACGCCGATCGCGACGCGCGTGGGGACGCCCGTGCGCACGAACGCGATCCGCGCCGCGATCGCGCCGAGGATCGCCGCGGCGCCGCCGAGCGCGAGCGCAGGACGAGGGCCGGTCGCGTTCGCGATCCAGCCCGTCAACGGGGCGCCGATCGGCATCGAGCCGAATGCGACGATCGAGAACAGCGCCATCACGCGACCGCGCATCTCGGGCACGACCGCGAGCTGCAGCGCCGACAGCGCTCCCGTCGCGAAGACGACCCACGCAGCACCGACGGGGACGAGGACCGCCGCGGCGAGCGCGACGCTCGGCGCGACCGACACCACGAGCGACAACATGCCGAACACGAGCACGGCGCCGATGAGCAGCGTGGGCCGGATGTGCGTGCGCGTGCCGTTGGAGACGGCGCCACCGACCGCGCCGAGGCCCATGGCCGTCGCAAGCGTCGCGTAGCTGCTCGCGCCGCCATGGAGGCTGAACGTCGCGAGCAGCGGCAGCAGCACCTGGAAGTTGAACGCGAACGTGGTGCAGACCGCGACCAGGCAGAGCGTGATCCACAGCTGCGGCGTCGCGCGCACGTAGCGCAGGCCGCTGCGCACCTGGCCCGCTGCGCGCTCGGCGCGCGGCACCGGCACGAGCGCGGCCGCGTCCATGCCGTGCAGCGCGAGGATCAGGGCGAGGAACGAGGCGGCGTTGATCACGAAGCACGGTGCGATGCCGACGGTCGCGATCAACACGCCGGCGAGCGCAGGGCCGACGGTGCGACTGGCGTTGACGATCGCACTCGTGAGGCCGACCGCGTTCAGCAGGTGCTCGGGCCCGACGAGCTCGACGAGGAAGGCCTGACGCGCCGGGTTGTCGACGACGCCCACGACGCCGCGCGCGAGCAGCAGCGCATAGACCATCCACAGTTCGATCGCGTCCGTGACGACCAGGGCGAAGAGCGCGAGCGCGGGGAGCGCGAGCAGCGTCTGGGTGACCATCAGCAGCCGGCGCCGCGGCAGCCGGTCGGCGACGAGGCCGCCCCAGGCGCCCGCGAGCAGCAGCGGGATCCACTGCAGTGCGGCGGCGATGCCGAGCGCGAGTCCGCTGTGCGTGAGCTGGAAGACGAGCCATGTCTCGGCGATCGCCTCCGTCCACGTGCCGGTGAGCGAGACGATCTGGCCGACGAAGTAGCGGCGATAGTTCGGGATCGCGAGCGAGCGCAGCGACCGCGCCAGCAGCGCGCTCACGCGAGCAGTCGCTCGAGGATCTTCACCGCCTGGGAGAGCACCGCGAGCTCGTCGGCGTCGAGCTGGCGGAGCTGCCGCGCGAGGTACTCGTTCTTGCGCGAGCGGATGCGCTTGAGCGCCGCGCGTCCCGCGGGGGTGATCGCGACGCGGGAGACGCGGCCGTCGGAGGGGTCCGGGCAGCGCGTGACGAAGCCCGCTGCCGCGAGCGTCGCGACGACCCTGGTTGCGGTCGGACGTTGGATGCGCTCGGCGTCTGCCAGCTCGCTCGGCGTCAGCGGGCCCTCCTGCTCGACGGTCACCAGCGCGGCGGCCATGATCGGCGACGGCTCGGTGCCCGTGCGGTTGATCTCCTGGCGCAGTACCCGCGCCATGCGCGTGATCGCCAGCCGCAGGCGCGGGGCGAGCTCGGGGTCGTCGTGTGCGGGTGGTCGGCGTGCCACGGAGACGGTTAGCATCACTAGTTAGTGTTGCTAATCATTATCCTAGCGGAAGAGCGGACCGCGAGGGCGGCCCGCTCGGCGCGGCTCAGGATCGCCTACTGCTCGGGATCGGGCTCGTGCCGGAGCGCGCAGCCGTTGATGCAGTAGCGCTTGCCGTCCGGGCCCGGGCCGTCGTCGAAGACGTGGCCGAGGTGGCCGCCGCAGCTGGCGCACAGCACCTCGGTGCGCTCCATGAAGAGGCTGCGATCGCGCTCGGTGGCGACGCCGTCGTCGTCCATCGGCGCGGTGAAGCTCGGCCAGCCGGTGCCGGAGTCGAACTTCGCCTGCGCGTCGAACAGCGGTGCGCCGCAGCCTGCGCAGCGGTACGTGCCGGGCGCCTTCTCGTCGACGTAGGGACCGGTGAACGGCCGCTCCGTCCCCTTCTCGCGCAGCACCTCGTACTGCTCCGGCGTCAGCTCCGCGCGCCACTCGGCGTCGCTCTTGGTGATCTTGCCCGCCATCGATGCACGCTCCCTTTGAGTGAACCTCTTCGAGGGTAGCGACGGCGCGCTGCCGACTCCTTGCGAATCGCTTACGGGCGCGAGAGGCGGTCCGCGGGCGCCTCGGCGGCCTCGCGCAGCCGCGCCAGCGCCGCTCGGATCACGCGCGAGACCTGCATCTGCGAGACGCCGATGCGCGCGCCGATCTCGCTCTGGGTGAGGTCCTCTTCGAAGCGCAGCCGCAGCACCTCGCGCTCGCGCTCGTCGAGCACCCGCACGAGGCGTGCGTAGGTCGCGCGATCGCGTGCCGCCTCGAACTCGTCGCCGCCGTCGTCGAGCAGGTCGCCGAGCGTGGCGCCGGACTCCTCGCCGGGCTCGCCGCCGGCCGGCGCGTCGAGCGAGAGCGCGCGCTGGGCGCCGCCGGCCTCCAGCGCCTCCAGCACGTCCTCCATCGACAGCCCGGTCGCCTGCGCGAGCTCGGCGGGGGTCGGCGCGCGCCCGCTGTGCTGGGCGATCGCCCGCCGCACCTTCACCGCCGCCTCCTTGAGGTCCCGCGGCACGTGCACCGACCAGCCGCGATCGCGGAAATGCCGGCGCAGCTCGCCCTGGATCGTCGGTACGGCGAACGTGCTGAAGCTCACGCCGCGCGTCGGGTCGAAGCGGTCGACGGCCTTCACGAGGCCCAGTGAGGCGACCTGGATGAGGTCCTCCAGGGGCTCGGCGCTGTCGCTGTAGCGCAGTGCGAGGTGCCGCGCGAGCCCGAGGTGGCGCTCGATCATCTGTGCGCGTTCAGCCGTGGCGTCGCCGCGCGGATACACTCGCGAGCGGTGATCGTCCGACCTGCTCTCGGTGCTGTTGTCCTGATCGGCCAGCACGCCGCCCTCCTCCCGGCTCAACGCTCGTCGCGCGCCGGGGGTCTGGGGCGCTGGGTCGTGTCCGGCGATCGCGTGCGCCGGTCGTGCGATGGTAGCGCGCCGTCGAGGGTGACCGCGTGACGCGGACCGGACTGCGTGTGCTCGCGGCCGACGAGGACCGCGAAGCATTGGAGCGGCTCGGCGCGATGCTGCGCGAGCTGGGCCATGAGGTCACGGCATACGCGGTCCAGGTCGCCGAAGTGCCCGATCGGGTCGTCGGCGACGATCCGGACGTCTCGATCGTGGTCCTCCATCGCGACGACGACCACGCGCTCGCACTGATCGAGGAGATCGCGTCCTACTCCTCCGGGCCGGTGATCGCCCTCACGCAGGAGGACGACGCCGACTTCGTAGCGCGCGCCGCCGATCGGGGGATCGCGTCCTACGGCCGTCCGCAGACCGCCGACGCCGTGCAGAGCGCGATCGAGCTGGCGCTGCGCCGCCATGCGGAGATCATGGCGCTCGAGCACAAGGTCGACGAGCTCGAGGGCGCGTTGCAGCGGCGCGCGATCATCGAGCGCGCGAAGGGCATCTTGATGGAGCGCCACCAGCTCGACGCGATCAGCGCGTTCGAGCGCCTGCGCACGCACGCGCGCGCGAACCGGCGCCGCGTCGTGGACGTCGCTCGCGAGGTCGTCGACGGCGCGCTGGAGCTGGGACAGACCGAGGGCCGCTGATCAGCGGCCCTCCGGATTCATCGCGTCGCGGCGCCGCAACGCCTCGCGCGGCTCAGCCGCAGCCGGTGTTGTTGCCGCAGCTCGAGCAGGTGTAGCAGGAGCCGGTGCGCTGCATCATGCCGCCGCACTGGCTGCACGCGGGGCCCAGGTCGAGGCCGGTCATGCGGGCCGGGACGACGGGCGGCGTGTCGGTGAGGGCGCTGGTCGGCGGCTGCGCCGGCTCGCCGGCGCCGGCCGCGGCCGACGGACCGGAGGTGTCGCCGCTGACCGACATGCCCGTCTCCTGCGCCAGCTTGCGCGCGCGGACGCCGGGGGTGAGGATCCCGAGGTCCTCCTGCACGTCCTCGCTAAGGAAGCGGGAGGCGAGCCAGCGCATGATGTAGTCCGGCAGCGACTTCGCGAACGGGATCTCCGGGTTCATCGTCATGCCCTCGGGCTCGAAGCGCATGTAGCTGAACTTGCGCACGAGCGTCTCGAGCGGCACGCCGTATTGCAGCGCTATCGAGATCGCCGTCGCGAACGAGTTCATCATGCCGCGCAGCGTCGAGCCCTCCTTGCCGATGTCGGTCAGGAAGATCTCGCCGACGCTGCCGTCGTCGTACAGGCCCGCGGTGATGTAGCCCTCGTGGCCGCCGAGCGAGAACTTGTGCGTCAGCGACTGACGCTCGCGCGGCATCCGCCGGCGGGCCGGCTCCGGCTTGACCTTCGCGAGCGCCTCGGCGACGGCTTGGTCGATCGCCGCCTGCGAACTGGTCCCGCCCGCCCCCGCGTCCTGCTGCGCGTCGGTGCGCAGCGCCTGTGCGGTCTTGGAGCCGTCGCGGTAGATCGCGAGCGCCTTGATGCCCAACCGCCAGGCCTGGATGTAGGCGTCGGCGATGTCCTCGACGGTCGCGCTCTGGGGCAGGTTGACCGTTTTCGAGATCGCGCCCGAGATGAACGGCTGCACCGCGCCCATCATCTTGATGTGGCCCATGTGCGAGATCGCGCGCTCGCCGACCGCGACGTCGAACACCGGCAGGTGCTCGTCGGCCAGCCCGGGCGCGCCGACGATCGTGCCGTGCTCGTTGATGTGCGCCTCGATCTGCTCGATCTGCTCGTCGGCGTAGCCGAGCGTCTGCAGCGCGAGCGGGACGGTGCGGTTGACGATCGTCATCTGGCCGCCGCCGACGAGCTCCTTGAACTTGACGAGGCTGAAGTCCGGCTCCACGCCGGTCGTGTCGCAGTCCATCAGGAACGAGATCGTGCCCGTCGGCGCGAGCACGGTGGCCTGCGCGTTGCGGTAGCCGTGCTCGTCGCCGAGCGCGACCGCCTCGTCCCACGAGCGTCGCGCGGCGGCGAGCAGCTCGGCGTCCTCGCACGTCGCGTCGGGGATCGCGTAGGAGGCGTCGCGGTGCATCCGCATCACGGCGTTGTGCGGCTCGCGGTTCTCCTCATAGCGTTCGTAGGCGCCGACCGCCGCGGCGACCTCGGCCGAGCGGCGGTAGGCGCGGCCCGTCATCAGCGCCGTGATCGCGGCGGCCGTGCCGCGGCCGGAGTCGGAGTCGTACGGCATCCCGTTGCTCATCAGGAACGCGCCGAGGTTCGCGTAGCCGAGGCCGAGCTGGCGGAACGCGTTCGCGTTGACGCCGATGCCCTCGGTCGGATAGCTCGAGGCGCCGACGACGATCTCCTGCGCGAGCAGCATCACGTCGGTCGCGTGCTCGAAGGCGGTCACGTCGAACGTGCCGTCCGCGCGGCGGAACTTCATCAGGTTCAGCGAGGCGAGGTTGCACGCCGAGTCGTCGACGTGCATGTACTCCGAGCACGGGTTCGAGGCGTTGATGCGCCCTGAGACCGGGCACGTGTGCCACTGGTTGATCGTCGTGTCGTATTGCACGCCCGGGTCGGCGCAGCGCCACGCGGCCTCGGCGATCTCGCGCATCAACGCGCGCGCGTCGAGCGGCTCGCCGACCGGCTGGCGGTCCTTGCGGGCGATCAGCCGCCACTCCTCGCCCTGCTCGACGGCGCGCATGAACTCGTCGGAGACGCGCACCGAGTTGTTCGCGTTCTGGTACTGGATCGAGGTGAAGCCGTCGCCGTCGATCGACATGTCGAAGCCGGCGTCACGCAGCGCGGCGGCCTTGTCCTCCTCCTTGGCCTTGCACCAGATGAACTCCTGGATGTCCGGGTGGTCGACGTCGAGCACGACCATCTTGGCGGCGCGGCGGGTCTTGCCGCCGGACTTGATCGTCCCCGCCCACGAGTCGGCGCCGCGCATGAACGAGACGGGACCGGAGGCGGTGCCGCCCTTCGCGAGCGTCTCCGTCGAGCCGCGGATGTTCGAGAGGTTGATCCCCGAGCCGGAGCCGCCGCGGAAGATCATCCCCTCCTTCGTGTTCCAGGCGAGGATCGACTCCATCGTGTCCTCGACGGACAGGATGAAGCAGGCCGAGCATTGCGGCTGCTCTTCGAAGCCGACGTTGAACCAGACCGGGCTGTTGAACGCCGCGATCTGGTGCAGCAGGATGTGCGTCAGCTCGGCCTCGAAGACGTCGCCGTCCTCGACAGCGGCGAAGTAGCCGCGCTGGCGGCCCCAGTCGGCGATCGTGCCGGCGACGCGCCCGACCATCTGCTTGACCGAGCGCTCGCGCGCGGGCGTGTCGAGCTGGCCGCGGAAGTACTTCTGCGCGACGATGTTCGTCGCGTTCTGCGACCAGGTCGTCGGAAACTCGACGTCGGTCTGCTCGAAGGAGACCTTGCCGCCGTGGCCGATGCGGGCGTCGCGCAGCTCCCACTCCACCGTCTCGAACGGATGCACGCCCGGCGTCGTGTAGTGGCGCGCGATTCGCAGCGCCTCGCCGGCCGTCGATTCGATCGCGACGGTCGTGGTCGGTGAGGTCTGCGCGCCGTTCTCCATGCCTGCCTGCTCCTTGTTCTTCCCGCTATTTCCGCGTGCTTCCCGTGCCTCAAATGAGCATGAGGGGGTAACAGCGAATCATCGCCTGCGCGTCGGACGGAACCAACGTGAGACGAAGCCGTTGCGGAGTCGGTGTCTACCGTAGCGGCAGCGCCCGATCGAGCGCGGCCGTCTACGATCGCGAGCGGATGATCGACCGCACCCGCACCGTCCGCGTGCTGCTCGTGACGCTCGCCCTCGCGCTCGTGCCGGCCGCGCTCGCCCGCGCCGACCGCGCCTACGACCGCGTCGCGGCGGCCTACGCGCAGGCAGGCGGCCAGCTCGACGCGTGCGCCTTCACGGAGGCGCAGCTCGCCGCGGGGCTCGCCGGGATCCCGCCGGAGATCAAGCGCTACGTCCCCGACCTGCGCAGGGCGATCAAGCAGGGGATCGCGACGCATGTGCGCGGCGACTGCGCCGGCCGCAAGCCCGGCACCACGACGACGCCGCCGGCGGGCGCCGGGGGAGCGATCCCGACCCCGGAAGTGAGCCCGGCGCCGCCCGCGACGACGACGCAGCCGGCGGTTACGCCGCCGGCCGCGACCACGACCGGAAGCGGCTCCCGTCACCACGACACGACGCCGCTCGCGATCGCCCTCGGCGCGCTCGGGGCGCTGCTGGTGCTCCTGCTCGCGCTGTGGGGCTGGGCGCGTGCGCGCGGCTGGGATCCCCCGCGCCTGGCGCGTGCGCGGCACGCATGGGGTGAGGCCGGCCATCGCACGACCTCGACGTGGCTCGAATTCACCGACTGGCTGCGGCTGGGCCGCTGAGCCGCCACCCGTCTGATTAACTGCGGCACCCCATGAAGCTCCTCGTCACCGGCGGTGCCGGCTACATCGGCTCGATCGTCGCCCGGCAGCTGCTCGCGGCCGGCCACGAGGTCGCGGTGCTCGACAACCTCTCGCGCGGCCACCGCGAGGCGATCCCCGCCGGTGCGCGCCTGCTCGAGGTCGACCTGCGCGACGCCGCCGCCGTGCGCGACGCCGTCGCGGAGGGCTTCGACGGCGCGCTGCACTTCGCCGCGCTCGCGCTCGTCGCCGAGTCCGTCGCGCATCCGGAGCGCTACTACCGCACGAACGTCGCAGGGACGCTGAACCTGCTCGACGCACTGCGCGCGGCGGACGTCAAGCGGCTCGTCTTCTCCTCGACCTGCGCCGTCTACGGCGAGCCCGCGGTCGTGCCGATGGACGAGTCGACGCCGACCCGGCCGGTCAACGCCTACGGCGCCTCGAAGCTCGCGGTCGACGGCATGATCGGCGACGAGTGCCGCGCACACGACCTCGGCGCGGTCAGCCTGCGCTACTTCAACGTGGCGGGCGCCAGCGGCGACCTCGGCGAGGACCACGAGCCGGAGACGCACCTGATCCCGAACGTGCTGCGCGCGGCGCAGGGCATCCAGCCGCACGTCCAGGTCTTCGGCACCGACTACCCGACGCCGGACGGGACCGCGGTGCGCGACTACATCCACATCGAGGACCTTGCCGCCGCGCACCTGCTCGCGCTCGACGGCGCACGTCCCGGCGAGCATCGCATCTTCAACCTCGGCAACGGCAACGGCTTCTCGGTGCGCGAGGTGATCGACGCGGCGCGCACGGTGACGGGCTGCGAGATCCCCGTCGTGGAGGCGCCGCGCCGCCCCGGCGACCCGCCGATGCTCGTCGCCGCGAGCGACCGCATCCGCGCCGAGCTCGGCTGGGAGCCGCGCAAGCCGGCGCTCGCCGACATGGTCGCCGACGCCTGGGCGTTCGCGCAGGCGCGCCCCGGCGGCTACGCCGACGCGCTCCGCTCGGCCTAGCGTCACGCTGGTATCCGGCGCACGGCTGCGCGGATTCCGCAAGAATCGCGCCTGAGCGGGCTCTGAGAGTGCGCTCGGGGGAACTACTGCTCGGGGAGAGGAGCAAGGGTGCGGGGAGCAAGATGGGCGGCGCTTGCCGTCCTGGTCGCGATCGGGACCGGCATCGTCGGCTGTGGCGGCAGCAGCGGGCCGAGCGGCACGAACATCGCGATCATCACGCCGGGCGCGCGCGACGACGCCGACTGGACGACGGTGACCGCGGCG
>DASRAV010000050.1:0-43766 GCA_035637995.1 Conexibacter sp. | reverse complement strand
TGGCCGGAGCCGGCCAGCGCGTCCAGCGTCTCGGTCAGGTCCCCGTAGAGCTCGGCGGCGACCGTCCGCGGATGCTCGCGCGCCGGCTCGGCGACGTCGATCGCCACGATCTCGGTCTCGTCCCCGAACGCGCCGCCGAAGCCGAGCCGGAAGTCCATCGGCACGCCGATCACGAGCGCGACGTCGGCGTTCGTCAGCGCCGCCCCGCGGGCGCGCGAGAAGAACAGCTCGTGGTCGGCGGGCACGCAGCCGCGCGCGAGCCCGTTGAGGAACACCGGCACGCCGAGCGCCTCTGCGAGCGCGAGCAGCGCCTGCTCGCCGTGGCCCCAGTAGAGGTTCGTCCCCGCCATCACGACCGGCCGCTCGGCGTCGGCGAGCAGGCGCCCGGCGCGCTCGATCGCGTCGCCGTCGGCGCCGGGGCCGAGGTGCGGCTCGAGCAGCGTCGCGTCGCTGGCGGGCTCCTCCGCCTCGCTGAAGACGTGGTCCATCGCGAAGTCCAGGAACGTCGGGCCGGAGTGCGGCGTCATCGCCATGCGCAGCGCGTCGTCGACGAAGCCGGGGATCTCGTCCGTCCCGTCCGGCGTCGCGGCGAGCTTCGTCAGCGGCCGCGCGAACGGCACGTGGTCGATCTCCTGCAGCGAGCCGCGCCCCCAGCGCAGCGCCGGCGCGCGCCCGCCGAGCACGAGCATCGGCGAGTTGTTCGACTGCGCCGAGGCGATCGCGCTCATCGCGTTCGTCACGCCGGGCCCGGCCGTCACGGCGGCGACGCCGGGGGTGCGCGTGACCTTCGCCCAGCCCTCCGCGGCGAAGGCGGCGGTCTGCTCATGGCGGACGTCGACGATGTCGATGCCCTCCTCGCGACAGCCGTCGTAGATGGGGAAGATGTGGCCGCCGGAGAGCGTGAAGAGCTTGCTCACGCCGTGGGCCTTGAGCCGGCGAGCGATCAGCCGACCACCATGGAGCCTCGTCTGCTGCTGGGTGTCTGTGGACATCGACCCGACTCTAGTGCTCCGTGCCGGAGGAGCGTGCCGCTTCCCGCACGCCACCCAGGCGCAAACGGCGTATGAGCGCTGTATGACGGAGGACACAGCGCTTGCGTCCGACGACGGACTGACCCATCATCGGATGCAGGAGCGAGGAGTTTCAAGGCACGAAGATCCTCGATCCCGACAACGGCCGGGCGGCCGACGACGTCGGCGCCTCCCAAAGTGCCCGGCCGGCAGCGCACCGCTCCCGCGCGCACGTCCCCCCCGACCGTGCGTCGCCCCGATGGAGCCCTGCGAAGGAGGGTGGGGCCTGGAACGACTTCGGGCCTCACCCCTCCGCAGGCACGAGCGCGCGCGGTGCCCACAGCTGCACCCGCTCGAGCTTGCCCTTCAGCGACGCGGTCGGGCGCGCGTCGAAGCCGCCGTGGTCGAGGCACAGCAGCCGCTGCGTCGCCTCGGTCACGAGCACCGCGTCGCCCGTATGGCGCGTGACCTGCTCGACGCGCGCGGCGGTGTTGACCGGGTCCCCGATCACGGTGAACTCGACGTGTCCGCCACCGCCGACCGTCCCGGCGACGACAAGCCCGGAGTTGACGCCGATGCCCACGCGCAGGCTGCCGCCGTAGCGCTCCTGCACGGCGGCAGCGATCTCGATCGCCGCCGCCACCGCCCGGTCGGCGTGGGCGACGATCGGCTCCGGCGCCCCGAAGACGCCGAGCAGCCCGTCGCCGACGTACTTGTCCGGGTAGCCGCCGTGGCGCACGAGCAGCGGCACGACGACGTCGTAGAAGCCGTTCAGGTAATCGACGACCTCGCGCGCGCTCGCGCGCTCGGCGAAGCGCGTGAAGTCACGGATGTCGAGGCACAGGATCGAGACCTCGCGCTCCTGACCTTCGAGGTGCGGCCCCTCGCGCAGCACCATCTCGGCGACGTCCGGGCCGACGTAGGCGCCGAACGCCTCGCGCAGCCGCTCGCGCTCCTGCAGCCCCGCGACCATGTCGTTGAACGAGTGCGCGAGGCGGCCGGTCTCGTCGGTGGAGATCACCGGCACGCGCGTGCCGAGGTCGCCGTGGCGCACGCGCTCGGTCGCCTCGCGCAGCGCGTCGAGCGGCGCGAAGATCGAGCGCGACAGCAGGATCGTGAGCTCAAGCGAGACGGTGAACGCGACGACCACGGCGACGATCACCGCCGGTCCGAGATCGGCGAGGCGCGCGTGGTGGCGGTTCAGCTCGATGCCCGCGACGATTACGCCGGTGAAGATGTTGATCGCGGGCAACCCCACGAGCAGGCGGCGGCGCAGCGGCAGCCCGGCGCGCCCCGGCTCGAAATCGTCCGGCATGTGCAGCGCGACGTCGGCGAGCACGGGGCGCAGCAGCGACTCCATCGCGAAGAAGCGCAGCAGCGCGCCGTAGAACAGCGTCAGCAGCATCGCGATCAGGACCGCCACCGCCGCATACGGGTCGAGTCCGAGCTCGCTCGTCGCATAGACCCAGAACGGCACGATCACGAGGAAGATCGGCACCGTGCGCACGCGCCGCGCGTAGGAGGTCGGCATCGAGACGAGCGCCCGCCAGGCGGCGGACGTGGCATCGCGGTCGGTGGCGCCGTCGAGCCAGGCTCCGACCGGTGCCAGCAGTCGCCGCGCAAGCAGCGTCGAGCTCACGTTGTCGAGCGCCACCAGCAGCTCGGCCATCAGCAGCAGGAGCAGGAAGGTCCGGTCGCTCATCGGCTGGTAGAGCCGCAGCAGCCCGAGCCCTCCGAGCACCAGGATGTGGGCGAGCTGGAACTGGAGCACGACGGCTGTGAGCGGATAGCGCCGGCCGAGCCGGCGGTACGCGAAGCGCAGTGCCCGGTCCATCCCACCGGAGATTGTGACAGCGGCCCGGCCGGAAGCCGGGCCGCCGCCAATGAGGAAACGCTAACCCGCTGCGAGCGCGACCGTGCGTGCGAGCGCCACGGTGATGCGCTGCTCACCGCAGTAGAGGTCGCCGTCGACCCCCACCGTCGGCATCTGCGTGCCACCCTGGACCCACAGCGCCCGACCCGCCGCCGCCACGGCGCGGTCCCGACGCGCGTCGCGCGAGGCGCTCAGCGCCTCGGCGACTTCCAACCCGGCAGCCGCAGCCGCCTCGGCCAGGATGTCGGGGTCCTCGATGTCGAAGCCGCCGCAGAACGCGAGTCGCCCGACGGCGATCGCGAACGCGGCACCACAGCCCCGCTCGGTGGCGAACGTCGCGACGCGCATCGCGGACGGCACGCGCGCCGGGAATCGTTCCGGCCACACGAGCGGCATGCGCAGCTCGCGCGCGCGCCGCTCGACGGCCTCCATTGCAAACACACTGCCCTCGCCCACGTGCGGCGGCGCATGCCATGCCGTCGCCGCCCGCCAGCGAGCGTCGCCGAACCGACGCTCGATGCGCTCCGCCACCAGATACGTCGATGGCGATGCCAGGTCGAAGTACACCGTCACCGGCGCGAGCGCCGGCAGTTGGGGCGCCGAACGACCGGCCCGGCGCCGCGTGAGCTGGATCACGTCAGCCATTGCCTCGTCCTCCATGCTCTCGCGATCCTGCCGGTCCACCGTCGCCCCCCAGCGCGGTGCGACATGGTCGCGAAAGCTCTCCTATTGGCCCCTCCGACTTGCCGAACAGCCCCGAGTGGACGCCTCCGCCAAGGCGCATCCTCAAAGGATTCCCGCGGCTACTCGTCAGTCGGTTAATCTGTACCACGGTAGGTAGGTTCCACGCTCTCGTCCACCGGAGGTTGCCATCCCACCCGCTCCCCCGCCCAAACGCCATCCATACGACCAATGGTCGCCAGACGCACGGGCACTCGATCTCGTCGGCGACAAGTGGACGCTGTTGATCGTGCGAGACCTCGTAAGCGGTCCTCGCCGATTCGTCGAGCTCCAGCGCACGTTGCCTGGCATCTCGACGGAGCAGCTCCGCTCCCGTCTCAACCGTATGGTTGCGGACGGTCTTTTGACACGCCAGCGCTACCGCGAGGTACCGCCGCGCGTGGACTACGAGTTGACAGACAGGGCCCGCGACCTGATCCCCGTGCTCGGCGCGCTCGCGCGCTGGGGCTACGAGTGGTCGTGGACCGAGCCTCGCAGGAGCGAGGCGATCGACATCGGTGCGATCTTCCGACTCGCACCCGGGCTCCTCTCGCTGCCGCGATCGCTGCGCGGCACGGTGGAGCTCGTCGTGGCTCAGCGCTCGAAGGACGGCGAGACGCGGCAGTACGCGCTGATCGTCAAGCGCGGCGAGGTCACGCTCGAGGAGCGTGCCGAGCCGGAGCCCAGCGCACGCATCGTCGGCACCGAACGCGCCTGGATCGACGCGCTCGTGCCGAACGGCACCGCAAAGGGACTCGAGGTGAGCGGCGACGTTCGTCTGGGGACCGCGGTGCTCGAGGGAATGACGCCCGCGGCGACGCGCGCGTCCGCCGTCGCCTGACCGGCGGCAAGCAATGGGGGGAAGACCGCGCGGCCGAGGGGCTGCGCGGTCTCCTGCTGCGCTCAGACAAGCGAACTCGCACGGCACAAGAAATACCGTACGCCCCCCGGTCAAGCGGGGTTCGAACGCGGACGTTTACGTCGCAAAAGGGCTAGCAGATCCGCGGATGTGGTTTCGATGGCATCCATCTGCAGCGATCTCGGCAAATCCGGATCGTGAAGAGCGGATTGCCGTCCAAATGGCACGTCCACGCATCGCGGACCATAGACTTGCAGGCACGCCGCCCGGGTGGCGGAACTGGCAGACGCTGCCGGCTTAAAACCGGTTGTCCTCGCGGACGTGCGGGTTCGAGTCCCGCCCCGGGCACTTGACGCGCTCCTTCTGGCTCTCGGACGCCTGCCTGATCGCCGTGCAGAGCGCGCTCGTCGCGCTCCCGCGTCGCGGCGCGCCACGGCCCGTGGCACGACTCGTCGATCGCCTCGCCGGCCGCGGATGGGCGCTCGTGCCGCTCGGCTCGATCGTCGCCGTCGTCGTCGCGATCGGCATCGCAAGCGCGACCGCGCGCGGGCTCACCTGGCTGGCGCTGCTCGCCGTCCCGCCGCTTGCCGCCGCCGCGCTCGCGGTCGCGATGCACGGCGCCCGCCCGGCGCTCGCGCTGCTCGTCGTGCCGCTGTTCGCGCTCGCATGGGCCGCGCGGGACAGCCTCGCCGGCCAAGGAGCGGCCGTGCTGCTCTCCGCGCTGAGCTGCGTGACGCTCGGGGTGCTGCTCGCCGCCGTCGCGCCGCACGGCTGGCTCAAAGTCGGGATCGTGGCGATGGCGAGCGTCGACGCCGTGCTCGTCGGCGCACAGCTGCTGCAGCCGGCCAACGATCTGCTCAACGCCGCCGCGCCCCCCGCGCAGCTGCCCCAGCTGCAGCGAGCGCTGTTCGGCGACGTGCTGATCGGGTACGGCGACCTCTTCATAGCCGGCGTCTTCGGAGCGCTGCTCGCGGCGGAAGGCCGCAGGCAGGGCCGTGCGGCGCTGCTGACGTTCGCGCTAGCGGCCTGCTTCGACCTGCTCTTCCTCGTGCTCGACACGCTGCCGGCGACGGTTCCGGTCGCGCTGGCGCTGCTCGTCACCGAATACCGCGGGCGACAGCGATCAAAAAGGGCGTGAAAACCCGCAACTCGGGCATTGCTACGGTGTCCCACCAGCTGAGGGTCACCACGTGGAAGCATCCGCACTCACACACAGAGAGATCGTCGGGCTGACCAGTCGCTCGCCGCTGCTGCGATTGCAGTCCGACGAACGCCTGATCGCGCTCGTGCGCCGCGGCCAGCACGGCGCCTTCGAAGTGCTCGTCTCCCGCTACCAGGCGCGTCTGCTCGCGTTCTGCCGCCACATGCTCGGCTCGCGCGAGGACGCCGAGGACGTGCTGCAGGAGGTCTTCGCCGCCGCCTTCAACGCGATGCTCGCCGACGAGCGGCCGATCAACGTGCGGCCGTGGCTCTACCGGATCGCGCGCAACCGCAGCCTCAACCATCTGCGCAGGGTGCAGCCGATCGGCGTCGACTCGATGGACGTCCATCTCTCCGAGCACGGCGCCACGACCGCGGACAAGGTCGACCGCCGCGAATCGCTGCGCGAGCTGCTCGCCGACGTGCGCGAGCTGCCGGAGACCCAGCGCACTGCGCTGTTGCTGCGCGAGATCGACGCGCTCTCCTACGAGCAGATCGCCGAGGCGATGGAGACGACGATCCCGAGCGTCAAGTCGTTGTTGGTGCGCGCGCGCGTCTCGCTCGCGGAGGCCGCCGAGGGACGCCGGCTCTCCTGCGAGGAGGTGCGGCTCGAGCTCGGCGAGATCGCCGAGGGGCTGCGACGCCGCACGACGCCGCCGGTGCGACGCCACGTGCGCGCGTGCGAGCGCTGCACGACGTTCCGCATCGAGCTGCGCGCGACGAGCAGAGGACTTGCGCTCGCGCTGCCAGTCGGCCCGCTGCTGATCGCGAAGAAGCTGCTGCTCGCGCACCTCGGGCTCTCGGCCGGCGCCGGCGGCGCGAGCGGGACGGCGGCTTCCGGCACCGCCGCGGTCGGCGCGGCGGCCGGCGGCGCCGCAGCCGGCTCCGCTACGAGCGGCTTCATCTCAGCCGGGATCGGCGCGCTGGCGACGAAGGCGGCCGCCGGCCTGGCGGCCACCGCGATCGTCGCGGCCGGCGCGGTCGAGATCCAGCAGCAGACGCCGCATCACGCCCAGCCGCACGCGCAGGTGGTCGCGAGCGCGCCGGCGACAGCTCCCCCGGCAGCGGTCGTGCACCGCGCCCCGGCACGCGTGCAGCGCGCCCTCGACGCGCCCGCAGGCAGCGCCACGAGACACCCGCACGTCGCGACGGCCACACCGACGACGCCCGCTGACACGACCGCGCCCGCCCCGCCCGCCGCGGCGACGGGCACCGTTCCCGTGACCGACGGCCAGGTGGACGTCGAGACGAGCACGACCTCGCTGCCCACGACGCTGCCGCCGGAGCCGGTCACGATCACGCTCGTGACGACCGTCCCCGCCGCCGCCCCGCCACCGCCGGTGACGACCACGACGGACGCTCCCCCACCCGCGACGACCCCGCCACCCGCCACGACGCCCCCACCGGTCACGCTTCCTCCGGTCGCGACAACGCCGCCGCCCGTCACGCTCCCCCCGCCGGTGACGACGCCGCCCGACGAGCCCGAAGCGCCCGACGCGCCGACGACCCCCGCCACACCGTAGGGGCCTGCGGCGGCCTCAGGCCGCCGCGACGAGACCGATGACCTTCATGCGCCGCTCGAGTGCCTTGAGCGCGAACGCGCGCGTCTCGGCGATGCTCGTCCCGAACAGCACGACGTCCTCGTCGTCCGGCGCCCACTTCGGCTTCAGCACGCCCTCCGCGACGGGCGCGACCTCGACGAGCGCGCGCTGGATCGCGGCGCCGTAGCGCGGATCCTCGCGTGCCATGTCCCGCAGGAAGCGCGCGCCGAACGCCACATGACGGTGCTCGTCGCGGGCCACGTTCGTGAAGCCCTCCACGAAGCCGGGCAGCGTGCCCTCGCGCTCGTTGTAGTCGATGATGAAGTGCTGGCCGGTGAGCGCCAGCATCCCCTCGATCACCATATGGTAGATCGTGATCCCCTCGACGAGCGCCTCCGTGTCCTCCGGCTCGACGGCGAGGCGGTCGACGCGGCGCTTGAGCAGCTCGTCGAAGAGCACGTTGAACTCGGGGTTGAGGTGCTCGCTCGTCTCCGCCAGGCGCTCGTCGAGCCCGTCGGCCTCGAGCACGCCGACCTCGCTGTAGAAGCGGTCGAAGAACGCGACGTGGCGCGCCTCGTCCGCGATCTGCGTGCAGAGGAAGATCCGCATGTCCTCCTGCGGCGCGGCGCGCATCATCGGCCCGAGCTCGGCCGCGACGCGCTGCTCGCCGATGAAGAACGAGGAGAGGCCGTACATGCGCGCGTAGCGCTCCTCCGCGTCGAAGCGCTCATGCCAGTCGACGCGGTCCTGGCTGAAGTCGAGGTCCTGCACCGCCCACTGCTGGCGCTCCCACAGGGAGTAGAGGTCGCGATAGGAGAGCAGGTGCGCCTCCCCGCGATCGGAGCTCTCGAGCAGCGCCGGATCGCTCGTGGCGCGGAAGTCGACGCGGTCGGTGCGCGAGTTGGCGGCGGTGTCGGACACGACGAACCTCTCTCTCACGGGATGGTCGACCCAGCCTAGCGGAGGGCTGGCTGGCTGGCCAAACTGGAACCGAGCCGGTCAGGGCCCGACTTCGCCACCCGCCACCAGCGCACCGGCTGCGCGACCATCGAGCGTCACCGCATACCGGCCGGCGCGCAGTCCACGGATTCGCGTCCCTGCGCTCGTGCCGCCCTGGAGCGTGAGCGTGGTCGGAGGATCGGTCGCGAGCACGAGGGTGTGATCGTGCCCGTCGGCGGCGATCGCCGCCAGCTCGACCGCGAGGAACGGCGGGACGGTGATGACGCGAGGTCGGAGCCCGGATGCGGTGATCGTGAAGGTGGCGGGAACGCGAACCTGCTGCTCGTCGGGGGTCGTGGTCGGAGGGGTGGCGGGCTGCGTCTCGGGGATGTGCGCGAGCGGGTTGGTCGTGGTGGGCGACGGCGTCGTCGCCGGTTCCCCGCCGCCGCACGAGGCGAACACCAACGCGAGCGGCACCGCAAGCAGGCATCGAGGAGGTGGCACGCGGCGAGAGTATCGGCCGCCGCGTGAGCACCGCAGGTCTATGGGTCGTATACGCCCAAAGACCTGCACTGCTGCTCGATCAGGCCCCGTACACCCGCATCAACCGCTCGTAGTAGCCGTCCGGGGCGTGGCGGGCCCGAATGCGTGCGAGCGCTACCTCGCCGGCGGCTGTGCGCGACCCCGGATCGCGCCACAACGCGCTCAGCGCCTCAGCCCACGCCGCGGGCTCGAGCGGCAGCGCACCATCCCCGACCAGTTCCGGCAGCCCGCCCCGCTCGCTTCCCAGCACGGGCACCCCGTCCGCCATCGCCTCCAGCACGCTCATCGGGCAGGCGTCGTCGGAGCGGGATGGGGCGAGCAGAACCCCGGCGCCACGCCGCTCGCCGGCCAGCGCTTCGGCGGAGAGTTGGCCGAGGAAGACCACGTCCCCACCGGAGGCGAGCGCCCGCAAGCGCTCCTCGTCGGGTCCGGAGCCTGCGATGCGCAGCGGAATCGCCGCCTCGCGCGCGGCGGCGATGGCGACGTCGAAGCCCTTCTCCTCCACGAGCCGGCCGGCGGCCAGGGCATAGCCGCCCTCCCCAGCGACGGACGACGCAGCGATGGCGGAGACGTGGTTCGGCAGCACGGTCAGCGACTCACGCGGCACTCCCAGCTCCACGAGCCGGCCGGCCTGCGCCTCGCTCACCGCGACGAGCGCGTCGGCCTGCTCCAGCAGGCGGGGCTGCTGACGTGCCAGCCCGGCCCCGTAGACCACCGCCTCGGGCAACGAGCCGCGACAGCGATGCCGCACGCCCGGACGCGTGTCGCGCCCACGACAGGCGAAGCAGGGCGCACCATCGCGGTACGCGACGCCGATGGCGCAGAAGAGCCGGAAGTTGTGGAGCTGGAGCACGACCCGCGCACCCTCCGCGCGCGCCGCGGCGAGTGCGCGCCAGCCGAGCAGCGGATGGACGTTGTGCGCGTGGACGACGTCGGCGCGCTGCGTCCGTACAGCCGCGGCGACGGCGTCCGCGTCCAGTCCGCCATGCAGCAGGCCGCGCGCGGCCCGCAGCGCGCCGGCGTCGGCGCTGTCGCGCTCGCAGCGGGCGACCGCGTGCCCGCGCGCGCTCAGCAGCGCGGCGAGCTGCTCGACGACGCGCTCCTCCCCGCCCGCCGCGCGGTAGCGGTTGTGGAGCAGCAGGACGCGCGCGGGGGATGCGGGCAGAGGGCTCACCAGCCGGCGATTCTGGCACGCTGCCCAGCGATGGCGATCGCGCTCGTGACGAACGTCCTGACGCCGTACCGCATCCCGCTCTATGAGCTGCTCGCCGAGCGCTACGGCGTCGAGGTGCTCTGCTTCGGCGCTGGCGCAAGCTACGTGCCGGAGTGGTTCGGGGACCTCGACGGCCAGCTCGCGGCGGCGCGCTTCCCCGCACGCCGGCTCGGCGGCGCGCGCGCGGCGCTCACGCTCGGCGCGCGCTATGACGGAGCGATCGCGTCGGTGGCGGGCGGCGCGGTGCTGCCGGCGACCTACCTCGGGATGCGCCTGCGACGGCGTCCGTTCGTGCTGTGGGCGTCGGTGTGGGCGCATCCGCGCGGCGGGCTGAGGTCCGCGGTCGCCTTGCCCGTGCTGCGCCACGTCTACCGCCACGCCGACGCGGTCCTCGCCTACGGCGAGCACGTGCGCCGCCACGTGGCCGGCTACCGCGGCGGCGGCGACGTGGTGATCGCTCCCCAGTCGGTCGAGGCGGAGCTGTTCGGACGCGCGGTGTCGGCCGGGGAGGTCGCGGCCTGGCGGGCGGAGGCCGGGCTGCCGGAGGGCCCGCTCGTGCTGTTCGTCGGCCGGCTCGTCGAGGAGAAGGGTGTACGCGAGCTGCTGGCCGCGTGGCACGACGTGCGAGGCGCGACCCTCGCCGTCATCGGCGACGGCCCGCTCGCGGCGGAGGTCCGCTCCGCCCCCGGCGTGCGGCTGCTCGGGCCGCTCCCACGCGAGCGGCTGCCCGTCGCCTACGCGGCGGCCACGACCGTCGTCGTTCCCTCGATCCCCACGCCGCGCTTCCTCGAGCCGTGGGGGCTCGTCTGCAACGAGGCGCTGCACCAGGCGACCCCGGTGATCGCCACGACCGCGGTCGGCGCGGTCGCGGGCGGACTCGTGCGCGACGGGGAGACAGGCCTCGTCGTGGAGCCGGGAGATCCCGTCGCGCTCTCCGCGGCGATCGAGCGCCTGCTCGTCGAGGCACCCCTGCGCGCCCGGCTCGGGGGTGCGGGTCGCGCAGCGCTCGCCGGCCACACCCACGCCGCGATGGCGGACGCCTTCGGCGTCGCGCTCGCCCGTGCGGGGCTTCGCTGAGCTACTCCCCCAGCGAGAAGAGCGCCTCGAGGTCGTGCTTGGAGTAGACCTCGAACGCAACGAGCGTCTGCGTCTTCGAGATGCCCGGCAGCTGCGCGAGCTGTTCGGTGATCACGTGCGCGAGGTCGTCCTGCTCGCGCAAGCGCAGGATCGCGGCGAAGTCCCACTCGCCGGTGATCGAGTACGCCTCCGCGACGCCCGGCACGTCCGCCAGCAGCCCGCCCAGCTCGGCGAGCGCGGTGCGCTCGGCCTGGATGAGGACGATCGCGTGCGTCACGCCGTCAGCGACTCCCCGGGCGCGAGCACGACGACCTGCGAGCCGGTCTGCGTCTCGACGTCGTCCTTGAACGCCTGCACGTCGGTTGCGATCGGCGGGAACGTGTCGTAGTGCATCGGCACGACGACCTTCGCGCCGACGAGCCGCGCCGCCTCGACGGCGTCGTGGCGATCCATCGTGTAGTGGCCGCCGATCGGCACGAGCGCGACGTCGATCTCGCGGCCGCGTCCGACGAGCTGCAGGTCGGAGAAGAGGCACGTGTCGCCGAGGTGGTAGATGGTCGTGCCCTTGAAGTCGATCAGCAGGCCGCACGCGATGCTCGGCGTGCCGTTCGGCGTCGTCGAGGTGTGCCACGCCGGCACGAGCTTCACCGAGCCCCAGTCGAACGTCACGGTGCCGCCGAGGTTCGGGTCGCGCACCTCGACGCCCTCGCCGCCGATCTCGTTCGCCAGCTCGACGACCGCGACGACCGGCGCACCGGTGCGCTTGGCGATCGCGACCGTGTCGCCGAGATGATCGCCGTGACCGTGCGAGACGAGGATCGTCGTCGCATCGAGCTCTTCGGCGCTCGCTGCGGCCTTCGGATTGCCCGTCAGGAACGGGTCGACAAGCACGGTGATGTCGCCGTCGCTCAACGCGAACGCCGCGTGGCCGAGAAAGCGAAGCTCCATGTCACGTCCCCTTCGTCGAGATGTCCGTCTCCAGCGTGCGCGCAAGCTCGAACCCGACCGCAACTCCGACGAGCATGCTCAAGCGCGTCTCCTCCGCGACGAGCGTACCGATCGCCTCCTCGCGCCGAACCGCATCGTCCTCGCCGGCCGCTGAGCGCACCGCCTGAGCGTGCATCTCGCCGAACCAGCCGCCGGCCGCGAGCGCCTCGTCGAGCACGCGGGAGAGCTGGGGCGCGGCGCGCGCGACGAGCTCCTGTGCGTCGCGCAGCCGTTCGGGGTCGCTGAGCGACGCGACGGCGGCGTCGATCTCAGCATCGGTGTAGGCACGCTCCACCGCGCCGATGATAGGTCTCCGCGCGTTCACTGCCCGGCGCGGATGCGCGCCAGCGGGTAGCCGAGCACAGCGCCGGCGAGCACGCCCGTCGCGCCGGCCAGCGCATCGGCGGTCTCCTCCGCGAGCGGCAACAGCAGCAGCACCGTGGCAAACACCGCGACGCCCAGCATGTCCCCGTCGACCTCGCGGCCGCGGCGCACGTCGCGCAGGTCGGGGACCGCCCACGCCACCAGCAGCGCGAGCGCCACCCCGTTGCCGCCCATCGCGAGCGGGAAGGTGTCGAGCGTCGCGGCGACCGCCATCCCTCCGGCCCCGCCGGCGAGGACCAGCAGCACGATCACGATCGGCCCGTGCCGGCGCTCGAGCAGCCAGCCGAAGATCGCGATCGCGAACAGCGCCGCGAACGCGTAGCCGCTGTTCGCGTAGGCGAACGGCGCGGTGAAGATCTGCCACCTGTTGAGATCGAGCGGGCCGACGACCGCGACCCGGCCGAGCCCCACGACGCCCGCCCGCGTCAGCACGAGCAGCGCGAGGCTCCCGACGACGATCGCGATCGTGGCGTACGGGCGCGCGTCGGCGCGGATGCCGGGGATCTCCCCGCGCCGCAGCGGCCCGAGCGACGGTGTCGGCGAACGGCGCCTGTGACGGCGCGAGGGCTCCTTCGGGCGTCCGTCGCGATCGAGCTTCGGCGCCCGCTTGCGCAGGCGATTTCCGCAGTACGGACACTCCGTGATGTACGGACTGACCTCCGAGCCACAGCTCTTGCAGATCACGAAGAGATCAGGTGCGCCACTGCTCACGCACCGATTCTAGAGCGCGTGCGAAGCGCGTCAGCTCGCCTCGTCCGCGCTCGCGGCGACGATCTCGGCGACGACCTCGCGCAGGTCGTGGTTCGCCTCGTGGACGACCAGCTGGCGCGCGGCTCCGTTGCCGCGCTCGAGCAGGTCCTCGATCCCCGCCAGCTCGGCTGCCGAGCCGAGCTCCTCGGCGTGCGGGCGCAGCCGTTCGAGCAGCCGCCGCGCCAGCTCGCGCGTCGCCACCCGCTCGCGCGAGGGCAGGTCGACGAGATCGCCGTCGAGCCCGTGACGGGCGGCGAGCCACTTGTTCTCGTCGATCATCTGGTGCGGGTAGCGCGACAGCTGCCTGCCGGCGTCGAAGTGCTCCGCCAGCTCCTTGACCATCGCCTGGATCAGCGCCGCGAGCCCGAGCGTGTGCTCGACGCGCGTCTGGACGTCCATCACGCGGATCTCCACGGTGCCGAGGTTGGGGTGCGGGCGCACGTCGTACCAGAGGTACGTGTAGTCCTCGATCACGCGGCTCTCGACCATGAACGCGATGCTCGCCTCGTAGTCGGCCCAGTCGGCGTACGTGGGCGGGATCCCGACCCGCGGGAAGGCGCGGAAGATCGGCGTGCGCGTCGAGGCGAGGCCGGTCGCGTCACCCCGCCAGAAGGGCGAGTTCGCCGACAGCGCGAGCAGCACCGGGAGGTGGACGCGCATCCCGTTCGCGACGTGGATCGCCTTCTCGCGGTCATCGAGCCCGACGTGCACGTGCTGGCCGAACAGCAGCTCCTGGCGCGCGACGAAGCGCAGGTCGCTGACGAGGTCGCGATAGCGCGGCCGACTGACGATCCGCTGCTGCTCCCACATCGCGAGCGGGTGCGTGCCGGCAGCGCCGATCGTCAGCCCGTGGGCGGCGGCCGTCGCGCGCACGTGCGTGCGCAGCGCGCGCAGCTCACGTCCGGCGGCTGCGGCGTTCGGCTGCGGCGTCGTCGCGATCTCGAGCACCGACTCCATCAGCTCCGGCTTGACCTGCTCGGAGGTGGAGTCCTCCAGCAGCGACTCGATCGCGTTGACGAGTTCGAGCGACTCGGCGTCGAGGATCATCAGCTCCTCCTCGATGCCGAGCGTGAAGTTGGGGCCGTCGAAGTGGGACTCCACGGAGGCGGAGCCTAACCGTCCGGTGGGCGGTGCGAACCTCGGCGCGAAGGTACACTCGGCCGGCGCAGCCCCTCATTCATAAGGACGGTTCCATGGCTCTCGGCTACGACGGCAAGCTCTACATCCTCGCGTTCGATCATCGCGGCTCCTTCCAGAAGAAGATGTTCGGGATCGCGGGCGACCCGACGCCCGAGGAGACGGCGACGATCACCGACGCCAAGCAGCTGATCTACGAGGGCATGGCGATCGCGGTGCAGCGCGGCGCGGAGGCGGGCGCGACCGGCGTGCTCGTCGACGAGCAGTTCGGCGGCGACGTGCCGGGCGAGGCGAAGGCGCTCGGGCTCAAGCTGGCGATGCCGGTCGAGAAGAGCGGCCAGAACGAGTTCGACTTCCAGTACGGCGACGACTTCGGCGCCCACATCGAGCAGTTCGACCCGGCCTTCAGCAAGGTGCTCGTGCGCTACAACCCCGATGGCGACGCGGCGATGAACGAGCGTCAGCTCGCCCGCCTCAAGCGGCTCGGGGATTGGCTGCACGCCAACGACCGCAAGTTCCTCTTCGAGCTGCTCGTGCCCGCCGAGGAGCACCAGCTCGCCGCGGTCGACGGCGACACCGACCGCTACGACGCCGAGCTGCGTCCCGAGCTGATGCGCGGCGCGATCGCGGCGATCCAGGACTACGGCATCGAGGTCGACATCTGGAAGATCGAGGGCGTCGACGAGCGCGCCGACGCGCAGATGCTCGCCGAGCAGACGCGCAGCGGCGAGGGCCGCGAGGGCGTCGTCTGCGTCCTGCTCGGCCGCGGCGCGAGCGACGAGAAGGTCGACCACTGGCTGCGCCAGGCCGCCCCGGTCGATGGTTTCGTCGGCTTCGCGATCGGCCGCTCGATCTGGTGGGACGCGCTGAAGGGCTTCCTCGACGGCTCGATCGCCCGCGCGGACGCCGCCGCCCAGGTCGCCGACAACTACCTGCGCTTCATCTCCGTCTACGAGCAGCAGGTCGTGCACTAACGGCACGATTCGCGCGTCCGTCTGCGCAGGCGGGGCCGTATGGTCGGAGGCCGTGACCTGGCCCCGCGCGCTTCCATGGATCGTCCTCATCCTGCTGGCCGGCGCGGTGCTCGGCGGCGTGCCGCTGCCGGGCTGGCTGGGCGGCACCGGCGCACGCGCGCTCAGGCCGCGGGGCAGCGTCGCGGCGGCGCTCGTGCGCGTGATCGACGGCGACACGATCGTGGCGTCCGTCGACGGACGCGAGGAGCGCGTGCGCTACATCGGGATCGACACGCCGGAGACGGTCAAGCCGGACACGCCGGTGCAGTGCTACGGACCGGCGGCGCATGCGCGCAACGCGCAACTGCTCGGCCGCGCCGGCACGGCGCTCGTGCTGCGCTTCGACCGCGAGCTGCGCGACCGCTACGGACGCCTGCTCGCGTACGTCTACCGCGCGCAGGACGGTCTGTTCGTCAACGCGCAGCTCATGCGCGACGGCGCGGCGCGCACGCTCGAGATCGCTCCGAACACCGCGCACGCGGTCGATCTGCAGCGGTTGGAGCGCGGCGCCCAGACGGCGGCGCGCGGCCTGTGGAGCGCCTGTGGAGCGCCGTGAGAGCGTCAAGGCGCCAGCAGCCGCTGATAGGCTCCGCTCGGTATGAGAATGCGTCAGAGCCTCGCTCAGCTCGAGCGAGCCTTCTCAGAAGAGATCGCGCTCGACCGCAGACGCCGCGAGCGCCTGCGTGAGACGGCAGCCCACCGCTCCCGTCGGCGCCACATCGAACGCACCCACAAGCACGGCTCGCTGCGCTACGGCCTGCTCGTGGTCTCGATCATCGTGACCGCCGTCGTGGTGACGATCGCGATGTTCGAGACGCTGTACTACGTGATGGGCTGACGCCGACGGCGGCGGCGAACGGGCGGGCGCGGTCCGCTGCTCAGGACTCGCCCAGCTTGCGCAGCGCGGCGTCGACCTCGTCCCGTGCGCCCTCGTCGTCCGCAAGCCCCTCCTGCTGGATCTCGAGGTAGACCTCCTTGCGGAACACGGGAACGTCACGCGGCGCCTGGATGCCGATGCGGACCTTCTCACCCATGATCGCGAGGACCGTCACCTCGACGTCGTCGCCGATCATGATGCTCTGATTCGACTTGCGCGTAAGGACCAACATGCGCTGCTGCCTCCCTGCTGCGTATGGCCGGATGAGCGGATCGGGATCGGCGGGACGGGCGAGACCGCACGCTCGTGCACCTAGGATAACGGGCGCCGAAGACCGCACGCACGACTGCAACGCGGAGAGGTCGAACACGGCGGCGAATCGCGCACCATGCGCTTTTCGCTAGTCTGCCCGCCCGATGGCACGCAAGTCGCTTCGGCCGCAGCTCAATCAGATCCGGACCTGGGTTCGCCAGGGCCGTACCGACGCCTGGATCGCGCACCAGCTCGAGGTCACGACGCAGCAGATCGCGTCGTTCAAGCGCGAGAACGAGCTCGTCCCCGACGACGCCGAGCCGAACGGCGCTGCCGCCGGGCTCGACTTCGACGACGAGATCGACCTGCGCGCCGAGGACGACGCGTTGATCGCGGAGCAGCTCGAGGCCGCCAAGGCCGAGAAGGAGAAGGCCAAGGCCGAGGCGGAGGCCGCGAAGGCGAAGACGAGGGCGCGCCGCTCGACCGCACGCGACGCCGACGAGGTGGATGCCGAGGACGAGGACGACGAGAAGCCCGCGCGCCGGCGCGGGCGCCGCGGCGGCCGTGGGCGCCGCAAGGCGCACACCGGGCCGCTGGAAGGGACGTTCGACCACGGCGAGGAGGGCTACGGACTGTGGCTCGATCCCGCCGTGCAGGACGACCCGATCTACGCCGAGCACTGGGCGGGCCATCGCCCCGTCGAGATCACGATCGAAGAGGACCAGATCGTGATCCGCCGCGCCAGCACCGGCGACGACGACGAGTAGGGCTCTGACGTCCGCCGGGTAGCCTGGCGGACACGTGCACGTCGACACCGCAATCGGCCTGTGGCAGGACGGCGAGCGCCGCGTGCGCGCGGCCGATCCCGTCGAACGTCCGCTGCTCGAGCGCGTCGTCGATCGCATCGTCGCCGAGCTGCGACGCCGTCTCGGCGGCCCGTTCACGACGAGCGAGCTGGCGGTCCTGTACGCACAGGGGACCGACTGGTGCCTCGACGTCGCGATCGCCGTCGCTCCGGACGACCCGGCCGCATGGGACGCCCAGACGGCAGCCGACGCCGCGTTCGCGCGCTACGTGCGCGAGGCGACGGACTGGGCGGGAGGACGTCGCCGGGTTCCCGAGGAGCAAGAGGATCAGCCACGCGACTGAGTCCGCAGGCGCGACGAGGCGCCGGCTCAGGGCAGATTGCGGACGACGTACGACTGCTCGCCGGGCTTGACGAGCCCCAGGCGGCGCGCTTCCGCTTCGATCGTGCGCGGGTCGCGCAATGCCTTTGCGCGGCTCAGCAGCGCCTGATGCTGCTGCTCGAGCGCGTGCAGCTGCGCCTGCTTCGCATGCGAGTCGCGCCAGGTCGAGAGCAGCGAGCGCGCCGGCCCGACGTACGACAGCACGACGGCGCTCAGCAGCAGCAGCAGCGCGACACGGCCGACGCGATCCCAGCGCACGCGCAGCGCGGCGGCGCCGAGCGCGGTGGCGGGAGAGGAGGAGCTGGGCGGCGCCATCACGCGCTCCTTCGCCGCCCGCCGCCATTCTCCTGCCCAGGTATCAGCGAACGGCATCTGGGGAGGGGCTTGCGCTCCGGCCGCGCCGCAGATCCCACATCGTTCCTTGCACCGGATCTAAGGCTGCAGGTCTATGGTCGCTATAGGCCCATAAACCTGCGGACTCAAATCCGGTGCATGCGGCATATGGGAGAGATCGCGCCCACGACGCCCCCTCCCCAGACGTCGTTCGCCCGGTGTACAGGGGCCGGCACCGAGCGAAGGCTACCCCCGCTTGAACGCGGACTTGCCGGGGAACGCGGCGTCGTCGCCGAGCGCCTCCTCGATCCGCAGCAGCTGGTTGTACTTGGCGACGCGATCCGAGCGCGAGGGAGCGCCCGTCTTGATCTGGCCGCAGCCGGTCGCGACGGCGAGGTCGGCGATCGTCACGTCCTCCGTCTCACCCGAGCGGTGCGACATGACGGCGCTGTAGCCGTTCTCGCGCGCGAGCTTGATCGCGTCGAGCGTCTCGGTCAGCGTGCCGATCTGGTTGACCTTGATGAGGATCGAGTTGCCGACGTGCTGGTCGATGCCGTGCTGCAGTCTCTGCGCGTTGGTGACGAAGAGGTCATCGCCGACGAGCTGGAGCTTCTCGCCGAGGCGCTGCGTGAGCGTCGACCAGCCGTCCCAGTCGCCCTCGTCCATGCCGTCCTCGATCGAGACGATCGGGTAGCGCGCGGCGAGGTCGGCCCAGTAGTCGGTCAGCTCGGCGGCGCTGAGGCTGCGGCCCTCGTGCTCGAGCACGTAGCGGCCGTCCTTGAAGATCTCGCTCGTCGCCGGGTCGAGCGCGATCGCGACGTCCTCGCCCGGCGTGTAGCCGGCCGCCTCGATCCCCTGCACGAGCACCTCGAGCGCGGCCTCGTTGGAGTCGAGGTCCGGCGCGAAGCCGCCCTCGTCGCCGACGGCGGTGCCGAGCCCGCGATCGTGCAGCGTCTTCTTCAGATGATGGAAGACCTCGACGCCCATCCGCACGCACTGCGAGAAGCTCGACGCCCCCCACGGGACGACCATGAACTCCTGGAAGTCCACCTTGTTGTCGGCGTGCGCGCCGCCGTTGAGCACGTTCATCATCGGGACGGGCAGCACGTGCGCCGCATCGCCGCCGAGGTAGCGCCACAGCGGCTGTCGCTCCTCCGCGGCCGCGGCGTGGGCGGCGGCGAGCGAGACGGCGAGCGTCGCATTCGCGCCGAGCCGGGACTTGCTCGGCGTGCCGTCGAGCTCGATCAGCAGACGGTCGATCGCCGCCTGGTTGGTCGCGTCGCGGCCGCGCACCGCGGTCGCGATCTCGCCGTTGACGTTCGCGACCGCCTTCGTCACGCCCTTGCCGAGATACGCCTCGCCGCCATCGCGCAGCTCGGTGGCCTCGTACTCGCCGGTCGAGGCGCCCGACGGGACCGCTGCGCGACCCCATGCCCCGGAGCGCAGGCTCAGCTCCGCCTCGACCGTCGGGTTGCCCCGGCTGTCGAGGATCTGGCGGGCATGGACGTGCTCGATCTGGCTCATGCGTTCTCCTGGTCGGGGACGGGTCAGGCGTCGCGCAGGCGGGCGCGAGCGTAGTAGGTGAGCTGCTGCTCGGGCGTCAGATCGTCCCAGGAGCGCGCCCCGCGTGCCGCGAGGGCCACACCCGCCTCGACGCGTCCGCGGAAGCGCTCGCTCGCAGCGCGCAGCGCCAGCTCGGGATCGACCTTCAGCTTGCGCGCGACGTTGACGGCGGCGAACAGCACGTCGCCGAGCTCGTGGAAGCGCGCGTCCGCGTCCTGCGCGGCCTCGAGCTCCCCGAGCTCGTCGCGCACAGACTGCAGCGGCCCGTCAATGCCTGGGAAGTCGAAGCCGCTGCTCGCAGCGCGGCGCTGCACCTTGCGTGCGTGCAGCAGCGAGGGGAGGTTCTCCGGCACCTCGGCGAAGACACCCTGCTCCCGCCCCGCCTCGCCCTGCTTGATCTCGTCCCAGTTGCGCAGCACCTCGGCCGCATCCTCGACCTCGACGTCCGCGAAGACATGCGGGTGGCGGCGGATCAGCTTCTGGCGGCAGTGCTCGGCGACCGCGGCGAGATCGCCCGCGCCGCGCTCCTCCAGCAGCAGCGCGAGGAAGTGCACCTGGAAGAGCACGTCGCCGAGCTCGTCGAGCAGCTTCGCGTCGTCGCGACGGTGCGCCGCGTCCGCGAGCTCGTAGGCCTCCTCGAGCGTGTGCGGGACGATCGTGCGCTCGTCCTGCTCACGGTCCCAGGGACACTCGCGCCGCAACCGCCGCGTCAGCTCGTCGAGACGCAGCAGCGCCTGCTGGATCTGCGGCCTGTCCGCGCTCACGCGCGGAAGGTTACTTCCCAGAGGTGCTGCTGCCCGACGTGGAGGGCGAGGTCGCCACGGTGCCGCCCGCGGTCGACGTCGTCTTCGGCTTCGGCGCGTTCTTGCAGAGTTCGACCACGTAGCCGGTGCGGCACGTCGTCAGGTCCTTCCAGCGCTTCTGGAAGTCGGTCAGGAAGGCCGTCATCTTCGCCTGCTGCGCCTGCTGCTGCAGCGTCGGCTTGATCTGCGCCTTCGCCTGCGCAAGCGGGGTCACCGACGGCGCCGCGATCGCCTTCACGCGCACGACGTACCAGCCGAACTGACCCTTCACCGGCCCGGCGATCACGCCCTTCTTGGCTGCGAACGCGGCCGTGTCGAGCGCTCTGTCCTCCTGGCCCTTGGCAACGCCGCGGAGCACGCCGCCGGTCGCCTTCGACGTCGCGTCGGTCGAGTACTTCTTCGCTGCCGCGGCCCAGCTCATGCCACCTTGGATCGCTGCCTTGGCGGCCTTCGCCTGCGCCTCGGTCTTCGTCAGCACGATCTCGAGGTCGCGTCGCTCGGGAACTGCGAAGTCGCTGCGGTGCTTGTTGTAGAACTCGCTGACCTGCGCGTCGGTGACGGGAGCGGCGCTCTTCTGCACGTGCTGCGTGAGCTTCTGAGCGAGCGCCTGTATCCGCAGGCGGAACAGCACGTCGGCCTCCGTCATGCCCGACTGCTTGAGGAACTTCGCGTACGCCTTCGCCGTCGGGAAGGACGTCTTCTTCGTCTGCGCAAGCTGCTTCTGGACGTCCGCGTCGGAGACGCTCACGCCCTGCTTCTTCGCCTCGCCTTCTATCCACTGCGACTGCACCAGCGTCGCCATCGTCTGCTGGACGAGCTGCGTGTTCAGCCGCTTGCACTGTGCGACGAGCGTCGCCGTCGACGGCTTCGGCTGCCCCTTCACCGGCTTCTGCGTCGTGCGCAGGTTCGCGACGCACTGCGTGTACGCCGGCGGATCCGGAACGACGGCGCTGCCGCCGGAGCTCGTGGCGCTCTTGGCGGTGATCGCCGCCCAGCGCTCGTAGGTCGCTTTGGTGATGGGCGTGCCGTCGATCTGTGCGACGGCGTTGCTTGGGATCGAGTCGCTGCTGCTGCCGCACGCGGTCAGCGCGATCACAAGCACAAAAAAGGCGCCGAGCGCCAGGGCGATGCGAGAAGGTGTCTTGGTCATGAGCGCCGGCATCGTACATGAGCCACGAAGCGCAGTGCGCTGATAGGACGAATCGTTAGCCAACTTTTAGCCTGGTGTCAGCGCGACACCCCAGATCCCGGCGTCATGCGGCGTCGCGCGTGACCGCCAGCAGCACGTCCGCAGCGCGCACGACGGCGGGGAAGCGCGCTGCCGGATCGTCGGGCACGCGCATCGACAGCTGCGACTTGCCGGACTCGTAGAGCGCCTCCGGGATCTGCTCGCGCAGGCGCTTGGCGCGCCGCGAGTCGAGCTCGATCGGCGTCACCGCGAGCCGTCCGCCGCGGAAGCTGACCGCCCGCGCCCCCGCCTCGCCGAGCTTGATGCGCGCCTGCTGCAGCAGCAGCAGGTTGGACAGCGGCTCGGGCGGCGGCCCGAAGCGATCCTCGAGCTCCGCCCGCAGCTCCGCCAGCTCGGCCACCTCCCGCGCCCCCGCGATGCGGCGGTGGACGTCGATCTTCGCCTGCTCGTAGGGGATGTAGTCGGCGGGCACGTAGGCGTCGACGTTGACGTCGAGGCGTACGGGCTCGGCCTCCTCCTCGATGCCGTCCTCGCCACGACCGGCCAGCTCGCGCACCGCCTCGTCGAGCATCTGCATGTAGAGCTCGAAGCCGAGCGCGGCGACATGGCCGGACTGCTCGTCGCCGAGCAGGTTCCCGGCGCCGCGGATCTCGAGGTCGCGCATCGCGACCTTGAAGCCGGCGCCGAGCTCGGTGTAGTCCGACAGCGCCGAGAGCCGCTGCGCCGCTTCGGGCGTCAGCGCAGCCGCGGAGGGATAGAGCAGGTAGGCGTAGGCGCGCTCGCGACTCCGTCCGACGCGGCCGCGGATCTGGTAGAGCTGCGCGAGCCCGAGCGCGTCGGCGCGCTCGACGATCAGCGTGTTCGCCTGCGGGATGTCGATGCCGGACTCGATGATGCTCGTCGCCACGAGCACGTCCGCCTCGCCGCGCAGGAAGCGCAGCATGCGGTCCTCGAGCTGCGTCTCGTCGAGCTGCCCGTGCGCGACCTCGAAGCGCACCTGCGGGCACAGCGCGCGCAGCCGCTCGGCTGTCTCGTCGATCGTCTCGACGCGGTTGTGGAGGAAGAACGCCTGCCCGCCGCGCGCGTGCTCGCGCTCGATCGCCGCCTTCACGAGCTGCTCGTCGTACTCGCCGACGTAGGTCTTCACGGGCCGCCGGCCCTCCGGCGGGGTCTCGATCACGGACAGGTCGCGGATCCCGGCGATCGACATCTGCAGCGTGCGGGGGATCGGCGTCGCGCTCATCGCGATCACGTCGACGCGCAGCTTGAGCTGGCGCAGCAGCTCCTTCTGCTTGACGCCGAAGCGCTGCTCCTCGTCGACGACGAGCAGCCCGAGGTCCTTCGGGCGCACGTCGCGCGAGAGCAGCCGGTGCGTGCCGACGAGGATGTCGACCTTGCCCGCGCCGAAGCCCGCAATCGCCGTCTTCTGCTCGGCCGGGGGACGGAAGCGCGATACGTGCTCGATCGTGAACGGGTAGTCCTTCAGCCGCTCCTTGAACGTGCCGTAGTGCTGCTGGGCGAGGATCGTCGTCGGCACGAGCACCATCACCTGCTTGCCGTCGTTCGCGGCCTTGAACGCAGCGCGCAGCGCGACCTCCGTCTTGCCGTAGCCGACGTCGCCGCAGATCAGGCGATCCATCGGGCGAGGCGCCTCCATGTCGGCCTTGACCTGCTCGATCGCCTCCCGCTGGTCGGGCGTCTCGCGGTAGGGGAAGGCGTCCTCGAAGTCGCGCAGCCAGTCGGAGTCGGGCGCGAACGCGTAGCCGGAGCGGCGGCGCCGCTCGGCGTAGAGGTTGAGCAGCTCGCCGGCGAGCTCCTGCGCCGCGCGGCGGGCACGCGACTTGATCGTCTCCCAGCGCTTGCCGCCGAGCTTCGAGAGCGGCGGGTGATCGCCGCCCGCGCCGACGTAGCGCGAGATCTTCGCGAGCTGATCGACCGGCATGAAGACCTTGTCGCTGCCGTCGTACTCGAGCTCGAGGTAGTCGCGCGTGACGCCCGCGACGGTCTTCGTGTCGAAGCCGGCGAAGCGCGCGAGGCCGTGGTCCTCGTGCACGACGATGTCGCCGGTGCGCAGATCGGCGAACGAGCGCAGCGCGCCGCGGCCGCGGCCGGCGACGGCGGGGCGCCCCGGCCGGCGGCGGAAGAGGCGATGCTCGGGAACGACCGCGAAGTGGAAGCCGGGCGCGATGAAGCCGTCGCGCAGCCGTGCCTCGACGAACGCGAGATCCGGGCGGGTGGGGACGGCGTCCACGCCGTCATCGGCCCAGCGGACCTTCAAGCGCCCGAGGTTGTACGCGGCGCGCTCGCCCTCGCCGCGCTGGCCGAACGCGACGACGGTGCGATAGCCGGAGCGCACGAGCTTCTCCAGCTCCGGCTCGGCGTCCTTCAGGCTGCGCGCAGCGATGTCGGCCGCCTGGGCGCGGAACTGGAACGGCTGGTCCTGGTCGATCGAGGAGAGCTGGATCTTCGCCCGCACCGACAGCGCGGTCTGGATCGCGTCGGGGGCGACGTAGAGGTGGTGGGCGTCCGCGTCGTGGAAGGCCGCCGTGACGTCCTGCCAGTGGTCGACGAGCGCGGGCGCGATCTCCTCCTCCGCCGCCACGACGACGCCGGCGTCCGGGATGAGGTCGAGCATCGCGTGGAAGTCCTTGACGGGCAGCAGCTCGGCGACGTCGGGACGCTGGGAGGGATCTTCGAGCGCGGCGATCTCCGCCAGCTCGCGGTGCTCCTCGGCCAGCTCGGCCGCGGGCGCGACCTCGACCTCCCGCGCATCTTCGAGCGAGCGTTGCGTGAACGTGGAGAACCACCGCAGCGACTCGATCTCGTCGCCGAAGAGGTCGACGCGCACGGCGCGGTCCTCGGTCGCGGGGTAGAGGTCGAGCAGGCCGCCGCGGATCGCGAACTGGCCGCGATCCTCGACCTGCTCGACGTGCTCGTAGCCGGCCGCGACGAGGTCGCGTGCGCACTCGTCGAGGTCGAGCAGATCGCCGACCTTGAGCGTGAAGCCGTGCGGGCGCAGCGCCGGGTCGGGCACCTTCTCCGACAGCGCGACGGCGGAGACGACGACGACCGGAGCGCCATGCTCGGCACGACCGCCCTCGCCGAGCAGCGCGTCGAGCGCCGCGACGCGCAGGCCGACGAGGTGCGGCGGCGGCGCCAGATGCGACTCGTACGCGACGCCGCGCGAGGGGTAGAAACGCACAGTCCGCGGCGCAAGCCACGCGCGCAGGTCCGCGGCGAGGTCGCGCGCATGACGATCGTCGCCGGCGACGACGATCAGCGGGCGGTCGGGATCCTCCTGCGCAAGCGCCGCGACGACGTACGGGCGCAGCGACTGGGAGACGAACGCACGCCCGCCGTCACGGGCGAGCGTCGCGGTCGCCGGGTCGTCGGCAGCGTAGGCGAGGAGGGCTGAGAGCATCGATCAGGGCACGCAGAGAGCCGCGCAAACGAAGGCGCGGCGGTCTCGACCTCAGTCTACGCTAGGGATTAGGGAGGTTCCGACGGGGTCGCGTGTGGAATTCCCACTCGCATTCGCAACAACTCTGCGTCGGCTCTGCGGCAACGGAACCGCATGAGCCGAAAAGGCTGTTTTGCAGGCCTTTCACTTGCTGTGTGAGCAAGATCGAAGCCGGGTCGAACATCCGGGACCGGGCGTGCGCATCCACATCATGCGGTCAAGCACGCATCCGGTCGAGTACGCAGTCGTGATCGTGGTCTGGCGCGAGGGGCGCTGGCACACCGTGCGCACGTTCGACAACGCCCATGACGCGGAAGAGCATCACGAGCACGGCTACATCGGGGCCGAGAAGCAGCCGCCGACCGTGACCCATGGCCCCGTCAACGAGGCCATGCATGCAGCAACCGTCATGGCGCGGCGTTCGTGGGCCGATATCGTTGACGCATGGGAGAGGATGCAATGACCGCAGTGCAGGAGAAGACACGAGCTGTTCACACGCGCCGCGCTCGCGGACGACGACCTGGGCTATCCCAATGACGTCTCCTTCCTCCCCGGCGATCAGGAGTGGACCGATGACACGGCCTGGCAGATCCTGCACGACGAGCGCAGGGCCGTGGTCCTCGTGACCGCCGAGCACGAGATGCTGCTGATCCCGCGCCGACGCAACGCCGTGCTGCACTGGATCGACGGCCTGCGCGGATCGACGCCCGTCCTCGTTCAGTGGCACGGACACGCAGGCGACGATGCGCCCTACGCCGTCGCCACCCACGTCGGCCGCCACCCGCTCGGCCACATGCGCAAGCTGGCGCACGCCGCCTGAGGAAGCGCGGCAGCGACCGCAGCTCTCTGCACGGACCAAACCGCCGGCCAACAGCCTTCTACAGCTACGGCGTCGGCGCCTTGATCAGCAGTCGCCACTCCCACAGCCGGCGACAGCCACGCCGAAAGCCGGCCGAGAACAGCCAGCACGAGCGGCAACGCGCAGCGAAGGACGCCGATCGGGCGGGTGGCGCGAGGCGGATCGTGCGCCGGCGAAGCCGGATGCACGAACGCACTCGCGACAGGACCCGCCCGCAGCAGCGACGGTCCTGAGCAGAAAGCGCTAGAGCTCGATCTCGCCCAGCACGACCCGCTCGGCGGCATCGGCGGCCGACTCGATCACCCCGCGGACGTCCTCCGCGGGCTCGCGAAAGCGGCCGAGGACGTAGGCGGCGACGCGGTCGGGGTCTGTCGAGTTGGGGCGATCGACGCCGACGCGCACGCGCGGGAAGTCCGCCGAGCCGAGCTCGCGCTTCAAGGACTTCAGCCCGTTGTGGCCCGCCAGGCCACCGCCCAGTCTCGTGCGGATGTCGCCGAACGGCAGGTCGATCTCGTCATGCACGACGAGGACGCGCTCGAGCGGGACCTTCAACGCGCCCCGCGCCGGGCTGACCGAGCGCCCCGACTCGTTCATGTACGTCTGCGGCAGCAGCACCCCCACCCGCGGGCCGCCAGGACCGGTGCGCCCCTCGGCCAACAGACCCCCGAACTTCTTCTTCGCCCGCGGCAGATCCCACCGCGCGGCAAGCACGTTCGCGACCTCGAAGCCGACGTTGTGGCGTGAGCCCGCATGCTCGGACCCGGGGTTCCCGAGTCCGACGATCAGCCAGTCGGCAGGTGCGCCGCCGAGGCGCACGGCGGCTACTCGCCGCCCGACTCGTCCTCGCCGGAGGCGTCGCCCTCAGCGCCGCCCTCACCGACGACCTCGGTCTCGGTCTCGAGCTCGTCGCTCGGCTCGACCGAGAGGCGCGGCGGCGTGAGCGTGACGATGACCGCCTCGAGATCGTCCAGCAGCTCGACGCCCTCCGGGATCGTGACTGCGCTGAGCGCGATCGTGTCGCCGATCTCAGCGGCGGAGACGTCGTGCACGATCGAATCGGGGATGCCGGCGGGCAGCGCCTCGATGTTGAGCTCGCGCGTGACCTGCTCGAGCACACCGCCGGCCTTGACGCCGGGCGCGTCCTCGACGCCGGTCAGCTCGAGCACCACGACCGCGTGGATCTTCTGCTTGAGGTCGACGCGCAGCAGATCGATGTGCATCGTCGTGCCGGTGACCGGATGGCGCTGGTGCTCCTTGAGCACGACAGGCATCTCGCTGCCGTCGAGCGTGAGCGTGATCACCGCACCGGCGTGGGCGAGCGCGTTGCGCAGCTCGCGGGCCTCGACCTGGAAGGCGAGCGGGTCCTCGCCGCCGCCGTAGACGACGCCCGGCACGAACCCGCTGCGGCGCAGGCGGCGCGTGGAGCGCGAGCCTTCGACGGGGCGGGGAGCGACGGTGAGTGTGGTTGCTTCGGCAGCCATCAGCGGCGAAGGAGCTTAGCGCAGCGGCGCATTCGAAGGGCCTTCCGCGGTAGGGGCGCGAGACGGAGGGGGCCGTATCCGTGGATGCCGGAGGCCATCCGGTTGCGCAGCCAAGGCCGGCGGCCTTGGCAAGCGGCTGGATGGCCTCCGGCGCCGCGGGGCGGTCTCCTCCGGCCGCGGACCTACCGCGGAAGGGCCTTAATAACCGCGCGACCGTTCACCGGCGCTACGCTCTCGGAATGGTGGACGAGACGCTGCTCGTCGCGGTGCTGGGAGGACTGCATCTGATCGGCTTCGGCTTCCTCGCGCTGCTGCTGCTCCCCTGCCTGCGCGACGAACGGGTGGCGCCGCTCACCCCGCCCGCCGAGGACGATGACGGCGGCGGCAACGACCGTCTGCAACCGGTGCCGCCGCGCGGCCCCCGGGGCGGCGGGATCCCGCTGCCCGATGCGCAGCCCGCACGCGTGCGCATCCGCGGCGGGCGCCGGCTCGCCGATCTGCGGCCGCGCGTCGAGCGTCGCCCGGCGCACCTGCCGGCGCCGGTGCGGCGGACTCAGCCGCCGGCCCGGCGCGGCACGTACTGACGCACCCTGCGCTGCCCGGCGCGCAGGACGGCGTAGCCGGGCTTCTCGGTCCAGTCGAGGCGGACGACGCCCTTGGTATGGAATGGCGGCGTGCCCCAAGGGTTGCCGCCGCCCCAGCCGGGCCGGACGCGGAACTCCTGCAGCGCCCAGTAGACGCTGCCCGTCAGCCACGGCTTCGACGCGAACACGCCGAGGTGGTAGGCGATGAAGTCGCTCTGGAAGGCGTACGTGCCTTTCTCCTCGACCGGGCCGTCGCGATTGGCCTCCGCGCCGTACTCGGTCACCGCGATCGCCTTCGTCGGGTAGCAGCGGCGCAGCTGATCGAGGAAGGCGGGCAGCTGGTCGCGGTCGGCGATGTTGCCGCCGAAGCCGGTGTACCAGCCGAAGTAGTCGTTCATCCCGAGCACGTCGATCGGCGCGTAGGCGGCCTGACAGGGCGTCTCCGGATGGCCGGCGAACGCGAGCCCGACGGGTCGCGTGGGGTCGAGCTGGCGCACGAACGCCGCGGCGGTGCGCAGGTAGGACGCCTGGCTGCGCCCGGCGGCGCTCGGCATCTCGTTGCCGACCGACCACACCGCGACGGACGGATGGTTGCGGTTCGCGACGATGTCCTCGCTCAGTTCCTGCAGCGCGAGCGCGCGGAACGGCCCGCGGCCGAGGTCGGCTTCCGGCAGCTGGTAGGGCGCCGGTATCTCCGACCACAGCAGCAGGCCCTTGCGGTCCGCGAGCTCCTGGAACTCGGGGTGCAGCGGGTAGTGGGAGCGCACGAGCGTCGCGCCGGAGTCGCGCGCGAGCGCGACGAGGCGGGCGCGCGTGGCGTTGTCCATCGCCGCGCCCTGCGTGAGCGTGTCCTCGTGGATCGCGACCCCGCGGAAGTGCACGACGTTGCCGTTGAGCAGGAGCTGACCGCCGCGCGTCACGACGAGCGAGCGGATGCCGGTGCGCAGCGTGTAGCCGGCGGCGGGCGTCGGCTTGTGGCCGTCCTGCGCCGCGGTGGCGGCCAGCCGCATGCCGTAGAGGTTGGGGTGCGCGGGCGACCACAGCCTCGGCCGCTTGACGACGAGCGCACGGCTGAACGTGACGCTCGCGCGCGGGGCGATCGTCAGCGTGCCGAAGTCGAGCGGCAGCGTGCCGAAGCGACCGGTGAGGTGGACGTGCTCGCTGCGCGTCGCCATGTTGCGCACGGTCGCGCGCGTGAGGACGGTCGCCGAGCAGCGCGGGCAGCGCAGCGTCGGCTGCACCTGCACGTTTGCGATGTCGACGCGGTCGACGCGGCGCAGGTAGACCTCGCGCAGCAGCCCGCCGTAGTTCCACCAGCCGCCGGGCGGCTGCGGCTGCTCGCCAGAGAGCCCGCTCGAATCTGCGAGTGGGCGGCGGTTGTCGACGCGCACGACGAGCCGGTTGACGCCCTTGCGGTTGACGCCTTTGAGGTCGAGCTCGAACGGCAGGTAGCCGCCGACGTGGTCGCCGAGCTTGCGGCCGTTCAGCCACACGGTCGCGTGGAAGTTGGCCGACTCGAAGCGCACGATCCAGGCGAGCGTGCGCGCACTGCTCGGCAGGCGGAAGTCCTTGCGATACCAGGCGACGGAGCCGAGGAAGCTCGCGAGGCTGTTGTCGCCCGCGTTCCACGCGTTCGGCACCGTCGTCGCGCTCCAGCCGTCCGTGCCGCGCTGCGCGAACAGGCGCTGGCCGAGGCCGAGGTCCTGCGGGTCCAGCCGCAGCAGCCACGGCCCGTCCATCAGCGCGCGGCCGTCCTGGCCCTCGAGGTAGAGCGGCTTCCCGCTCGGGACGGTCACCGTGTCCAAAGGCGGCGTGCCGGGGGTCTCCGTCGCGCCGCCGCCCGTCGAGGCCGCCGCGTGCGCGACGCCGGGCACGGCGAACACGAGCAGCAGCGGGAGCAGCGACAGCCGGCGACGCATCGACTCGGCAGGGTACGGCAGCGACGCGCCGATCCGAGGTCAGTCCGCTGACGGGCAGCTCGACTCGCGCGCGATCGGCCGGCTGAGCGAGCGCAGCTCGATCGTGAGGCCGTGCAGCACGTCGCCGCCGCGATGGACCGTCACGCACTGCACGGTCGTCAGGCGCGACGGGGTCTTCCACACCACGCGCGCAACGCCGTCGTGCCCGCCGACGGAAAAGTTCGTCGAGGGGTCGAAGCGGACGAGCACGACCTTGCCGGGCGAGCGCAGACGCGTCGCGTTGGCGCGTGCGGTCGCTTGGCAGGCGGCGCTCGCGGCGCAGCCGTCGATGCGCGCGACCACGCCGGCCGCGTCGCCGCGCTCCTGCGCGCCCAGCAGGCGCTCGATCGCGGTGCGCTCGGCGCCGTTGGCGCTCAGCACGCGCGCGAGCGCCGCGCTGATCGCGAGGAACGCGACCGCCGCGAGCAGCACGAGCAGGATCCGGGCGGGGCGACGCATCGGGGCGCCATCATGCCGGGCCCGCCGGCCCGACGGACGCTCACCCGTCGCACCCAGTGGGTAGGCTGGGCGCGATGAAGCTGCTCTACAAGCCGGTCGGCTTGGTCGTCGGATTCGTCGGCGGGATGCTCGCGCGTCGCCTGTTCGGCGCCCTCTGGGCCAGGATCGACGACGCCGAGCCGCCGAAGCCGACGACCGAGCGCACGAGCTGGCCGCGCGTCATCGGCGCGGCCGCCTTGCAGGGCGCGGTCTTCCGCGGCACGAAGGCGGCCGTCGACCGCGCGGGCGCGAAGTCGTTCGCGCACCTGTTCGGCGTCTGGCCCGGCGAGCGCGACCCGGACGAGGCCTAGGCGTGACCCAACGGGCGTGATGGCTCAGTACGAGTTCGTCACGACCTGGCAGCTCGACGCGCCCGTCGCGGACGTGTTCGGATTCCTGCGCGACTCCGAGCGCTACCCGGTGTGGTGGAAGGGCGTGAAGGCGGTCGAGGTGCTCGAGACGGGCAACGAGAACGGTATCGGCGACACGAGCCGCTTCACGTGGCGCAGCGTGCTGCCCTACTCGCTGAGCTTCGACCTGCGCGTGACGCGCGTCGAGGAGCCGTACGTGATCGAGGGCCAGGCGTTCGGCGAGCTCGCCGGAACGGGCATCTGGACGCTGAGCGAGCGCGCGGCCGGCGGGACGACGGTCGTCTACGACTGGCGCGTGCGGACGACGAAGTGGTGGATGAACGCGTTCGGTCCGCTCGCGCGCCCGGCGTTCGTGTGGAACCACGACATCGTCATGCGCCAAGGCGCGAAGGGGCTCGCCGCCGAGCTTGGCGTGCCGCTCATCGCCGCGAGCTGATCCGCCTATCCGCCGCCGCGCAGCACGAAGCCGCGCTCGGCGAGCGTCGCGAGCGCGTCCTCGAAGGCGGGGAAGTCACGCGCCAGCAGCGCGTCGAGCGGGCGGCCCGTCGGTCCGGTGGCGCGCACCCAGCGACGCAGCACGACCGCGCCGGCGCGCTCCTCCGCCTCCGCGAGCAGGTCGAGCAGGATCGGGAGCTCGGAGCGGTGGTCGAGCTGGCCGGAGAGCAGCGTCAGCGGATCGACGGCGAGCGTCGCGCACAGCTCGTCCTCGCTGAGGCCGAGCAGCTCCATCAGATGGGCGGCTGGGTGCGACGACGCGCTCAGAAGAGCTGGTTCTCGCCGCGGAAGACCTCGCTCACCGAGCCGTCCGTGAAGATCTGGCGGATCGAGCTCGTGAGCAGCTCCGCGCACGGCAGCACGGTGATGTGGTCCGGAGCGCCGTCGCGCAGCGGGATCGTGTCGGTGACGACGATCTCGTCGAAGTCGGCGGCGGCGAGGTTCTCCCACACGTTGCCGGAGAAGACGGCGTGCGTCGCGGCCGCGAGCACGCGTGTCGCGCCGGCGTCGCGGACGGTCTGCGCGGCGGCCTTGAGCGTGCCGGCGGTGTCGATGATGTCGTCGACGAGCACGGCGGTCTTGCCCTTCACGTCACCGATCACGTAGCCGATCTCGGCGACCTGCTGGGCGGGGCGCTCCTTGTTGAGGATCGCCAGCTCGGCGCCGATCGTGGCGGCGAACTTCTTGTTCAGCTTCACGCGGCCGGCGTCCGGCGAGACGACGACGAGGTCCTCGAGGCCCTGGTCGGCGAAGTACTTGGTGAGCATCCACATCGCCGTCATGTGGTCGCACGGCTTCTGGAAGAAGCCCTGGATCTGGCCGGAGTGCAGGTCCATCGTGAGGATGCGGTCGATCCCCGCGGTCTCCAGCATGCGCGCGACGAGGCGCGCGCTGATCGGCTCGCGCGGGGCGGACTTCTTGTCCTGGCGCGAGTAGCCGTACCAGGGCGAGACGGCGATCACGCGATGCGCGGAGCCGCCGACGGCCGCGTCGACCATCTCCAGCAGCTCCATCAGCGCGTCGTTCGCGGTCAGGCCGGTGCGCGGGTTGCCGCAGATCGGCTGCACGATGAAGACGTCGGCGCCGCGGATCGACTCCTCGTAGCGGCAGTAGACCTCGCCGTTGGAGAACGTCTTCAGCGTCACGCCGCCGAGCTCGATCCCGAGCTTGCCGGCGATGTCGAACGCGAGCTGCTCGTGCGCGCGACCGCTGAAGAGCATGAGCTGCTTGTCGTACCCGATGTCGAGCTTGGTGCTCGGGTGCTCCTGCGGCACGGCGGCGCTCATCTCGCGAGCGAGTGTACGCCTCGCCGGTGACGTGATCGCGCTCATGATCCGGCTCGGTCCTTCGTGCGCTCGTCGTAGCCCTCGATGTTCGTCTGCCGCTCGCGCGCGACGCCGAGCGCCCCCGGCGGGACGTCCTTCGTGATGACCGATCCGGCGGCGAGCCAGGCGTCGTCGCCGACGCTGACCGGCGCGACGAGCGAGGTGTGGATCGCTCCGTGGACGTTGTCGCCGATCGTCGTGCGGTGCTTGCTGCGGCCGTCGTAGTTCGCGGTGATCGTGCTCGCGCCGAGGTTCGAGCCCTCGCCGACGTCGGCGTCGCCGATGTAGGAGAGGTGCGGGATCTTCGTGCCGGCGCCGACGTCGGAGTTCTTGACCTCGACGAACGTGCCGACCTTCGAGCCCTCGCGCAGCAGGGTGCCGGGACGCAGGTAGGCGAACGGGCCTACGCTGACGCCGTCGCGGATCTCGCAGCTCGTGGCGTAGGAGTGCGGGATGCGGACGTCGTCGGCGAGCGTCATGTCGATCAGCGTCGTGAGCGGGCCGACCTCGCACCCGGCGCCGATCCTGGTGGCGCCGAGCAGCGAGCTGAAGGGGGCGATCGTCGTGTCGGGCGCGATCTCGACCTCGACGTCGATCACCGTCGAGCCGGGATCGACGATCGTCACGCCGGCGGCCAGGTGCCGCGCGTGGATGCGCTGCTGGGCGATCGTGCGCACGGCCGCGAGGTCGCCGCGATCGTTGATGCCGAGCGCGAGCGCGGGGTCCTCGAGCACGTGCGCGGCCACGGGGCGGCCTTGCTCGCGCAGCAGCGGCAGCACGTCGGGCAGGTAGTACTCGCCCTGCGCGTTGTCGTTGCGCACGCGCGCGAGCGCGTCGATCAGCTCGCCGCCGGCGAACGCGTAGATGCCCGCGTTGACCTCGCGCAGCTCCAGCTCCTCGGGCGTCGCGTCGCCGGGCTTCTTCGTCTCCACCACGCGCGCGACCGAGCCGTCGGCGTCGCGCACGACGCGCCCGTAGCCGGTCGCGTCGTCGAGGATCATCGTCAGCATCGTCGCGGCGGCGCCGCGCTCCGCGTGGGTGGCGAGCAGGCCCTGCAGCGCCGCGGCGGTGAACAGCGGCACGTCGCCGCTCAGCACGACGACCGGCGCGTCGCGGTCGATCTCGGCGGCGGCGGCGCGCACGGCGCCGGCCGTGCCGTCGGCCACGGGCTGGACCGCGAGCACGACGCCTTCGGGCAGGTGCGGCGCGAGCGCGCCGTCGGGACCGCCGACGACAACGACCTTCGCGGCCCCGGCCGCACGCGCGGCCGCGATCGGCCAGCCGAGCAGCGGACGCCCGCAGAGCGGGTGCAGGACCTTCGGCGTCGCAGAGCGCATGCGCGTCCCCTGCCCCGCCGCCAGGATGACGACGACCGGTGCGGTCACGCCCGCATCGTAGCCGCGCCCGGCCGCCCGTGCCGACGCCCCTGGACGGCCGCGTAGAATCGGGTCCCCTTGGGGGGTCGTCTAATGGCAAGACTCCGGCCTTTGGAGCCGGCTATCCGGGTTCGAGTCCCGGCCCCCCAGTCGCCATAAGAGGGTGTGGAACGCCACGCCTCCGCCGAAGACTCGTGTCTGGCAGGCCGTTCGCAGCGCCTACGCCGGCTCATTCCGCTTCAACAACCTGAATTCGCCGAACCTCGCGAGCGGACGGAAGCCACGGTGCATGTAGCGAACCAGCGGCCCGGACGGGATTGGGCCCTTTATCCAGAACTGCAGAATCAAGTTGTTCTCCAACAGACAGAGCCCTTTGATCGAGCGGGTCGCTGCCACCACCTGGCGTTGGCGCACCGCGTCGAGCAAGGTCGGCCAGGCGGTGGCGTTGTCTCCTGTCGGCGGTTCCTGTCGGGCCCACAGGTAGAAGCTGCTCATCCCCGGCAGCATGATGGTGGCCGTGCAGTCGCGTCTGATGCTCCGCGCGACGCGTCGATAGATCCGGGCTTCCTGCGGCGCGATGCGAACCGCACTGGCACCCGGGAGACCAAGCGGAACCGAGGCGTGGTAGGCGCTCGTAACGACGTGCAACGGCGCTCGCAGCGTCGTGTCCACGACGAACCACATCAGCGCTGTCCCAGCGACCGCGGCGCACGCGACGAATGACCGTCGCGCGACGCCGGCATCGAGCACGCCGTGAAGTCGCCACAACCCGTCGGCGACGCACATGGCGCCCGCCGGAACCAGCAGCAAGGACGACCATATCGCTTGACTGCCTGCCACGGGGAAGGCGTGCAACCCTTGAAGCACGGCGAGGGGCGCCAACACGCGTCGCGCGAAGGCGACGCCCCGGCCTTCATCGCGTGAGGCAGGAATGAGGGAGACCCAGCAGAAGCCGAGCATGGTCAACGGGGCCCCGTTGAGCTGGTCGGCACCGAACGAGAGGGCCGGAGTCACGACCGAAAGCGCCATCGCGATTCCGATCGCCAGCTCGACCAGTGCGACAATCGCCCGCCACCAAGCCGGCGCCGCGCGGCGGCTCCGGCTCGTATACCGGTAGGCAACAGCACCGCCCAACGCCAGCAGGTCGATCGCGAAGATCCGGTGCGACAAAACCAGCGGCCCGATGAACGCGTGCATCAGTTGCAGCGGTTCGAGCAGTATGCCATCGACGAAATCGCCTGGGCTGGTACCGGTGGCGAGAATCGCCGCCACGACGAGCCCCGCCATTGCGCCGAAGCCGATCAGCAGCCAGCGAAGTTCGTGGTCGACTCCTCGGATCGTTGGGCGGCCCCTCAGCACCACTACGACGGCGAGCGCCGCTGCGGCAATGTGAAATGCGTATTGACGCACCCACGCCGCGCCCAACTCGCTGTACATCACCAGGACGGGAGTCGCGACGAAGCCGGCCTCGACGGCCGTCTTCACCCAGCGCCGGCGGGAAAGCATTGTGAAGCTGCTCACGCAGGCGAGCACGACGGCAGCAAGCGCGAAGAGGCCGATGTTGATCTTGATGAGGACAAGCGCGGCAAGGGCCGCCCCCAACAGCGCAAGCGCATAGCGCGAGACGCGTCCCCACGCGAACGAGGAGGCCACGAGGACTGCCCCCAGAAGCAGGCAGATGAGCCCACCCGGATGCATCGGCTCGTTTGCCAGGGAGAAGAGCGCCTTGAAAGTGACCATCTGCACCGCCAGGCCGAGCAGCACGCTGCCGGTCAGCCGCAGCGTCACGAGACCGAACTCCAGGCCGGCGAGGACCCACACGACCATCGTCACCGCTCGGCCGGTGTCGTGGTCGACCGGTATTCCGAACGTCGAGAACAGTCCGCCCCACAGCTCGTAATAGAAGGGGCCGTAGCGACTGAAGGTGTGGCCATAGAGGCTGCCGTGGCGCACGAACCACTGCAGCCCGATGAGCAGGTCTCCCTCGTCGTCCCAGTAGCTGAACTCCGTGAACATCCGGAGATAGGCGACCAGGCATGTAGCGGCGGTCACCGCCACAAAGGCGATGACGGCGGAGACCGCGCGGATACCCATAATTGCCCGCGCCCCCCGGCGGACGTTTCGCACCTTCGGTTCCCCCTCGTCGCGCTCGGTCCCGAGCGACTGCGGTGAAGACTATCGATGCAGCGGAACTCGCGCACATCGATGTTCAGGTCCGCACCATCTCCCTACGAGTGCGGCCGGCAATCGAAACCCCCAGTCCAACGGACATAAGGGCACAGGAGGGCACCCAACGCGCGGCCTTTGGAGCCGGCTATCCGGGTTCGAGTCCCGGCCCCCCGGTCGACCCGGGAAGGCGGCCGGGCGCTGACATCGCGTGCGCCGGGGCGCGGCCGGCAGCTTGGCGATGGCCCACGCGCTGCCCCGCCTCGGTGAGCACGTCGCCGAGGATGCCGACGATCTCGTCGAACTCGGGCTGGCCGGCGACGAGCGGTGGGGAGATCTGCACGACCGGGTCGCCGCGGTCGTCCGCGCGGCAGATCAGGCCGGCCTCGAACAGGCGCTCTGAGAGGAAGCCGCGCAGCAGGTCCTCGGACTCCTGTGCGGAGAAGGTCGCGTTGGTCTCGGCGTCCTTGACGAGCTCGAGCGCGAAGAAGCAGCCGTCACCGCGCAGGTCGCCGACGATCGGCAGCTGGAGCAGTTGCGCGAGGGTCGCGCGGACGGCGTCCTCGCGCTCGCGCACCGTCTCGACGATCAGCTCGCGGCGCATGATCTCGAGGTTCTTCTGCGCGATCGCGGCCGCGACCGGATGGCCGCCGAACGTGAGGCCGTGCAGGAACGTCTCGGTGCCGTGCAGGAACGGCTCGGCGACGCGATCGGAGGCGATCACGGCGCCGATCGACGCATACGCGGAGGACAGGCCCTTGGCGCAGGTGATGAGGTCAGGCCCGATGTCGTAGCGCTCGGAGGCGAACCACGCCCCCATGCGTCCGAAGCCGGTGATCACCTCGTCGGCGCACAGCAGGATGCCGTAGGCGTCGCAGAGCGCGCGCACGCCCCGGAAGTAACCGGCCGGCGGCATGAACGCGCCGCCCGCGTTCTGCACCGGCTCCATGATCACCAGCGCGATCGTCTCCGGCCCCTCGGAGAGGATGCGCTGCTCGAGGTCCTCGAGCAGCAGCGCGGTGAACTGCTCCTCCGTCTCGTCCGCGGGCCGCCGGAAGCGATTCGTGTTGCGCACGTGCGAGACCTGCGGGACGAGCGGCTCGAACGGGCTGCGCAGCGGCTCGATGCCGTTGATCGAGAGCGCGCCCATCGTCGAGCCGTGGTAGGCGACGTCGCGCGCGATCGCCTTCCAGCGGCGCTCGCCGCGAGCCGTGTGGTACTGACGCGCGAGCTTCCACGCCGACTCGACCGCCTCCGAGCCGCCGGAGGTGAAGAAGACGCGATTGAGGTCGCCCGGCGCCAGCGCCGCGAGCTCCGTCGCCAGCTCGATCGCGCGCGGATGCGCATACGACCAGTTCGTGTAGAACGGCAGCTCGCGCAGCTGCTCAGCGGCAGCGGTGCCGATCTCCTCGCCGTACGAGTAGCCGATCTGCACCGCGAACAGGCCCGCGAGCGCGTCGAGGTAGCGCCGCCCCTCGACGTCCTCCAGATAGCAGCCCTCACCGCGCGCGATGATCGGAACAGGGCGGTCGGCGTGGCTGCTCAGGCGCGTGAAGTGCATCCACAGGTGGTCCTTCGCCGCCTGTTGGAGGTCGATGCTTGTCATCAAGAAGCTCCCTTTGGACTGCGCATTTGCACAGCAGAAGATAGCTCACTTACGCAAATCGCAGCTTTCATACTCTATATCGACGATATGCGTGAAAGTGGGTCACGCAGTAGGATGCGAGCGATGACCACCCGGAAGCGCGGCGCCGTCGCGGGCTCGGCGCGCCTCGATGAGCTCGACCGCGCGATCGTCGAGGCGCTCCAGGAGGACGGCCGTGCGTCGTTTCGCACGATCGCGCGACGCCTCTCGGTCGCCGAGGGCACGATCCGCAATCGCTACGAGCGCCTCGTCAGCACGGCCGTGCTCGACGTCGTCGGCGTCACCAACCCGCTCGTGCTCGGCTTCCAGGCGATGGCGATGATCGGCGTCAAGACCGACGGCCGCGCACGGGCGGTCGCCGAGGCGGCCGCCGAGCTGGCGGAGGTCGACTACGCCGTCGTCGTCGCGGGCCGGTTCGACCTCCTGCTCGAGGTCGTCTGCCGCGACCACGACCACCTGCTCGAGGTGATCGAGCGGCTGGGCGCGCTCGAGGGCGTGCTGTCGACCGACTCGTTCGTCTACCTCCAGCTCACGAAGCAGAGCTTCGCGCTCGGCCGCCTGCCGCGCGCTCCCGGCTGACCCGACCTGCCGGCTACGCCCCCCGCTCCGCCGACGTCGTCACGTGGCGGCGCATCTGCTCGGCGGCGGCTGCCTCGTCCTGGCGCTCGATCGCGGCAAGGATCGCGCGATGGCGCTTGAGCGAGATCGGCGGACGGCCGACATGCGTCAGCGACGCCTCGGAGGTGCGGTCGATCAGGTCGGCGAGCTGGTCGGTCAGCTGGCGCAGCAGCGGGTTGCCGGCTGCAGCGACGATCGCGTGATGGAAGCGGCGGTCCTCGAGGATCCCGTCGTCGCCGCCGGCGATCGCCGTCTCCATCAGGTCGAGCGCCTCGCGCATCGCCGCCACGTCCGCGTCCGAGCGGCGGCGCGCAGCCAGGCGCGCGGCCTGCACCTCGATCCCCTCGCGCACCTCCCAGATCATCGGGTGGTCGACCTCGCTGCCGACGATCTCAGAGGCGAGGTTCGGGATCACGTCGCCCGGCGCGCGCAGCAGGTAGACGCCGTCGCCATGCCTGATCTCGACGAACCCCATCACGCGCAGCGCAGTCAGCGCCTGGCGCACGGAGGTACGGCTCACGCCGAGCCGTTCGGCCAGCTCGCGCTCGGACATCAGCCGATCGCCGGGCTGCAGCCGCTGCGTGTCGATGAACTCGCGCAGCCGCTCGACGACCTGCTCGTAGAGCGGGCTGCGGGCGATCGGCTGCAGGCCCGCGTCCGAGGCCATCAGCCCGCCGCCGCGAGCTCCTGCCGGATCACCGGACGCTTCGCCGCGGCAGCCTCGTCGAGCCGGCGCACGGGCGTGCTCGTCGGCGCGTTGCGGGCAAGCTCGGGATCCTCGGCGGCCTCGCGCAGGAGCTCGGCGATCGTCTCGGCGAACTGCTCGAGCGTCTCGCGCGTCTCGGTCTCGGTCGGCTCGATCAGCAGCGCCTCCTCGACGAGCAGCGGGAAGTAGACCGTCGGCGGGTGCACGCCGTGGTCGAGCAGCCGCTTGGCAAGATCGAGCGTCCTGATCCCCAGCTCGCGCTTCATCGGCGCGCCGGACAGCACGAACTCGTGCATGCAGAGCCGGTCGTAGGCGACCGGCAGGTATTCCGCCACACCCTCGCGCTTGAGCAACGCGAGCAGGTAGTTCGCGTTGAGGACGGCTGTCTCGGAGGCGTCCTTCAGGCCCTCGGCGCCGAGCGAGCGGATGTAGGCGTAGGCGCGCACGAAGCAGCCGTAGTTGCCCTGGAAGCCGCGCAGCCGGCCGATCGACTTCGGCCGTTCGTGGTCGAGGTCGAAGCCTCCGTCCTCGCGTCGGACCACCTGCGGGCGCATCAGGTAGGGCTCGATCCGCTCGCTGACGGCGATCGGGCCCGAGCCCGGGCCGCCGCCGCCGTGCGGCTGGGTGAACGACTTGTGCAGATTGAAGTGCACGATGTCGAAGCCCATGTCGCCGGGACGCGTGATGCCCATGATCGCGTTCAGGTTCGCGCCGTCGTAGTAGAGCGTCGCGCCGACGCCGTGCACGATCTCCGCGATCTCCGCGATGTTGGCGTCGAACAATCCGAGCGTGCTGGGGTTCGTGAGCATCAGGCACGCGACCTGCTCGTCGGCCTGCGCGCGCAAATCGTCGAGGTCGACCCCGCCGTCGGCGTTCGTGCCGACCTTCACGACCTCATAGCCCGCCATCGTGACCGTCGCGGGGTTCGTCCCGTGCGCGGTGTCCGGCGTGAGCACCTTCGTGCGCTGCTCGCCGCGATCCTCGTGGTAGGCGCGCGTGAGCAGCACGCCCGCGAGCTCGCCGTGCGAGCCGGCGCTCGGCTGCAGCGAGACGTGCGGCAGGCCGGCGACCTCGCCGAGCGCCTGCTGCAGGTTCCACATCAGCTCGAGCGCGCCCTGCGCCCGCGCGGGGTCCTGCAGCGGATGCAGTCGCGCATGACCGGGCAGCGCGGCGACGCGCTCGTGCAGGCGCGGGTTGTGCTTCATCGTGCACGAGCCGAGCGGATAGAAGCCCGAGTCGAGATCGAAGTTGCGCTTGCTCAGGTTGACGTAGTGGCGCACGAGCTCCGGCTCGCTCACCTCGGGCAGCGCGGCGGGCGTCGCGCGGCGCAGATCCGCGGGGAGCGCGTCGTCGGGTGCCGGCGGCACGTCGAGGACAGGCGCGGCGAACGCGCGGCGGCCGGGCGCGCCGCGCTGGAAGATCGTCAGCGTCGGCTCCTCGCGCGAGCTCACGCCCCCACCCCCGCGTGCGCGACTTCGCGTTCGGCGGCGACGGCGCGGCCGAGTGCGTCGGCGAGGCGGTCGATGTCGGCGCGCGTGCGCCGCTCGGTGATCGCGACGAGCAGCCCGTCCGGGTGCTCGGGGTAGTCGCGGCCGAGCGCGTAGCCGGCGTTGATGCCCTCGGCGGCGAGCCGCTCGCGCACGCGCGCCACGTCCGCGTCCAACCGCAGGGCGAACTCGCGCACGACCGGCTGCTCGTGCAGCGCCTCGACGCCGTCGAGCAGCGTGAGCCGCTCGCGCGCGTAGGCGGTGCGCGCCAGCAGCAGCTCGCCCAGCTCGACGAGCCCCGCGCGGCCGAGCCAGCTCAGGTACACGACGCCCGCAAGCGCGTTGAGCGCCTGCGAGGTGCAGATGTTCGAGGTCGCCTTCTCGCGGCGGATGTGCTGCTCGCGCGTCTGCAGCGTCAGCACGAAGCCGCGCCGACCGTCGACGTCGACCGTCTCGCCCGCAATCCGCCCCGGCATCCGCCGCAGGTGCTCCTGCGTCGCGGCGAAGAAGCCGAACGACGGGCCGCCGAAGTCGAGCCGGTTGCCGAGCGTCTGGCCCTCGCCGACCGCGATGTCGACCCCGCATTCCCCCGGCGGCTTGAGGATCCCGAGCGGGATCGGATCGCACGCACAGATCACGAGCGGGTGGGTGGGACCGGATTGCTTCGCCGCCGCGGCGAGCGCGGCCACGTCCTCGACGGCGCCGAGGAAGTTGGGCTGCTGCAGCACGACCGCGCCGACGTCCTCGTCGAGCGCCGCGATCAGCGCTGCCAGATCGGTCGCGCCCTCGCGCAACGGGATCTCCTCGATCTGCTGGCCGTAGCCGCGCGCGAGCGTGGTGAGCGTCTCGCGGCTGTACGGGTGCACGCCGCGCGAGGCGAGCACGCGCAGGCGGCCGTTCGCGAGCTTCGCGAGGTACGCCGCCGCGCCGACGGCGCTCGGGCCCTCGTAGACGGACGCGTTGGAGACGGGCAGCCCGGTCAGCTCGCTGATCGCCGTCTGGTACTCGAACATCACCTGCAGTCCGCCCTGGGAGATCTCGGGCTGGTAGGGCGTGTAGGGCGTGAGGAACTCCGAGCGGCCCATCAGCATGTCGATCACGGCGGGGACGTAGTGGTCGTACATCCCGGCGCCGAGGAAGCTGACCTCGTCCTCGGCCGAGACGTTGCGCGCGGCCAGTCCGCGCAGGTGCTCGTAGACCTCCTGCTCGGCCATGCCCGCCGGCAGCGCGAGCGGTCGGTCGAGACGCAGCGCCTGCGGCACGTCCGCGAACAGCTCCTCGACGGACGGCACGCCGATCGCGTCGAGCATCGCGCGGCGGTCGGCATCGGTGGCGGAGGTGTACGTCGTCATCGGCGGCCCAGGTGGTTGGACCACTCTACCAGTGCCGCTCGCCTGAATCAGCTGGAGCCGCGGCGCTCGGACCCCTCGCGCCGCACGCGCCCCGCCTCCGCCCCGCGCTCGGTCGCGGGCCCGCGCGGCGCCGCGATCCCGAGCACGCGCATCGCCTTGAGCCCGAACGACAGCTTCTCGCGGCCGTCGGTGGAGGCGACGTCGAGGCCCGTGATCTCGCGCACGCGCTCGAAGCGGTAGCGAACCGTGTGACGGTGCGTGAAGAGGCGCGCCGCGGTCGCGTTGACGTTGCCGTCGCTCTCGAGGAACGTCTCGAGCGTCCCGACGAGGTCGGAGGTCTCGTACTGCTCGTCGTAGGCGACGATCTTGGCGACCGTCTCGTCGTAGAAGCGGCGCAGCTCGGCCGGGTCGCGCATGTGCGGCAGCAGCAGCTGGTAGGTGCCGGTGTCGTCGTAGGCGAGCAGCGCCTCCTCCGGCGCGCCCTCGACGACGTTGCACGCGAGCAGCGCCTCGTCGCCAGCGCGCGGCAGGTCGGTCGGGTCGGACGCGACGCGGCTGCGCCCGACCGCGAACGCGAAGCCGCTCAGGTTCGCCTCCAGCTCGCGCAGCACCGTCGCCGCGACACGGCGACCTCCCTCGCCGTCGGCGTCGGGCACGAGCACGACGACCTCGTCGCCGTCGCCGTCGCGCGCCGGCGCGGCGATCGCGCCCGGGGCGATCGAGCGTGCGCCGCGTTCGGCCAGCGCCAGCAGGCGCGCGCGCCAGTCGTCCTCCGTCGGCGTGCGCGGATGCGCGCGCACGACGACGACCGCGCCGCCGCGCTCGAGCGCGATGCCGAGCTCCTTGCCGCGCGCGACGAGATCCTCGCGGTTGCGGATCTCACGGCCCAGCACCGCGTGCAGGAAGGCCGCGGCCGCCTCCTCGGAGGCGCGCTCGGGGCCGCGCACCCGCTCGACCTCCGAGGCGATCAACGTCGTGACGAGCCGCAGCATCGCCGGCTCGGCCGGCCCTTCGCGCCCGCGCACGCGCAGCTGGCCGACGACCGCGTCGGCGACGCGCAGCTCCACCCGTTCGACGCCCTCGACCTCCCGCAGCAGCGCGCGCTCCTCCGCCGGCGAGCGCGCCGCGACCGCCAGCACGACGCTCGTGCGGTCGATCAGGACGAGGCTCGCGTCGAGCGCGCGCGCGGCGGCGCGCACGACCTCCGGCAGGCCGGCGCCCGCCGCGACGGCGTCCGTGATCGCCTCCAGCGCGTGCAGGTCGGGCGCCGAGGCCGCGCGCGGCGCTTGCGGGGTCATCGCTGGATTGTACGAGCGGCCCCGTGCGGCGCCGCCGGCTACTGCGGCGCGGGCGGCACGACGACGCGCAGGTAGCGCGCCCAGTCGACGCCGCTTGCGACGTTGAACACGTATCTGCCGCTCCACAGCGAGAGCCCGAGCGTTCTGCCGAGGGTGGCGAGCGGATCGGCGTACCCGAGCGACGTGTACATCGAGCTCGACTCGAGCAGCAGGCCGAAGCCGGGCCCGCCGGTGTCGCCGACGTAGCCGCCGTAGTGCGCGAGCGCGATCAGGATCCCGCGCTTCCAGGCGGGCATTCCGAGCGCGTCGATCTGCTGGTCGGTCATGTTGAGCTGGAAGCGGGCGCCGAGCGGCGGGGCGTCCGTGTTGTCGGTGCTCGAGCAGCGGGTGCCGCCGGCCATCGCCGGGTAGACGTACGCGCTCTTGCTGGAGCCGTCGAGCTTCGTGCCGTACCCGAACGTCGTCGCGCTGGTCGCGCAGCGCACGACGACGAACAGCGCGTGATGGATGACGCCCGCGCTCAGCTCCTGCGCGCGGATCGGACCGGCGAGGCCGCCGAAGCGGGCAGCCGTCGCGTTGCTGCCGAGACCGGAGCCGTCGATGCGGGTGCGGCCACCGAGCGAGAACGTCAGCGTCC
>DASRAV010000049.1:0-56296 GCA_035637995.1 Conexibacter sp. | reverse complement strand
ACCGTCCCCAACGGCAGCTTCTACATGATGGGCGACAACCGCGGGAACTCCGACGACAGCCGCTTCTGGGGCCCGGTGCCGAAGAAGTGGATCATCGGACAGGCGTTCGCGACCTACTGGCCGCCGAAGCGCATCGGGCTGCTGTAGCGCCGCGCGGACAGTCCGGCCGCGCGCGGTGTTGCGACGAACCGTGATCGGGTATGAACGGGAAGCCGGTCACTGCGAAGTAGATGAAGACGCCGGCCAGCAGCAGCTGGATCACGAGCGCCCAGACGAGCAGGCGGACGGACATGTGGGGAGCTTGGCAGGATCGCGTCCGGGGCTTGCGTCCCGAACGCAGCCGTATACGCTAGGACCAGGACCATCGACGCCCTCCGGGAGCACACGTTGGCGCAGCGCCATCTCGATCGACTGACCGCCGTAGACGCCTCGTTCCTCCACCAGGAGAACGCGATCTCGCACATGCACATCGGCGCGGTGACGATCTTCGAGGGTCCGCCGCCGAGATTCGTCGCGGTGCTCGAGCACATCCGCTCGCGCCTGCACCTCGTGCCGCGCTACCGGCAGAAGCTCGCCTACCCGCCGCTGGAGACCGGCCGGCCGCTGTGGGTCGACGACCCGACGTTCAACCTCGAGTACCACGTGCGCCACAGCGCGCTGCCCGCGCCCGGCACCGAGCAGCAGCTGCATCGGCTCGCGGCGCGCATCAGCTCCCAGCAGCTCGACCGCTCCAAGCCGCTGTGGGAGTGCTGGTTCGTCGAGGGGCTCGAGGACGGCCGCTTCGCGCTCATCTTCAAGACCCACCACGCCCTCGTCGACGGCGTCTCCGGCGTCGACCTCGCGACCGTGCTGTTCGACCTCGCGCCCAACCCGCCCAAGCCGGACGACCTGCCGCCGTGGCAGCCGCACCCGGAGCCGACGGGCGCCGAGCTGCTCGCCGCCGGGATCGTGGGATTCGCGAAGACCGCGCTCGGCGTGACGGAGAAGGCGCTCGTTGCCGCGACGAACCCTGCGCACGCGGTCGACGCGCTGCGCGAAGCCGCGGAGGGGATCGGCGAAGTCGTGTGGGCGGGGCTGAACCCGGCGCCCGAGACGCCGTTGAACGTCGACATCGGCCCGCACCGCCGCTACGCCGTCGTGCGCAACAAGCTCGAGGACTTCCGCTACGTCAAGCGCGTCCTCGGCGGGACGGTCAACGACGTCGTGCTCGCGGTCGTCTCCGGCTCGCTCGCGCGCTGGCTGCGCTCGCGCGGCGTGCGCACCGAGGGCCTGGAGCTGCGCGCGCTCGTGCCGGTCTCGATCCGTCCGCAGGACCAGCGCCACCAGCTCGGCAACCAGATCGTGCTGATGCGCGGCCCGCTGCCGGTCTACATCCGCGACCCGGTCGCGCGGCTGCGCTTCGTCAAGCAGGCGATGGACGGGCTGAAGGAGTCCAAGCAGGCGGTCGGCGCGAAAGTGCTCGCCGACGTGCAGCAGCTCGCGCCGCCGACGATCCTCGCGCAGGCCTCGCGCGCGCAGTTCTCCACGCGCCTCTTCAACCTCATCACGACGAACGTCCCGGGCCCGCAGTTCCCGCTCTACGTGCTCGGGCGCGAGCTGCTCGACCTGTTCCCGATCGCCTTCCTGCCGAAGAACCACGCGCTCGCGATCGCGATCATGTCCTACAACGGCTCGATCGACTTCGGCCTGCTCGGCGACTACGACGCGCTGCCGGACATCGAGCTGATCGCCGATGGGATCGAGGACGGCCTCGCCCAGCTCAAGACCGCCGCGCAGGCGAAGGAGGCACGGAGCGCCGCCGCCCGCGCCGGCGCCGTGGCGAAGCCGCCTCCGCGCACGAGAACGGCCGAGCCCGCGCCGGCGGTCACCGCGCCGCAGCTGCTTCCGACCGGTCCCGCGACGCGCGCTGGAGGGCCGGCGTCGTCGATGCGCAAGCGCGCGAGACGGCCGCCGTCACAGAACGGCTCGGCTTAGAAGCCGAGCGCGAACTTGGCGTCCTCGCTCATGCGGTCCGGAGACCACGGCGGCGAGAAGACCATGTTCGGGTTCACCTGCTCGACGTCCTCGAGCTCGCCGACGAACTCGATCATCTGCTCGCTGACCTGCGGGCCGATCGGACAGGCGGGCGTGGTGAGGGTGAACGTGATGTTCACCGTCGAGCCGTCGATCTCGACGTCGTAGACAAGGCCGAGCTCGACGAAGTCGAGGCCGAGCTCGGGATCGATCACGTTCGCGAGCGCGTCGTTGACGTCTTCCAACGTAGGCATGCCGGTGAGTCTAGCGAGCGCCTGCGAACGTGTTCGTTTTGCGTATACCGGAGGTGAGAGTCTGCTTAACTTCGCTTGCCTCCCCGGTGGAGCTTTCGTTAGGTTCGCCGCCATCGTCGAGTATGTGACACATCCTCCGACGCTGCGCTGCTGCGGTGACGAGGACCGTGCAACGCAGGCGCGCCGTCGCCAGGCCTTCGTGCGCGCGATCACGGCGAAGGCCGACGTCGCCGTCGAGCTCGGCGACCTCAGCTGGGCCGACACCTCGCTGATGCTCGACCTGCTGATGCTCGCGCGCCGCATGCGCGCCAGAGGGCACACGCTGCTGCTGCGCGACGCCCAGCCGCAGATCCTCGCGCTGCTCGAGCTCGTCGGGCTCGACCGCCTCCCCGGCGTGCGGCTCGAGCACTCCGCGCCGGCGCCCGTCGCGGCGCTCGCGTAGTCCGCGCCCCGCGCAGCGCCCGCAGTAGCCTGTACACAGATGCTGCTGATCCTGCTCGCGCTGTTCATCGTCGTGCCGCTGGCGGAGCTGTACGTGATCATCCAGGTCGGCCAGGCGATCGGCGCGCTGCCGACGATCGCCCTGCTGCTGCTCGACTCGCTGCTCGGCTCATGGCTGCTGCGCTCGCAGGGACGTGCGGTCTGGCGCCGCTTCCAGGCCGCCCTCGCCGAGCGGCGCCCGCCGGCCCGCGAGGTCGTCGACGGCGCGCTCGTGATCGGCGGCGGGGCGCTGCTGCTCACCCCGGGCTTCATCACCGACGTCTTCGGCGCGCTGTTCCTGCTGCCGCCCACGCGCGCGGCGGTGCGGAGGCTGCTCCTGCGCCACGCCCGCGGCCGCCTGCTCGTCGGGCTTGCCGGGCGCGCGCGGCCCGGCGGCGCCCGGCGCGACTACGACGTCGACGCGACCGCCCACGACGCTCCTCCCCCGCGTCTGCCGCGATGATCGAGCCCGCGGACGAGGGCGCGCAGAGCGGCCAGCCGGGCGTCGATGGCTTCAGCGACGCGGTCACGTTCGCGTTCGGCGACCCCGAGCGGCGCCTGTACGGCAGCGTGCGGCTCGGGCTCGTCCGGGGCACGCCACCGCGCGCGAGCGGGCTCGGCCTGCTGTTCGCCGACGGCGACGTCGTCGCCGCGGAGATCGTCGGCGGCACGGAGGTCGAACGGGCCGACTGGACCCGGCTCGACGTCGGCGACGTGAGCGGGGCGATCGTCGAGCCGCTGCGCGCGTGGGAGGTCGGCTTCGACGGCGACGAGGGCGGCTTCGAGCTGCGCTTCGACGCGCTCGGGCCCCCGGCCGAGCTGGGTGGCGACGCGCTCGCGGCCAGCGCGGCGAACCTGCACGGCTACGAGCAGCTCTGCCGCGTGACGGGCAGCGTCCGCCGCGGCGAACAGCGGACGCGGGTCGACTGCCTCGGCCAGCGCGGCCATCAGTGGGGCGCGCCCGACTGGGAGCGCCTCGCGCTCGCGCGCACGCTCTCGGCCTGGTTCGAGGACGGCGCCGGCGTCGCGCTCGCGAGCGCGCGCCCGCAGGGAGCTTCCGGCCATGACGCCGAGCTGGCGAGCGCGTTCCTGTTCGAGCCCGACGCGGCGGTCGCGATCGCCGACCCGCGTCTCTCGACCGCCTCCGACGCGGAGGGTCGTCAGCGGCGCGCGGGTCTGGAGCTGTGGGTCGGCGAAGACGACGAGGCCGGACCGCACCGCCTCGCGGGCGAGGCGGTCTGCGGCACGACGCTCGACCTCGGGCGCCTGCGGTTGGACTGCGCGTTCTTCGACTGGCGGATGGACGGCCGCCACGGCGTCGGCCGCTACGACGTCCTGCGACGCGCATGAGCCGCATCGAGGCGATCGTCTCGGACTTCGGCGGCGTGCTGACGACGCCGCTGCTCGGCGCGTTCGCCGGCTTGCAGCAAACGCACGGGATCCCGCTCGAGGCGTTCGGCGCCGCGCTCGCGCGCGCCGCCGCGAACGACGGCGGCGTCAATCCCCTGTTCGAGCTGGAGACGGGGCGCATCAGCGAGGCGACGTTCCTGACGCAGCTCGGCACGGCGCTCGAGGCCGAGCTCGGCCGCACGGTCGAGCTGGAGGGCTTCGGGGCGTCCTTCTTCGAGCATCTGCACCCGAACGAGGAGCTGTTCGCGTTCATGCGCACGCTGCACGGCCGCGGCTACCGCATGGCGATCCTCACGAACAACGTGCGCGAGTGGGAGCCGCTGTGGCGCTCGATGCTGCCGATCGACGAACTGTTCGAGCTCGTCGTCGACTCCGGGTTCGTCGGCGTGCGCAAGCCCGCCCCGGAGATCTACGAGCTGACGCTCGAGCGCCTCGGCCTGCCGGCGGAGGCGACGCTCTTCCTCGACGACATCGAGGTCAACTGCGACGCGGCGCGGGCGCTCGGGATGCAGGCGATCTGGTACCGCTCGACGGCGCAGGCGATCGCCGACGTCGAGGCGGCGCTCGCCGGTCAGTTCTCGGAGCCGAGCCGATCCCAGCAGTAGAGCTCGACGCATTCCCGCGCCAGTTCGCGGCAGCGCGCGTCGGAGAGGAACGGCAGCACGAGCTCGAGCGACTGCTCTTCGGTCACGCCGGCGTCGAAGGCGTCCTCGCCGCGAAAGCCGGCGGCGATCTTCAGCGCCTCGCGGCGGTTGGAGCCGAGCGACGGGAAGACGTTGACGAGGAACTCCTTGTTCGCGATCGGATGGCCGACTTCCAATGACGCGTGCCAGGCGGCGAGCATCGAGAGGTCGTCCTCGTCGAGGTCGGCCACTGCCTTCGCATAGTGCGAGGTCAGCTCCGCGTCCGGGATCTCGTCGACCCATGCACGCACGACTTCGCCGAGCAGCTGCCGCCGCGCTTCGCGGCCGACCGAGCTGGCGATCACGCGAATCGCGTTCTGAGGCTCGATGAAGCAGATGGACATCACGGCTCCCGCGTCTGACGATCGAGATCGGAACTGGATCAAGCAGGAGAGTACGACCCGGCGTGGACGGCAAGACGTGGATCGGCCCCTTCCGGCGGTCTTCGACGACGTAAATGTCGTGAACGACGTAAATGTCGTTGCGAAACCGCCTGCCGCAACGGAGGGTGGCGCGGTGCCGGATGTCAGCCGCTTCCTCACCGCGCTCGGCCAAGCGCTGCGCGAGCGCCGCGAGGAGCTTCAGCTCACGCAGGAGGCAGTGTCGCTGCTCACCGGGGTTCCGCAACGACGCATTTGGGAGATCGAGGCAGGGATCGGCAACCCGACGGCCCGCACGCTGCTGCGGCTCGTCAGCGGGCTGAACACCCCCTGCTCGGCGATCTTCGCTCGCGCCGAGGAACTGGCGGCGCAGCCGCCGGCATCCGACGCCGACGGCTGATTCGTTGCGACGCCGGTAGCAGCGACTTACGACGTTTGCGTCGTAACGCTCCGAATGCGAGTATGAGGAATGCCAGCGTTCATGGAACGCTGGTGCGAGCACCTCAACGCAGGAGGAACCGGCCACATGAATGCGGATTCGTGAGCGAGGCTGACGACATCGCCGATGGCGAGGACTGGTCGCCGGCGGAGCGCGCGCTGCTGGACTCCGCGCTCGAGTTCTACGGCGCGGCGGAGACCGTCATCGATCTCGGCGGCGAGGAGCGGCCCCGCCTGCGGTACGACGTCAACGGGCTGCAGGCGGTGCGCGAGGCGATGACGACGCTCGAGGAACGCATCCGCGTCGCGCACGAAGCCGGCGTCGCGCCCGAACGAATAGCGGGCATCACGCGTCTGGAGCTGGAGATCGTCGAGCTGATCGTCACCGGCCGCAAGCGGGCGGTGGAGGGCGCGGCGGAAGCCTGACCCGCCGCACCCTCCGGGACCCGTTCGCTACGACACGGTCACGAAGACGCTGCCCGAGCGCGAGGTGACGAACGGGAAGCTGCCCTGCCGCGGCACCACGGCGCGGAAGCCGAAGCGGCCGTGCGAGAGGCGGAAGCGGTACCGGGTGCTCCAAACGCCCCGCGCGGTGGTGCGCACAGTGCGGAAGGTGCGCCAGCCGAAGCCCGCCTGATACCCCTGCAGCGTCACGAGCACGCCGCCGCGCGGGAGCAGCTCGCCCCGCACGCGACCGCTCAGCGTGACCACGCGCGCGCCGGTGACCTGACGATGGTCGGCGCGGATCGTCACGGGCGCCAGCACGTCCTCGGTCACGACGTTCGAGGCGACGAAGCCGCGGCTGTCGGAGAAGGGGAAGTACGTCAGCTTCACCGAGCGGCCGGGACCGGCCGGCAGCGTGTAGCTGACGGCCCCGCCGCGCCCGCTGCGCAGCTCACCGCGAGCGACCCACGTGCGGCCGGCGACCCTGAGCGCGACGCCGATGCGCGCGCCCTCGATCCCGCGACCGTTGCCGTCGAGCAACCGGCCCGCGATCGTCCAGCGGCGGTCGCGAGCGGAGCGCAGGTGCGTGGCGCTGCGACCGGCCGCGAGCCGGAAGGCGATCTCCAGCCGCGGGCGTCCGGCGGGCCGGGCGCCGTTGGGGACGTGCCCCGAGAGCTGCCCGAGCGGGTTCGTGAGTCCGGCCACGCCGCCGATGCCGGGGCTCGATCCCGAGCCTCCGCCGACGAGCGGCGAGGTGCGTCCGGCCGCGTCCGCGACCACCGCGCTCACCGAGCTCCTGGCCGTCGCGGCGCCGCTGTGGTTCGCGGCGGTGACCTCGACGAGGATGCGGTGGTAGGCGTCGGCGCTCGTGAGGACGTAGGCGGACGCGTCGGCGCCCGGAATCCCGGCACAGCCGCTGCCGTCGGGATCGCAGCGCAGCCAGCGGTAGCCGTAGCCGGTCGGCGCGCCGTCCCACTGGCCGGGGCCGGCCGTGAGCTGGGCGCCGACCTTGGCCTGGCCGCCGAGCGCCGGCACCGCGGTCGAGATCGGCGCGTTGTGCGTGCTGACGGTGCGGCTGAGGACGACGTCGACGTTGCCGGCGGCATCCTCGACGGTGACCTGGACCGCGTGCTCGCCATCCGCGAGCGCCGCGGTGTCGAACTGCACGCTCCCGGCCGTGTCGAGCGGACAGGGTTGCGGCGACGGGAACTCGTAGGCGTCGTCGTCGGCGGGCTCCGCATCGGCGCAGCTGACGTCGTCGCCGTCGACAACCGTGCGCGAGACCTCATCCCCGTCGACGGTCACGATCGAGCGGTACACGCCACCGCCCGCGTCGGTCGCATGAAACGCAAGGCTCCCGACACCCCGCACCGAAGCGTCATCCGCAAGGCTCCCGCCGCCTACGGTGGTCGTGGGAGCGTTGGTATCGGTCAATCTGATCGTTGCATTTGGGATCGCAACCTGTGCTGGGAACGACCCACAATCGAGACTTCCGACCAAGCCCCAGCACCGCAGGCTAATGCTCAGTGAACCCCAGGACGCGCCTGTACCCTCGACGATCGACGCGACCCCTTGAGTCAGCGTCTGACCGCCTTGGATCGGAAATTTGAAGTCAAGAAAGTTGCCCGTCTCGTTGTCGTCGTACGAGACTTGGTATGCGTACGGGCGGTTCGCAACACCCGACACAACTGGCCAACTCAGGTTGAACGAACGAGAAAGCGAAAACGACTTGATGGTGGTGCCCGTCGGAGCCGCAAGAGTCCACTTGAGCCAACTCCCCGATGCCACCGGCAGCCCAGTTCCACCAAACTGCAGGGAGAACGGCGTCGTTGGTGAGCTGCATATAGTCGAGCTACCGTTGTCGCGACCGACGACAGAACTACTCGCCGAACTCGTCCATCCCTCCATCCCGGTGAACGCTCCTGCCGGGGTCTTGCATGAGTAGACGGTGAATGTTCCGGCGGTTGCGGCGGTGGGGAGTGCTGTGGCGATGAGTGCGCTCAGCACGATGATGATGCGGGGCATCGGTGTACGACCTCCCAGGTACTGATGTGGTTTGAAGATGACGTCAGGGACCCGCGAACTCGGCCGCCGTCGGCTTCGCCGGAGCGGGGTCTGACGGCGGCGAGAGCGCGGCCGCCTGCGCGGCCTGCGGCGCCGCCGACAGAGGCCTCGCCACGGGAGCCGACGCGCGCTCGAGCGTGAACTCGCCACCGCCGCCCTTGCCGGCGTCAGCCCCGCGACCGACATGCACACGCGGCGCCGACGAGCGCAGAGGATGCGTGTTGGACGGCACGACAGGGAAGCGCTGAGCGAGGCCGTCCGCGGCGGCGGGTGCGGCTGCCTCGACGGCCGCCCTCGGCCGCGCGTGCGCGTGCGTCGCCTGCTCGATCGCCGCGCTCCCGCCCGCGATCGCAGCCGTCGAGGCGGCGACGGCGGCGAGCTTCGTGCCCGGCGCCGCCTCGAGCGCGCCCTGCAGCCGCGCGGCGGCGAACGTCACGCGTTCGAGCGCCGCGTGCATGAACGTCTCGACGTGACGCAGCACGAGCGTGCCGTGATCGCCGGCCGCCGGCACGAGCGCGACGGGCACGAGCGCGGCCACCTGGCGCGGCGCCTCATGCAGGTCGCGCAACGTCGCCCGGCATGCCGAGCAGCCGCGCAGATGCGGGCGCAGGTCGGTGACCTCGCGCGCGGTCGCCTCGCCGTCCGCGAGCGCGGAGAGCTGCGGCAGCCAGCGCGCACACTCGGCGCCGGACTCGATCGCGCCGAGGCGGACGAGGAGCGCGTGGCGCCCCTCGGTGACCGCGCGGTTTGTCTTTGTGTACGTCCATCCGGTCTTCGCGCAGATCTCCTTGTAGGAGAGTCCCTCCGCGCGCAGCACCAACGCGGTCACCTCCTGGGGCTTCAAGCGCTGGAGCGCCTCCGCGACCTGCTCGAGCCGCTCATGGGCGGCGACGCGCTCGGCGGGATCGGCGGCGTGCGCGTCTGCATGGTCCTCGGCGAGGAGGTGCTCGCGACTGCCGAGTCGTCGACGCTCGGCGCGAAGCCTCAGCGCCTCGCTGCGCAGCACGCTCCAGAGCCACTTGAGCGGCTCCTGCGGCGGATTCGTGCGCATCCGCCGCACGAGCCTCTCGAGCGCGCGCTGGTAAGCGTCATGCGCATCCTCGGTGCAGAGCGAGAAGCGGCGCGCATAGCGCAGCAGCTCGGCGGCTTCGTCCTGCACGAGTCGCAGGAGCGCGTCCTCGTCCAGGTCGCTTCGTCGATTGTTTCGTCTCATCGGGCTCCCTCCTTGGAGCTCATGTCCGAGCCGGCGAGCGTCCCGCTCTCCTGCCAGCGCCACACATATCGGGCGCTAGAGCGCTCAATTCGAGCTAATTCGCCCCCCTGCGGCAGCGAAACGCCGCAATTTGCATGGAAACGGAGACGTTTCTCGACGGATGTATGGCGGCGCTAGAGGCCCAGCGCGCCGGCGACGCGCGCGGCGACGTCCGTGTCCGGCTCGACGGCGGGGAAGCCGAGCGTCGAGCGACCGTCGCGTGCGGGCCGCGACCAGTTCCACAGTGCCACGTCGAGCGCAGCGAGCGGGACTTCCGATGCGGTCGCGAGAGCGGCGGCGCGTCGCTCCAGCAGCAGCGTGTCGCCGATGCCGAAGACGCGCTTGGCCGCGATCGTCGTCTCGTCGTGGCCGCCGAAGCGCAGCGCGTCGGCCTCCAACTCGTAGACGCCGAGGCGACCGAGCGAGGCGAGCAGGTCGAAGCGCGCGTCGCGCGTGAGCCCGGGGAGCGCCAGGCGCTCGCTCAGGCGTGCGAAGCGTCGCTGCGCCGTCCACGTCGCTTCGCCTTCGAACGCCGCCACCTGCGAGCCGGCGCGCTCGGCCCAGGCGCGATAGGCCGCCAGGGTCGCTATCCCGCGCGTCGGGTCGTGGCCGGTCCGCGGACCGAGCGCCACGCCGTCGAGCTGCGGCAGCATGCCGGACGCCCACGGCACGCGCGCCGCGCGCACGCCCTCGAACGGGTCCTCGCCGTCGAGCAGGCCCAGATAGGCGATCAGGAACGCGAGCCAGGTCGCCTCCTCGCGATCGGCGCTCTGCGCGATCTCGCCGTAGAGGCCGGACGGCGCGCGCTCGAGCGCGCCAAGTCGCGCACAGGCGAAGCCGATCTCCTCCGCGAGCCGATCCGCGTCGCCGCTGGCCTTCAGGCCCGGCACGAGCTGAGAGCGGAAGCCGTCGTCGCGCTCACGTGCGACGTGGCGGACGAGCAGCTGGCTGCCCCCGCGCGGCGTGGCGCGCTTGCGCGTCGCGGCGCCGCCGCTGCGCTTCACGCTCACGTGCTGCGTCACGTTCGCCTCAGCCTGCTCGCGCGAGCAGATCGGGCAGCTGGAGAGGAAGCGGTTGTGGCGGCAGAAGGTGGGCACAGACGTCGCACACGCCAGTGTAGGGACGCCGTTCCTACGAGGTTGCCGCGAGCCGCGCCACGCCGCCGAGGAAAAGCTCGCTCGCGAAGCGCGCGGTGCGCTCGACGTCGGGCGGGTCCTGCTCGACGAGGCGGATGCCGAGCTCGAAAGCGACCGCGCCCATTGCGGCGGCGAGCGCGTCGAGGTCGAAGGTGGGCGGCAGGTCGCCGGCCGCGGCGAGGTCATCGTGCAACTCGAGGATCCCGAGCTGCAGGGCAGGCGTCTCGAACAGCTCGCGCACCGTGCCCGCGTTGCGGCGCAGCATCTCGAACAGCTGGCGGTCCTCGACGATGAAAGAGAAGTAGGCGTGGAAGCCGGTGCGCACGACCTCCTCCACTCCATCCGCGTCGGCGCGCGCGTCGCGCAGGCGACGTCGCAGCTCAGTCGTGTGCTCCTCCAGGACCGCTCGGAAGACAGACTGCTTGTCCGGGAAGTAGTTGTAGAAGGTGCCGGAGGCCAGCTCGGTGCGCCGCACGACGTCGCGGATGCTCGCGGCGCCGTAGCCCATCTCGGTGAAGATCTCCTGCGCCGCGTCGAGGATCGCGCGACGGTTGCTCGCCTTCGTCTGCGCGCGCTTGCCGGCGACGGCCGGCGTCATACGGCGGCCGCAGCGCGCGCGCGTGCCGGCACCGGCAGCCGGAAGCCGCGCTCGCGCATCCGTCGCGCGCCCGCGCGCCGCTCGCGCCGCAGCTCGTAGAGGTAGTTGTCGAAGTCGACCTGCATCGTGTGGCGCTTGGAGGCGACGTAGCGCTTGAACATCCGCCGCCGCTCGCGCTCCATGTCGGCGCGCAGCGCGCCCGGATCCGGCAGCGCATACTCGCCGCGCAGGTATGCGGCGATCCACTGCCCCTGCGCCTCGGCGAGCGGCATGATCGCGCCGAGCGGCTGCAGCAGCCCGGCGAAGAAGACATTGTCGAGCTCGGGATGGAAGACGCGCCGGAACAGCGGCAGGTCGTTGTCCGGCGCGGAGATCAGGCCCTCGTCGAAGAACGGGAACGTGACCTTGTAGCCGGTGCAGTAGACGATCGTGTCGACCTGCTCGACGGAGCCGTCCGCGAAGCGCACGCGGTCGCCCTGCAGCTCGGCGATGCTCGGCTTGTGCACGATCTCGCCGTGCGCGACGCGGTTGAGGAAGTCGGCCGAGACGGTCGGGTGCGCGTCGCCGATCGCGTGGTCGGGGCGCGGCAGGCCGTAGTCCTCGACGCGGCCGACGCCGAGCCGGTAGAAGGTGCTGAGCATCGCCTTGCGCACCGCCCACGGCACCGCGCCGGTGAAGCGGTTGACGCCGATCTGGTCGATCGGGCGCCCGAACAGGTACTTCGGCAGGATGTGCGCGCCGCGACGGGAGGCGAGGAACGTCGCGCGCGCGACGAAGCTCGACTCGACCGCGATGTCCATCGCGCTGTTGCCGATCCCGAGCACGACGACGCGCTTGTCCTTGAACGGCTCGTTGTCGACGTAGAAGTGCGCGTGCATCTGCTCGCCGTCGAAGCTGCCCGGGAACGCCGGCTCGGGCCAGCGCGGGTCCCAGTGGTGGCCGTTGGCGACGACGAGCGCGTCGTAGCGGCGGCTCTCCCCCGTCTCGAGCGTGATCGTCCAGACGCCGTCGGCGTCGCGCTCGGCGTGCCTGACGTTCGTCTCGAACGCGATCTTGTCGCGGAAGCCGAAGTGCTCGACGTAGTCGTCGAAGTAGGCGGCGATGTGCGAGTGGTGCGGAAAGTCGGGGAACGCCTTCGGCATCGGGAAGTCGGTGTAGGCCATCCGCTCGCGCGAGGTGTTGATGTGCAACGAGCGGTAGGCCGAGGACATGCCGTTCTTGTTGGCGAAGACCCAGTTGCCGCCGACGCGGTCGGAGGCCTCGAAGCAGTCGAACGGGATCCCACGTTCGTGCAGCGCCTTCGCCGCCGCGATCCCGGAGGAGCCCGCGCCGATGACGCAGACGAACGGCAAAGTTGACGCAGGCGTCATCTTGCCTACGGTACCACCGCTACATCCTCCTGGCGACGGTGCTCGCGCCCGCGCCGCACGACCTCCTTGAAGCTGCGGAAGCGGAAGATCAGCACGAGCGCGCCGAAGCCCATCGCGACCGCCGCCGCCGCAAGCGCGATCTGCTGGCCGACCGAGAAGGCCGCGACCTCGGAGCTCGTCGCCGCGCCCGCGAAGACGGTCAGCAGCAGCGCCTGCTGCACACCCGCCCCGCCCGGCGTGAACGGGACCAGCAGCGCCACGACCTGCACGCCGAGCACCAGCAGCACGTTGCGCACCGAGCCGCCGATGTGGAAGGCGTCGAGCAGGAACCAGTACGCGGCGAAGCGCGCAAGCCATGCGGCCGACTGCCAGCTGACCATCTCGCGCACGTAGCGGTCGCGGTCGGCGAGGATCGTGAAGCCCTGGCGCACGCGCGCCCAGAACGCCTTCACGCGCGCGGACAGCAGCGCGAAGCCGACGAGCACCGCGACTCCGAGCGCCGTCAGGAAGAAGAGCGTGAAGCGCGGGTGCGAGGCGAAGAACGCGAGGTCGAACGCGGGCAGCTTCGAGAAGTCCGGCGGCTTCGGGAAGACGCCCTGCGTGAAGGCGAACGCCAGCACGAGCAGGTTCACGCCCCAGTCGAACACGAGCCCCGTCCAGATCGCCGCGATGATCGCCGGATAGCTCGACGCCGGGATCGAGATGCGCGTGAGGAAGTACTGCACGAGCGTCCCGCCGCCGAGCGGGAAGACCTGGTTGATCCCGACGCCGGAGACGTACGCTCCCCAGACGTCGCGCCAGCGCACGTGCTCGGCCGGGTAGGCGGCCTGCACGGCGTTGAAGAGCGCGCGCGAGCGCAGCGTCAGGTAGCCGGCGTAGCACAGCAGCGCGAGCAGCAGCGGCCCCCACGACAGGCCGGCGAGGTTCGAGAGGAACGTGCTGAGGGAGTCGAGGAAGCGGCTGACGTCGCTGCCGACCGATGCGGGCACCGGGATCATCGCGCCCACACGTTCCCACAGCCGCGCGTCGCGTGACCGGCTCCAGATACGCGGAAGGGCCCGAATCCATCCGGGCCCTCCGCAGCCGGGAATCGTGGGGGAGACGATTCCGGCGGAGCAGGACGCAGGCGCCCCGCTCGGCCAGAATACTCATGCACGCGGCCGAACGCGGTCACGCCAGGCCCATCTCTTGCAGGATCCAGGGTCGAAAACCGTGCAGCTTGGGCACGTTTTTCGCTCTGACGGATATCGGAGACGCGCGAACTGGCGCGTGGCAGCTCAGATCGTGCCGCCGGGACCGCTGAAGAAGTCGTCGCCGAGACGCACGTTTCCGGCCGCCTCGGCCTCGTGGCGGAGCGTGTGATCTTCCACGCCGCTCCAGGCGCCGATCGCCAGCTGCTCGCGATCGGCGTCCATCGGACTGCCGCCCAGGTCGCGGTTGACGATGCGCGCGCAGCGGCGCCCCTCGGCGATCGCGGTCACGACGAGCGACTGCCCGACGCGCGCGTCGCCGCACGCATACACGCCGGCCTCCGACGCGCGGTAGGTCTGGCGCGTGCGCACGTTGCCGCGCGGATCGAGGTCGAGCCCGAGCGCCGTCACGAGCCCGTCGTGCTCGGGATGCGAGAAGCCGATCGCGACCAGCACGAGGTCGGCCGGAACGCTGAACTCCGAGCCCGCGACCGGCTGCAGGTCGCGCGAGGAGGTCCCCGTCACGCGACGCGCGTGGACCTCGGCGACGCGGCCTTCGACGCCGGCGAAGCCGGTCACCTCGGTGCCCCACCAGCGCGCCCCGCCCTCTTCGAGCGCGTACGTCGTCGCCGTGCGCTTCGGCGGCAGCGGCCATGGCGTGCGCGCGTCGCGCCCGCTCGGCGGCAGCTCCTGGTAGACGTCGAGGATCGTCGCCTCGACCGCGCCCTCGCGGTTCGCGTTCGATATGCAGTCCATGCCGGTGTCGCCGCCGCCGATCACGACGACGCGCTTGCCGGCGGCGACGATCTCGCTGCCGGGCTCGGGCGCGCGAGACGGCCTGCCCTCCTGGGCGGCGACCCAGCGGTTGCGCTGATAGAGGTAGTCCATCGCGAAGTGGATGCCCCCGAGCTCGCGGCCGGGCGCTTCGACGTCGCGGTGCAGGCGCGAGCCGATCGCGACGACGAGCGCGTCGTGGCGCTCGCGCAGCTCGGCGGCCGTCACGTCGCGCCCGACGTCGACGCGGTACTCGAAGCGCACGCCCTCGGCCTCCAGCAGCGCGATGCGGCGGTCGATCACGACCTTCGGCAGCTTCGCGTCCGGCACCCCGAAGCGCAGCAGACCACCGGGGCCCTCGTCGCGCTCGTAGACGGTCACGGTGTGCCCGCAGCGGTTGAGCTCGGCGGCGACGGCGAGGCCGGCCGGGCCGGAGCCGATGACGCCGACCGTCTTGCCGGTGCGGCGGTCGGGTGGCTCGGGGACGATCCAGCCCTCCTCGAACGCCTTCTCGACGATCGCCATCTCGATCTGCTCGATCGCGACCGGGTCGTCGTTGATCGCGAGCACGCAGGCCGACTCGCACGGCGCCGGGCAGATGCGGCCGGTGAACTCGGGGAAGTTGTTCGTCGCGTGCAGCTGGACGATCGCGTCCTGCCACTTGTCGCGGTAGACGAGGTCGTTCCAGTCCGGAATCAAGTTCCCGAGCGGGCAGCCCTCGTGGCAGAAGGGGATCCCGCAGTCCATGCAGCGCGCGCCCTGCTTGCGCAGCTCCTCCTCGGGCTGCAGCGAGAAGTACTGGTCGTAGTCGCGCACGCGCTGCTCGGGATCGCGCTTGTCGAAGCCGACCCGATGGATCTTGAGGAAGCCGCCCAGTTGTCCCATGGTCAGGCTCCGGCGGGCTCGGCCGTGGGCTGCGCGGCGGCCGCCTCGGCGGCTGCGCGCTCCTCGAGCGCGCGACGGTAGTCGCGCGGCATCACCGTGACGAACGCGCGTGCCGCCGCTTCCCAGTCCTCCAGCAGGCGACGGGCGACCGGCGAGCCGGTGCGCTGCGCGTGCTCGGCGACGAGATCCCGCAGCTCCGCCTCGTCGTGCTCGCTGAGCGCCTCGAGCTCGACGAGCTCGACGTTGCAGCAGCTCGCGAACGTGCGGTGCTCGTCGTAGACATAGGCGACGCCGCCGCTCATGCCGGCGGCGAAGTTGCGCCCGGTCGGGCCGAGCACGACGACGCGGCCGCCCGTCATGTACTCGCAGCCGTGGTCGCCGACGCCCTCGACGACCGCGACCGCGCCCGAGTTGCGCACGGCGAAGCGCTCGCCGGCGAGCCCACGGAAGAACGCGCGCCCGGCCGTCGCGCCGTAGAGCACGGTGTTGCCGACGATCACGTTCTCCTCGGCGGCGAAGCCGGCGTCCTCCGGCGGGCGCACGGTCAGCAGGCCGCCGGCGAGACCCTTGCCCGCGTAGTCGTTCGTCTCGCCCGAGAGCGTGAACGTGACGCCGTGCATCAGCCACGCGCCGAAGCTCTGGCCGGCCGAGCCGTCGAAGTCGACGGCGATCGTGTCCGCCGGCATCCCGTCCGGGCCGTAACGACGCGCGATCTCGCTCGAGAGCAGGCCGCCGACCGTGCGGTTGACGTTGCGCACCGTCGAGGCGATCCGCATCGGCTCGGCGCGATCGAGCGCCGGCTCGGCCTGGCGGATCAGCTCCCAGTCGAGCGCGTCCTCGAGCACCGGCTCGGGCGGACGCGTGCGATGGCGCGGCGCGTCGCGTGGAACGTCGGGCATCGTGAAGACGCTCGAGAGGTCCACCCCGCGCGCCTTCCAGTGGTCGATCGCCGCGTCGAGCTCGAGCAGGTCGGTGCGGCCGATCAGCTCGTCGAAGGAGCGCACGCCGAGCGCCGCCATCAGCTCGCGCGCCTCCTCGGCGACGAAGAAGAGGTACTTCACGACGTGCTCGGGGGTGCCCTCGAAGCGCTTGCGCAGCTCCGGGTCCTGCGTCGCGATCCCGACCGGGCACGTGTTGAGGTGGCAGACGCGCATCATGATGCAGCCCATCGCGATCAGCGGGGCGGTCGAGAAGCCGATCTCGTCCGCGCCGAGCAGCGCGGCGATCACGACGTCGCGGCCCGTCTTCATCTGGCCGTCGGCCTCGACGGTGATGCGCGAGCGCAGGTCGTTGAGCAGCAGCGTCTGCTGCGTCTCGGCCAAGCCGATCTCCCACGGGATCCCGGCCGCCTGGATCGAGGACTGCGGCGAGGCGCCGGTGCCGCCGTCGTGGCCGGAGATCACGACATGGTCGGCGTTCGCCTTCGCGACGCCGGCGGCGACCGTGCCGACGCCGACCTCGGAGACGAGCTTGACCGACACTTCGGCGCGCGGGTTCGCGCAGCGCAGGTCGTAGATCAGCTGCTTGAGGTCCTCGATCGAGTAGATGTCGTGGTGCGGCGGCGGCGAGATCAGCCCGACGCCGGCGGTCGAGTTGCGCAGCCAGGCGATGTAGTCGTCGACCTTGTGGCCGGGCAGCTGGCCGCCCTCGCCGGGCTTCGCGCCCTGCGCCATCTTGATCTGCAGCCGGTCGGCGTTGACGAGGTAGTGCGGCGTGACGCCGAAGCGCCCGGAGGCGATCTGCTTGATCGAGGAGCGGCGCAGGTCGCCGTTGGAGTCGGCCTCGTAGCGGCTCGGGTCCTCCCCGCCCTCGCCCGTGTTCGACTTCGCGCCGAGGCGGTTCATCGCGATCGCGAGCGTCTCGTGCGACTCGCGCGAGATCGCGCCGAGGCTCATCGCCCCGGTCGAGAAGCGCTTGACGATCTCCTCCGCCGGCTCGACCTGCTCGAGCGGGATCGGCTCCGGCAGCGTGCGCAGCCGCATCAGCCCGCGCAGCGACGCCTTGCGCGCCGAGTCCTCGTTGACCGCGCGGCTGAACTCCGCGTAGGTCTGGGGGCCGTCGCCGTTCTGGGCGCGGACCGACTGCTGCAGCAGCGCGATCGTGTCCGGGTTCCAGATGTGCACCTCGCCATCGCGGCGCCACTGCAGCACGCCGCCGACGGGGAGCACTTCGCGGCCCGTGCGCGGGTAGGCGCGCAGATGGCGCTCGAGCGCCTCCTTCGCGAGCACGTCCATGCCGATGCCGCCGATGCGCGAGGCGGTGCCGGTGAAGTGGCGCTCGATCAGCTCCGGCGCGAGCCCGACCGCCTCGAAGATCTGCGCGCCGCAGTAGGACTGGATCGTCGAGATCCCCATCTTCGAGAACGTCTTCAAGAGGCCCTTGCCGATCGCCTTGACGATCCGCTGCTCCGCCGTCTCCCTGTCGAGGTCGATCGGCAGCAGCCCGCGGTCGGTCAGCTCGTCGAGCGACTCGAACATCAGGTACGGGTTGATCGCCGCCGCGCCGTAGCCGATCAGCGTCGCCATGTGGTGGATCTCGCGCGGCTCGCCGGTCTCGATCACGAGCCCGCAGCGCAGCCGCGTGCCGGCGCGCACGAGGTGGTGGTGGATCGCGGCGACCGCGAGCAGCGACGGGATCCCGACGCGCTCGGCACCGACGTTGCGGTCGGACAGGATCAGGATGTTCGCGCCGCGCTCGACCCACTGCGAGGCCTCGGCGCAGATCGCCTCCAGGCGCCACTCCATCCCGTCCGTGCCCATCTCGATCGGCCAGGTCAGGTCGATCGTCGCCGCGTGGAAGACGTCGTGCGAGACCTGGCGCAGCTTCTCCAGCTCCTGGTTGCGCAGGATCGGCTGGCGCATGAACAGCTGGTGCGCGTGCGCGGGCGACTCCGCGAGCAGGTTCAGCGAGCCCCCGACGCTCGTCGCGAGGCTCATCACGACCGACTCGCGGATCGGGTCGATCGGCGGGTTCGTGACCTGCGCGAACAGCTGCTTGAAGTAGGCGAACAGCGGCGGCTGGCGATCGGACAGCACCGCGAGGGCGTGGTCGTTGCCCATCGACGCGGTCGGCTCCTCGCCGTTGGCCGCCATCGGCGCGATCACCATCCGCAGGTCCTCCTGCGAGTAGCCGAACGCGAGCTGCTTGGAGCGCAGCGGCTCCACGCGCGGCGCACGCGGCGCGCGCTCGGGCAGGTCGTCGAGGTGCACGACGCGCTCCGCGTACCACTCCGCGTACGGGCGCTGAGCGGCGACCCGGGCCTTGACCTCCTCGTCCTCGACGATGCGCCCCTGCTCGAGGTCGACGAGGAAGATCTTGCCCGGCTGCAGACGGCCCTTGCGCACGATCTCGCTCGGCGCGGCCTTCGTGACGCCGGTCTCGGAGGCGAGCACGACGTAGCCGTCGCTCGTCTGCACCCAGCGGCCGGGACGCAGACCGTTGCGGTCGAGCGTCGCGCCGACCTGCCTGCCGTCGGTGAAGGCGACGACCGCCGGGCCGTCCCACGGCTCCATCACGCACGCGTGGTAGTCGTAGAAGCCGCGCACGGCGGGCGGCACGTCGGTGCGGTCGCGGTAGGCCTCGGGCACCATCATCATCACCGCGTGCGTGATCGGACGGCCCGCGAGCACGAGCAGCTCGAGCACGTTGTCGAACGTCGCCGAGTCCGAGCCGCCCTGCTTGACGACGGGCATCACCTTGCCGAGGTCCTCGCCGAACAGCTCGGAGGCGAGCTGCGACTCGCGCGCGCGCATCCAGTTGACGTTGCCGCGCAGCGTGTTGATCTCGCCGTTGTGGGCGATCGTGCGGTAGGGATGCGCCAGCTCCCAGCTCGGGAACGTGTTCGTCGAGAAGCGCGAGTGCACGAGCGCCAGCCGTGTCGTGAAGCGCTCGTCCTTGAGGTCGGGGAAGTAGCCCGACAGCTGCGGGGCCGTCAGCATCCCCTTGTAGGCGATCGTGCGCGAGGAGCAGCTCGGGATCGCGAGCTGCTCGCCCGCCGCCTTCTCGATCAGCCGGCGGATCACGTACAGGCGCCGCTCGAAGGCGTCCTGGTCGGGCAGCTCCTCGGCCGCTCCGATCAGTACCTGGCGGATGCAGGGCGCCGAGCGGCCCGCGACGATCCCGACGTGCGCGTCGTCGACGGGCACGTCGCGCCATGCCAGCACGCGCTGGCCCTCCTCCGCGATCGTGCGCTCGATCAGCGCGACGAGGCGGGCCTGCGCGCCCTCCTCGGTCGGCAGGAAGCAGACGCCGACGCCGTAGCGCCCGGCCGGCGGCAGCTCGACGCCCGCGACCGCACGGAAGAACTCATCCGGAAGCTGGAGCAGTATGCCCGCGCCGTCGCCGGTCGTCGGGTCGGCCCCGGCCGCGCCGCGGTGCTCGAGGTTCTCGAGCGCGTACAGCGCCCGATCGATGACGCCGTGGTCCGGCCCGTCGGTGAGCTTGGCCACGAACGCGACGCCACAGGCGTCGTGCTCGTTTTCAGGGTGGTAAAGGCCAGCGGCCTGTGGCGGCTTGTTCGTATCCATGGATCTGGTGTTCTCGTGGGCGGCGTGAACACTGAGAAGAGGCCACAGGGTACCAGCGAACGGGCCATCCGCAGCGGTCGAACTGCAGGGCAAACGTCTGAGCGCGGTGCGGCGGGCGCGCGCAGCCGGTCAGCCGCGTGACTTCGCTTTGGGCGCGGCCTTCGCGGGAGCGCCGTTGGCCTTCGCCGACGCCTTGCGCGCGGGCTTCTTGCGCGCCGGCCCGTCGCCGCGCACGGCGGAGACGCTCGCCTCCAGCGCCGCCATCAGGTCCGGTACCGCCGCGGGCTCCTGCGCGGCCGGCTGCACGGCGATCTCCTCGCCGGCCGCCTTGCGCTCGATCAGCTCCAGCACGCGCTCGCGGTATTCGTCGCGGTACTTCTGCGGCTCGAACGGGGCGGTCAGCGAGTCGATCAGCTCACCGGCCATCTTGACCTCGCGGGCGTTCGCCTCGACGTCGGCGAGCGCCTCGAGCTCTTCGAGGCGCTCCGGCGCGTTGACCTCGTCGCCGTAGAGCATCGTCTCGAGCATCAGCACGCCATCGGCGGCGCGCAGCGCGCACAGCTGTTGGCGCGTGCGCAGCACGAAGCGGCCGATCGCGACTTTGCCGGCCTTCTCCATCGCTTCGAGCAGCAGCCGGTAGCCCTTCGCGCCGCCGGTCGAGGGCGCGAGATGGTAGGCGCTGTCGAAATAGACCGGATCGATCTCGGCGAGCTCGACGAACTCCTCGATGTCGATCGTCTTCGTCTTGCGCGGGTCGAGCGTGTCCAGCTCCTGCTGGGTGACGATCACGTAGCGGTCCGGCGCGATCTCGAAGCCCTTGACGAGGTCCTCGTAGGAGACCTCCTCGCCGTCGGCCGGGCAGACGCGCTTCTGCTGTATCCGCACCCCGTCCTTGGCGTGCAGCTGGTGGAAGCGCACCGTCTTGGCGGCGGTGGCGCTGTAGAGCTTCACGGGGACGTTCACCAGCCCGAAGCTGATGGCGCCGGTCCAGATCGCGCGCGGCATCCGTCTTTTCTACTCCCCTGGCGCCCTCGGGGCAACCCGTGGGCGGCGGTTTGCGGACGCGGCGGGCTGCTCAGGCAGCCGGCGCGAGCGGTTCGCCCATCCGCTCGAGCGCGCGCCGCAGCAGGCGTGAGACGTGCATCTGCGAGATCCCGATGCGCTCGGCGATCTCGCGCTGCGTGAGACCGCCGAAGAAGCGCAGCAGCACGATCCGCCGTTCGCGCTCGCTCAGGCTCCGCATCGCGCGACCGAGCTCGATCCGCTCCTCCGCGACGGCGAAGGCGGGATCGAGGAAGCCGATCCGCGCCACCGGCTCGCCGTCCTCGCCGAGCGTCTCCTCCAGCGGCACGGTGCTGTAGGCGTGCGCGCCCTGGAGCGCTTCGAGCACCTGCTCCGGCGTCGTCCCGGTCGCGCTGGCGAGATCTTCGATCGTCGGCGAGCGCCCGAGCTTCGTGGAAAGCCGGTCGACTTCCCGCGCAACGCGCGCGCTCAGCTCCTGCAGGCCGCGCGAGACGCGCACCGACCAGGCGCGGTCGCGGAAGTGGCGCTTGATCTCGCCGAGGATCGTCGGCACGGCGAAGGTCGAGAAGCGCAGCTCGCGGTCGAGGTCGAAGCGGTCGACGGCCTTGATCAGGCCGACGCAGCCGACCTGCTCGAGGTCGTCGAGCGGCTCGCCGCGGTTTGCGTAGCGACGCGCGAGGGAACGCACCAGCGGGAGCATGCTCTCGATCAGAGCGCTGCGGGCAGCCTCGTCGTGCTGCTCATGCCAGCGACGGAGCAACTCGCGTTCGTCGGTGACGATGCCGACGGGCGGGCGGACGGCCGTGACGGACACGTTGCGCCTCCTTCTTCGCGATTCCCAGTCCGCCATCCATCCTCCGTCGCGATCTCGGGATGGCAAGGTGGACACGCCCGGTCACTGGCGCGAACGCGTCGCCTGCGGTACAACAAACAGGTGGACAAGCACGGGCAGACCGTGAGCGCCACCAACTTCGCCGAGGTCACGGGCATCTCGCGTGAGCGATTGCGGACGTGGGAGCGCCGCTTCGGCTTTCCCCAGCCGGTGCGCAGCGGGCAGGGGCCGCGCCGCTATGCGCTCGAGGACGCTGCGCGCGTTGTCGCGGTTCGGCGCGCGGCCGAAGCCGGCGTCCCGCTCGCGGCGGCGATCGCCAGCGCCGCGGGGCCCGCGGATGCGCACGCGGTCCCGCCGACGACGCTGGCCGCCGTCACAGCCCTGTCGCCGTCGCCGATCGTGCTCGTCACCGGGCCGCAGCCGCTGCGCGTGGCCTACGTCAACGCGCGGCTCGGCACGTCACCGGCCACGCTCGCCGTCGGCGACGAGCTCGAGGCGCTGCCGTGGTTCCTCGGCAGCGATCTCGAGCGCACGCTGCACACGCTGTTCGCCGGCGACACGGCCGCGCTCGAGTGCGGGCACCCGGCCTGGGACGGCAGCCCCGCCAGCCAGCGCTCGGTCGCCTACCGCCTGCCGCCCGACCCCGGCGAGCCCCCGGCGGTGGCGCTCGTCGGCGCCGACCGGACCGACGAGCAGCGCGCCCGCCGCGAGCTCGGCGAGCTGCGCCGGGAGCTGGCGGAGGTGCGCAAGCGTCGACGGCAGCTCGAACGCTGGATCGAGCTGACGGCGTCGCTCGCGGAGCGCTTCCAGCGCGAGGCGGACGAGGCGGTGCTGGGGGCCGTGACGAGCACGGTGGTGCGTGCGCTGGGCGCGATCGACGCCGGGATCGCCGTCTACATGACCGGCGAGCTGGCGCTCGGCAGCTCCAGCCGCGGGGTGCTCGGCCCGCGGATGGTGACCGTCACCGGCTACGACGACCTGGCGGGGCGGATGCACGACGGCCGGCCGGGCTGGCTCGCGCCCGCGACCGGCGCCGCCTTCGGCGTGCCGCCGAGCCTGCACACGCTCGGCGTCCCGATCGTCGTCGTCGGTGACACGCTGGGCCTGCTCGTGCTCGTCCTCGACGAGCGCACCGAGCTCGACGAGGACGCCCGGCGACTGCTGTCCGTCGTCTCCGCCGGCCTCGGCTTCACGCTCCTGCGCGACCGGCTGGTTGCGTCGGGGAAGCGGTGAGGCGGTGGCTCAGCTTGCGACGAGCGCGCGCTCGAGCCCGCCGGTGACGATCTGCGCACCGAGGTCGGGCAGCGTGACCATCAGCTTTCCCTCCTGCTCGAGAATGTGGCGGGGACTGATCATCGTCAGCCCGACGACGCGGTCGCTCCCGAACGCGTAGCGAATCGCGTGCCCCTCTGGCGTCTCCTCGGCCTCCGCCGGCTCGGGCGCATCGACGTGCAGGTAGAGGACGTCGCTCTCGGCGTCGTAGTCGGCCATATGAAACGAAAGCGGTCCAATGCTGAGGTTCACGCGCTCCATGACGGCGGGTCCTTTCGGTGCGGATATGCGGTGATGATCCGTGCTGGAGTCTGCTCGTAGCTTACGACGACGCGCAGCCAGCTACTCGGGCCAATGTCGCGCGCGAAGTAGCGACGCCGACCGGGATGCTTTGGATCCGCATCGACGTGGTCCGGCGCCGCGACGGCGCGAAGCATCTCCGGAAGCAGCCAGGCTAACTCGCGATGATCGACGAGGATCTTTCCGTGCCAGATGCGCGCGAGCACAACGACGTACGCGCCTTGGTGGTCCCTCGTAACAGCGATGACCTCCGCTCCGTCCATGACCGGATGAGGTCGTGGACGGACTGGTTTCGCCCCCCGCTGGCACGCAGAGAGCATTCGTCCGGAAGACTGTAGATATGCGTCTGCAGGAGATCCGGCTGGCAAACTTCCAGAGCTATCGGGAAGAGCAGAGGGTACGTGTCGACTCGCAGCTCACTTTGCTCGCCGGACGAAACAACGTCGGCAAGTCGGCACTACTGCGGGCACTGCAAGTGGGACTCCCAACCCCAACCCACCAGGAGGGCGCGTCAGAGGGTTTCAGGCTGACGTGCACCTGGAGTTGTGAGGCGGACGAACTGGTCGCCGGCCTTAGAGCCGATGATGCGATGGCCATACGGCTCCGCAGACCGGCGGAGCAGCCATTGATTGCCAGCTTTGTGACCACATCCACAAACGGGCAAATCGGTCGAGAAACGTTGTTCTGTGATCGCCTTGGCCTTCCCGAGGCAATGGCCGAAGCCAGCGGCCCCGTCGGCACGAAACTGGGTTGGAGCCGCGGTCCCTTCAACGGCACGGCGAGGGGCATCGACTCACTGACAGGGCTGGCCAGTCAGGCACTCGCGAACGTAACCTACGTCGCACCACGGCGCATCGAACAAGGTGTCCGCCAGCTCATCTCGGCCGTCCAGCTTGAGCCTGATGCGCGGAATCTCGCAGATGTGCTGCTTGACCTTCAGCTCAACCACTCGAACGATTTATTCGTCGAGTTGCGCGAGTTCATGCGTGAGGCCTTCCCGGGGCTCGACAACTTGAGCGTGCGTACCACGAGCCCTCCGGGTTCGGCGATGAACGGCGAACCACACATCTATTTCAGAGGAATGGACGAGTCCATTCCTCTGCGACTCTGCGGGACCGGCATCGAGCAGATGCTCGCGCTCGCGCTCGCCGTCCTGACTACGAGCTCACCTCGTCTCATCCTGATCGATGAGCCTCAGGCATATCTCCATCCCCACGCCGAGCGCAGCATGCTGCAACTTCTCGCAGACCACGACGGTCACCAGTATGTGATCGCGTCCCATTCCCATACGTTGCTCAGATCCCAGCCGCTCGAGCGTGCGCGTCTGCTCGTTCTCGATGCTGGCGCGACTCGAGTAGTCGAGATTGCCGACGCGACGACAATCCTCTCAGAACTCGGTGTGACAGCTGCCGATCTCTGGCTCGCCGATCGCCTGCTATGGGTCGAAGGCCCTTCAGAAGAGGAGGTCGTCGGAGTCGTGGCTGAGCGGATGCTGTCAGCACCCAATCGTGCCACTCTCACGATCCAGCGGATGCCCGAGGCTGTCTCTCGCTTCACAGCTCGAAGTCGTCGGCAGGCCGAGTCCGCCTTTCGGTTTTGCAGCGATGTCGGGCGTGCGATCACGCCTCTGTCACTGCGCATGCTCTTTCTTTTCGATCTCGACGAGAAGACAGTCGAGGAGCAGGCATCTATCGATCAGGCCAGCGCGGGGCGCGCAGTTTTCCTCGGCGTCCGGGAACTGGAGAACCTTTTCCTCGATGCGGCCCTTCTCCATGCAGGACTCGAACGGCTGTGTAGCGATCAGGGCATTGAACCGCCCGAAGCACAGACGGTCTCGGACGCACTCGCAGAACTCCTGGGCCGCCACTCGGACAGCAATCTCTATCCACAGGGGACGCCCACAGCGGGCGATGAGCGAAAGGTCGTCCGTGGTTCGCGCGTACTGAAGGCGCTGTGGTGGGAGTTTGCGACCGCGGAGTACGACAAGGTGGGTGACGGCCGTGCCCTTGCCGAGCTGGCACTGGAGACCAATGAAAAGTTGCTCTCTCCACTGGGGGATGTGCTGCAACGTTTCGTAGACGACTAGGTCCAAGTCAGGTCAGACCAGCCGTCCCTCGGGCGCCCGCGTGCGCTCCAGCGGCCAGGAGCAGAGCGAGCCACGGCCGGGGCAGCCGTCGCAGATGCGGGGGCCGGGGTCGGGGGCGACGGGGAAGTCGCGGGTGAGAATCGCGGTGGCGCGGGCGGCGAGATCGGCGCTGAGCGCCTCGACGTCCTGAGGGCGGAACGTTGCGCCGACCGGCGCGTCGGGGCGGTCGAGGAAGCAGTGGACGACCTCGACCTCGGCGGCCCCGTCGTGCAGCGCGGCGAGCGCGTAGGCGGCGCGCTGGAGCGCGTACTCGCGGGCGACGAGCTCCGCCGGGTCGGCGCCGTCCAGACGATCGCTCTTGTAGTCGACGATCAACGTGCGCTGGTCCTCGTGCCCGATCGCGTCGAGCACGCCGATCAGCGGGATCGTCGTGCCGTCCGGGAGCACGAGCTGGAACGCGAACGGCTGCTCGCGGTGGACGTCGTCGGCGGCGGCGAGGCGGCCGCGCAGCGGGCTTGCGACGAAGCGCGCGACGAGCGCGTGCAGCTCGTCCAGCTCCGCAGCGGTCGCAGCCGGGGCTGCACGGCGCAGCGCGGCATCGTCCGGCGGCGCGGGACGGGCGAGGTCGAGTCCCTCCAGCAGCATGTGGACTGCGACGCCGCGGGCGCGCGCGTCGAGCCGGCCGGGCAGCCGGCCGCCGGCGGCGAGCGCATGTGGGTGGGCGGGCTCGATCTCCGGCAGGCTCAGCACGCGCTGGAGGTAGAAGCGGTAGCCGCAGTGCGCATGGTCCTGGAGGCTCGTGTAGCTGAGCGCGGCGACGGGCGGCGCCGGCGTGGCCTGCGATGGCGGGGCGGGCGCGGGCACGGACGGCGGCTCCGCGGACGACACGCAGTCCACCGGCGCGGCCGGCGGCGCGGCGTCCAATGCCGCGGCCAGCGAGCCGGGCCGGTTGATCGCATACGCGACCTCGATCCCGTCGCGCTCGGCGACGCCGTCCGCCGCCGCGTCCGGGGCGGCGAGACTCCCGATCTCCGGCACGAACGCCGGCGCGATCCAGGCGATCGGCGCAGCGCCCGGCCGGGCCTCCGGCCAGCTCTCGCAGCCGACCGCGCCGCTGAGGATCAGCTGCTCGCGCGCACGCGTCATCGCGACGTAGAACAGCCGCGCCTCCTCCTCCGCCTCGGCGCGCGCCCGCTCCTCGCCGACCGCGCGGTAGGCGAGCGCCGGGCGCCCGCCGCTGCCGTCGAGCGCCTTCAGCCGGATCCCGACGCGACCGTCACGCCCGACGCGGATCAGCTCGCGGCCGGCCGAGGGCGACTCGCGCCCGAGGTCGGCGACGCACACGACGGGAAACTCGAGCCCCTTCGCGCGATGGATCGTCATCACCCGCACCGCATCGAGCGCCTCCCCCTCCACCGGCGCTTCGCTCTCGCGCTCCTCCGGCTGGCCGTCGCCGCCGGAGAGGCCGGTCACGAGGTCGACGAAGCCGCGCAGGTCGCGGCCGTGCCGCGCCTCGTGCTCGCGCGCGAGTCGCATCAGCTTGCGCACGTTCGCAAGCCGCCGTGCTCCGCCGCCCAGGCGCAGCAGCGCGAGGTCGTAGCCGGTGCGCACGAGCGCGCGCTCGATCAGCGCGTCGACGCTCTGCCGCGGTGCAGCGCGGCGCTCGGCCGGCAGCCATGAGCGCAGCGTCAGCACACGCGCGCGATCCTCGTCGTCCAGCCGGTCGAGCAGCTCGTCCCCCTCCGTCAGCGTCCACCACGCGTCGCGGTCGCCGGCGCGCACCGCGGCGGCGAGCTGCACGAGCGCGTCGCTGGAGAGGCCGGCGAGCGGCGAGGCGAGCAGCGTCGTCAGCGCCAGCCCGTCGCGCGGGTTGGCCAGCACGCCGAGGTAGGCGACGAGGTCGCGCACCTGCTGCTGGGACCAGTAGCCGCGACCGCCGATCACGTAGGTCGGGACGCCGGCATCGGTCAGGGCGCGCTCGTAGACGGCGAGGTCGCCGGTCGCGCGCAGCAGCACGACGACGTCGCCGGCGGCACGGCCGCCGTCGAGCAGCTCGCGCACGCGCAGCGCAAGCCGGCGCGCCTCGGCGACGCGCCACAGCGGCGCGGGCGCGACCGTGCCGACCGGGATCAGGCCGGCTGCGCTCCAGTCGGCGGCGGCGTCGGTGAGCAGCAGCTCCACGCGCGGGCCCGCGATCGCCGGCTGCGGATCGGCCGACTCCGCGCGCCCCGGCACCAGCGGCACGAAGCTCGCACCGAAGCGCGGCGCGAAGGCGGCGTTGAGCGCGGCGAGCAGCGTCGGATGGCTGCGGAAGTTCGTCGCCAGCGTCGCGGCGGCGCCACGCTCCGCGAGCGCCGCCCGGCGCGCGCGGAACAGCCGCACGTCGGCATGCCGGAAGCCGTAGATCGACTGCAGCTCGTCGCCGACAGCGAACAGCCGCTCGCCCGCGATCCGCTCGAGCAGCTCGAGCTGGAGCGGGTTCGTGTCCTGGAACTCGTCGACGAGCACGTGCGGGAAGCGCTCGGCATAGCGCGCGCGCAGGCGTTCGTGCTCGCGCAGCAGCGCGTTCGCGCGCAGCTCCAGGTCGGCGAAGTCGAGGGCGGAGGCGGCGTCCTTGGCGGCGGCGTACCGCTCGTCGAAGGCGCGCAGGAGCGCGTCGAGCAGCGCGAGTACGGGCACGGCGTGGGCATCGGCGCACGCGTCGGCGTACGCGTCGAGCGCCGCTCTGTAGGCCGCGCAGCCCTCGCCGGCGAGCGCCCCGCCGTTGCGCGGCAGCGCGAGCTTGGAGACCTCGACGGCCGCGGGCGCCGGCTCGATCGGGCGGTCGATGAGTGCCTTGCAGGCGACCAGGTTCGCTCTGGCGCGCTCCAAGGTGACGCCGTTGCCCTCTACCGCTTCCAGCTCCACCGCCGCCTGCGCGCGGGCGAGCGCGAGCGCCGCGTGACGCGGGCCGAGCGCGGCCGGTTGCGCCGCCGGCAGCCGCGGCCGCTCCTGCCCGCGGCTGCGCAGCTCGGCATGGACCGCGAGGATCGCGTCGCGCAGGTCCCCCGCGCGATAGGCGGCGATCACCTCGAGCGCCGCGCCGCCGTGGGCTGCGACGAGATCGTCCAGCGCCGCCTCGAACGCCTCGGCGGCGAGCCGGCGAGCCGCTGACTCGTCGAGCACGGAGAAGCGCGGATCGAGCCCGGCCGCCAGCGCGTGCGTGCGCAGGATGCGCGCGCAGAAGGCATGGATCGTGGAGATCCAGGCGCCCTCCGTCGCGCGCGCCCGCTCGCCGTCGCCGAGCTGCGCGAAGCGCGCGCGCACGCGCGCCTTCAGCTCCGCCGCCGCCTTGTCGGTGAAGGTGATCGCGAGGATCCGCGCGACCTCGCAACCGTCATGGGATGCGGGGCCCGCCTCTGGCGGCCACGTGGCCGCCTCCGGCACCCGCTCGCGCGCAGCGCGCACGTAGCGCTCGGCCATCACCGAGGTCTTGCCGCTGCCGGCCGTCGCGGTCAGCAGCAGTCCGCCGTCGTGCTCGATCGCGGCCCGCTGCTCGGGCGTGAAGGGGACCTCGGCGTGGCTCATGCGTCCGCCACGCGGCAGATTCCCGGATGCGCGCAGCCGCCCTGCGGGGTGCACGTCTCCGGCGTCGGGATCAGCTCGCCGGCCAGCAGGCGGGCAGCCAGCTCGCAGGCGCGGGCCGAGGCCGTCTCGAGTGCCTGCTCGAGCTGCTCCCGGGAGCGGCGATCGCGCTCATGCACGAGCGTCCCGGTGTCGACGTCGTCGCGCACGACGCCGCGCGCGCGCATGTCGGTGTCGCGCAGCGGCTGGTAGACGCCGCCGACCGCCTCGCGCCGCTGCAGCTCGCGCACGGCGAGCATGTAGAGCGCGACCTGGAGCTGATCGTCGACCGCCCAGCGGGCGACCGGCCAGCGACTCGACGCGCGCCCGCTCTTGTAGTCGCGTACGAGCGCGCGACCGGCGCCGTCGAGGTCGACGCGGTCGATCACGCCGCGCAGCCGCAGCGCACCGCCACCGAGCTCGAGCGCCGGCAGCTCGCCCTCCTCCCCCATGCCGAAGCGCAGCTCCAACTCGGCGGGCGCGAAGCCGCCGCCGGCATGGGCCTCGTGGCGCAGCAGGCGCCGCACGTCGGCTTCGACCTCGTGCGCGGCGGCGGCCTGTGCGGCCGCGCCGCGGCCGAGCGTGAAGCGCTGCGCCTCCTCGGCGACGATCGTCGTGACGACCGCGTCAGCCGCGGGCAGCGCGGCCGGCTGGAGCGGGAAGTCGAGCTGGGCGAGCGTGCGCTCCAGCACGCGGTGGATGAGGCTCCCGCGCGCGAGCGGCTCGGGGTCGGGCGCGAAGCGCTCGGGCCGCAGTTCGCCGTCGACGAACCAGCGCACCGGGCAGCGGGCGTACGTCTCCAGCGCGTTGGCTGAGAGCACCTCGCGCTGGCGCAGCGCCGCGCACGCCGGCGGCCCGAGCGAGGCGAGCGGCGCCGCCGCGACGCGCGGCGCGGCGAGCGCCTGCGCGCGAGCGCGCTCGTGCGGCGTCGGCGCCTCGGCGAGCGGCCAGGTGACGTCGGAGAGCGGGCGGTGCGTCTCCGGCAGCTCGGTCAGGAGCGCGCGCACGTCGTCGACGAAGAACGACGGCACGACGGGGTTGCCGTCCTCGTCGGCGTCGCGACAGCTCAGGATCAGCCGCCGCGCCGGGCGCGAGATCGTCGCGTAGAAGAGATGGCGCTCGTCGGCGAGCGCATCCTCGCGCGGCGCCAGGCGCAGCCCGCTGGCGCTGTTGAGCGACCACCGCTCCTCGTCGGAGAGGAACGGCTCGGCGCGCGGCGAGCGTGGAAAGACACCCTCCTGCAGTCCGGCGACGACGACCGTGTCGAAGCGGCGCGCGCGGATCGCGAGCGGATCGGCGACGAGCACGGCACCGGCCCGCCCGCCCGCCGGCTCGCCGAGCACGACCTCCAGCTCCGCGAGCGCGGCGAGCAGCTGCTCGCCGTCGAGCGCGGGCGCGCGGCGGTGATCGGCGCCGGCCAGCTCGGCGAGGTCCTCCAGCGCCTTCAGCAGCACCGCGAGCGCCCGTGCATCGACCTCCTCGCCGGCGTCGAACACGGGCGCTTGGCCTTTGTGCGGCGCCGCGAACAGCGTGCGAGCCTCGCGGGCGAGCGCGGCGTAGAGCGCGGCGGGGCCGTCGGCGGCGGCGCCGCGGAGGCGGTCGAGCTCGCGCAGCGGCCAGCCGCCCGGCGCTTCCTCCCATGCCGTGCGCGCAGACTCGAGCTCGCGACTGCCGGCACGGCGCAGCGTCAGCTCGAGCCGGTCCGCCAGCTCGATCCGCTCCAGCTTCCCGGGCGTGCGCAGATAGAGGAGGAGGTCATCGCGTCCGGCCTGCTCGGGGAGCAGCGCGCAGCGCGCGAGCGCGAGCACGCCGCGACCCAGCGCCGTGTGCGCGAGCGGCACGCGCCAGTCGAGCGCATGCGGGATCCCGTAGGCGCCGAAGACCTGCGCGATGAGCGCTGCGCTCTCCCCCGGCGCGCGCAGCACGACGGCGATCTGCTCACCCGGCACCTGCTCGTCGTGCAGCAGCTTGAGCACCTCCGCGGCGATCAGCTCGACCTCCGCCCGCTCGCCGCCGGCCACGAGCAGGCGCACGGCGTCCTTGGGCTTGACCTGCTTCGCCTGTGGCTCGAAGAGCTGGCGCTCGACGTGGTGGAGCACGCGGCGTGCGGGTGCTTTGTAGTGATCATCGAGGGAAGGCAGCTCTTCGATCTCGGTCGCGAGGGCGCGCAGGTCCTCGGCGAAACGGGCACGGCCGGCGAAGGCGGCGCGGCCGGGCTCGTACGTGAGTGCGACCGTGACCTCGGCCGCGGCGTGCTTCGAGAGCGTCTCGACGGCATCGAGCTCCAACGGAGTGAGGTCGTCGAAGCCGTAGAGGAAGACGGACGTCTTGCCCCATGCCGACGGCTGCGCGCGCAGCGCGTCGAGCGCGCGCCAGGCGAACAGGTCGGCGTCGACGCGGTCGAGCCGCTCCAGCGCACGGCTGTAGCGGTCGTAGATCGTCGCCGCCTCGTGCAGCGCCGGCGGAGCGTCCGGCCAGGAGCGCACCGCGGCGGTGAAGCGCTGCGGCGTGATCAGCGTGCGCTCTAGCTCGGCGATCAGTGCTCCGGCGGCGCGCAGGAACCCGCGCGTGCGGGCCACGGCTGCGAGCGCCTCGGGCTGCGCGGCTGCGATCGCCTGCGCGACGAGCCGCTCGCGCTGCAGCGGACCGATGGTGCGAGCGCCGTAGCGCGCTCGCCGGGCGATCTCGCGCGTGAGGCCGGAGAACGTCGCGACCCGCCCGCCGCGGCGCGCGCCGGCGTCGACCAGTTCGCGCTCGTAGTGGGAGACGTCGGCGACGGTGGGGACGACAAGCCAGGGGTCCCTGCCGGTGTGAGCGCGGAACGCATCGAGGACGACGCCTGCCTTCGCAGCGTTGGCCGGGCCGATGACGAGCTTCAGGGGCATGCTGTCGACATCGTGGCGTGCGGGGCCGACGCCAGCGCTTCGCGGAGCGTCCGCGCGACGTAGTCCGCCCGCCGGGTCACGTCGTGATGGGTGAAGCGCAGGACGCGATATCCCTTCAAGAGCAGCTTCGCGTCGCGTTCGCGGTCTTGTTGGAAGGCATGGGGTCGGTGGTGGAACGCGTACCCGTCCAGCTCGACCACAAGGCGCTGCTCGCGCCACAGAGCGTCGACCTCGATTCCCTCGATGTAGGCGTTCGTCTGCGGTGGCGGCAGGCGGGCGTCGCGGGTCAGGTTGAGAAAGGCATCCTCGAGGGAGGAGCGGGTGTGGGTCGTGCCGTGCTGGGCGAGGTCGGAGAGTGCGTTCTTGAGTGTTGTCTGGCTCGGGCCTCGGCGACCCTTCGTTCGGTCGATGACTCGCTGTACGTCGGAAACATCGAGGAGATGGAGGCGATCGGCCTCGTTGAGTGCCTTCCTGAGGCGGTCGGGCGCGACGGTGCCGGCGAGGTCCAGGAGGGTGCGGGCGACGGTGGTCACTGGGATCTTGTTGACGGTGGTGATGTCCTCGGCGTCGAGGATGGCGCGGTGGACGCGCACGCCGGTCGGCTGCACCCTCTGCGCCGGCGACGTGACGTCGATCTTCGTGCCGCTCGAAGCGCTGATCCCGTGGAGTGCCGCTGCGGCCCGGTGGCTCAGCGCCGCCCCAGGCCCGGCGGCCAAGACCGCCGCGAGCCAATGGCCCTCCCGTCGAAGCGCGCGATGCCCAACGGCGTAGACGCCGCGGTGGATGTGCAGCAGGCGTCCGGTTTCGAGCCGACGGCGGAGCATCTTCGGGGAAAGGCCAGCATCGAGGAGCTGCCGTCGAGAGACGACGCCGTGCTGGCCCGCGGCAAGCGCAGCGATCGTCCGATCCGGAGGAGCGTGAAGTTGTGGCCCCATATGGGCCTCAGATTCACGGTCCTCTCGCATGCGAGCGATCGTGGCACGGGCGCTCGTGCCGGCGAAAGGCGCGCTTTGCAGCGAAAGCGCTACGCGACTGCGGATTCGGGCTCGGCCGGGGTGGCGGCCTGGGCTGTGGCGTCCGTTGCGTCGGCGGCCTCGGCCTCAGGCGGCTTGGCGCCCTCCCGGGCCCAGGGCTCGTCGAACTCGACGCGCCAGCGGCCCTCGTCGGTCTGCTCCAACGCGAGGCGGGCGCGGAACGAGCGGCCGCTGCGGCCCTTGAAGCCGGTGACGGCCTTCTCGGTGCGACCCGTCTTGATCAGCTCGCGCACGATCGCCGCCGTCAGGGTCTTGCCCGCCTTCGCCTTCCATATGACGAAGCCGCACCCCGGGTCCTCGCGCGACCAGCACGAGTAGCCCTTGCGGTTCTCGACGATGTCGTGGCCGCACACCGGGCAGGGGCCGAGGTTCGCGCGGGGGATCCGGACGTCCTTCAGCTTGGTGTCGAGCTCGGCGATCGTGGACTCGGCGAACTTGACGATGTCGCCCATGAACGCCTTGCGCGAGTCCTCCCCCAGCTCGATCTTCGCCAGGCGGTGCTCCCAGTCGCCGGTCAGCGACGGCGAGGTCAGCGGATGGCCGTCGAGCAGGCGCACGACGTTCAAGCCCTTCTCCGTGACCACGAGCGCACGCGCGTCGCGCTCGATGTAGCCGACCTGCAGCAGCCGCTCGATGATCGCCGCGCGCGTGGCCGGCGTGCCGATGCCGGAGTCCTTCATCGCCTCGCGCAGCTCCTCCTCTTCAACGAGCTTGCCGGCGGTCTCCATCGCGGCCAGCAGCGAGCCCTCGCTATAGCGCCGCGGCGGCTTGGTCTCCTTCTCCTCGGAGTGGACCTCGCGCGTCTCGACCGACTCGTCCTTGACGAGCTTCGGCAGCTGCTGCTCGCGGCCGTCGTCATCCTCGCCCTCGGGCTTCTCGGCGTCGGCCAGCTCGCCGTAGACGCCGCGCCAGCCCGGCACGAGCATCAGCTTGCCGCTCGTGCGGAAGACGTGGCCCGCGACCTCGGTCTCCACCTTCGTGTTCTCGAACACCGCCTCGGGATGGAAGACCGCCAGGAAGCGCCGCACGACGAGGTCGTAGATGCGGCGGTCGTCGTCATCCATCTTCTCGACGGGATGCGAGGCGTTCGTGGGGATGATCGCGTGGTGGTCGGTGACCTTCTCGTTGTTGACGACGCGGCCGAGCGGCAGCACGTCGAGAGCGGTCACGAACTGCGCGCCCGCGGCGTACTCGGCCCGCTCGCCGACGATCGCCGCGATCGGCTTGATCTCGGGGATCATGTCGCTCGGCAGGTAGCGCGAGCTGGTGCGCGGATACGTAAGCGCCTTGTGCTCCTCATACAGCCGCTGCGCGGCGCCGAGCGTGCGGCGCGCCGAGAAGCCGAAGCGCGAGTTGGCCTCGCGCTGCAGCGAGGTGAGGTCGTAGAGCAGCGGCGCGCGCTCCCTGCGCTCGCTCGTCTCCAGCTTCGTGATCAGGCCGTCGGCGCCGGTGCACGCGGCGACGACCGCGGCGGCCTCCTCGGCGCTGGCCACACGCGGGCCCTTGCCGATCTCGCTGCCGGCGCCGGCGTGGAAGCGGCCTTCGTAGCGGCGCGCCCCGCTGGCCTCGAAGGCGGCGTCGACGATCCAGTACGGCTCCGGCTTGAAGGCGCGGATCTCCTCCTCGCGGCGGGAGAGGATCGCGAGCGTCGGCGTCTGCACGCGACCGAGCGAGACAGCGCCGTCGAAGGAGGAGCGCAGGCGGATCGTGGCCGCGCGCGTCGCGTTCATGCCGACGATCCAGTCGGCCTCCGAGCGCGAGCGCGCCGCGTCCTGCAGCGAGGCCAGCTCCTCGCCAGGGCGCAGGCGCGTGAACGCGTCCTCGATCGCCGCCTTCGTCATCGAGGAGAGCCACAGCCGCTGCACGGGCAGCTTCGAGCCGGCCTTCTCGTACAGGTACGCGAAGATCAGCTCGCCCTCGCGCCCGGCGTCGCAGGCGTTGACGACGACGTCGACGTCGTCGCGCCCGAGCTGGCGCTTGACGACGTTCATCTGCTTCTTCGAGCGCTCGTCGCGCACGACCAGCTTGAACTTCTCCGGCACGATCGGCAGGTCCGCCATCCGCCACTTCTTGAACTTGTCGTCGTACTCGTCGGGCTCGGCGAGCTGCACGAGATGGCCCACGGCCCAGGTGATCACGTGGTCGGGGCCCTCGAGGTAGCCCTCGCCCTTCTGGAACGGTCCGGGCAGCACGCGGGTGAGGTCGCGTCCGACCGATGGCTTCTCCGCGATGACGAGGGTCCGGCTCATGAGCACGGCAGGGTAGCGGCCCCGGCGGGCGCGGGGGCGCCGCCTGTCAACGAGCACATGGTCCGCTGGACGCCGTGCCTCCCGTCCGTGCAGCCGCCAACGCGCTGCGCACGACCGCGTTGGGAACGCCGAAGCCGCCCGGCGAGCCGCTCGTCGTGGCGGCGAAGACCGTCGTGAGCACGCGGCCGTGGGCGTCCACGACCGGACCGCCGGAGTTGCCGCTGCGCACGCGCCCGCGCAGCGGCGTGACCGCGCGGCGCACCGGCCCGCGCCCATACGCGTCCTGGGAGAGCACGTCGCGCGTCGCGCCGATGCGGGCCGGCTCGACGTCGAACGGGCCGTTGAGCGGGAAGCCGAGGATCGCACCGCCCGTGCCCGACGACGTGTCGCCGGCGAGCGCGAGCGCCGGCGCGTCGAGCTCGCCGACGCGCAGCACGGCGAGGTCGTCGCGCACGTCGAGCTGCGCGACGGCGGCGTCGAGGATCGCACCCGCTCCTCCGACCTGCACGACCGTGTCCTGCTCACCGGCGACGACATGCGCATTCGTCACGACGAGTCCGGGACCCGCGACCCAGCCGCTGCCCTCGATCCCCAGGCCGCACGCGGTGCCCAGCACGCGCACCACGCTCCCGGCCGCCGCGTGCACGCCGGGTCGGCGCAACATGGCGCGCGAAGGCGGCGCGACGTCGGCGCCGGGGCCGCCGATCGACGGCAGCGGATCGAAGCGCGCGAGCGCGTTGAGGATCGGCCCGGACGGCGGCAGCACGTCGTTGAGCGCGCGCAGCACCGCCGAGCGCTGGACGTCGCGGCGCAGGTCGCGCAGGCCGGGCGTCTGCAGCACGACCGCGCCCGCGAGCCAGGCGAGGGCGAACGCCAGCGCTGCGCTCAGCAGCGCGCCGAGCGCACCGTCGAGCACGCCGAGCCCGGGCAGCAGCAGCCCGCGTCGCAGCCGCGCCCCGACGCGCTCGAGCCCGTTCGCGAGCAGCCCGCCGGCGAGCAGCGCGCCGCTCAAGGCGAACAGCGGCGCGTAGGGCGAGCGCGAGCCGTCGGGCAGCAGCAGCGGCCCGAGGCGCGCTCCGAGGACCGCGCCCGCGGCGAAGCCCGCGAGCGCCAGCGCGCCGACGATGAAGCCGCGACGAAAGCCGGCGAGCGCGAACAGGCCGGCGAGCGCGACGATGACCCAGTCGAGCGTCGTCATGCGTGGAGCGCAAGCATGACGGGCGCGCCCGGCGGACGGTCGCGTGGGCGGAGGCGAATGCAGCGCCGCGCGCCGCCGCATGATCTACGCTCCCGGCGCGGTGGAGGACGGTGGCAGGACCGATGCGCAGGGCGCGCGGCACTACAGCCGCGCCGAGGTCGTGCGACGTCGTCGGCTGCTGCTGCGCGCCGTGCCGCTGGTCGTGCTCGCGCTGATCGCGCTCGTCGTCGGCCTGCTGGTCGCGGGCAGCCCGGGACGCGCGGAGCGGCGCACCGTCGAGCGCTTCGCGACGCTGTGGGCGCAGGGCGACTACGGCGACATGTACACGCTGCTCGACGCCGCGGCGCGCGCGCGGATCGCCCCCGCCGCGTTCGACGAGGCCTACCGCGCCGCGTCCGAGACGGCGACGCTGCGCGACGTCGAGATCGGCCGCGTCGGCAAGCGCCACGACGACGCGATCCCCGTCGCGGTGACGGTGCGCACGCGCGTCTTCGGCACCTTCCACGCCGTCCTCGACGTGCCCGTGAGCGGCAGCGGCGACGCGATGCGGATCGCCTGGCGCCCGCAGACGGTCTTCCCCGGGCTGCAGCCCAGGGAGCGGCTCACGCGCACGACCGAGCTGCCGCCGCGTGCCGCACTGCTCGCACGCGACGGCACGGTCCTCGCCGCAGGTGCCGGACGCACCTCGCAAGCGCAGGACGTCTCGGATCAGATCGTCGGGCAGCTCGGGCCGATCCCCGCCGACCGGCAGGGAGCGCTGCGCGCGAGCGGCTACCCGGAGGACGCGCTGGTCGGCACCTCCGGGCTCGAGCGCGCGTTCGAATACGACCTCGCCGGCCGGCCCGGCGGCACGCTGCTGGCCGGCGGCCGGGTGCTCGCGCGCACGCGCCCGCGACCCGCCCGCGCGGTGCGCACGACGCTCGACGTCGGCGTCGAGCGCGCCGCGATCGCGGCGCTCGCCGGTCGCTACGGCGGGATCGCCGCGATCGTGCCGCAGACGGGCGAGATCCTGGCGCTCGCCGGCGTCGCCTTCTCGGCGCTGCAGCCGCCTGGCTCGACGTTCAAGGTGATCACGCTCACCGGAGCGCTCGAGTCGCATCTGGCCGACGCCCGTTCGACGTACCCGATCCAGGACGCGGCGGTCATCGACGGCGTCACGCTCCAGAACGCGAACGGCGAGTACTGCGGGGGCACGCTCGAGCAGGCGTTCGCGCATTCGTGCAACTCGGTCTTCGCGCCGCTCGGCGCGCAGCTCGGCGCACGCCGGCTCGTCGACGTCGCCGAGCGCTACGGCTTCGACGAGCAGCCCGCGATCCCCGGCGCGGCGGAGAGCACGATCCCGAGCGCTCGCGAGATCGGTGACGACCTCGCCGTCGGCTCCTCCGCGATCGGGCAGGGCCTGGTGCAGGCGACGACGTTGCAGATGACCGACGTCGCGGCGACGATCGCGATGCGCGGGCGGCGCCCGCAGCCGACGTTGCGGCTGGGCGACGAGCCGCGCTTCGTGCGCGTGACGCGCCGGTCGGTGGCGCGCGAGGTGGCGCGGATGATGCTCGCGGTCGTGCGCTACGGGACCGGCACGGCGGCGGCGATCGCGGGCGTCGAGGTCGCCGGCAAGACGGGCACCGCGGAGCTTGAGAGCACCGTCCCGCCGGACGATCGCACCCCGCAGGACCCACCGCGCCCCGACGCGCCCCCGCCGTTGAAGCCGGACGCGTGGTTCGTCGCCTACGCGCCCGAGCGGCGGCCGCGGATCGCTGTCGGTGCGCTGCTCGTCGAGGCGGGCGCGGGCGGCGACGTCGCGGCGCCGGCAGCGCGGGGCGTGCTGCTCGCCGGCCTTCAGCGCCGGCGCTGAGCGGGCAGTCGCCCGAGCCTAGAGGTCGAGGTCGACCGTCGAGGGCTCGCCGCCCTCTGGCGGCGTGATCTCGAGCTCGAGCGGGCGGTTCGAGTAGACCGACGTGTTGAGCTTGAACAGCAGCATCGAGCCCTGGATCGGGCCCGAGCCGGCGACGCTCTCGGGGTTGGGCGACAGCGGCTGGCCGTTGTCGGTCGCGACGTCGCGCGGCGTGTAGGCGGTCGGGTTCGAGGCGGGCAGCGGAATCGGGTCGTACCGGTTGCCGAGCGTGTCGACGATCGCGAACTCCGAGGCGGCCGGATGGACCTGATCGGTCGCGTTCTGCACCCGCAGCCAGACGCCGAACAACAGCTCGTCGGGCGCGGTCTCGGTCGCGCCGGCCGACAGGCCCTGCAGGTACTCGTGGTCCTCGATGTCGAACGGGTTCAGCTCGCGCGAGAGCTGCACCTGGTAGATCAGCGGACCGGCCTGGACGTACGCGCCCTCGCTGTCGCCGTGCGCGGTCGGCTGCTTGGCGCCTCCGCCGCAGGCGCCAAGCGCCAGCGCGCAGAGCAGCGCGGCGGCGGAGACGAAGGCGATGCGGGGGAGGCGGGTCGTCATCGAGGCGCGGAAGTCTAACCGTCTAGCCCGCGGCAATCGTCGCTCGGCGGCCGCGATCGCGGTCCTCCTCGAGGATCGCCTGCAACCGACGCACCGCGCGGCCGAGCTTGCGCCGCCACCAGCCGCGCCCGGCGACCAGCTCCATCAGCCGATCGCTCAACGTCGCCGGCTGTGTCTCGTAGCTGTAGTCGACGCGTGTCATCCCGCCCGGCGCGTCCTGCAGCGTCCACGTGCCCATCGCGCGCACGCGGTTGAACTTGCCGCAGCGGCCGCGCTCGAGGATCCGGTAGGGCGACTCGACCTCGGCGAGCGTCAGGTCGCCCCAGCCGAAGCGCTGCAGCGGCAGCCGCTCGCGGAAGCGCGCGCCGGCGCCGCGACCGGCGCTGTCCTCGCGGGTGAGGTGCCAGTCACGCTGATAGTGGTCCTTGAACTCCGGGTGGTTCGCGACGTCGGCGAGGTAGCCGAAGACCTCCGCACGCGGGCGGGCGATCGTGACCGATGCGGTGACGGGATCCACGGCGGGCCGGAGTGTAGTGGCCGAAGGCCTTATGCGGCGCGGCGCTGGTGCCGCTGATCCGTCACGCGCACGGTGTGACCGTGCTCGCCGCCGAGGACCGCGTGCGAGCGCAGCGGCGTCTCGCGACGCTCGCCGCGGCACAGCTCGCACAGCGTGCGCCCGCCGTCGTAGACGTGGACGCGCTCGCCGAGCAGCGGCGTGCGGTGGCAGCCGTCGCAGCAGTCGCGACCGGCCGCGAGCGCCATCACGCTGCGGCGCAGCAGCTGACGCTCGAGGTCCGGAGTGCGGGAGATCGTTCGCAGCATGTCGTCCGTGATTCGCCGCAGCGGGCCTCCGTCCTTCCTACGGACGCCACGCGTTTCGCGGGGCGGTACGGTGGGTAGGACGAGCGGCGCGTCCGGTTGCCCTCAGGGGGACGGCGCCCGTCATTGTCGTCACCGGAAAGCCGCCATCCCTCGAGCGGCCAGTGCATGGAGGTTGGGGACATGGAGTCACACACGTCTGGGACCCTCGTCGGCACAGGGAGCTTCCGTTGCACCGCCTGCGACTACGTCGTCTCGCTGGCAGCCGCTGACCGGCTGCCGCCATGCCCGAACTGCGCCGGCTCGGAGTTCGTGCGCGCCTCGCTGTTCACCGCGCAGCACCCGCTGGCGCTCGCCCCGTCGGAGACGATCGACGAGCACGACGCGTCCTGGCTCGCCGACATCCGACTCGAGCTCGACGACGCCGGGCAGTATCTGGTCTACGAAGAGGGCGAAGCGCCGGTCGTGCACCGCCTCGACCGCGAATGGACGCGCGTGGGGCGCAGCCTCGCCGCCGACATCCGCTTCGATGATCCGACCGTCTCACGGCGCCACGCGCTCGTCGTGCGCCAGCCCGACGGCGTGCGCGTGCTCGACGACCGCAGCCTCAACGGCGTCTTCGTCAACGGCGAGCGCGTCGAATGGCGCACGCTCGCCGACGGCGACGAGCTCGTCGTCGGGCGCCATCGCCTGCATTTCGTCGAGCTGCTCGCACACCCCGACGACCACCGCACGCTCACCGCCGAGCGTGCCACCGAGCCGCTCGCCGGCTGAGCGGCTCTCCGACCGGCGACTCGGCGGGCGGTGCTCGGGCCGCGGCTATAGTCCGCGGCCCGATGGCGGTCACGATCGCGGTCCTCTCGCAGAAGGGCGGCACCGGCAAGACGACGATGGTGCGCACGCTCACCGACGTCTTTCGCCGTGTCGGCCTCGCCACGCTCGCGATCGACCTCGACCCCCAGGGCAACCTGTCGGACTACCTCGACGTCGACCCGGAGACGAGCCCGACGGTCGGCGAGGTGCTGGGCGGCCGTGCCTCCGCCGCCGACGCGATCCACGACGGGATCATGCCCGCGAACCTCGGTCTCGCCGAGGCGGAGCTCACGCTCAGCGGCAAGATGGGGCGTGAGCTGACGCTGCGGCGCGCGCTGCGCGACGTCGCCGGCGGCTACGACGCCGTGCTGATCGACTGCCCGCCCGCGCTCGGCCTGTTGACGGTCAACGCGCTCGTCGCCGCCGACTACGCCCTGCTGAGCGCGGAGGCCCAGTACTTCGCGATGCAGGGCGTCGAGCAGGCGCTCGAGGTGATCGAGCTGGCGCGCGAGAACCTCAACCCGGACCTCGCCTGGCTCGGCGTTGTGCTTAACATCGCGGACATGCGCACCCGGCATTCGCGCGAGGCGTTCGACTCGCTGAAGGAGCACTACGGCGAGCAGCTCGTGCCGCACACGATCCGCCAGTCGATCGCGTACGCCGAGTCGGCCGAGCGCGCGCGCTCGATCGTCGACTACCGCCCCGACCTCGGCGTCGACTACCTGCGCGTCGCCGACGACCTGCTCGGTCGCCTCGACCTCGCCGCTCCGCGCCGGCGGCTGCGCCCGCTGCTGGCCGCGGCCGAGGGCGCCGGAGCCGACGGCGATGGGTAGCGGCGCCCGGCGCTCGGGCGCCGCCGCACTGCTGCTGTGCGGCGCGCTCGCCGTCGCGGCCGGCGGCTGTGGCAGCTCTTCGCCGGACGTCGGCCTGATCGCCCCGGCGGTCGCGCCCGTCTCGCCCAAGCACGTCTCGGCGCGCACGCAGGCGCTGCGTGCGGGGACGCTGATCGCGCAGGTCAAGCGCTCGACCGGCGTGCGGGACGCGCCCGGCGGGCGCGTGCTCGCCCGCATCTCGCCGCAGACCGAGTACCACTCGCCGACGATCCTGCCCGTGCTGCGCCGGCGTGGCGCCTGGTACGCGGTCGTCACCGCGGCGCTGCCGAACAACCGCGTCGGCTGGATCTCCGCGCACGCGCGGCTCGCGTTCTACACGGCCGACTACCGCATCGACGTCTCGCTGCGCCACCGCAACGTCGTGGTCCGGCACGGGCAGCAGGTGATCGCCCGCTTCCCCGTCGCGATCGGTGCGCCCGCCACGCCGACGCCGACCGGGCGCTACGCGATCACCGACAAGCTCTTCACGCACGACCAGGCTTCGCCGTACGGCTGCTGCATCCTCGCGCTCAGCGCCCACCAGCCGCACATCCCGCAGGGCTGGGGCGGCGGCGACCGTATCGGCCTGCACGCGACCGCCCACCCGGAGACGATCGGCTCCGCCGTCAGCTTCGGCTGCCTGCGCGCGCCGCAGGCGGAGATGCGGCGGCTGGTCGCGATCGTCCCACTGGGGACGGTCGTGACGATCCACGCGACCTAGTCGACCGCGACGACGTCGGCGCCCTGACTCTCGAACGGGACGCGCAGGACCTCAGCCCATTCCCCTGCCCGCTCGCGCAGGCGCTCGGCGACGAGCGCCGTCTGCTCGTAGTGGCACCACACGAGCACGGTCGGACCGGCGCCGGAGATCGTCGCGCCGAGCGCTCCGAGCGCGCGCGCCGCGGCGACGAGCTGCGCCGAGCGCGGGTAGAGGTGGGCGCGATGCGGCTGGTGGAGGCGGTCGTCGAGGCCGCGCGCGACGAGATCCCAGTCGCCGCGCGCGAGCCCGAGCGTCAGCAGCGCCGCGTGCGCGACGTTGTGGACCGCGTCGGCCATCGGCACCTGCGCGGGCAGCGCGGCGCGCGCCTCGGCGGTGCGGACCGGCTCATGCGGGATCACGAGCACGCCCTCCAGGCCCGTCGGCGGATCGAAGCGCACGACGTCCCCGTCGGCGCAGACGACGAAGCCGCCGTGCACGGCCGCAGCGACGTTGTCGGGATGACCCTCCAGCTCGCAGGCGAGCGCGAAGACGTCGGCATCGAGCTCGAACAGGTGGTCGGCCGCCATCAGGCCGGCGACGATCGCCGCCGCGCTCGAGCCGAGCCCGCCGGACAGCGGAATGCCCGAGGCGATCGTGAACGTGAAGCCGTCGGCGGGGTGCAGGCGCTCGAACGCGCGCACGACGAGGTTGCCGCGATCGCGCGGAACGTCGAGCTCGGTCTCGACGGCGAAGCTGCCGGTCTCGCGCACCTCCACCTCGAGCTGGAGCGAGAGGGCGGCGGCGAGCACGTCGAAGCCGGGGCCGAGGTTCGCCGAGGAGGCGGGGACGCGGACGAGCCGGCGACGCTCCATCGCCTGCTATTCCCCGAGCACGGCTGCTTCGACGGCCGCGAGCTCCGGCTCGCACGGCACGACCGCGCCGGCCTGGTCGAGCGCGGTGCCGGGATCCTTCAGCCCGTGACCGGTGAGCACGCACGCGACGCGCTGCGCATCCCCCGGGCCGTGCACCATCAGGCCCGCGACGCTCGCGGCCGACGCCGGCTCGCAGAAGACGCCCTCGCGTGCGGCGAGGAAGCGGTAGGCGTCGAGGATCTGCGCGTCGGTGACCGCGCGCACGCTGCCGTGCGAGGAGGTCATCGCGTCCATCGCCTCCTCCCAGCGAGCCGGGTTGCCGATGCGGATCGCGCTTGCGATCGTCTCCGGGTTGGCGACCGGAGCGCCCTCGACGAGCGGCGCCGCGCCGGCCGCCTGGAAGCCGAGCATCTTCGGCGCGACGCCGGCCTCGCGGAAGCCCTTCCAGTAGGCGGTGATGTTGCCCGCGTTGCCGACCGGGATCGAGAGCGCGTCGAGCGGGTTGGAGGGGCCCAGCTCGTCGACGATCTCGAACGAGGCCGTCTTCTGCCCCTGGAGGCGGAACTCGTTGACCGAGTTCACGAGCGCGATCGGATGGCGGTCGGCGAGCTCGCGCACGAGCAGCAGCGCCTGGTCGAAGTTGCCGCGCAGCACGATCACGCGCGCGCCGTGCATCAGCGCCTGCGCCAGCTTGCCTGTCGCGATCTTGCCGTCGGGGACGAGCACCGCGCAGCGCAGCCCGGCGCGCGCCGCATAGGCGGCGGCGCTCGCCGACGTGTTGCCCGTCGAGGCGCAGATGACCGCCTTCGCGCCCTCGCGCACCGCGGCCGAGACCGCGCACGTCATCCCGCGATCCTTGAACGAGCCGGTCGGGTTGAGCCCCTCGAGCTTCAGCCACACCTCCGCGCCGACGCGCTCGGAGAGTGCGGGCGCGTGCACGAGCGGCGTCGAGCCCTCGCCGAGCGTGACGACCGGATCGTCTGGCGCGAACGGCAGGCGCTCGCGGTAGCGCTCGATCAGGCCGCGGCTCACGCGAACTCCTCCTCGATCACGCGGATCGCGCGCGGCGCGGTGCGCAGCGCATCGATCGTCGCGAGCGCGGCGAGCGCGGCGAAGAAACGCGACTCGAGCACCGGGTGGACGACCATCACGAGCCGCGCGTTGTCGCCGAGCCCCTTCTGCACGACGGACTTGACCGAGATCCCGTGCTCGCCGAGCACGCCGGTGACGCGCGAGAGCACGCCCGGCGCGTCGACGACCTCCATGTGGATGTAGAAGGCGGAGACGACGTCGGCGACGATCTCCAGACGGTCGTTCGCCTCCGGCGTCGAGGCGGGCGGGATCATCGCGCTGATCACGTCGCCGAGCACCGCGCTCGCGGTCTGCGGCCCGCCCGCGCCGGGGCCCGACATCGTGATCTCGGTGATCGCCTCGGACTCGACGGTGACCGCGTTGTAGGGCCCGTTCACCGACGCGAGCGGATGTCCCGGGTACAGGAACGCCGGGTGCACGCGCACCGACAGCCCGCCGTCGACGCGCTCCGCCGTCCCGATCAGCTTCAGGCCGAGCCCGAGCTCGCGCGCGTATTCGAGGTCGTCGGGGCCGATGCGCTCGATCCCCTCGCAGACGACCTGGTCGAGGTGGACGGGCGTGTCGAACGCGAGCCGCGCGAGGATCGCCATCTTCGCCGCGGCGTCCTTGCCGTTCACGTCCTCGCTCGGATCCGCCTCGGCGTAGCCGAGCGCCTGCGCCTGCACGAGCACGTCGGCGTAGGAGGCGCCCGTGCGCGCCATCTCGCTGAGGATGAAGTTGGTCGTGCCGTTGACGATCCCGTGGATGCGCTCGACGTGCGCGGCCGCGAGCGACTCCTGCAGGACGCGGATCACGGGCACGACGCCGGCGACGGCCGCCTCGAAGCGCAATTGCACGCCATGCTCGCGCGCTAGGCCCCACAGCTCCTCGCCGTGCTGGGAGAGGAGCTGCTTGTTCGCCGTCACGACATGCTTGCCGGCCGCCATCGCGCGCACGACGTAGTCGCGCGCGGGGTCGATCCCGCCGATCAGCTCGACGATCAGGTCGCTGGCGGCGAGCAGCTCGTCGAAGTCCCCGCGCGAGCGCGTCAGCACGCCTGCGATCTCGGGCGCCAGCCCGGTGATCGCCTCGACGTGCGCGGCACGCTGCGCCAGCAGCGCGGCGAACGCCGCGCCGACCGTGCCGTGCCCCAGCAGGCCAATCCTGAAGGCGTGAGCCCCGGGGGGCCCGCCTCCGCCGGTCACGTGACCGGCTCCGGCACCCCTAGCCGACGTCACGGGCCGCCAGGTCCTCGTAGGTCTCGCGGCGCACGACGACGCGCGCGGCGCCGTCCTTGCAGAAGATCACCGGCGGGCGCGAGATCCCGTTGTAGTTGCTCGCCATCGCGTGGCCGTAGGCGCCGGTGACGGGCGTCACGAGCACGTCCCCGGGCTTGGGAGCGTCGAGCAGCGCGTCGCGCACGATCACGTCGCCGGACTCGCAGTGCTTGCCGGCGACGTGGCAGCGCTCGCCACCGTCGGCGAGGGGACGGTCGGCCAGCAGCGCCTCGTAGCGCGCGCCATAGAGCATCGGGCGCAGGTTGTCGGACATGCCGCCGTCGACCCCGACCCAGGTGGACACGTTGCGCTTCACGGTCTCGATCGTGTAGAGCGTGATGCCCGCGTTCGCTACGAGCGCGCGGCCGGGCTCGAGCAGCAGCCGCTTGCCGGGACCGAGCAGCTCGTGCAGAGCGCGCACGTTGACGTCGACGTACTGCTCGATCGTCGGCGGCTGCTGATCGGACACGTAGGCGGCGCCGAGGCCGCCGCCGAAGTTGTAGACGGGGAAGTCGCCGAGCGAGGCGAGCGCCTCGACGCCCGGCCGGTAGGCGTCGAGCGAGAGCAGCTGCGAGCCGATGTGCATGTGCAGCCCGACGAGCTCGAGCGCGGACGAGCCGCGCAGGCGCTCGATCGCCGCACGCGCGTCGTCGAGCCCGAAGCCGAACTTGGAGTCAGCCTGCCCGGTGGAGACCTTCGCATGCGTATCGCCCGCGACGCCGGGCGTGACGCGGATCAGCACCTGCTGGCGCACGTCGCGCGCGGCGGCGAGCTCCTCCAGCCGCTCGACGTCGTCGAAGGAGTCGAGCACGACGTGGCCGACGCCCGCGTCGAGCGCCTGCTCCAGCTCGGCCTGCGACTTCGCGTTGCCGTGCAGGTAGATGCGCGCGGGATCGAAGCCGCCGCGCAGCGCGAGCGCCAGCTCCCCGCCGGAGGCGACGTCGCACGCGAGGCCCTCCTCCGCGAGCAGGCGGTACACGGCGGTGCAGGGAAACGCCTTGGAGGCGAACAGCACGTCGAAGTCGTCGTGGCGGGCGCGCAGCGCCTCGACGAATGCGCGCGCACGAGCGCGGATGTCGTCCTCGGCGACGACGTACGCCGGCGTGCCGAGCTCGCGCGCGAGCTCGACCGTGTCGCAGCCGCCCACCTCGAGCCGGCCGCGCGCGTTCACGCGACTGCCGAGCGGAAGCACGTGCGAGAGCTGCTGGGTTGCGGCCATCGCCGCGGGATTATGCCGGCTGAGTGACCGCTCAGTGCGACGGCTTGCGCGCGCCGAGGCCACCCAGCAGCGACCCGACCACCTGGCCGGTGCCCTGGACGACCTGCCCGACCGTGCCCGTCGCGCCGCTCACGACGCCGCCGGCGACCTGGCCGGTCTGCGTGACCGTCTGCCCGACCGCCGGGCTCAGCTGGCCGACGAGCGTGCCGACCTGGCCGGTCGTGGCGCCCACGGTCCCACCGAGCTGCTGGCCGGTCTGGGTGATCGTCGTGCCGACGGTGCCGGTCACCTGCGTGACGGTTGCGCCGACCGTGCCGGCGCCGCTCGAGCCGCCGGCCGGCGGAGGCGTCGGGTCACCCGGGGTCGCGGGCGACGGGGTCGGCGTCGGCGTGCCATCCGTTCCCCGCTCCGATCCGGAGGGCTCGGTCACCGAGCCATGCGCCACTCGACGGGCGCCTGTGCCGCCGCCCGCCGGCACGTGCGCGGGCGGCTCGCCGGGGACGGCCGGAGCCTCCCCGGCGAGCCTGCCGCTGCCGAGGTCGCCGCCCGGCCCAGCCGGCACGGCGCCGTGGCGGGCGCTGCCACGTGTCTCGCCGGTCGCGTTCGAAGGCACGCTCGCAGCAGGCTCCGCGCCGAGCCGCGCCGACGCGATGGGGTCGGCGGTCGACCCTGCGGAGCCGTCGAGCGTCGCGGGGTGCAGTCCCAGGCGCACCTCCGGCCAGCCCTCGAACGCGACGATCGCGGAGACGACGACGAACGCGCAGACGGCCGCAGCCACCAACGCTCCGGTTGTCCCCACTCCGGCGATATAGCCCCGCGACGTTGCGCGCATCGGTCCCCCTCGATGTCCCCCAGCTCGTACTCGGCACGCCAACTCTTGCGCATGCGGCGGTCGGATGCAAAATATTCCACCAGTCGGGAGGTTTTGAGCAGTCGCGGCGCTACGCCGAAATGCGGTTGGCCAGCGCACTCAGGCGACGACGGTGCGTGACCCGGCGGGCGTCGCAGCGCCCCCGGCACGCAGGGTGCCGTGACGGCGGCGCAGCACCGCCAGCCACACGACGCCGCCGGTGAGCAGGACGACGCTCTCGATCTGCGCGGCGGTGAGCACGCCCAGGACGTGCTCGTTGCGGCGCGCGAACTCGACGAGGAAGCGCTCGAGTCCGGCGCCGACCAGGTAGAGGCCGAACAGCGCCCCCGGCCGCAGCGCGTCGCGCAGCCGCCACAGCACGAGCGCCAGCAGGCCCATCGACAGCGTCTCGTAGATCGGCGTCGGCTGGACCCTGACCCCGGGGGCGGTCGGCACGGCACCGTGCGGATAGCCCATCGCCCACGGGAGGTTCGAGGCCTTGCCGTAGTCGCCGTCGCCGGAGACCTGGCAGCCGATGCGCCCGATCGCATAGCCGAGCGCGAGCGCGGGCGCGCACAGGTCGAGCAGTGCGAGCGTGAGGAAGCCGCGCCACCGCGCCCACGCGAGGACCGCGATCACGCCGCCCATCAGCCCGCCGTACCAGACGAGCCCCGAGCCGGAGAAGATGTTGCCGACCAGATCGTGCTTGACGACGTCGTAGTTCTGCACGACGTAGTAGAGCCGTGCGCCGACGAGCCCGCCGATCAGCGCCGCGAAGAGCAGCTCGTAGGCCCAGTCGACCGGCCTGCCGATCTCCCGCAACCGCCGCGCGACCAGCGCCGCCCACGCGAGGAAGTTCAGCGCGAAGAAGATCCCGAAGGTCTGCAGGTGCAGCCCGAGGACGTCGATCTGCTTCAGCACGCCGTGGAGGCTAGCGCGCGCGTGGGCGGTGCGGTCATCGGCGCGACCCCGGGAAGGTAGTGTGGGCAGTGGTGGCATGCGCGGACGCATGCCTGGACTCTGGAGGGGGAACCGATGGGGTGGAAGCCGACAGCATTTATCGTCGCGCTGCTCGTGCTCGGCACGGCCGGATGCGGCGGAGGAAGCAGCTCGGGTGGAGCGTCGAACGCGACGAATGCGCAGTCGACGACGCCGGCGAAGACCGAAACGCAGACGACACCGAGACCCAAGGTCAAGCCGCCGAAGGAACCGTTCGCCCGGCAGGTCTTCGACTCCTGCCAGAAGCGCGAAGCGGCCCTCGCGGCGTTCACGAGAAGAGCCGAAGCACAGAAGCAGAAGATGGAAATAGGCGATCTCGCGCGCGCGTTCCCGGCGATAGAGACCACACGCATCACGGAACTCGAAGCGATCACCCCGCCGGCGCGGTGGAAGAGCAGATTCGAACAGCTCAAGGCGGCACTGAGCGCACGCCGAGACGAGCTCGCCGAATGGGCGAAGGAAAACCCGACGGGCACGATATCCAGATCGGTGATGAGACAGGTCGAAAGATCAGGCAACCGCGCGACCGCGCTCGGAACCGCGATGAAGCTGACCTGCTCGATCTGATCGGAGGCGCTACCCGAGATAGTTGACGGGGTTGGTCACAGCCCCGTTGATGCGCACCTCGAAGTGCAGGTGCGGCCCGAAGCAGAGGCCGGTGCATCCGCTGAGGCCGATGATCTGGCCTTGCGTGACGTGCTGGCCGACGCTCACCCGCAGCACGGACTGGTGGCCGTAGCAGGTCGAGAGGCCGCCGCCGTGATCGATGCAGGTGTAGTTGCCGTACCCGCTGACCCAGCCGGCGATCACGACGGTGCCGGTCCCGGCCGCGCGGATCGGGGTGCCCGAGGGCACCCCGATGTCGATCCCGGGATGGCACGCCTCCCACGCGCGGCGCTCGCAGAAGGGCGAGGTGATCGGGCCGTTGACGGGCCAGATGAAGCGCCCGCCGCCGCGGATCGGGCCGGGCGCGATCGAGCCGCCGCCCTGCGCCGCCTGGATCTCGGACTGGATCTTCGACTGCTGCGCCTGCAGCGCCGCGATGTCTTCGTCGAGCTTGCCGGCCTGCGCGTGGACGGAGTGCAGCAGCTGCCGCTTTGAGCCGCGGACGCGGTCGACGCTGTCGCGCTTGCCCTGCACGGTCAGCCGCACGCGCGCAACCGCGTTGCGCTGCTCGTAGATCTGCTGGGCGACCTGCTGCTGATGCCGTTCGAGCTCGCCGAGCCGTCGCGCGGCGCCGGCCATCGCTTCCTTGGCGTCGCGCACGGCCGTGATGATCTCGCGGTCCTGCTCGCCGATCCGGCGCAGGTAGGCGCCGTTCTCGAGCAGGTCGGCGAAGCCGTGCGAGTCGAGCACGACGCTGATCACGTCGGGCTCGTCGGCCTTGTAGATCTCGACGAGCCGTTGCGCGAGCACGGTGCGCGCATGCGCGAAGCGGGCCCGCAGCCGAACCAGGCGCGCACGCACGGCGCGCAGCTGCGTCTGGGTGCGCGAGAGCTCACGCCGCTTGGCGTCGAGATCGCTCTGGATCGCGTCCTCACGGCCCTGCAGCGTCGAGATCGTGCCCTGCAGCGCGTCGATGCGCGCCGTCAGCGCGGAGATGTCGCTCGTGAGGACTCGCGCCTTGCCGTTGACCTTGTCGAGCTTGCCCTGCTTGGACTGGATCTTGCCTTGGATCGAGCTGATCCGCCCCTGCGGATCGGCGCTCGAGACGAGCGGCAGCGTCACCCAGAGGGCGAGCGGAAGCGCGAGGCAGATGAGCAGGACGCGGCGCAGTCGCATTGCCGGCGCGCGAGTCTAGGCCCGCGTCCCGCCGAGGGTCAACCTCAGCTTCAGAGTTATGGATCGCCGAACGAGCCGAAGGACGGCCGGAGACGGCGGGCGTGCGTCGAGCGTCGTCATATGCGGGCGCCTGCGGGGTTAGCTGTCGGGCTCGCGCATCTGCGCTACACGACCATCAGGTCGCGATTCGCCCCAAGGGACTGGTGGGTCCCCCGCTCCTCCACGCGCACGCGAAGGATTCGGCAGGCGGCATCCTACCAGGCCTCCCGCCCAGGCCCTCGCGACCACGTTTCGCAAAAGATCCGCTCGAAGCCGGACTTCTCCTGCCTGCCTGTCATACTCGGGCCGACAGGCATGGGAGCCGATCCGCACCACAGCACTCAGGGACGGGCAGGAAGCCCGCTCGGCAACGAGATCGCCGCGCACGTCGAGGCGATCGTGCAGGCGGCCGAGCGTGAAGCGCGCGCCGCCGAGCGCGCGATCGAGGAGCGCCGCCGCAGCGCCGAGGAGGAGGTCGATCGCTACCTCGCCGCCGCGCGCCTGCGCGTCGACGCCGAGGCCGCCGCGCGCGCCGCGCGGCTCGAGTCGCTCAGCACCGCCGCCCGACGACTCGCCGACGAGCTCTCCGACGCCGCCACCCTGCTGACCGACGAGCTGCGCCGCGCCGACGAGGAGGCCGCGGCCGCGCTCCCACGCACGCCGTGGCTCACGTCGCCTGCGGCGGAGAGCGCACCAACGCCGGTCGCGACGGCCCCAGCACCTCCGGCACCCGCGCCCGAGCACAAGCCTGAGCCCGAGCCCGCAGTCGAACCGACCGTCGAGCCCGAGCCGGTGTGGTCGCGCGGCGAGCGCGTCGAGCCCGCGCAGTCCGACCCCACGCCCTTCCCCACCGCCCCGCCCGAGGTGCCGAGCGCCGCGCGCCTCGTCGCGATCGAGATGGCCGTCGGCGGATCGTCGCGCGCCGAGGTCGCCGCGCACCTGCGCGAGACGCTCGGCGTGGTCGAGGCCGACGAGCTGCTCGACGACGTCTTCGGCGCCACCTCGCACGCCGGCAGCCGGCTCGCCTGGGGCGAGCCCTGATGCCCGCCGCGCTTTAGGAGCCCCATAGCCCGTCTGCCATGATGGGTCCTGGAATCTGAATCCCAGGAGGATCGCCGCTATGGCACGCCCCACGTCGTTCGGACGCGACACCGGACTGCAGCTCCGGATGACGCTCACGATGTTCCTGCTCGGCCTCGTCTACGTCGTGCTGGTCGCCGTCGTCTTCGCCTCCGGGTACACGTTCCTGCTGTTCGTCGTCGGCGGCATGTTCCTGTTCCAGGTCTTCGCCTCCGACAAGCTCGCGCTGCACGCCATGGGCGCTCGCGAGGTGACGCCGCAGGAGGCGCCGCAGCTGCACGCGATGGTCGAGCGCCTGTGCGTGCAGGCGAACCTGCCCAAGCCGCGCGTCGCCGTCGCGAACACGCCGATGCCGAACGCGTTCGCGATCGGCCGCTCGCCCAAGAAGGCGACCGTCTGCGCGACGACCGGGATCATGGATCTGCTCTCCCCCGCCGAGCTCGAGGGCGTGATGGCGCACGAGCTGACGCACGTGCAGAACCGCGACGTGCTGGTGATGACGATCGCGAGCTTCTTCGCGACCGTCGCGGCCTACATCGTCCAGTTCGGCTTCCTCTTCGGGGGCGGCGGAATGGGCGGCGGCTACGGCAACAACGACGACGACGGCCCCGGGGTGATGGTCGTGATCCTCGTCTCGGTCCTCGTCTACGCGGTCTCGTTCCTGCTGCTGCAGGCGCTCTCGCGCTACCGCGAGTTCGCCGCCGACCGCGGCTCGGCGATCATCACCGGACGCCCGAGCGCGCTCGCCTCGGCGCTGATGAAGATCAGCGGCACGATGGACCGCGTCCCGCAGCAGGATCTGCGCGCCGCGGAGGGGATGGCCGCGTTCTACATCTTCCCGCCGCAGGTCAAGAACTCGCTGAGGAGCATCTTCTCGACCCACCCGCCGCTGGAGAAGCGGCTCGCGGCGTTGAGCCGGCTCGAGTCGCAGCTGCAGGGCGTCGCCGCGTAGTGGGCCTCTTCGACGTCCTCGCCGGCCGGCGCAAGCTCGCAAAGCCCGCGCCGGACCGGCTGTTCGCGCTCAGCACCGCCTACGTCACGTTCCAGACGGAGCTGTCGATCGCCTCGCGCGGCGTCGCGGGGATCGTCTTCCAGTCGCTCGCGACGGCGGACTTCGAGCAGATCGAGCAGGACATGGTCGAGGTCGTACAGGGCACCTCCAGCGATGCCGGCACGAAGGTCGAGACGGTCGACGACTCCTACGGCTACCGCTGGATGCTGCTGCGCGACCCCGACTTCGACGACCTCGTCGTCGGCGTCAACGCCGTCAGCGGCGCGCTCGAGGCCGGCGGCTACGGCGAGCGCATCCTCTGCGCCGTCTTCGCCTTCGAGGACGCCCAGCAGCGCCCGCTCTACTGGATCTACAACTACAAGCGCGGCGCCTTCTACCCGTTCGCGCCCGCCGGCGGCGAGCAGCAGCGCGACAACGAGCGCGAGCTGCGCCTGAAGGCCCAGGTCGGCTCCGAGCTGCCGATCGAGGCCGAGCTGGAGCGCTGGTTCCCGCTGTGGGGCATCCCGATCTAGCCGCGCGCCAAGCTTGACGTTCTGCACAAGCGGCGCGCGAAACGTGTCGCTCAGGACGAGGGACGCCCAGCAGCCGTCGGCTAGCGTCCTCGCACCGTGCCCGACGAAGGAGCCCCGGTGTCCTCTCGTGCAGCATTCGGTCGTTTCGAGCTGGGTCGGCCTGAGCCGCGGTTCGCGTTCGAGCTTGATACCGAGGTGCGTGTCGCGATGCGTGATGGCCGCGAGCTCGCGGCGGACCTCTACCTGCCCGTCGGCGCCGAGCGCCCGCTCGGCACGGTGCTGATCCGTACGCCGTACGACCGCCGTGAGTGGCGCCCCGGCGGTGAGAACGAGGGCTGGGACCCGACGACCGTGTTCGTCGAGCAAGGGTTCGCGCTGCTCGTCCAGGACGTGCGCGGCAAGTGGGGCTCACAGGACAGCGGCGACTTCCACGTCTACCGCTATGAGCGTGACGACGGCTTCGACACGCTCGAATGGACCGTCGCCCAATCGTGGTCCAACGGCCGCGTCGGCACGTTCGGCTGCTCCTACCTCGGCGAGGTCCAACTCCTGCTCGCAGCGACCGGCCACCCAGCGCACGTCGCCGCCGTCCCCCAAGGCGGCGCCGGCTGCACGAACGCAGAGATGGGCTTCAAGCTCGGGGGCGCCAACCCGCTGATGGACTCGGTCGGCTGGTTCAGCTGCCACGGCGCGCGCGACTTCAGCAGCGTGGAGCCGGGCGTCGATATCGCAAAGGCGGTCTGGCAGCTTCCCACCATCGACGCGATCCGGGCCAACGGCGGCCCGCTTTCGGACTACGAGCGCGTCGTCGCGAGCGAGCCCGGCGACTCGTGGTGGCTGCAGGAGACACGGCTGATGACCCCCCACGACCGCTTCGACGTACCGGCGCTGTGGGTCGACTCCTGGTATGACCGCGCCGACACCACGTTCGCGTTCGCCGAGCGCCTGCGCCGCGAGTCGCGCTCGGAACGCGCGCGCCGCAACCAGTTCGTCCTGCTGGCTCCGTGCGCGCACTGTGCGATGAGCCTCGCCACCGCTGACACCCGGGTGGGCGCTCTGCGCGTCGGCGACGCCCGCTTTCCGTACGACGCGCTCTACGTCGCCTGGTTCCGCCACTGGCTCGAAAACCCCGACCCAGGCGACTTCGACTGGGCACCGTTCACCTACTACACGATCGGCGCCGCCGAATGGCGCACGTCGCAGACATGGCCGCCCCAACCGGAGCGGGCCGCCGCGCTCGAGCTGGCGCTCACGAGCGACGGCGATGCGGCCAGGCCGGGCGCCGCGGGAGGCCTGCTCGCCGAGCCGGCCGAGCGCGACGCCACCGACACCTATGCCTACGACCCGACGGACCCCTGCCCCAGCCTCGGCGGCGTCGTGATCATCGACTACCCCGAGATCGGCGTCGGCGGCGGTGCGGACCAGAGCGCGCTGCGGATGCGCCCGGACGTCGCGACGTACCTCGGCGCAGTGCTGCACGAGCCGCTCGAGATCAACGGCACGCCCGAGCTGCTCGTCTGGCTCAGCAGCGACGCGCCCGACACCGACCTCGTCCTCAAGCTGCTCGACGTGCTCGACGACGGCCGCTGCTGGAACGTCGCGCAGACGATCCTGCGCCTGCGCTACCGCCACAGCCTGCGCTCGCCGCAGCCGATGAAGCCGGGCGTCGTCTACCCGCTCCGCATCGAGCTGCCGCCGATCAGCTATCGCCTGCCGGCCGGCAGCCGCATCGGCCTGATGCTCACGAGCAGCGACTTCCCGGCGTACGACCGCAACCTCAACGACGGCGGGGCGCCCGCGCACGCGACGACGCCTGCGATCGCGCACAACACGATCCACCACGGACCGTCGTGGCCCTCGCGCCTCGTGCTCCCCGGCGCCCGCGTCGAGCCCGAGACGACCTGAGCCAAGAGGGCTTCACCGCCTGCACAAGCGCTCGGCGCGCGCGTGTGCCAGGTGACGAGGCGCCCGCCGGGGGCGTGGGCTAGGTTCGGCTTCGTGACCATGCGCGCATCCGCCCCCGGAACGCCGGCTGCCTTCGGCGACTTGGCGCCGATCAAGCCGCGGTTCGGGTTCGAGCTGGACGAGCACGTGCGCGTCCCGATGCGCGACGGGGCGGCCCTCGCGGCGGACCTCTACCTGCCCGTCGGCGCCGAGCGCCCGCTCGGCACGGTCCTGATTCGCACGCCGTACGACCGTCGCGAGTGGCGCCCCGGCGGCACCAGCGAAGGCTGGGATCCGACGACGCTGTTCGTCGAGCAGGGATTCGCGCTGCTGATCCAGGACGTCCGCGGCACCTGGGGCTCACAGGACAGCGGCGACTTCCACGTCTACCGCTACGAGCGCGACGACGGCTTCGACACGCTCGAATGGATCATCGCCCAACCCTGGTCCAACGGCCGCGTCGGGACATTCGGCTGCTCCTACCTCGGCGAGGTCCAACTCCTGCTCGCAGCGACCGGCCACCCCGCCCACGTCGCCGCCGTCCCCCAGGGCGGCGCCGGCTGCACGAACGCAGAGATGGGCTTTCGGATCGGCGGGGCGAACAACCTGATGGAGTCGATCGGCTGGTTCAGCAGCCTCGGCGCCTGCGAGCAGCAGTTCACGGAGCCGACCGTCGCGCTGGAGGAGGCGGTCTGGCACCTGCCGATCGTCGACGCGATCGCGGCGCACGGCGGTCCCCGCTCAGACTATGAGCGCGTCGTCGCGAGTGAGCCCGGCGACTCGTGGTGGCTGCAGGAGACGCGGCTGATGACCCCCCACGACCGCTTCGACGTCCCCGCGCTGTGGGTCGACGGCTGGTACGACCGGGCGGACACGACGTTCGCGTTCGCCGAGCGCCTGCGCCGCGAGTCGCGCTCGGAACGCGCGCGCCGCAATCAGTTCGTGCTGATCGCGCCATGTGCGCACTGCGCGATGCACCTCGCGAGCGTCGACACGCGCGTCGGGGCGCTGCGCGTCGGCGACGCGCGCTTCCCCTACGACGCGCTCTACGTCGCCTGGTTCCGCCACTGGCTCGAGGACCCCGACCCCGGCGACTTCGACTGGGCGCCGTTCACCTACTACACGATCGGCGCCGCCGAATGGCGCACGTCGCAGACATGGCCACCGCGGCCGCAGCCGGCGGACGTGCTCGAGCTGGCGCTCACGAGCGACGGCAGCGCAGCGGAGCCGGGCCGCGCGGGCGCGCTGCTCACCACGCCGGCGACCGACGACGCCACCGACACCTACGTCTACGACCCGACCGACCCGTGTCCGAGCCTCGGCGGCGTGGCGATCATCGACTACCCCGAGATCGGCACCGGCGGCGCCTCGGATCAGGCGCCGATGCGGGAGCGCGCGGACGTCGCGACGTACCTCGGGCCGGTGCTGGAGGCGCCGGTCGAGGTCAACGGGACACCCGAGCTGCTCGTCTGGTTCAGCAGCGACGCGCCCGACACCGACCTCGTCCTCAAGCTGCTCGACGTGCTCGACGACGGCCGCTGCTGGAACGTCGCGCAGACGATCCTGCGCCTGCGCTACCGCCACAGCCTGCGCTCGCCGCA
>DASRAV010000048.1:0-38965 GCA_035637995.1 Conexibacter sp. | reverse complement strand
GTCGTCACCGCCGACGAGCTGCTGGATCGCGCCGCCGACCTGCGCGGAGCGATCCGCGTCAACGGCGAGGTCTGGAGCGAGACCTCGACCGCCGGTGCCGCGCACGCGCTCGGCGCGCTCGTCGCGCGCGCCTCGGCCGGCGAGCGGCTCGCGCCCGGCGACGTGTTCGCGACGGGCACCGTCCCGCGCGGCTCGGGCCTGGAGCTCGACCGCTGGATCCAGCCGGGCGACGTCGTCGAGCTGGAGCTGGAGCGGCTCGGCACGCTCACGAACACGATCGGAGCGCGCTGATGACGCGCCGGCGCGAGCGCAGCTTCAAGCCGCTGAACGCGCTCGCCACGCTGGGCGCCGCCGCCCACAACGGCTTCGAGCGCTGGGCCGGCGTCGGGGTCTTCCTCGAGCCGTGGATCGGACGCCGGGCGACGAACGTGCTGTGGAGCGTGACGCTGCCGGTCGGCTTCGCGCGCGCCCTGCACGGCGGCGAGCGCGACGGCCCGCTGCTCGCGTTCAACGCGGGGATCGCGATCGCCGGGATGGGCGTCCACTTCGCCGACTGGCCGTGGTCGCGGCGCTGGGGCGTGCTGCCGTGGCTCGACGAGGCGGAGGGACTCACCCCCGCGCAGATGCCCTACTACAACACGCTGCTGTGGCTGTGGGTGCTCGGCGGCGTCGGCAGCGTGCTGGTCGAGACGCGCCGCGAGCACGTCAAGTACGCGCTCGCGGGGATCGCGACGGCGCCGCTGCTGCTGGAGTCCGCTCGCCACCACTTCAAGTGGGCGAAGGTGCAGGCGCGGCGCGACCCCGAGCACTGGAGCGCGTCGCTGCTCGACGACGCCCTCGCCGCGGCATGAGCGTCTGGCCCGGTGGCGCCCGCGCCGCCGTCTCGATCACCGTCGACAACCTCGGCGAGGCCGCGGAGATCGAGCTCGGGATGCGCGCCGCCGAGGCGCCGCTCGGCGGCCACTACTCCGTCGTGACGGCGCTGCCGATCGTGCTCGACGCGCTCGCGGCGGCTCGGCTGCACGCGACGTTCTTCGTCGAGGGGATCAACGCCGAGGCCTACCCCGACGCGTTGCACGCGATCGGCGCGGCCGGCCACGAGCTGGGCTTCCACGCCTGGTGCCATGAGGACTGGTCGGCGCTCGACGCGCAGGCCGAGGCGGCCAACCTCGACCGCGGGCTGGCGGCGCTGCGTGCGATCGGCGTCGACGTCGCCGGCTTCCGGCCGCCCGGCGGACGGCTCACGCCGCGCACGCTCGAGCTGCTCGCCAGCCGCGGCCTGCGCCACTGCTCGCCGGCGGGCGCCACGGCCGGGATCGACCGCGGCGTGGCGGTGCTCCCCTTCGCCTGGCCGGCGGTCGACGCCTTCCACGTGCTGCCCGCGTTCGGGGCGCTGCGCGAGCACGTCACCGGCGACGCCGAGCCGGGCGGCGCCGATGCCGTGCGCGCGGCGCTGCTGCGCAGCGTCGAGGACGCGCTCGCCGGCGGCGGCCACACGACGCTCGTGCTGCACACCTGGATGATCGAGCTGGAGCTGGACGTCGTCCGCGAGGTCCTGGCGCGCGTGCGCACCGCGGTCGACGCCGGGGAGCTGTGGTCGGCGCCGTGCCGGGAGGTCGCCGCGTGGATCACCGAGCACGCCGCGAGCTTCAGCAGCGCGCCGCGCCTCGACGACACCTCCTGGACGGCGCCGTCCGCTACCCCTTGAACGCCGTGTAGAAATGGGGTTCGGCGAGCATGCCGATGAACCCGCCGTCGACCGGCGGCGAGCCGTGGCCGATCGTCTGGTCGCCGGGTCCGACGTAGAGCTCGACGTGGTGGTAGGTGCCGGTGCCCCAGAAGACGAGGTCGCCGGGCTTCAGCTGTGCGCGTGAGATCTGTCTGCAATGAGCGGAGAGCGTGCCGGTGTAGCCCGATCTCCAGTCGATGCCGCTGGGGTCGGGCAGTCCGCATGACTTGAACAGCGACGTGACCCACTGCGAGCAGTCCGAGCGGTACTTGCGCGGCTCGCCGGTGATCGCGTAGTCGACCGTCCAGAGCCCTCTCTGTTCGTAGAAGGACGCGCGGTGGCCGTTCGCCGCGGCCTGCGCGCCGGCGACGAGCCGCTCGCGCGGGTTGCCGCCGCGGACCTCGTTGCCCTGTATGACGGGCTCCGGCGGCTCCGCGAGGTGCTCGATCGCGTGCGTGACGTGCTCGAGGCGCTCCTCGAGCTGCTGCTTGCGCTCGCCGGTCGCATGCTTGATCTGCCGCTGGCGGACCGGCACCTCCTCGCGCAGGCGGCGCAGTCTCGCCGCGTCGGACTCGGGGTGGCGGGGATGCAGCTTCGGCGGCGGGTTGTCGAACAGGCGATCCCAGATGACGGCGTCGACCTCGCCGGTCGCGCCGAGATGTCGATTGGCCTGGAAGGCACGGACCTTCGCCTCCGTCGCTTCCCCGAAGTCGCCGTCGGTGGCGATCTGCTTGCCGTCGAGCGTGTTGAGCTGCACCTGCAGCTCGTGCACGGCGGGACCTCTCGACCCGCGCTTCAGCGGATCGCCATGGTAGGGATGCTCAACCGGCATGGATGGCTCCTTCCTCGGCGCCTGCACGCAGGACGCCGTCCGGCTCGCCGCGAGTCCCCCGACTGCGATCGAGCCGCGCTACATCTACCAGAGGCTCCGGTTTATGGTCAAGGGAGCTTGCGCAATCGACGGCGGGTACCGACGCCAACTGCGGCCGGGTCCGGGAAGATGACGGCCATGCCCTCAGAGCACCTCGACGTCCTCATCGTCGGCGCCGGCCTGTCCGGCATCGGCGCCGGCTGCCACATCAAGACCGACTGCCCCGGCAAGTCGTTCGCGATCCTCGAGGCGCGCGCGGAGAGCGGGGGGACCTGGAGCCTCTTCCGCTATCCCGGCATCCGCTCGGACACGGACATGTTCACGCTCGGCTACCCGTTCAACCCGTGGCGCGACCATCAGGCGATCGCCGACGGGCCGACGATCCTGCGCTACGTGCGCGAGACCGCCGCCAAGTACGGCGTCGAGCAGGCGATCCGCTACCGCCATCGCGTCGTGCGGATGGCGTGGTCCACGGCCGACGCGCGCTGGACGGTCGACGTCGAGCGCACGGACACGGGCGAGACGTTCCAGCTCACCGCCGGCTTCGTCTTCTGCTGCACCGGCTACTACCGCTACGACGAGGGCTTCAAGCCGCAGTTCGAGGGCACCGAGCGCTTCGGCGGCACGATCGTGCACCCGCAGGAGTGGCCCGAGCAGCTCGACTACGCCGGCAAGCGCGTCGTCGTGATCGGCAGCGGCGCGACCGCCGTGACGCTGGTGCCGGCGATGGCCGAGCAGGCCGCCCATGTGACGATGCTCCAGCGCTCGCCCAGCTACGTGATCGCGCTGCCGGCGCGCGACGCGATCGCCGAGCTGGCCCGCCGCGTGCTGCCCGGCCGCTACGCCTTCTCGGTCACGCGCTGGAAGAACGTGCTGCTCGGCGCGCTCTTCTACCAGCTCAGCAAGCAGCGCCCGGCCTTCATCAAGAAGGTGATCCGCCGCGGCCTGGAGCGCCAGCTCCCGCCCGGCTACGACATCGACACGCACTTCACGCCGCGCTACAACCCGTGGGACGAGCGCGTCTGCATCGTGCGCGACGGCGACCTGTTCGCGGCGATCAGAGGCGGCAAGGCGACGATCGCCACCGACACGATCGAGACGTTCACCGAGACGGGGCTCAAGCTCGCCTCGGGCGCCGAGCTCGAGGCCGACGTCGTCGTCACCGCCACCGGCCTGAACCTGCTGCTGCTCGGCGGCATGTCGCTCGCGGTCGACGGGCAGGAGGTCGACCTCTCCGAGACGGTCGGCTACAAGGGCATGATGTTCAGCGGCATCCCCAACGCCGCGGTCACGCTCGGCTACACGAACGCCTCCTGGACGCTCAAGGGCGACCTCTGCGCCGAGTACGTCTGCCGGCTGCTGAACCACATGGACGTGCACGGCTACCGGCAGGTCACGCCGCGCAGGCCCGATCCCTCGCAGCCCACGCGCCCGTTCCTCGACCTTCAGTCGGGCTACGTGCTGCGCTCGCTCGACCAGCTGCCCAAGCAGGGCGACAAGCCGCCGTGGCGCATGTACCAGAACTATCCGCGCGACATCATGATGATGCGCCGCGGCCCGCTCGAGGACGACGCGATCGAGTTCTCGCGCGGGAGCGCGACGGCGGTCGAGCCGGCGGAGCCGCTCACCGTCTGACCGTCTGAGCGACGCTCACGCCGCCGCCGCGTCGGCGGCGACGTCCGGCGCGGCGCTGTCGGGCAGCGGCAGCGACGCGCTCGCCAGCCCGCGCTGGCGCAGCCGGTTGTAGCCCGCCGCGCGCCAGGCGAGCGGCTGCGTCGAGGCCGGGAGCTCGAGCGTGTGGAGCTCGCCGTCCGCTCGCACGGCGTAGTGCGCGAGCGGAAGGCCCGCCTGCTCGTGGAACAGCAGCGCGACGCGGCGCACGCGACGGAGACCGCGCCCGCTCGGCTCGGCGCGGACCGTGACGAGGTCGGGGGCGGCGCGCACGACGTGCAGCGCCGGCGCGCTCTTCGGCCACGTCAGGTTCCCCAGCCAGTGCGCGAAGCGGTGCGGTGCGACGCGCGTGCCCGTGTGCAGCACGCTGCGTGCCTGGGTGCGCGCGGGCGAGGGCCAGTTGGACTGCCAGCCGGGGCTCACCGGGCTGTCGCCCGCGGGCGCCCGCCGATTGACCAGGCGCAGCAGCGCCGGCGTCCAGCGCAGGTGCAGCCAGTGCGCGATCAGCGTTCCGGGCCCGCGGTCGACGCCCCAGCGTCCGCGCCACAGCGGCCAGCCGGCGGCCGGCAGCGGCTCGACGACGAGGTCGATCTCAGGCCGCTGGCCGCCGTCGCACACGTCGGAGAGCGGCAGCATCGGCTGTGAGCCCGGCACGAGGTAGGAGGCGTGGGAGTCGACTGCGACGAACACCTCGGGGCGCGACTGGCCCGCCGGCATGCGGCGCGTCTCCGGCCCGCCGTGCTGGGAGACGGTGACGTGGGTCGCACGCCCGGCGCGCTTGCCGACCCGCACCTGCACCGACTCCCAGTCACCGTCGTGGCGCCCGAAGCCCAGCACGCACGGGTTGTCGACGTAGAAGAGCCAGTACTGCAGGAAGTACGCGCGCGCGGTCTCGACGACGCTGCCGTAGCAGAGCCCCTGCGCGCGCGGATCCTGCGCGGCGCGAAACTCCGCGAGCAGCGCTGCGCTGCGCCGCGCCGTGCCCTCGGGCCTGCGCTCGCCGAGCGGATCGAGCTGCCAGCACGGCTCGCCCGCGGCGGCGAGGCGTTCGAGGCCGGAGCCGTCGAGCGCGACGGCGACCGAGTCATCGTGCGCCACGTACTCGCACATGATCGATGCGTCCACGAACGCGTCGATCGCGCATGGCCTCAGCGACTCCATCGAGTCGAAGCGCAGGATCGGGGCGTGGCGGCGCAGCAGCTCGAGGCCGTGGGCGTCGACGGCGGGCCGTGCTCGATCGCCGGTGAGAGGGGCAGGGCCGTCCATCGTCTTCTATTCTGACTAATCAAGCGGATGCTCGTCGACCTTCATGCGCATTACCCGATGCACCTGATCCCGCCGGCGGAGGGGACGCATGCCGCGCTGCGCGCCTGGCCTTCGGAGCGCTGGCGTGCACGGATCGTCGACTGGATCTCGCGGATCGCCAACTACGAGGGTCCCGGCGACGAGCCCGGGGTGACGATCGATCTGCTGCACGAGGGGCGCGTCGGCGTCGCGCTCTCGGTGCTCTACCAGCCGTTCGACGAGATGGACTTCGGCAAGCGCTACGGCGACCCGCCCGATCCCGCCTACTTCCAGCACCTGCTCGACCAGATGGACCTCGTCGAGCAGGACGTCGCGCAGCGGGGCGGCGCGCAGGTGGCGCGCACCGGCGCGGAGCTCGAGGCCTGCCTGGCCGAGCAGCGGCTCGCGCTCGTGCACGCCGTCGAGGGCGGGTTCCATCTCGGCGCCGAAGCAGCGGCGATCGAGCGCAACGTCGCCGAGCTCGCGCGGCGCGGCGTCGCATACGTCACGCTCGCCCACCTCTTCTGGCGCGGGATCGCGACGAACGCGCCGGCGCTGCCGTTCCTGCCCGACTGGCTCTACCGGCTGCTGTTCCCCCAGCCGCGCGGCGTCGGCCTGACGGATCTGGGCCGGGCTGCGGTGCGCGGGATGGTGGCCGAGCGGATGCTCGTCGACGTCACGCACATGAGCGAGCGCTCGCTCGCCGACACCTTCGCGCTGCTGGACCAGCTCGACCCGGCCGGCGGAGTGCCGGTCATCGCCACCCACATGGCCTGCCGCTTCGGCGGGCTCTCATACAACCTGCTCGACGACGCGATCGAGCGGATTGCGCGTCGCGGCGGCGTGATGGGCGTGATCGACTGTCGCCACTACGTCACCGATCGTCGGCTGCGCTCCGCGCGAGACGGCACGCCGGAGGACTCGATCGAGCTGATCTGCGCCCAGATCGACCACATCGCCGAGGTCACCGGCTCGTTCGAGCACGCGGCGATCGGCACCGACCTCGACGGCTACATCAAGCCGGCGCTGAAAGGCCTCGAGCACGCCGGGTGCATGGGCGCCCTGCAGGACGCGCTCGAGCGCCGCTACGGCGCCGAGCGCGCCCGCAAGGTCTGCTCGGAGAACGCGCTGCGCGTGCTGCGCGTCCGCTTCGGCCGCTGAGGCTCGGTCTCAGTCGATCACGACGCCGACGCTGATCCGCGCGACCTTCCCGTGCTTGATGAAGAAGTCGCTGACGCGCTGACCGGCGGTGAACTTGTGCGTGTGGCAGGAGCGGGAGCCGGAGGTCGTCTCGCACTTCACGCCCGGGACCTTGGCCTTCACGGCCGCCTCGCTCGAGCCGACGCCGACGCCGCGGGCGGTGCGGTCGCCCAGGCCGGTCGTGGTGATCGAGGAGACGCGCTTGGCGCCCTGGTAGTCGACCGTGAGCCCGCCGGCGTAGCGTTCCTCGAGGAACGCGCCGAAGTCGTTGTGGCCGAGATGCTTCGACGTCGGCTTGCCGAGCGCGGCATGGACCTGGGCCTTCGTGTTGCCGATGCGCGCGCCCGCGATGCCCTTGTCGATCTGGATCATCGCGGAGGCGGCGGGTGCGGCGAGCAGCGCGGCCAGCAGGGCGGCGCCGAGGGAGAGGGGGAGTGAGCGCATGCGCGCAGCCTACCCCCGGAAAGCCGTGGAATACGCGTGGGCGGCGATCTTCAGGTTCGCGAATGGCCGCCGCGAGGCGTACGCTTTCGCGCAGACGCACGGACTTCCCCCCGGCCCGGTAGCTCAGCAGGACAGAGCGACTGCCTTCTAAGCAGTGGGTCGCAGGTTCGAATCCTGCCCGGGCCGTACGTGCGGTGGGCGCCCCGGCCTCGAACGGCCGGGGCGCCCGCGATCTTCGGGCTCGTGGGGATAGAGAGGCGCTGTCTCGGCGCGCGATTCCCTACAGTGACCGTTGCTCATGGCCGCCCGAGAGGATCTCCGCAACGTCGCGATCGTCGCCCACGTCGACCACGGCAAGACGACCCTGGTCGACGGCATGCTGCGCCAGTCCGGGGCGTTCCGCGCGGGCGCGGAGCTCGTCGAGCGCGTGATGGACTCGATGGATCTCGAGCGCGAGAAGGGCATCACGATCCTCGCGAAGAACACCGCCGTCCAGTACGGCGCGACGAAGATCAACATCATCGACACGCCCGGCCACGCGGACTTCGGCGGCGAGGTCGAGCGCGGGCTGACGATGGTCGACGGCGTGCTGCTGCTCGTCGACGCGAGCGAGGGGCCGCTGCCGCAGACGCGCTTCGTGCTGCGCAAGACGCTGGAGGCGCGGCTGCCGGTGATCCTGGTCATCAACAAGGTCGACCGGCCGGACGCGCGCATCAAGGAGGTCATCGACGAGGTCTACGAGCTGTTCCTCGACCTCGACGCGGACGAGTCGCAGATCGAGTTCCCGATCGTCTACACGAACGCGAAAGACGGCTGGGCCTCGCTGGAGGAGGGCGCGGTGGGGGAGAGCCTGAAGCCGCTGCTGGACCTGATCGTCGAGCAGATCCCCGCGCCGCAGTACGAGCCCGACCATCCGCTGCAGGCGCTCGTGACGAACCTCGACGCCTCGCCGTATCTGGGCCGCATCGCGCTCTGCCGCGTGCGCCACGGGATCCTGCGCCGCGGCGAGCAGGTCGCCTGGTGCCGCGCCGACGGCACGATCGAGCGCGTCAAGATCACCGAGCTGTTCGTCACGAGAGCGCTGGAGCGCGTCGACGCCGACGAGGTCGGGCCGGGCGAGATCATCGCGATAGCCGGCCTGGCTGACGTGATGATCGGCGAGACGATCGCCGACCCCGAGGATCCCCGCGCGCTGCCGGTGATCCACGTCGACGACCCGAGCCTGTCGGTCACGATCGGCGTGAACACCTCGCCGCTGGCGGGCCGTGAGAAGGGCACGAAGGTCACCGCGCGGCTGATCAAGAACCGGCTCGACGCCGAGCTGGTCGGCAACGTCTCGCTGCGCGTGCTGCCGACCGAGCGGCCCGACACGTGGGAGGTCCAGGGCCGCGGCGAGCTGCAGCTGTCGATCCTCGTGGAGCTGATGCGGCGCGAGGGCTTCGAGCTGACGGTCGGCAAGCCGAGAGTCGTCACGCGCGAGATCGACGGCAAGCTGCACGAGCCGATGGAGCGGATGACGATCGACATCCCGGAGGAGTACGTCGGCGCGGTGACGCAGCTGCTCGCGAACCGCAAGGGCCGCCTGGGCCACATGGTCAACCACGGCACCGGCTGGGTGCGGATGGACTACGTCGTGCCGGCGCGCGGCCTGATCGGCTTCCGCACGGAGTTCCTGACCGAGACGCGCGGCACGGGGATCCTGCACCACGTCTTCGAAGGCTTCGAGCCGTGGCACGGCGAGCTGAGAATACGCGCGACCGGGTCGCTCGTGGCCGATCGCCCGGGCACCGTGGCGGCGTTCGCGTTGTTCGGCCTGCAGGAGCGCGGGACGCTCTTCATCGAGCCGGGCATGGAGGTCTACGAGGGGATGATCGTCGGCGAGCACACGCGCGCCGAGGACCTCGACGTGAACCCCACGAAGGAGAAGCACCTGACGAACATGCGCTCCTCGACCTCGGACGAGCTCGTGCGGCTCGACCGCGCGAGAATCCCGCTGCTGGACGAGGCGCTCGAGTTCGTGCGCGAGGACGAGTGCGTCGAAGTCACGCCCGGCGCGGTGCGGCTGCGCAAGGCGAACCTCAGCTCGCACGAGCGGCTGCGGGCGATGCGGGCCGGCAGACGCGAGAGAGTCGCGGTCGGCTGAGGCCGGTCGAGCCCGCCCAGCCGGGCGCTGCGTCAGTTCCCCGGCTTCAGCGCCATGTCGAGCACGACGAGCGTCAGGAACAGCAGCTCGACGCGCGAGACGAGGAAGATGCGGTCCTGGATCGTCTGCGCCTCCACGGTGTCGCCGCGGTCGATCGCGAGCTTCAGGCGCTTGGACTGCGGGCCGAGGAAGCCGGCGCCGGAGATGAACGACGCGATCCACACGACGATCGGGAAGACGATCCAGAACTTGTAGTCCCAGTTGCCCTCGTGGATCAGCAGGAAGCCGAACACGATCAGCACGAGCGAGACGGGTGTGAAGACGCGCGTGCCGACCCACTCCGCGTCGGCCGAGAAGGCAGCCATCCGCTGGGGGTCCTCAGCCGCCCGCGCGCGCAGCGCGAACAGGTGGATCGTCGTCCCGCCGCCGACCCAGATCACGGCGGCGAGGATGTGGATGGCCAGGTACCACTGGTACGTCGTGATCGTCGCAGCGCTCAACGCCGGTCCTCCTCGATCGGTGGGGGGCCGATCCTATCCGTGGGTGCGGCGCGACTGCTGGGCACGGTTTGGTAAGGTCGAATGACATTTGGAACTTCATTCGGAAACGAGGCCCGATGTCACCGGAGACGACGCAGGCAGCAGCATCGAAGAGCCCCCGGGCGGCGGGGCTGATGGCGCCCGCGCGCACGGCGGAGCACGCGCGCACGCTGATCGCGTGGCCGACCGAGCGCCGCGAGGTCTGGGGCGCCTATCGTGCGCGCGCCGTCGACGAGTACGCCGCGCTCGTCGAGGCGATCGCACCGTTCGAGCCCGTGACCGTCGTGGCTGCACCGGACAAGGCCGACGAGGCGCGCGAGCGCTGCGCCGTGCCCGACGTGGACGTGCTCGAGCTCCCGATCGACGACGCGTGGATCCGCGACAGCGGCCCGATCTACCTCGTCGACGGCGAGGGCGGCGTGGCGCTCGTGCAGTTCCGCTTCAACGCGTGGGGCGAGAAGTACCTCCCGTACGACCTCGACGCCGACCTGCCACGCCGGCTGGCTGAGGCGACCGGCGTGCGGCGCTACACGTCGCCGATGGTGATGGAGGGCGGTGGCTTCAACGTCGACGGCGAGGGGACGTTGATCACGACGGAGTCGGTGGTGCTGAACCCCAACCGCAATCCCGGCTGGAGCCGCGAGGAGTGCGAGCGGGCGCTGTGCGACGCGACCGGCGCCGAGAAGGTCATCTGGCTCGAGCACGGCCTCGTCGAGGACCGCGACACCGACGGGCACTCCGACAACGTCGTGCAGTTCGCCGGGCCGGGCCGCGTCGTGGCGCAGGTCGCGCCGGATCGCTCGAACGCCAACTGGCAGCCGCTGCGGGAGAACCTCGAGCGCCTGCGCCAAGCCACCGACGCCCGGGGACGGCGCCTCGAGGTGATCGAGGTCCCGCAGCTGCCCCAGACCGAGGAGGTCGACGGCGAGCGGTTCGTCGCCCCGTACGTGAACTTCTATCCCGTCAACGGGGGAATCGTGGTGCCGCGGCTCGAGGTGCCGGGCGAGGAGGAGGCGTACGCGCTGCTCGCCGACGTCTTCCCGGACCGCGAGATCGTCGGGGTTCCGAGCGTGATGCTCGCCTACGGCGGCGGGGGCGTCGGCTGCGTCACCCAGCACGTGCCGGCGGGGGTGCCGCTGCCTCCGAGCTGATCGTCAGCGGGCCGTATGCGTCGGGCCTGCGGGTCGTGAGGAACGGGAAGAGCGTGAGCCAGTCGCGGCGCTGGTCGAGGTCGAGGTCGGCGACGAGCACGGCCGGCTGGTCGCGCGGCGCCTGCACGAGCACGCGGCCGTACGGGTCGGAGACGAGGCTGGAGCCGTAGAAGGCCAGCGGAGCCTCCCGGCCGATCCGGTTGACGGCGACCATGAAGGTGCCGTTCGCGATTCCGTTGGCGACGATCACCTGCTGCCACAGCGGCCGGGTGTCGAAGCCCGGGTGGTCGGGCTCGGAGCCGATCGCGGTCGGGTAGACGAGCACGTCGGCGCCCGCGAGCGCATAGGCGCGGGCGAGCTCCGGGAACCACTGGTCCCAGCAGGTCGGGAAGCCGAGCCTGGCCTCCTCGAGCGCGACGACCGGGAAGGCGTCCCGCGCCGGCCCGGGACGGAAGTACCTGTCCTCGTAGTAGCCGGCGGTGACGGGGATGTGCAGCTTGCGCGTGCGGCTGACGAGGCGGCCGTCGGGGGCCACGACGATCGCGGTGTTGTAGCCGAGCTCGTCGGGGCGTCCGTCCGGCCCGTCGGCGGCCTCGAACAGCGAGGCGTGGACGTGGACGTCGTGCGCGGCGGCGGCGCGGCGGGCGAACGTCGCCGTCGGGCCGTCCCCGAGCGGCTCGGCCGCGGCGCCCGCGGCAGCCGGGCCGTCCGGCGTGATCGCGAAGTAGGGGGAGAGCGTCAGCTCCTGCAGGCAGACGAGGCGCGCGCCCTCGCGCGCGGCGAGCGCGATCCCCTCCAGCAGCGTGGCCTCGTGCTCGGCTGGGTCCGCATGCCACTGTTGCTGCACCGCGCCGATCCGGAAGGGCGCGCGCCGTGGCGCGCCGTCGGCGACCAGCGCGAGCGAGGCGGGCGGGGAGGTGTTGACGATCAGCTTGAAGTCGCTCATGCGCTCGGGCAGGCTAGCGCCGTGGCGCGCACGAGTCAACGCGTTGACACCGCGTTGACTCGTGCTGGGGACGGGAGGGACCGCGGTGTAAGGTGGCGGCCGTGGCGCCACCCCGCAGGCAAGCGAAGGGCAAGGACGGGCCGGTCGGCCGCGTCCGGCTCGACCGCGACACGATCCTCGCCGTCGCGGAGCGGATCGTCGCCGCCGAGGGGCTGCAGGCGCTCTCGATGCGCCGAATCGGCGCCGAGCTGGGCGCCGACCCGACCGCGCTCTACCGTCACTACCGCAGCAAGGACGAGCTGCTGCGCGCGATCGCCGAGCGGCTGTTCGAGGATGCGCCGCCGCTGGACCCCGCCGACGACTGGCGCGTGCGACTGCGCGTCGAGCTGCGCCACGAGCGCAGTCGGTATCTCGTGCACCCGGACCTCGCCCTGCTGCTGGCCCGGCGCCCCGACGACGACCCGCACCTCGCCGCGATGAACGAGCGCGTCCTGGCGCTCCTCGCCGAGGCGGGCCTCGACTCCGCCGACGCCGCGCGGATCTTCCACGTGATCGAGAACGTCGTCGTCGGCTCGGGCCTGTTCGCCACGCTGCTCGAGCACGCCGACGATCCGCGGGTCACCGACCCCGCCGCGCTGCGTCGCACGTACGCGTCGTTCGATCCTGCCGCGCTGCCGCACGCCGTCGCAGCTGCGCCGCAGCTGTTTCCCCCGCAGGACGAGATCTTCGACGCTGCCGTGGACGTGCTGATCGACGCGATCGAGCGCGCGGCCGAGTCAGCCTAAGTTCAAGTCTCGCGCAACGCGATCATCAGGCTGTGACTGTCAGACGCCAAACGTCCTTCGCCTGCAGCGAATCGGACCCGCGGGGCTGGCGCGGTCCACTCGTGGTGCGTGAGCTGCAGCTCGATCTGATCGGCCAGCCACTCGCGCGCGTCCTCGGCGCCGGCGAGGATGGCCGTGGGGCCTTCGATCGTGAGGGTGACGTCGCTGTCGCCGGGGTCCAGCCGCAGCGTGGTCAAGGGCTCCAACGGCGGCGCGTCGGGACAGGGCTCGAGATCAATCGCCACGTCGGAGACGTGACGGATCTGCCGGGCGAGGATCGCGATCCTGTGGGCGACCCCGAAGATGACCAGCGCTCCGTCCTCGCGGTCCACGGCCGCCTCGAGCTGCCGCGGCACCTCGCTAGGACCAGCTGCCTTCAGCTGACGCCAGCCTTCCTCGATCTGATCGTGCATAACACGGCTGCGCGAGCCGAGCCAGGGGAGGTAGAGCGGTACGAGCGAGGTGTCGTTGTTGAGGTTCTCGATGCATCCCAGGTGGACGAGCTCCTGCACCTTCTCGACCGGGCTCTCGGCGAGGTGCTCGATCGCTGCGAAGGCCTCCGTCAGCCGCTCGGCGGGCACGTCGCCCTCCGCGTGACCGCGCACCAGCGTGCCGACGTAGCGCGAGAACTCGCCCATCTTGTAATACAACGGATCGTCAGGCTCGTCCGTGCGCGCCTCGGCGAAGCCGCGGACATGCTCCACGAGGTACGGGATGACGTCCTCTTGCGCTTGGATCATCGTCATGGCCAGGCGACTCCGTCGAGGACTCTATTCAGGATGTCGGCGTGGGTCGTGCTGCCGCGGGGCCCCGAGGCCCGTCGATCACCTCAGGCGCGATCCAAGGGGCACCTCCACACCCCCGTTGGTAGAGTCCCTCAAGACCCGTGGTGGGCGTAGCTCAGCTGGTAGAGCTCCTGGTTGTGGTTTGGGCCTCCCGCCCCCACAAAAGTGCTTGATTTGCAGGCACTTCCTAGCGCAGACGAGCGAAATTCGTTTGCCATGATTTAGCCGGATTTTCCGGGGTTATCGGCGTTTCGGGCCCCGAGATCGGGCGCTATCCCGAAACTCGTCCACCCCCCTCTGAAGCGAGGGGGGTATAGACGGCCGCCTTCTCCGTCAACCGGTCATGAGCACCGCTCCGTTGACGGCCTGGCAGCTGCGCCTGCGCGGTCTCGCGGGCGCCCCAACAGATTCGCCCTCGTTGCGGCTTCGGCCGCCATCTCGGCGCGCGCCCGTTGCGCGCGCCCATGACCATCACGACCCACGGGAGGTCCCTATGTCCATCATCGCCCCGGCGGCGCCGACGCGCCGTCGTGTCCGTCGCCGTTCCACGCAGGAGGAGCGCACGCCCGGCCGTCCACGCCGCGGCAACATCAAGACCTGGGAGACGAAGAGCGGCGATGTCGGCTACGGCGTGCGCTTCGTCGACCAGGAGGGCGTGCGCCGCTACGAGCGGTGCGGGCTCGCCAGCGAAGGCTGGACCGAGGAGCGCGCGTATGCGGCGCTCGAGCAGTACCTCGAAGACGTCCGCCGCGGGATCTTCCGCCCGACGGAGGACTTCCCGACGATCACGCACAGCGATCCGGTCTTCGACGAGTTCGCCCGCGAGTTCCTGACCGAGCACGCCGTCGAGATCAAGCCGCGCACGCGCGAGTTCTACGAGGCGACCTGGCGCAACCACCTCTCGCCGGCATTCGGGCATCTGCGGCTGAGCCAGATCACCTACGACGTGATCCGCCGCTACAAGCTCGACCAGCTGCGGTTGATCGACCAGGTCGAGCGCGCGGCGGAGCGCGGCGTGAAGGTCCTCACGTCGGATGGCCGGCCCGTGAAGCTGAGCCCGCGGACGATCAACCACGCGATCGGCACGCTCTCGCTGATCCTCGGCCACGCCGTCCGGCGCCAGAGCATCGCGCTCATGGTCAACCACGCCGCCAACACCGACCTGCGCGTCAAGGTGCCGAAGCCGTCGGTGCGCGACTGGCTGGAGGCCGACGAGCTGATGCTGCTGTTGGAGGCGGCGCGGCGCGTGGACTGCGAGGTGCGGCCCGAGACGCTGCGGCGAGGCGAGCAGATCCGCCAGATGCGTGCCCGCGGGATGACGCTCAAGCAGGTCGCGCACGAGCTGGAGATGAGCGTCGGCGGCGTGCACTGGCTCTCGAACCGCCACGTGCCCACCGGGCCCTCGGGGCTGCGGATCGCGTTGTGCCTGCTTGGAGCGAGCGGTGCTCGCAACACCGAGATCTGCCGGCTGCGACCTGTGGACCTCGACTTCGTTCACGGCAAGATCCGGGTCGGCACCTCGAAGACCCCGCGCGGCGTGCGCGAGATCGACATGACGCCGTGGCTGCACGCCGAGCTGGAGACGTACGTCGCCTCGCTCGGCGAGGACTACTCGCTGCTGCAACCGCTGATCCCGACGCGCTTCGGCAACTTTTTCAACAAGGACAGCCTCAACGCCCGCCTCAAGGCCGTCCACAGAGAGGCGACGCAGATGCGGCTCGATCGCCGCCTGCCGCCGCTCCCGACGAGACTGACGGCGCACGTCTTCCGGCGCTCGTACATCACGCTGATGCTGGAGGCCGGTGCGCCGCCGTCCTATGTCCAGGAGCAGGTCGGTCACGAGGACGCCAGCACGACGCTCAACATCTACGCCCGCGTGCTGCGCAAGCGCGACCGCCGCAGCTTCGGCCGGGCGTTCGACGAGCTGATGACGGGTGCGGTGCCGGAGTCGCCGTTCGAGCGGTCTGGGGAGGGGCAGGCGCAGCTGCGGTTGGCCTGACGTGCCTCGGACGGGCGGAGTGGCTGGCGACGCCCGCCGCTCCGCCGACCCCCTTGGCGGACGGCCTCCATCTAGATATGCTGTATGCGTGAAGCGAACCACGATCATGCTCCCCGACGAACTCGATGTCCGCCTGCGCCTCGAGGCCAAGCGGCGCAGCCTCTCGATCGCCGACATCGCTCGCGAGGCGATCGACGAGCACGTGCCGCCCGCTCGACCGGAGGGGGGCCTGAGCTTCTTCGCGATCGGCGAGGGCGGCCCGGCCGACGCATCCGAGCGCGTCGACGAGATCGTCAGGGACGCGATGGCCCGCCGCCACGACGACTCGGCTGCGTAGTGCTGATCGTCGACGCCGGCCCGCTCTACGCGGCCGCCGCCACCCGCGACAAGCACCACAGACGCTGCGTCGAGCTGCTCTCGAACAGCCCCGGTCCGCTCGTCGTCCCCGCGCTCGTCGTCACGGAAGTCGCCTACCTGCTTGCGGACCGCATCGGCCCCCACGCCGAACTCGCCTTCGCGCGCGCGATCCGCGCCGGCGAGCTCGTCGTCGAGCCCGTGATCGAGCGCGACTGGACTCGCATCGAGGAATTGACCGAGCAGTACCTCGACCTACCCCTCGGCGTCGTCGACGCCTCCGTCATCGCGCTCGCCGAGCGCCACGGCGTCGACACGATCGCCACGCTCGACCACCGGCACTTCGGGACGGTCAAGCCGCGGCATGTGGACGGCTTCGTGCTGGTGCCGTAGTCGCTCACCGGCTCAGGCGGTACCTGTCCACTTCTTGGAAATTTTCGCCCAGTCGACTTTCGCGCTGCGCTTGCCGGTCCAGACAGCCCAGAAATCTGGATCGGCGCTCTGCGGGCGATGATTTTTTGCGAGTTCCTTGACTTCGAGCATCGTCGGAAGGGGTGCTGCCCAGCCGAGCAGCAACGCATGCCGTGACGGGAGCGATGGTAGATCTGAGAGAAGACCCGAAAGATTGTCGGGAACCAGCTTGCCTACTAGAGCTTGGTCACGGTCGTTGACAAGCCGGTGGAGGAGAAAAGTGTTGCACTGGGCCAAGATCGTTGGTGAGAGTTCGGAGGGTCGTTGGCTTGAAAGGACGAGACCCAGACCGAACTTGCGGCCCTCGCGCGCGATCCGTTCGAAGCTACGAACGCACATCTCCCCAGGAGTCGTGTACTCATCACCATGCTCGGGGTGTGCTTGCACGAACGTGTGGGCCTCTTCGAGCACGAGAGTCGTAGGCAATGATTCTTTGTGAAGTCGTCGATGACGTTGCAGAGCTTCGAAGAGCATCCGCGAAAGAACGGCGACCACAACCTCTACAACGTCGCTGGGCACGAGGGACAGGTCGATCACCGCTGTCGATGATCCCTTTCCATCGCCGAGGAAGTCCGTAAGCCACTGCTCGAGGGACGGCTCAGCGTCCGGCAGCAGAATGGGTTGACTTCGCTCGTCGCCGAGCACCGAGCGAATCCGCATCCTTAGACCGCTGATGTATTTACGCGCGTCTTCGAACACGCCAGATGAAACAACCAGGTCGACCCGATCGGCGAGAAGGCCAGCATCAAACCGAACGGGCGCATCTTCGTTTCCGACGCGATTGACATGCGAGGAGGGGAGTTTGAGCACGAGGGCATCGAGCTTACGGTGCACGTCGCGCAACTGGGTGGCCGTGAAGGAGTCCCAGTTTCGGCCGTTGAGGAGATCCTTCTCAAGGCCATTGAGGTCGTCTACCAGGTCGTGCGCCTCGGGCGCCCAAGGCTTGTCATCGTCCAGCTGCGACTCGATCTCAGCGCGCAGGCTCTTGAGCAGGCCGCCGGTGCTCATCCGTCCTCCGTAGTCATGTGCCCAATGCTCTGGACCCATGTGCCGCGCACTTGCGACAGCGGCACGGTATTTATGTATATCCGCAGCAAACGCCTCATCCGGCGGTATGTTGTCGTCGAGGTCGGCTCGGAGTTCGCGCAGCGCTTGCGTGAGTACCGGGCGCTGCGTTCGGGCTGATGCGACGGTGATGCTTGCCCACTCTTGGCTGTTGAACAGCCATGCTGGAACTCGAAAAGCGGCTGCGTTCTCGGTTTCAACGGGTGGGACCTGAAACAGTCGAAACCCCGGAAGGTCTTCCAGCGCGGTTCGGTACTCGCCGTTGGGATCAAGGACGATGAAGCGACTGTTCGGCGAGTCCGTGGTGTCGGCTGCTTCGCGATCTTGGGTCGCCCCTTCAAGTGACCAGCGAATGAGACCAGCCACTGAGCACGACTTACCGGAGCCTGTGTTACCAAGGACGGCCAAGTGGCGACCGAACAGCTTGTCAGGGTCGACACGGACGTCGGCCTCGTTGCCAAGCAGCATCCGCCCGATGTGAACGCGTCGATCTTCTGGGCGGCCACGTGTTAGGGCTTCGAGCTGGTCCGCAGACGGAAGTGCGACGGGGTCGCCTACGGACGGATAGGTGACGACACCGCGACGAAGCCGAAACGTCGAGCGCTGATGATCGGTTGTGCGTTCGAGCGTTCCGACTGGAACCATCCGCATCTTGCGCAGTGGAAAGGGAAGATCGACGAGGCCAAAGTCCTTGAGTCCGGGACGTTTCGGATAGCTGGAGGCTTCGACTCCCAGCCAGGTCACGATGCCGACAAGTGCGCCGGTCTCATTAGGTATCACCACAAAGCCGTTGAGGCGAGGGAATGCGGTGGGACTTCCCGTATTGAGCGCAGTCGTTTGCGGAGCATCAAGCTCAAGACGAGCCAAGATCTCATCGGGAGCCACCGAGTCGACCGTGCCGACTGTGAGTGCAGCCTGTCGTTCTGTTGGGGTGCTGAGCGGGTCGGGCACGGTCATGGCTATGGACCGTTCACGGTGTCGCCTGTGGGGTCGTCAGTTCCCGGTTTGCCATCGTCGCTTGGGGCGGCGTCTTCCCTGAGGGCTTGGCTACGACTAGCGTGCCGGAGGATGAGTTGCTCAGCTCCGGGCTGTGGCAGGTAACGGTCGACAAGCGTCGCAAGGTCGCCGAAATGGGGGCCAAAGAGAAGGCTGTACTGCTCGGAGGCAACAGTTGTCAGAAAGCTGGCGATGCGGTCGCCGGGATCACTGAATGAGATAACAAGAAGGTGCGTTGAGCGCAGCGTGAGCATGTCGCGAATAACGCGATTGATGTGATCATCGCCAAACCCGTAACCGAAAGTTACAACAACGCTATTCGGGCGACACAGGGAAGCTGAAAGATCCCGGAAAAGCTCAGCGTATGGGAAGAGCGCCGTCTCAACGTCCTTTGCAGCGCTGGGATAGATCATGAGACGCTGAAGTGCGTCGTTTCTCAGGTGAGGATCGGTTCCTCCAAAGGTAAGGGGAATGCGTCGGAGAGCACCGTCCTCAAAGCGCCAGTCAAGCGAGCCGTGCAGCTTGGAAAGGCGGACTACGCCCTCAAGGTATCGAGGTTCGCCACGAATGCCGGGAGGGCTGTAGTGCAGATCCGTTTCCAGCCGTGAGGCTCGGAAGACCGGCTCGATGCTGCCAACGAAGCGATCCAGTACTCGGAGGCCGCCCAAATCACACCCGTACTCGAGCAGGCGGTCGTAGTTGGTCGTGAAGATTGTGAGGCGCTCGCGCGAAGGTGGCCGGCTCGCGAACGCCAGCAGGAAGCTCACGAGAACGCGTACCGCGTCGTGTCCTGCTCCGCCCTGGCTTGAGATGGCCTTCCGCATCTTGCGCTCGGCATCAAGACCTGATTGCGCGAAATCGGCGAGGGCAGCGTTCAGCGCCTCTTTCCAAGCCTCCGTACGCTCTGCGGCAGGTTCGACGACTTCGAGGCCTGCAAGGAGTTGTAGCGCGCTGCGCAACTGATCTTCGACATTGGCCTCGCCTCGCCGCATTGCTGTCGCTGACCGATCAGCGTGCGCGTCTACGAGTGCCGCATCTGGGACGGCGAAGGTGATCCGCTCCATGCCAAAGGGGGGAATCCCGAGCATGTTGGACATTGCAATGCCCAATCCGCTACCGACTAGCAGCGACAAATGCTCCGCTCCTCCCAAGGCAGTCAGCCAGGAGCGGATGGCGTCGCCATGCGTAGCGGGATCGGGACTCTCGACCGCCTCGTCCCGATTCTGGATCTTGAAGTGGTGTTCTGACAGCGCGAGCATCCAGTAATCAGAGCATCAAACTGCAGCCGATGCCGCAGTCAGGTTGCTCCAGGGGGCGAGCCTGGGGCGTTCCCAGGAGTTCTGCAACCTTGAACGCCCGCGCGCCGCGCCCATGATGCCCCGCAGCGACTGGCACATCGACGCTCCGCCAGGCCCTCCGATTTGGGGAAAAGACGCCCGTTTAGGGAAAGGAGCGGCGCCGCGACGCTCGCTTCCCTAAACCATGACGCCCTGACCGGTCTCGGCGAGGCCGCAACGGTCGCTCTCCGCACCCCGCGGAGCGACCTCGAGCGCCAAGCGCAATCGCCCACCCCACCGGCACTTCCAGGCTCCGCAAGACAGGCCCGAACCCCCGTTGGTAGAGTCCCTCAAGACCCGTGGTGGGCGTAGCTCAGCTGGTAGAGCTCCTGGTTGTGGTCCAGGCGGTCGGGGGTTCGAGTCCCCTCGCTCACCCTGATGGAAGCCCGCCGTTGGCGGGGCTCTGACGCCACGAAGCTCTGCCGATGCCTGCGTCTCTTTCAGCGCCGCGTGCGGCGCGCGCCTGCTTCGCCGCGACCGCGCTCGCGGCGCTGATTGGGCTGACGATCCAGATCGCGCTCGCGGCGTCCGCCGAGCACGGACGCTTCCCGACCGCCGCCGGCCGGGTGTTCAATGTCCTCTGCTACTTCACGATCCAGTCGAACGTGCTGGTGTGCGTCAGCTGCCTGCTGCTGGCGATCCGCCTCGAGCGCTCCTCGGCTGCGTTCGCATGGCTGCGGATGACGGGCCTCGTCGCGATCGTGGTCACGGGCCTCGTGTACTACACCGTGCTCGCAGACTTCTCGTCGGTGCACGGCTGGCGCCTTGTCGCCGACGTGATCGTGCACGGCATCGTGCCGGTCGCGGCCGTCGCAGGGTGGTACATGTTTGGCCCGCGTGGGCTGCGCGCGCCGCACCTGGTGCCGCTCACGCTTGCGTTCCCCGCATGCTGGCTCGCCCTCACGCTGATCCGCGGGCCGATCGTGGACTTCTACCCGTATCCCTTCGTCGACGTCGACCGGCACGGCTATCCGGTCGTCCTGCTGAACAGCGCGGCGATCGGCGCGCTCGTCCTTGCGTTGGCGGCTGCGGCGCTGCGGCTCGACGCCCGTCTGCAGCGGCGCGCTCCGCAGCCGTCCCGCTGACCGGCCGCGCTCGCCTCACACGATCGCCGCACGCACCGCGCACACCGCCGCCTGGATGCGGTTGGAGACGCGCAGCTTGAGCAGGATGCTCGAGATGTGGTTCTTGACGGTGTGGCGGCTGATGAACAGCTCGCGGGCGATCTCGTCGTTCTCCTTGCCGTCGACGACGAGGCGCAGGACCTGCTTCTCGCGCTCGGAGAGCACGGCGCCCGGTTCCGGCCCCTCTGGCAGCCCGTTCGCGCGCAGGCGGTGCACGAGCGCGCCCGCGATCTGCGGGGATATCATCGCGTCGCCCTGCGCGGCGGCACGCACGCCGGCGAGGATCGTCTCAGGCGGCGCTTCCTTGAGCAGGTAGCAGGAGCCGCCTTCCAGCACGACGGCGACGACGTCGTCCTCCGGCGCCGGGCTCGCCAGCGCCAGCACGTGCGTGCGCCGTCCGCTCGCCGCCATCCGGCGGATCGCGTCGATCCGGAACGCGCCCGGCATGGCCGGGTCGACGATCGCGACGTCCGGCGCATGGCGCTCGACGAGCCCGACGCCGCCCTCGGCGCTCGACGCCTCGCCGACGATCTCGATGCCGTCGGCCTCGAGCAGCTGGCGCAGCCCTGCGTGGAACAGCGGATGGTCGTCGACCAGCACGACGGTGATCGGCTCGTGGACGTCGTTCGCGGTGGTGGGCATCGGTGCCTCGCTAGGACCGCAGCGACGGGTCGCGGTCGGTGGCGCGACGCACGCCCGTCAGCTGCAGCGCCGCGTCGCGGTCGGAGACGCCGAGGCGTCTGACCGTTTCGGAGACGTGCCGTCGCACCGTCACCGTGGAGATGCCGAGGCGATCGGCGATCTGGCGCGTCGTGAGGCGGTGCTGCAGCAGCTCGAGCACCTCCGACTCGCGCCCGGACAGCGTGACCCATTCGCCCGAGGCCGTGCGCGCCCGCCGCTCGCCCCAGCGGCTGCGCAGCTCCTCGAGCACGCGCGCGGTGACGGCCCGCGGCAGCGACGCCTCGCCGTCCAGCGTCGCGCGCACCGCGCGGCCGAGCGCCGCCGGATGGACGTCCTTGACGAGGCAGCCGCTCGCGCCGGCGCGCAGCGCCCCGATCACCTCCTCCTCGGTGCCGGTCGCGCACAGCACCACGATCCGCGTCGAGGGCGCGGTGGCGGCGATCGCGGTCGCGGCGACGACGCCGCCGCCGGCGATCTGCACGTCGAGCAGGCAGATGTCGGGCCGCTCGCGCCGCACGGCGGCGATCGCGCCGTCGGCGTCGGTCGCCTCGCCCACCACCGCCACGCCGACGCGCTCGAGCGCACGGCGCATGCCCAGGCGCGTGAGCGCATGCCCGTCGGCGAGCACCGCGCGCGGTCCGACCATCATCGGAGCACCCCGACGCTGCTGCGTCGGTCGTCTATGAGGACGAGCGCGCGCCCGTGCGCCGCTCGGACCTCTTCATCTTCGGTCAACGCCTTCCCCCGGTTGTCCGTGACGTCGAAGACCTGCATTTCCTGCCTAACCAACCATTCGGATGGTTATCCGGCAGCCTGAAAATAGGTCCGCAACATACCAGCGGACGCAAGTGCGCGACGCGCTACTCGCGCTCGCGCTCCGCAAAATGCCCGAAGATCGGGGGTTGCGTTCAGTGAATTGAACGCGAGATGGGGCACACGACCCATTGGGAATCGCGCCGTCGCTCGCAACACTGATCGCGCCGGACAGCTCCGTCATGCCCGCATCGGACGAAGCACAAACATCTTTAACGCAATCGCAACTTCATCGGGACTCAATTCAGCAACGAAGGCGCGTCGGGGGACGGGGCGAGATGGGGACCAGCACGATCGATCGAATGGCCGGCCCGCGCTGGCTGCGGTGGTTCCGCGCCGCGGGGGGCTCGTCATCGTCGCCGTCCGGGCAGTCGCGTCAGCTTGAGGAGCTGATGAGCGAGCTGGCGCTCCTGCGCGAGGAGAACGCACGACTGAAGGTCCAGCAGGAGCGCCCGCGCGAGCGGCCCGTGAACGAGCGGGTACGGGAGCTGCTGCCGTTGGGAGACGAGGCGGCGCAGAGCGCCGACTCCGACGAGCCGTGGGAGCTCCTGACCGACTGCCTGATGCTGCGCGACGGGCTCGTCGACGCCTGCCGCGAGATCGAGGAGGGCATGCGCGAGACGCGCCGGCGCCTCGACGCGATCCTGCCCGAGGGCGGGCGCGGAGCGCCCGTGAGCCCGCTGCGCAGCGACGAATTCGAAAGCGTCGCGTGAGCGGCCCCGATGCGGCGCAAGCACGAGCGGAGACCTCCCTGCATTCTTCTGACGACCGAGGCCACCTATCCCTACGCCGTCGGCGGCGTGAGCTCTTGGTGTCATCTCGTGGTCGGCGGCCTGCCCGAGTTCACGTGGCGGATCCTTCCCATCCACGCGGGCGGCCGCCGGCCGCGGCAGCTGTTCGAGCTGCCGCCCCACGCGGCCATGGCCGGGCGCGTCGACGTCTGGACCGAGCACCTGCCGCGGCGCCACCGCGTGCGCGGCCTGCTGCGCGGCGGGCGGCCTGAGCTGCCCGCCGAGCTGGTGCGGGCGCTGATCGGCTGGAGCGCCGATCAGGAGGCGCTGCTGGAGACGCTCGTGTGGTGCCGCCGCAACCCGACCGCGGTGCGGCCCACGTTTCGCTCGATCGACGCATGGCTGCGCTTCGTCGCGGCGCTGCGCGAGGTGCTCGAGGAGCGCCATCCCGAGGCCGGGCCCGTCCCGGCGCTCGACGCCGTCGACGCCGCCAGCCTCTACCAGCAGCTCTACTGGGTGGCGCGCGTGGCGGGCGCCGAGACGCCCCGCTGCGACGTCCTGCACGTCACGGCCGCCGGCTGGGCGGCGATCCCCGCGCTCGTGCACCGGCGCCTGCACGGCACGCCGCTGCTGCTCACCGAGCACGGCGTCTACGTGCGCGAGGCCTACCTCGCGGCCGCGCGCAGCAACGCGCCCGCCGGCGACCGCTTCGTCGCGAGCCGGCTCGCGCGCGGGCTGACGATGGCGACCTACGCGAGCGCCGACATGATCTCGCCGGTGACGGAGGCCAACGAGCGCTGGGAGATCCGCCTCGGGGTCGATCCGGCCGCGATCCGCGTGATCCACAACGGCATCGAACCGCCGACGAGCTTCTCGCCGCCGCCGCGCGCGCTGCGCGTCGTCTCGATCGGGCGCATCGACCCGCTCAAGGACGTGCAGACGATGCTGCACGTCGCAGCCGAGGTGACGCGGCGGATCCCGCAGGCGCGCTTCGAGTACTGGGGCCCGCCGACGAGAGGGCAGGAGCACTACGCGCGCGCCTGCGAGGAGCTGCGTCGGCGGCTGGCGCTCGGCGACGGCTTCGAGTTCATGGGCAGCACGCCGACGCCGACGGAGGTCATGCGCAGCGCCGACGTCGTGTTGATGACGAGCATCTCCGAGGGACTGCCGATGGCGATCCTCGAGGCGATGGCGGAGGCGCGGCCGGTCGTCGCGACCGGCGTCGGCGGGGTCCCGGACGTCCTGAGAGGCTGCGGCATCGTGGTGCCCTCCGGCGACGTCGGCGGGCTGGCGACCGGCATCACGACGCTGCTGAACAACCCGGTCTTCGCCGAGCGCCTCGGGCGCCGCGCGTTCGCGCGCGTGCACGAGCGCTACACGCAGCAGCGCTGCCTCACGCGCTACCGCGAGCTGCTGAGCGAGCTGACCGCGCAGGCGGCCGTCGCGGCATGAGGGAGGACGAGCTCGCGGCGCCCGAAGCCGGCGGGATCGTGCACGCCCGGCTCGGACGACCGCCACAGGACCTGCTCGAGGCGGTGGTCGTGCTCGAGGCGTGGGGCGGCGTCCCGACGCTCGTCGCCTTCGGCGTCGGCGGCGACGTGCTCGCGCCGGAGGCGCAGCCGGACCCGCCCGGTGCCCGGCGCCCGGCGCTGGAGGCGGGCGGGCGCGAGAGCGTCGTCGCCGAGGGCGTCGCGCTGCTCGTCGCGATCCTCGCGGTTGCCGCCTGGGCTGGACCGCTCAGCGCGGCGCTCGGGCCGGCCGTGCTGGAGCGCGCGCTGCAGATCGCGCTGCCGCTGACGCTCTGCCTGCAGTGGATGGTCCGCAGCCGCTACCTGAGCCGCACGGGGGGGATGCGGCTGATCGTCGAGGACCAGGTCCCGCTGGTGCTGGGGCTCGGGCTGCTCGGCGGGACGCTCGCGCTGCTGCCGCCGTTCGGGCCGCTCGCCGGGATCTTCGTCGCGGTGTGGGTCGGGGGGACCGTGCTCGCGCGCCGCGGCTGGGGGCTGCTCTACGGCGCGCTCGTGCTCGGCGAGGCGGTCGCGCTGGAGCTCGGCGCCCCGGCGCGCGACTCGCTCGTGCTGCTCGCCGGCGTGACGCTGCTCGGCGTGCTGATCGCGATCGCGACCGGCGGGGCGGCCTCGAACGAGTCGCCGGGTCGGGTCGGGCGGGCGCTGGCCGCGGGCACGATCGGCGCGCTGCTCGGCGGCGTGCTCGTCGGCGACACGAGCCTCGGCTGGGGCGTGCACGGCGCCTTCCCGGCGCTTGCGCTCGTGCCGTCGGTCGCCGGCAGCTTCTGGGGCGGCTACCACCTGTGGCAGTTCCACGAGGCGATCCCGCGCGAGCTGCGCGGCATCGCGATCGGCCATTCGAGCGGGCGGCTGGGACGCGGGCCGGCGGGCCGGATCGTGGTCGGAGCGCTCGCACGGCTCCTCGGCGTCACCGTCGTCCTGTCGGGGCTCGTGCTGGGTGCGGCGACGTGGACGCGCGGCACCGATCACGGCAGCCTCTTCGTCGCGTTCGGCTGCGCGGCGCTCGTATGCCTGTTCGTCAGCCTGCACGAGTCGCTCGGCTACCTGCGCTGGGCGTGCTTCAGCGCGGCGGCCGGCCTGGCCGCGGAGCTGGCGGTGCAGCGCTGGTTCGTCACCTCGGTGCCGGGCATGGGGCTGATCGTCGGCGGCACGCTCGGGACGCTGCTCGCGCTCGTCCCGTTGCTGCTGCGGCTGCGCTCTTCCAGCCGTGTGCTCGCGACGGCGCTCTGGATCAAGTGAGACCGCCGCTCAGCACGGCCGGCGCCACGCGCCGAGCCCGAGCCGTTTGCGCATCGCGTTGATCCCGAGCCGTCGCGCGGCCGCACAGAAGGCGGAGCGGTCGAGCGTGTACTCGGTGTCGTAGACGCCCTTGCCCACGCGCAGGAACGGGCGTGCCTGCCCGCACTCGCGGTACTGGAAGCACTGCTCGAGCACCGCGAAGTCGAAGCTCGGCGCGAGTGCGCGCGCCTGCTCGAGGTCGTTCTTCAGCGCCACCGCGAGCCCCGCGGCGTGTGCGGCATCCGCGACCCAGCGGTTGAAGCGCAGCTGGTCGCGCGCGGTCAGCGGGAAGCCGCTGCGGTTCGCGTAGCCGTCGACGTTGTCGGGCTCCACGGCGTCGAAGCCCTTCGCGCGGCAGCGCGCGATGCGCGCGCGCAGGAGCGGGGCGAGCAGCGCGATCTGGCGCACGTCGAGCCAGCGCTCGCCGGGCCAGCCGTTGGAGGCCCCGAGCACGCGCGCCGGGAAGCGCGCGCGGTCCGGGCGCCAGTTCTCCCACGTGCCGACGTCGACATAGCAGACGACGTAGCGCCCGGCGCGGTGCAGCCGTGCCACCGCGGCGCTGCTGGTGTCGAAGCCGTCGACGTCGTAGAGCCGCGCGCGAACGCCGAGCGCCAGGCGCCCGTCGAGCTGCCACTGCCAGGAGGCGTGCGCCGGGGGGCGGGCGATCGTGCGAGCGCCGGGCGCGTGCGCGAGCGCCGCCGGTACCGCCAACGCGACGAGAACTCCAAATGCGAGTGGAAGGCGTCGCCGCACGTCGCAGACCTTAACAGACGACACGCAGGGATTAACGGACGCCGTTCACCTAATTGAACGTTGGATGGGGCAGGTGGCTCATTGGTTGCACAGACATGAATGAGGAGACTGTCGCGATCTTCACGTCAAGCCTGGGGGAGTGCAGCCGCATGAGAGCGAAGCTCGGCACGTTCACGATCGTCTTGTCCATCTGCTGCGCGCTGTCGTCGGTGGTCGGGACACCCGCCGCGACAGCAGCGCAGCGGATCGATCTGAAGGTGCTGCTGCTCGGCGTGACGGGCGCCGAACCCTCCTTCCAGGCGTGGCAGGCGCAGCTCAAGCGCGAGGGCGTGCCGTTCGACCAGCTGCTCGCGACGCCCGGCCACGCGCCGATCACCGCCGCGACGCTCGCGAGCACGCCCGCGGCCGGGGTCGAAGAGGCGAGATACGAGGCGGTCGTCGTCGCCGTCGGCAACCTGCCGCGCTGCGACGAAAACGGCTGCGCCTCGGCGCTCGCGCCCGAAGAGTGGGCCGCCCTCTCGACCTACGAGCAGACCTTCCACGTGCGCCAGCTGACGGCGTACACGTTCCCGACGCCGGAATTCGGCCTCAACTATCCGACGACCTCCGGTCCGCTCGACGGCGTGAACGCGACGCTGACCGCTGCAGGCCAGACCGTCTTCCCCTACCTCAACGGCTCCGTCACGGTCGGCGCCGGCACCTACGGGTATGAGGCGACGCCGCTCGACCCGGCGAGCTTCACGACGCTCCTGACGGACCCGAACGGCGCCGCGCTCGTCGGCGTCTTCGCACACCCGGAAGGGCGCGAGGAGATGGTGCAGACGTTCGACTCCAACGCGTTCCAGCTCCACAGCGAGCTGCTGCGCCACGGTCAGCTCGCATGGGTCACGCGCGGCACCTACCTCGGCGATCAGCGCAACTACCTCGAGCTGCAGGTCGACGACATATTCCTGCCGGACGACATCTGGGACCCGGTCGACCACGTCACCGACTTCAACCCGGCAGACGCCGTGCGGATGACCGCCGCCGACGTGACGCGTGCGGTCGAATGGTCGAGAACGACCGGGCTGCGGATCGACAACCTCTACAACGGCGGGGGCAGCGTCGCCTACGCCGAACAGAACGGCGGCAGCGACCCGCTGCTCACCGCCTTCCAAGCCAACAAGGCGACGTTCGGCTGGGTCAACCACACCTACGACCACCCGAACCTCGACTGCTCGACGAGAGGCTTCATCGTCGAAGAGATCGAAGAAAACACGAACTGGGCGAGAGCGATGGGCTTCGCCGTCAACCCGGGGGAGCTCGTCACCGGCGAGCACTCGGGGCTCGCGAACCTGATCCCCGGCAGCCCGGGCACGATCGACCCGCCCGGGCTCGAAGAAGCCGAAGGGCTCAACAGAGGCGGGACGCTCCCGGGCGGCACCTACGACTACGCCGTCAGCGCGACCTCCACGAACGGCGAGACGAACGCCTCCACCGCGACGGTCACGATCGAAGCGAGAAGAGCCGCCACCGGCGCCGTCCGGATCGCGTGGCAGGCGATCTGCCACGCGACCACGTACAAGGTCTACCGCCGCACCTCGCCCGCCGGCGCGTGGGCGCTGGTCGGCACCCTCCCGCAGCCCGAAACCGCGTTCAGACTCTCGGGCCCGGCAACGATCAGATTCAGAGACACGGGCATCGCCGGCAGCCCCGGCTCGCCGCCGAGCGTCAACGGCGCGACGCTCAATCCCTACGGACAGAACCCGAACTTCGCGGGTGCGCTCAGATCCGTCGGCATCAGAAACACGGGCGGCGACGCGTCCAAGCCCTACCCGGTCACGCCGACGAGCACGACCGGTCCGACCTACCCGGCGGGCACGTCGTTCGTCGAGACTCCGATACGCGTGATCCCGCGCTACCCGACGAACGTCTACTACAACGTCGCGACGCAAGCGCAGTTACTCGACGAGTACAACCACCTGTACCTGCCGCCCGAGCTGGGCGGGGTGTGCGTGAACACGTCGACGACGACGTGCAGATCGAGCCCGGCGAGCTGGGAAGACGTCGTGGCGGCGGAGTCGCAGCGGATCTTCGGCCACATGATGGGCAACGACCCGCGGCCGCACTACTTCCACCAGACCAACCTGGCCGAGTCCGGCCAGGCGGATGGCGCCGTCTTCTACCCGGTCTTGGATGCGTTGATCGCCGAGTACAAGGCGTACTTCAACACGACCGAGCCGATCGTGCAGCTGACGCCGACGCAGATCAGCGAACTGCTCGCACGCCAGGAAGCTTGGGCGACCGCGAGCACGAGCACGAACACCAGAGGCGTGAGCGGCTACGTCGAAGGCGCGAGAGTGACGATCACGAACGCCGGGGCGGCAGCGGCGACGATCCCGCTGGCCGGCACCGAGGCCGGGACGCTCTACGGCGGCACGAGATCGGGTTGGGTGAACGCTGCGAGAGGCAGAAGCACGCACACCGCGACGCTCGCCTGGCCGGCGCCGACGCCTCCGCCGGCGCCGGTCCTCCCGCCGCCGCTCATCACGGCGACGATCGCGCCCGTCGCCGGTGCGCTCACCGCCGGCCTCGCGACGCCGGTGGCGGACGCGGGGCTGAGCGGACCGTAGGCGGAGGCAGGGCGCAGCGCCCGCGGCGACGAGGTCGCGGGCGCCGTCCGTCAGCGCTTCGCGTACTCGGCGGCCTGGCCGAACTCCAGGAGCACGCAGGGCTCGTCGCCGATCACCTCGGCGTCGTGGCCGGGCGGGATCATGAACGCGTCGCCGGGTCCGATGTCGCTCGCGGGCCCGTCGTACATGTGCACGCGCATCCGGCCCGACACGCAGTAGCCGAGGTGGAACACCTGGCAGACGTCCGTGCCGGCGATCGGCTTGACGTCGTTCGACCAGCGCCATCCGGGCTCGAACTCGCCGCGCCCCACGACGTGTCCGCCGAGATCCAGAAGCTCCGACTTGCCGTGCGACGCGAACGGACGCGTCTCGTCGGGGCGGTCGAAGCGCTTGACCACGCAGCTTGTCGCGGTCGACATCACGTCCTCCTTCGATCGGGGACTCGCGTGCTCCCACCGTACTCCCGCCGACACGTCACCGGCACGCCATCTCCGTCTGCGCGAAGATGTCGCCGATGACGAGGCGCTCGGCCGCGCTGACGGCGCTCACGCTCTGCGCCCTCTGCATCCCCGGCAGCGCGCTCGCGGCCGACATCACGGTCGAGCTCGACCAGCCGCTGGCGACCTTCGCGCCGCGCAGCGCGCTGGGCGCCGGGCTCGACGGGCACGACCACGGCGCCACGCGGCAGCTCTACACGCGCGCGAACATCCGCGCGATGCGCTCGACCGGGCTCGAGCCGATCTCCTACCGGCTGCGGACCGAGCTCGCCGTCGAGGCGTGGCACTGGAACCGCCGCGGGCGCTGGAGCGACGCGCGCCGCCACCAGGGCTACTGGACCTCCTCGACGCGGCGCGGCGCGCCGTTCGAGACGACGTACGGCTACCGCCTGCCGCGCCGTGGCGACACGTTCGACCAGGCCGACGACGACGGCTACTCGCGCCTCGACGACGGCGACCCGCACACGTTCTGGAAGAGCAACCCGTACCTCGACCCGCGCTTCGCGCACGCCTCCCACCCGCAGTGGATCGTGATCGACCTCGGCGCCGCGCGCGCGGTCGACGCGCTCGAGCTCGACTGGGGCGCGCCGTATGCGCGGCGCTTCCGCGTCGAGTACGCGGTCGACGGGGATCCGACGTACAACACCGACCGCGTGCTGTGGCGGGCGTTCCCGCATGCGACGTTCGCCGGGCATCCCGGCCGCCAGCGTGTGCGGCTCGCGCGCGCGCCGCAGCGCGTGGAGTGGGTGCGGGTCCTGCTCAGCCGCAGCTCCCACACCGGCCCGCGCGGCTCGCGCGACGTGCGCGACCGGCTCGGCTTCGCGGTGCGCGAGCTGCGCCTCGGTCGCGACGCGCGCGGCGGGCGTTTGCACGACCTGCTCGCCCACGCGCCGAGCAACGCGCGCCAGAGCCCGACGTACGTCTCCTCGACCGACCCCTGGCACCGCGCGCGCGACCGCGATCCGGACACCGAGCAGCCGAGCTTCCGGCGCGTGCTGAGGAGCGGCCTCACGCGTGGGCGGCCGCTGCTCGTGCCGGTGCCCGTGCTCTACGGCACCCCGCGCGACGCGGCCGGCGAGCTGCGCTACCTGCACCGTCTGCGCGTGCCGTTGCGCGGCGTCGAGCTGGGGGAGGAGCCCGACGGGCAGCTCGCCTCCCCGGAGGACTACGGCGTCCTCTATGCCCAGTTCGCCCGTGCGCTGCGCCGCGCCGACCGGCGCGTGCCACTCGGCGGTCCGGGCCTGCAGAGCTCCGTGCCCAACTGGACGTGGTGGCCCGAGCGCCACGGCGACCGCTCGTGGATGCGGCGGTTCCTGGCCGAGCTGCGCCGGCACGGCGCGCTGGCGGACTACGACTTCCTCTCGTTCGAGTGGTACCCGTTCGACGACGTCTGCGGGGACGTCGGCGCCCAGCTCGCGAGCGCGCCGGGCCTGCTGCGCACGGTGCTCGCGAACCTGCGCGCCGAGGGCGTGTCGCCTCACATGCCGACGTTCATCACCGAGTACGGCTGGTCGGCCTACGCGGCGCAGGCGGAGGTGGACCTGCCGGGCGCGCTGATGGACGCCGACGTCGTCGGCACGTTCCTGTCCGAGGGCGGCAGCGCGACGTACCTCTACAGCCCCGAGCCGGACGCCCTGATGCGTGACACCCACCGCTGCGACGCGTGGGGCAACCTGACGCTGTTCGCCTCCGACGACGCGCACCGCATCCGCTTCCCGACGGCCCTCGCCTGGGGCGCGCGGATGCTCACGCACGACTGGACCGCGCCCGGGGATCGGGCGGACACGCTGCTCGCCACGCGCGTCAACGACGCGCCGAGCGTCTCCGCCTACACGCTGCGGCGTCCCGACGGCAGCCTCGCGCTGCTGCTGCTGAACAAGGACACGCGCCCGGTCGCGTTGCGCCTGGGCACCGCTCGAGGCCCCCTGACCGGAGCGGCGACGGTCGCCCAGCTCTCCGCCGCGACGTACCGCTGGCACCCGCGCGGCCCACATGGCTTCGCCCGTCCCGACGGCCCGCCTGCCCGCTTCACCACGCTGCTCGGCGCCGACGGCCGCGTCGATCTGCCGGCGAGGTCGTTGACCGTACTGCGCGCGCATGCGCCGGAACCGATCGGGTAGCTTCGCCCTGCAGCTCATTTCAATCAAGGGGGGAGACATGCGCAGGACGCTGCTCGTCGTCGCGCTCGCGACGGTCGCCTTGCTCACGCCGATCGCCGGCGGCGCCGCCGCGGCGCACGACCCGATCCTGTTCGTGCACGGATGGTCGGAGAACGAATCGGTCTGGTCCACGATGATCAGAAACTTCGAAAGAGAAGGCTGGACCAGCGAAGAGCTCAACAACTGGAGATACAACACCAGACAATCGAATGTGACGACCGCGAGAGAAGTCGAAAGAAAGGTCGCGGAAATCCTCACGAGAACCAGAGCCGCGAAGGTGGACATCATCAGCCACTCGATGGGCGGCCTCAACACCCGCTACTACCTCAAGAACCTCAGAGGCACGGAAAAGGTCGACGACTGGGTCTCGCTCGGCGGTCCCAACCACGGCACCACGACGGCGGAACTCTGCCCTGAAACGTCGTGCGTCGAGATGCGGCCGAACTCGACGTTCCTGAGAGAACTCAACAGAGAAGACGAGACGCCCGGCACCGTCAACTACGGAACGTGGTGGTCCTCGTGCGATGAATTCATCAACCCGGACGAAAGCGTCCTGCTGACGGGCGCGACGAACACCGAAGCCGGGTGCGTCACCCACGTCGGGCTGACGTCGAACGCGACCGTGTTCGGCCAGGTCCGCGACTTCGTCAGATAGGCCGCGAGGCGGCTCAGGCCGCCTCGCGCACGAGCCGCACCCCGCGCCCCGGCACCAGCGTGACGCCGGTGGCGCGGATCGGCTCCGGTCGGCGCACCGCGAGCCGCACCGGGCTGCGCGCGATCACCTTCAGTATCGTGGCCAGCTCGAACTGCGCGAAGCTCGCGCCGATGCAGCGGCGCACGCCGCCGCCGAACGGCACCCAGCTGTAGGGACGCACCTCGCCGGGTGTGAGGAAGCGCTCGGGACGGAAGCGCGAGGGCTCCGGGAAGACGTCCTCGCGGTGGTGCGTGATCGCGATCACGACGGCGAGGTCGGTGCCGGCAGGGATCTGGTGGCCGCCGATCTCGACCGGCTCGGTCACGTCGCGCCCGACGATCGGCACGACCGGCCGGATCCGCAGCACCTCCTTGCAGACTGCGTCGAGGTACTCGTCGTCGGGCGGGTGGGAGCCGGATCGCACGCGCGCGAGGACCTCGGGGTTGCGGTGCAGCAGGTCGACCGCCCACGACAGCGCGGTCGCCGTCGTCTCGTGGCCGGCGAGCACGAGCGTCAGCAGCTCGTCGCGCAGCTCGGCGTCGCCCATCGGGGTTCCGTCCTCATGGGTGGCCTGCAGCAGCATCGAGAGGATGTCCTCGCGCGCGGAGAGCGCGTCGTCGTCGAGCGCGCGCCGCTCCGCGATCTCGGCGTAGATCAGCGCGTCGACGGCGGCGCGGCGCGCCTCGAAGTTCGCCTTCGGGCGGAGCGGGCCGACGTCGCGGTGCAGCATCGTGCCCCAGAAGATCAGCTGGCGCCCGCTGGCGACGAGCAGCGGCAGCTGCCGGCGCAGCTCCTCCTTGCGCGCCTGGTCGGTGATGCCGAAGACGACGTCGAGGATCACCTCGAGCGTCAGCGCCTCCATCCGCCGGTGCAGCGCGAACGCCTGCCCGACCGGCCAGCTCGCGACCTCGCGCTGGGCGAGCTCCTCGATCAGGCCGGCGTAGGCGCGCAGGCGCTCGCCGTGGAAGGGCGGCAGCAGCAGCTTGCGCTGGCGCATGTGCGGAGCGCGGTCGAGGATCAGCAGCGACCACGGCCCGAGCACCGGCTTCAGCGGCGCGTTCGCGAGGCCGGCGTGGAAGACGCTCGGGTCGCCGGTGAGGATCGGCTGGATCAGCTCCGGCGAGCTGAACGCGACCGAGGCGCCGAAGCCGGGCGAGCGCATCGTGAACGGCTCGCCGTACTTGCGGTGGATCGCCATCGCGAAGCGCAGCGGCTGGCGCGACATCCGCAGCGCCTGGACCAGGCCGGGGTCGCGCGGCCCGCGCGGCAGCGTCGAGCGCGGCGGCCGCGGCGGGGCGACGATGGTCGGGTCGATCGCGGTCGTGCTCATCGGGCGTCCGATGATACTGGCCAGCTGGCCAGTCGCCCGCGTCCGCAGCGCTACGTCACCTCGCGCAGCCGCCCCGACTCGACCTCGTAGACGAAGCCCCGCACGCGGTCGGTGCGCGGCAGGAACGGACTCGCCTCCACGCGGGCGATCGACTGCCGGACGTCGCTGTCGACGTCGGAGAACGCCTCGACCGCCCACGGCGGCTTGATGCCGGTGTCCTCGAGGATCGCGTTGCGGAACTCGTCGTCGGTCGTGACCTCCAGCCCGCAGTCGCTGTGGTGGATCAGCATCACCTCCTCGGTCCCGAGCAGCCGCTGCGAGATCGCGAGCGAGCGGATCGTGTCGTCGGTCACCACGCCGCCGGCGTTGCGGATCAGATGCGCGTCGCCGACGTCGAGCCCCAGCGCCTGGAACAGGTCCAGGCGCGCGTCCATGCACGCGACGATCGCCAGCGCCCGTGCGGGACGCGCGGTCAGTCCGCTCGGCGTGAAGTTGGCGACATAGGCCTCGTTGTTGCGCAGCAGCTCGTCGGTGATGCTCATGGCTGGGCGGGAAGCTAATGCATCTCCCGGCCGCGCAGCCGCCACACCGCCCAGCGCGTCCATGCCACCGTGACGTCGAGCACCCCCGCGATCAGGAACGCGAGCGGGCCGGTGATCAAACGCGCGGCAAGCCTTCTGGGCATGCCCCCACGCTATCGTTCGCCGCCCCATGTCCGCCGCCGTGAAGACGAACGTCACCGAGCTGCCCGAGTCGCGCGTGCGCGTCGAGGCCGAGGTCGACGCCGCCGAGGTCGAGAAGAGCCTCGAGCGGGCCGCCAAGCAGCTCGCACGCCAGACGCGGGTGCCCGGCTTCCGCAAGGGCAAGGTGCCGCCGCAGGTCTTCATCCGCCGCGTCGGGCGCGAGGTCGTGCTCGACGAGGCGGTGCGCAGCTCGATCGGCGACTGGTACTCCGACGCGCTCGACGCGGCCGGCGTCGTCCCCGTCGGGGAACCGAAGCTCGATCTCGGCGACCTGCCGCCGGAGGGAGCGCCGCTCGCCTTCTCGATCGAGATCGGCGTGCGCCCGCCGGCGCAGCTCGGCGACATGGCCGAGCTCGAGGTCCCGCGCCGCGAGGCGCAGGTCGACGACGCGCGCATCGACCACGAGCTCGAGCACCTGCGCGAGCGGCTCGCCAAGCTCGAGACGGCCGAGCGCGCCGCGGCGCAGGGCGACTTCGTCGTGATCGACTATCGCGGCACGATCGACGGCGTCGCGTTCGACGGCGGCGAGGGCAGCGACCAGCTGGTCGAGCTCGGCGGCGGCAACCTGATCCCCGGCTTCGAGGAGCAGCTCGTCGGCGCGAGCGCGGGGGAGGAGCGCACGATCGAGGTGACGTTCCCCGACGACTACGGCGCCGAGCAGCTCGCCGGCAAGCCCGCCGCGTTTGCGATCTCCGTCAAGGAGGTGCGCGAGAAGCTGCTGCCCGCCCTCGACGACGAGCTCGCCTCCGACGCCGCCGGCTTCGACACGCTCGCGGAGCTGCGCGAGGACGTCCGCACGCGCCTCGCCGCGCAGGAGGAGCAGGCGATCGAAGGCGAGTTCCGCGAGGCGGTGCTCGACGCCGCCGTCGCGCGCGCGACGGTGACCGTGCCCGACGCGCTCGTCGAGGCGCGCGCCGTCGAGCTGTGGGAGCAGACGCTGCGCTCGCTGCAGCGCCGCGGGCTCTCCAAGGAGGCCTACCTGCAGATCTCGGGCAAGAGCGAGGCGGAGATCCTCCAGGAGGCCAAGCCCGACGCCGAGCAGGCGCTCAAGCGCGAGGCCGTGCTCGCCGCGTTCGTCGAGGCCGAGTCGATCGAGCCCAGCGACGAGGAGCTGCTCGAGGCGCTCGCGCACAGCGCCGAGCACGAGAAGGTCTCGCCCGAGCAGCTGCTGGAGCGCGTCCGCAAGACCGGCTCGGTCGAGATGCTGCGCGAGGACGTCGCGACGCGCAAGGCGCTCGACGTGCTCACCGAGCGCGCGAAGCCGATCGCCCCCGAGCTGGCCGAGGCGCGCGAGAAGCTCTGGACTCCGGGCGACTGACGGGCGCGCGGACCCCTGCGGGCCGCCACATCGCGGTTGCTAGACTCGCCCCACCGGACGGGCGCTGAAACGACTCGGCTCCAGCCGGCAGGATTCGAGCCGAGGAAGCGAAACAAAGCGAGGACTATGAGCCCCCTGGTACCGATGGTCGTGGAGCAGACGTCTCGCGGAGAGCGCGCGTTCGACATCTACAGCCGCCTCCTCAACGAGCGCATCATCTTCCTCGGCACGCCCGTCGACGACCAGATCGCGAACCTCGTCGTCGCCCAGCTCCTGCACCTCGAGTCCGAGGATCCGGAGAAGGACATCTCGCTCTACATCAACTCGCCGGGCGGGTCCGTCTACGCCGGGCTCGCGATCTACGACACCATGCAGTTCATCAAGCCCGACGTGCAGACGATCTGCGTCGGGATCGCGATGTCGATGGGCGCGCTCCTGCTCGCCGGCGGCGCGAAGGGCAAGCGCATGGCGCTCCCGAACGCCAAGATCCTGATCCACCAGGTCTCCTCGTCCTTCCAAGGTCAGGCGACGGACATCGAGATCCACGCGCGCGAGATCATCGACATTCGCCGCCGCCTGGATGAGATCATCGCGGATCACACTGGAAAGACGGTGGACGACGTGAAGGGCGATACGGAGCGCGACTACTTCATGAGCTCCGAGGAGGCAAAGGACTACGGCATCATCGATCGGGTGATCACGCAGCACTAAGGTCGTAGGCCCCGGCTGCCGACGTACTCGGGAGAGCACATGGCACGTCCCACGGACACAAACGAACAGCTCCTCTGCAGCTTCTGCGGCAAGTCCCAGCGCCAGGTCAAGAAGCTGATCGCCGGCCCCGGCGTCTACATCTGCGACGAGTGCATCGACCTCTGCAACGAGATCATCGACGAGGAGCTGACCGCTCCGCCGTCGTTCGACCTCGAGAACCTGCCGAAGCCGCGGCAGATCTATGACGTCCTGAACGAGTACGTCGTCGGCCAGGAGGACGCGAAGCGCACGCTGTCGGTGGCGGTCTACAACCACTACAAGCGCGTGCAGATGCTGCAGTCCGACGACGACGAGATCGAGCTGCAGAAGTCGAACATCCTGCTGCTCGGCCCGACCGGCTGCGGCAAGACGCTGCTCGCGCAGACGCTCGCCAAGATCTTGAACGTGCCGTTCGCGATCGCCGACGCGACCGCGCTCACCGAGGCCGGCTACGTCGGCGAGGACGTCGAGAACATCCTCTTGAAGCTGATCCAGGCGGCCGACTACGACGTCAAGAAGGCCGAGACCGGGATCATCTACATCGACGAGGTCGACAAGATCGCGCGCAAGGCCGACAACCCGTCGATCACGCGCGACGTCTCCGGCGAGGGCGTGCAGCAGGCGCTGCTGAAGATCCTCGAGGGCACGACCGCCTCCGTCCCGCCGCAGGGCGGGCGCAAGCATCCGCACCAGGAGTTCCTCACGATCGACACGACGAACATCCTGTTCGTCTGCGGCGGCGCCTTCGCGAACCTCGACCAGGTGATCGAACGTCGCATCGGCCATCAGGGCATCGGCTTCGGCGCCGCGATGAGCGAGGCGGTCGAGCACGAGAGCGGCGAGGTCTTCGAGCACTGCCTGCCGGAGGATCTCGTGATGTACGGCCTGATCCCCGAGTTCATCGGCCGCCTGCCGGTCATCTCGGCGGTCCACCAGCTCTCGCGCGACGAGCTGATGACGATCCTGACCGAGCCGCGCAACGCGCTCGTCAAACAGTTCCAGCGCTTCTTCCAGTTCGACGGGATCGAGCTCGTCTTCGCCGACGAGGCGCTCGCCTCTGTCGCCGACAAGGCGCTCGAGCGCGAGACCGGCGCCCGCGGCCTGCGCTCGATCATCGAGGAGGTCCTGCTCGAGGTCCAGTTCGAGCTGCCCTCCCGCCGCGACGTGAAGAAGTGCGTCGTGACGAAGGAGGTCATCGAGAAGGGCCTCTCCCCGACCCTCGTCACCGAGGCCGTCGCGCCGGAGATCTCCGACGAGGACGAGCTCCAGGAGGAGTCGGCCTAGTCTCGGCTGGTTTGCGCTCGTCGGTTCGAGCGCTGGCGGTACGCCGGGGTCGCGCGGGGCTCGCCGGTCGAGGCCTCGCAGACCGTGTCGTGGGACTGCTGCCGCAGCGCGCCTCCGGTTAAGCCTCGCCGGCAAGCCCCGCACGACCGCGGCTGCTCAGCAGTGTCGGTGCTCCAGACGGGCGACGAGCGCAGCGATCTTCGGATGGGCGGCTGCTGCTGCGGCCAGTCGCTCCTCCGGCGTCCGCTGACGACGCACGGCGATGACCGCCGGATGCAGGCGACGCCGTCTACGTGGCGGTGGCGGCTCACCCAGCGCAGCATGTCGTCGTGCTTGCTCGCCCAAATGTCGGAGACGTTCCGCGGGGGAGCGCGCGAGGTGCTCGCGGATCGCTTCCTCATCGAAGGGATCCGGGTACATGCGCCAACGATGCCGAGCCCAAGTCGCGGTGTCCACCGCATATAGATGGCTTCTCCCGAAGCGACGTGTCGGTGGGGCGGCCCAGCGAGTGTCGGAGGCGGAGATGGCGGAGGATTCTGAGCGTGATGGTCAGCCGGGTGCGTGTGAGGTGTGCCGGCGAGGCTTAACCGGAGGCGCGCTACGTGAGCAGACCGCCAGCACGGTCTGCGAGGCCTCGACCGGCGCACCTCACACGCACCCCGGCGTACAGCAAACGGCAATACACTTGCCCTTCATGTCCACGCTGGAGGCCAGGACACGCTACGACGCTGCGGAGGTGGAGCCGCGGATCGTCGAGCGCTGGATCGCCTCCGGCCTGCACCATCCCGAGCCCGGCGGCACGCCCGAGGAGAACTACTCGATCGCCGTGCCGCCGCCGAACGTGACCGGGGTGCTGCACA